>JACMQU010000069.1 GCA_014376805.1 Bacteroidia bacterium
ACTTGTTCTTGTCATTAGAAATGAACCGCCGTTGCCAATATGAAATGCCGATAGAGGATTTGTTGTGCCAATTCCAACCCTATCGTGTGTAACATGCAATGGAAAATAAGTACCTGTACCGGGGTCGTGGCTCAAAGATAACAATGGTAATGTGGGGCCTGTTGTTAACCCGAAATGTTCAATTTTAATTGAATTATTAGTTGTTAATATCCCGGATGAAGGACCAATCCATTGGGAATATGCTAAATTACAACTAAAGATAAAAAATGATAGTACAATTTTATGTTTCATGTTTTTGGGTTTTGTGAATTATTCTCATAAAAATGATAATCAATTATTTTAATTGGTTCAAAAAAAATTATCAAAGTAGCATATTCATCTTCTATGTATTTAGACTCACCTCTCCCCATCTTTTTGAAGCAGATTTGATAGATAAATACGAAAGCAAAAACGGAATTATTTGGACAAGCAGATTTGATTGGAAGAAAGATTGATCAAAAAAAATTAACTTTGGTTGGATGCTAACTGCTCAACACATTTAAACTGTGTACGGCTTTAACCAGAGTGCTGATCAGATCCGGGTTTTTTTCAATTGCATTCCCAACAACAACAATATCCGCACCAGCCAGAGCAGCAGCAACCGCGTTTTCAGGTGTTTTAATTCCACCACCAACGAACAACGGGCCGCTTATGCTATTTTTAACCTCATGAATCATCGCTGTAGAAATTGGATTTCGCGCACCACTTCCTGCATCCATATACATTACTTTAAGTCCAAGCATTTCGCCAGCCATCGCGGTACATGCCGCAATATTGTTTTTGTCTGATGGGATGGGCGTTGTGTTGCTCATATACATTACACTGGTTATGTTTCCCCCATCTACTATCATGTATCCGGTAGGAATAACTTCAATCCCTGATTTTTTTAAGACCGGTGCTGCAAGTACATGCTTACCTATGAGTAAGTCCGGATTACGCCCACTGATCATGCTTAAAAATAAAATAGCATCTGCCTTTTTATGTGTCTGCATTACATTACCCGGAAACAACAGCAATGGAATTTTTGTATGTGTTTTAATCAAATCAATGCAACGATCCCAAAAACCGTTAGTGATTAAACTGCCACCAACCAGCAACAGATCAACGCCGGCCTGTTCGCATAAGTTGCAAGTATTTAATAGGCCCTCTTCCGTATCAACACTATCCGGATCTATTAATACAGCCAGTTGTTTTATACCGGAGTTGGCTTGTTGAATTAAATTATTTAATACACCTTGTTTCAAAACGCTTTTAACTTATATCTGCTTTGCAACAAATTAAACGATTTTAACTTTAATTTTTGCACATAAACTAAAAAAAGAGAGGTTTTACAATAAAAGAAAATACTGTAACTTTCCTAAGAATAAATTTTGCAATAATTGCTAATTGGCTGTTTTGTAGCATAAATAAGACAAACAGTTGAGTATGAATAAATTGTTAGCACCTGAAAGTCTGCATTGGATAGGCGTATTAATGTGTATAACTATTGTTATAAACAACCTCATCCTTTACAACTGCAATGTAAAACCGAAATCAACACATACAGATGTTGAAATTGATTTTTGATTTAAATGTTTTGATAGTTGACTTTTGGATAAAAACCCCCTAAATATATTAAGGGCTATTTTAGCAAACAACAATCTGTTAAGAAATGTAGTTACGACAAAGGTTTACCCGAACAGGATGATTGAAAATACAATTTATGTTAACTAGTGCTTACCGTTAATATAATAAATACTTCACATCCTCCTCTTTTAAACGTAACATAACTTTTTTAAAACAAGTTAAAAAAATATAAGATTACCTAATTACCAAATTACCTGACCGCAATGAGCCGAATCAAAAAACCAACCGAACAAAAGGGCCTCAGAATTGAACGCCACTTTACAAAAGAGGGAGTTAGTGCATACGATATGTTTACGTACGACTACCGCACCTCTGTTATTAAAAACCCGAATGGAAGCGTGGTTTTTGAAATGAAGAATGTTGAAGTTCCGAATTTCTGGAGCCAGGTGGCAACGGATGTATTGGCACAGAAATATTTCCGAAAGGCTGGAGTTCCGCAACCAGATGGTACTGTAGGGTATGAAACCAGTATTAAGCAAGTTGCTCACCGCATGGCAAATTGCTGGATGAAATGGGGCGAAGAATATGGTTATTTTGATAGTGGTGATGATGCACAGGTATTCTATGATGAAATGGCCTATATGATTGTTGGACAATATGCAGCACCAAATTCACCACAATGGTTCAACACAGGCTTACATAGTTCTTATGGTATTACGGGTAAACCTCAAGGGCATTATTATGTTGATCCGAAAACAGGTAAGCTCGAAAAGTCTTCTTCGGCTTATGAACGTCCGCAACCTCATGCATGTTTTATTCTATCGGTTGAAGATGATTTGGTAAACTCCGGTGGTATTATGGATTTGTGGGTGCGGGAAGCAAGAATTTTCAAATATGGTTCAGGAGTAGGTACAAACTTTTCACGTATACGCGGAGCAAATGAAAAATTATCCGGCGGTGGTTCATCTTCTGGTTTAATGAGTTTCTTAAAAATAGGTGATCGTGCAGCAGGTGCAATCAAATCTGGTGGAACAACCCGAAGAGCAGCTAAAATGGTTTGTTTAGATTTGGATCATCCGGAAATTGTACAATTTATAAACTGGAAAAAAAACGAAGAGAAAAAAGTAGCCGCATTAATTGCTGCCGGTTATGCCAGCGATTATGAAGGCGAAGCTTATGCAACCGTATCGGGCCAAAATAGCAATAACTCTGTAAGAATGCCACATGCTTTCTTTGAATCACTGGCTGCCGGTAAAGACTGGGAACTTACTGCGCGAACCGATGGCCGTGTTATGCAAACTATTCCCTCATCAGAACTATGGGATATGATTGGTGATGCAGCATGGGCGTGTGCTGATCCGGGTGTTCAGTATGATACCACCATAAATGAATGGCATACCTGCCCTGAAGGTGGTCGTATCAATGCATCTAATCCATGCAGTGAATATATGTTCCTCGACAATACTGCCTGTAATCTGGCCAGTTTAAACCTGATGCGTTTCTTTAATACCGACACACTTGTTTTTGACGTAAAAGCATACGAACATGCAAGCCGCCTTTGGACTATGGTATTGGAAATTTCAGTTTTAATGGCTCAGTTCCCTTCAAAAGAAGTGGCTCAGTTAAGTTATGAATACAGAACATTAGGCTTAGGTTATGCAAACTTAGGAAGTGTTTTAATGGTTGCCGGTATTCCGTATGATAGTCCCAAAGCATTTGCAATTGGTGGTGCATTAACTGCCATTTTAAATGGCGTTGCTTACCAAACCTCAGCAGAAATGGCGCAGTTCTTAGGCACTTTCCCTAAGTATGAAGAAAACAAAAAACACATGCTGCGTGTAATGCGAAACCATCGTTATGCTGCTTATAATACTACCGATGCATACGAAGGTTTATCTATTAAACCCGCAGGTATTGATCCTAAATATTGTCCTGATTATTTATTAAGTGCTGCCTGCAATGCCTGGGATAAAGCAGTGCAAATGGGCGAAGAACATGGCTACCGCAATGCACAGGCAACTGTAATTGCACCAACCGGTACCATTGGCCTGGTAATGGATTGCGATACTACCGGAATTGAACCTGATTTTGCATTGGTTAAATTTAAGAAACTATCGGGTGGCGGTTATTTTAAAATTATTAATACCGGGGTTCCTGCAGCATTAAAAAACTTGGGTTATTCGCCTGCTGAGGTTGACGCAGTTATTCAATATGCAATTGGTTCAGCCTCCATTAAAAATGCACCCCATATTAATCCGGTAAGTTTAAAATTTCGTGGCTTTACGGAAGTAGAAATTGAAAAATTAGACAAAGCGGCTGCCGGTGCTTTTGAAATTGGTTTTGCTTTTAATGTATGGACTGTAGGGGAAGATTGTTTAAAACGTTTAGGGTTTAAACCCGAAGAATACAACAGCCACAACTTTAACCTGCTGCGCAAACTTGGGTTTACTAAATCAGAAGTTGAAGAAGCCAATAATTTTATCTGTGGCACCATGACTGTTGAAGGTGCACCCCACTTAAAAGAAGAACATTTAGCCGTATTTGATTGTGCCAATAAATGTGGTAACATAGGAACTCGTTATATTGCTGCAACCGGCCATATACGCATGATGGCAGCCGCTCAGCCTTTCTTGAGTGGTGCTATTTCTAAAACAATTAACCTGCCTAACGAGGCAACTGTTGAAGATATAAAAGAGTGCTACCACTTAAGCTGGAGTTTAGGTTTAAAGGCCAATGCACTTTACCGCGATGGATGTAAATTAAGTCAGCCACTGAGCACTAAGTCTGATGTAAAAGATGATGAGGAAATGCTTGAAGCAGTTGAACAGGTGTTGGGCGAAGATGCTTACAAGCCGGTTGGAGAGTTAACGCCTGAGCAGGTTCTGGAAGCGGCTACGGCCATTTTAAACCGAACCCATGATACTGCATTCAAACATAAATTAGCAGGTGTTGTAGCGCGTAAAACACTTCCGGGCAAAAGAGGTGGGTTCACCCAGAAAGCAACCGTAGGCGGACAAACAATTTTTGTGCGCACCGGTGAATATGAAGATGGAACAATTGGAGAAATATTTGTAGACCTGCATAAAGAAGGTGCTACCCTACGCTCGCTTATGAACTGCTTTTCTATTGCTGTTTCTTTAGGCCTGCAATATGGTGTGCCATTAGAAGAATATGTAGATAAATTTACCTTTACCCGCTTTGAACCGGCAGGCATGGTGGCTGGACATGATAACATCAAAAATGCTACTTCTATTATTGATTACATGTTTAGAATGATTGGGTTTGAATATTTAGGAAGAGAAGATTTTGTGCAGGTGGCACCAACCGAAACACAACGCACACAATTGGCAGTTAACCAGCATAAGCAAAAAGCCAGTATGGCCGCACAAATTAAGGTTGAACCAACTGAGCCTTTAACACCGGTAAGTGCTTTAAAACCAAATCCAATTGGATTTTATAAGGCTCCGGTTCAAACAGTAGCGCAACAGCCGGTAGTGGCAAGTGTAAAAGAAGTGGTGTTGAACCAGGTTAGAGAAGTAGCGATGGACCAGGTAAGCGAAATGAATAAGCGAATGGGAGATAGCCCTTCATGCCCAACATGCGGACATATAACAATCCGCAGTGGTGCATGTTACAAATGTTTAAATTGTGGCACGCAGACAGGTTGCAGTTAATATAATTTTATATATTTTTATAGAAAAGCCCTGCAGCAATGTCGGGCTTTTCTATTTTAAAAGAGGAGCAATTGCAAATTATGATGCTATCATATAAAAACGTAAATAAGTTTTGGGCATGCCCGCCGCACAAATATTTTAACTAAACTTTATAAGGGTGCAAGCGGCGGTCGGGCTATCCGCTAAAGTCCTCGGCCATGCTGCTTCTAAAATGCTAGGTGGTTTATTTATGTGAGCGCTTCAACAATATGTATGGGATGCCTGCGGGCTACCGCTGCTATCCCTCATGCGGGTAAATTGTCTAGAACCACGGATAATACGTGATCAACTAATGCATGATGTTTACTTTTTTAAAGGTGATGCTATTGCCTTTCGTTATTTCAAGGGTGTAACAACCACTTGCAAGGTCACTGCATCCAAATGTTATATGCCTTTCTACTTTATCAAAGTTTTTCCACTCGCGGGTTAATAACTGCTGTCCGTTTATGTCAAGAAGTTTTATTGATACAGTACCGCTTTCGTTAACGAGCATTGTTATTTCATCCCTTGCCGGATTAGGATATAAAATCAACTCCTTATCATCAGTAATGGGTTCAACAAAAGTTGCTTGTTTAACAGGCAAGGTAAATTCATACAAACCAGATGTGTTTCCATTTTCAATTATATAAATTTTGTTACTGTCAATGTCGGCATCAACCAGATTTTTAAAGTTGGTAACAATGCGTGTTGCATGCAGTTTAAAGTTGCCGGCCGCATTATCAAAAGCTAAGTCGAGGTGAACCAGGTCCTGACCGGGATCAACAAATGGCCCAATGAACGAATCGGGTGTGGCTGTGCAGCCGCAACTGTCAAGGCCTTTGGTCCAGCTTAGCATAAACCCATCGCCATTGTACAAAGTTGAAAGAGCATGTTGCCTGTCAAAAACCAGTCCGAGCGGTGAGCGGATGTATTGTGAACGTGAAAGACAAATGTATGAAACCTAAAACAATAATTAAAGTCAGAATAAGGGATTAAAGTAATGGAAGGATTATACACAATAAAATCTGTGCTGTCTGTGTAATACGTTTAATTAGTGTTACAGATATGCGTGAGGGATAGCAGCGTAAAGCCCACAGGCGAAATGAAATGCAGCCGGGGACTTGCAGCGAATAGCCCGGCCCTTGGGACACGCCCAGATAAAGTATTAACAACAGTATCATCAATTAAATTCACAATAATATAAACCATTAAATTTACGTTCTTCCAGCCAATACCAATTTTTCCTATATTCCGCCAAATTTCAACCCACTGATGAATCAAACATTCTTTAAAAAAGCGGCACCGCACCTGGTGGCTTTTGCCATTATTATGCTGGTAATTTTCGCCTATTTTACGCCTTTATTTAATGGCAAAGTTTTAAAACAATATGATGTACTCCAATGGAAATCTACGTTTCAGGAGATTGCAAAGTTTGAAAAAGCCAGTGGTGAGCGTACCTTCTGGACCAACAGTATATTTGGTGGTATGCCTAGTTATTTAATTGGTGCCAGTTACCATGGTAATTTTACCAATAATATTTTATTTGAAATTTCACTTATATTTAAGCACCCTGCTGATACTATTTTTTTATTATTTGCCTGTTTTTATATTTTGTTGTTAACGTTTGGCGTGTCGCCGTGGCTGGCTATTATGGGGGCTCTGGCTTTTGCCTTATCCTCTTTTAACTTTATTAATATTGATGCAGGACATGTTACCAAGGGAAATGCCATTGCATTTATACCTTTGGTACTGGCAGGCATACAAGTAACGCTCCATCGCAATAAATGGCTTGGTGCAGTATTAACTGGTATTGCCGTTTCTTTTGAACTGGCTGCTGGTCACATTCAGATTACTTATTATCTTATCTTTATTATCCTGTTCTGGATGATTGTTGAATTGATTCAGGCAATTAGAAACAAAGCATTACCTCATTTTTTGATAGGTGGTTTGCTATTGTTAGTAGCTGCAGGCGTTGGTATTGGAACAAGTATTACCGGACTGCTTGCTACAGAAGAATACGGAAAATACAGTATTCGCGGTAAGTCTGAATTAACAAAAACTGTTTCGGGTGAAAGCAATGCGGCAAATACAAGTTCGGGTTTAGATAAAGATTATGCTTTAGCCTGGAGTAATGGAGTGGCTGAGCCTTTTACTTTATTAATTCCGAATTTTTATGGTGGGGGCAGCTCCGGTGAATTAAGCACCGGTAGTGAAACATATAAAGTTTTGCAAAGTCAGCATATACCTAATGCAAAATCAATTATTACGCAATTGCCTGTTTATTGGGGAGATCAGCCTTTTACTGCCGGCCCAATATATTATGGTGCCATAATTGTTTTCTTATTTGTGCTTGGCATGTTTGTAATTAAAGGTTCAGAAAAATGGTGGATTTTCGGTGCATCTATGCTAGCAATATTTCTATCCATGGGTCGTAATTTTATGCCACTTACCAATATTTTCTTCGACTATTTTCCTTTGTATAATAAGTTTAGATCGGTAACTTTTATTTTATGCGTGGCACAAACTTTATTTCCATTAATGGCAATGTTAGCATTACGGGAAGTTATGCGCAGGTCAATATCAAAACCGCAGTTTATAAAAGCACTTAAGTTTAGTGTTGGTATTGTTGGCGGTTTATGCCTTATATTTATTTTAATTCCGGGAGTCTTATTTGATTTTGTATCACATGGAGATGAGAATCCTAATATTCCGCAATGGTTGCGGGATTCATTAGTGATTGATAGGGAAAGCTTGTTGAGAATGGATGCATTAAGATCACTTGCTTTCATTGCTTTTTCTGTAGCTGCTCTTTGGTTCTATTATACAGGAAAATTAAAAGAACAGGTGTTTCTGGTATGTTTATCATTGCTGGTAGTAATTGATCTTTGGGGCGTAGATAAAAGATACCTGAATGATAAAGATTTTGAGAAAAAGAGGGGTGAGGTTTCGGTAGAAAAAACATTATATGATGAGCAGATTTTGGCTGATCCGGATATTCATTACCGCGTTTATAACAATACAACAGATTTTGATAAAGATGCTATTTCAGCTTATTACCACAAATCGCTTGGCGGATATCATGGTGCTAAAATGCGCAGGTATCAGGAGTTAATTGAATGGCAATTGGGCAAGCAAAATATGGAATGTTACAACATGTTAAACGCCAAATATTTTATAGTTCAGGATAGTACCGGTAACAAGTTTGCGCAACGCAATCCGTTTAGTAATGGCAATGCCTGGTTTGTAAATGAAATTAAATGGGTGAATAACGCTGATGAAGAAATAAATGCATTAACAGGGTTTAAATCAAAAGAAACTGCTGTTATAGATAGAAAATTTGAAACAGAACTTAAAGGGTTTATTGCTTCAGATGATAGCACCGGCAATATTAAACTTATCTCTTATCAACCTAATAAACTGGTATATGAATCGCAAACGGTAACGGCACAATTAGCGGTATTCTCTGAGATCTATTACGATAAGGGATGGAACGCATACGTTGATGGTACACTGGTTCCGCATTTGCGTGCTGATTATGTTTTGCGGGCTATGCAGGTGCCAGCAGGCAAGCATAAAATTGAGTTTAAGTTTGAACCAACTGTAATAGCCAAAGGAGAAAGAATTGCGTATGCTTCTTCATTTGCGTTATACGGTGGCCTGATTATAATTTTAGGCTTAACGTTTTATAAAAAAAAGAATGCTGATAAAACGGTATAAAACATTTGGTTCGAACCAAACGTTAAAATAGTTATGGATTGGCAATATATTGTAGTAGGAATTTTTTTTATAGCAGCTTTATTGTATGTGGTAAAAAGCATGCGTGGCAACAGTAAAGGTCATGCATGTGGTAATGGTGATTGCAAAGTTAATACACCTGCTCCTAAAAAGAATACGTAACTCTTTTATGCTGCTGTAAAGTTATCACCGCTCAAATTTGAACAACAGGGTGTCACTATGTTTTACAAAAAATAAATGGAGGCACCTAAAAATAATTGTTCAACATCATAGTAGGTCGGTTCAATAAAACTAATTGAAAAAAGATTGGTAATTAGTATGTGAGGAGAAAAATTTAATACCCAAAAAATATTTTATCGTTTAGCAAACTTTTTTCACAACATTAGAATAAAAATTCAGATTAAATACACGCATACTTTAACGCTTATCTATAAGCTTAAACAATTCATCTAATTTAGGACTCAATATAATTTCTGTCCTTCTGTTTTTTGCTCTTCCTTCCGGCATATCATTGCTCATCTTAGGCATGTATTCTCCACGGCCGGCTGCTGTTAAGCGTTTAGCATCTACCTTATAAGTTTCATCTAAAAGGCGAACAATATTAGTTGATCGGGCCACACTTAAAGCCCAGTTATCAGCGAACTGTGTGGTTTTAATAGGAACATTATCCGTATGGCCTTCTATCATTATGCTTACATCCGTATTTTTATTTAATACCTCAGCCAGTGTTTTAATTGCTTCTTTTCCTTTATCTTCAACTTCAGCACTACCACTTCTGAATAATAATTTATCAGACATAGATACATACACCTTACCATTTTTCATTTCAACAGTTAATTCATCACTTTTAAAACTCAACAAGGCACGTTTTACTATATCATTTAATGCATTTGTTACAGAGTCTTGTCTTTTTAATAAGGTCTCCACTTCTGCCAGGCGTTTTTCGCGTGCCAGTAACTGTTCGCCCTTTTCTTTCAATGCCATGTTAAGTTGTTCCGTTCTGTTCAAACTTGATTTGATAAGGTCGGTGTACTTATCATTCATCTCACTGTAGTTATTCTGTAAGGATGTATGTTTTAAATTTAGGGCTTTGTAACGATTGTTTAACTCGCGGTGCATGGCATCAAGTTCACGATATACAATGCCTCTTTGGGTTGTATCCTTATTAAAAGCAACGTTAAGATTTAATAATGAATCGCGCTGAGCAGTCGCTTCTTTCAGTCGCCTGGATAAAAAAAAGTTATGTGATTTTTCTCCAAAGCTTTTAGGTTCTTTTATTTTGCCTTTCGGGTCAAGAGATTGTGCAATAAGGCCTGTATAAATTAAAATGGCCATTACTAAAGCGGGTAATTTCATATTGCGTTAAATATTAAAAAGCAAAGGTGGCCTTATAAAGTTATGCCTGCAACCCTATCGGGCAATAGTTATTCAGATACATCTTTTAGTTGCCCATTATTAAAAACAAAAAGGGTTGTGCATGACGTCATACACAACCCTTTTTTGGTAGAGACGGATAATTATCCGTCTTTCCATTAAACAGTAGTCGGTTTCTTTTTCTTAAAGTCAATTACAATTGGGGTTGCAATGGCAATAGAAGAATAAGTGCCAAATATAATACCTATTAATAATGAGAAGGTAAATCCTCTAATAATCTCTCCGCCAAATATGAAGAGTACAAGAGCCACCATAAATACAGTTAAGGAAGTAATCATAGTTCGGTTCAGGGTATTATTTAATGCATCATTAATAATTTTATTCTCATCTTTTTCTCCCTTATGTGTGCTTAAAAATTCACGGATTCTATCAAATACCACAACGGTATCATTAATAGAGAAACCTACAATGGTTAATACGGCAGCAATAAATGTCTGGTCTACTTCCATAGCAAATGGGAATACACCATCAAATATCGAATACAAACCTAGCATCATTAATACATCATGAAAGAGTGAAATAATTGCGCCCAATGAATATTGCCAGCTCTTAAAGCGGATCAGGATATAAATACCAATCCCTATTAAAGTTACAATAATGGCCCATATAGAAGCAACTTTTATATCGTTTGCAACTGTTGGTCCCACCTTTGCAGAACTTAACGTTTCTGTTTTGCCAAAAGCTTTTAAACCTTCATTTAACTTGCCTTCAACCTTGGCTGCGGCATCTTCAGCCTGATCATCAATTAAATAATTAGTAGTAATTTTATATTGGTTATTAGTGCCATAAGTTTTCACTTCTGGTGCTCCGCCAAAATACGGAGTTAAGCCATCTCTGATATCTGTAGCATTCATTTTTTTATCAAATTGAACTACATAACTCCAGCCACCGCTAAAATCAACACCAAATGAAAAGCCTTTTGTGAAAATAGATATAAACCCGATAACGATAACAATGCTGGAAAAGATGTAGAATTTTTTACGATTGCCTACAAAATCATAGTTGATATTTTGAAATGCTCTTTCAGAAAAGCTTCGGGCATATTTAATAATATCTCCTTTTTCTAAACGCCATTCAGTAATTACCCTTGTTAATAATACGGCAGTAAACATAGAAGATAAAATACCAATAATTAAAGTTATTGCAAAACCCTGCACTGGCCCGGTGCCAAATATATATAAAGAGAATCCGGCAATTAAGGTAGTTAGGTTTGCATCAATAATGGAAGACGCGGCATGTTGATATCCGTCTGTAATTGCGTTTTTTAAACTTCGTGAATTTCGTAATTCTTCTTTTATCCTTTCATTAATAAGTACGTTCGCATCTACAGCCATTCCAATTGTTAAAACCATACCGGCTATACCCGGTAAAGTAAGTGCGGCACCCAAACTCGCCAGTACACCTATAATAAAAAACACATTAATTAACACAGCAAAATCGGCAATAAAACCTGAATTGTTATAATAAACTACCATAAATACTAATATAACAACAGTAGCAATTATCATACTCCATAAACCTTTGCTAATTGCATCTGCACCTAATGATGGTCCAACAAAAGCTTCTTCCACAATGCGTGTTGGTGCAGGTAATTTACCACTCTTTAATATATTAGCTAAATCTCCTGCTTCTTCACTTGTAAAGCTTCCGCTAATAGATGAACGACCGTTTGGAATTTCATTCTGAACATTTGGAGATGAGTAAACAATATCATCCAATACAATGGCAATGGAATGACCCACATTATTACGGGTAAGATTTTTCCAGATTTTGGCACCTTCTCCATTCATGCTCATTGAAATTTCTGTACCACCGGCTGCTGCTATATCTCTTTTTGCATCTGTAACTTTATCGCCGGTAAGGGAGGCTGATCCGTCTCGCGAAGTTTTTAATGCATGTAAGATAACACCTTCCTGGTTTTCACCAATCCCTTTATACTCCCATGCAAATTTGATATTGTTAGGTAAAGCCAGTTTTACTTCTGGTTTGTTAAGTAAAGCATTTATTTTTGCAGTATCTTTTATTAAAGCTGTTCCGCATGATGATCCTTTGGCAACCAATGCTCCTTTATCATCTGCATAGGGGCGCAGGAAAGCAAATAATGGATTATCCTTAGCAAACTCTTCAAAAGATTTTTCTGCAGTTTTTGCGGTATCTTTTGTGGTTGAATCCAACGCATTCTTTTTTGTTGTTAAGCCTGATAGAGCACTTTTAGTAGTTACCGAATCTGCTATAATTGCAGTGGCAGAATCACCGCCTGTTTTATTTAGTGCATTTGCTTTTTTCAAAACTTCATTTGCCGTGTTTATATATTTAAAAGCTTCGGGGTTATCAAAAGTTTCGTAAAACTCTAATTTAGCTGAGCCCTGCAATAACTTACGTACACGTGCCTGGTTGTCTACGCCAGGTAATTCAACTAATATACGGCCACTCCCTTCTAATTTTTGTATATTTGGTTGCGTTACACCAAACTTATCTATACGTGCCCGCAAAATCTGAAACGAGCGGTCTATAGCCTGTGTAGCTTCATCCTGAATGTATTTTAATACCTCATCATTTGTAGATGCTAATTTAATGCGATCCCGGTTTGCAGGATTTACAAAAATTGCCGATAATTTGGCATCTGGTGCAACCTCTTTAAAAGCTTCTCCAAAAAGTACTACATAATCTTTCTGACTTGATTTATGTCTTTCTTTTGCCAGGTCAACGGCCTGGTTAAACTTTGGATCCTGGCTGTTGTTAGATAAGCCACGTACCAAATCTGCCAGCGAAACTTCTAAAGTTACGTTCATCCCTCCCTGCAAATCCAGACCAAGATTTAACTCCCGTTCTTTACATTGAAGGTAGGTAAATTTTTTAAGGCCTAAAAAATTGTAAACCGTTAAACGTGATACCGAATCCAGGTATGAACGTTCTAATTCAACATTGCCATTGGCAAATTCTCTTGCATTGCTTTCAATCCGGTGGGTTTTCCATGTAAATGACAACTGGAAAATACTTACCAGTATCAGGGCGACTGCAAAAAATTTAACTGCTCCTTTACTTTTCATGTGTAGATCTAATTCAAATTATAATTATGTGTTTTTCCTTTTTTATTTCGTTGGCAAAATGAGCATTTTATTTGGTTTGAACCTATTTTATTTGCTCATTTCTGAAATATTCAAAGGCTGGCAAATATAAGGGGAGATGGCACTAAATGCAAAAAACATTCAAAATACTGTTAGTCAGCGTAATAGTATTTTTTTGACCAGTTTTTTTGAATTTGTAGTCCTTATTTATACAATCTGTGGGTAAGTGAAAGTTTAAAATAATTTGTATAAACATAGTTTCGTTATAATTTTAGTTACAAAAATTCAGATCATGGAACAACAAGAAGGATTAAATTTATTTGATTTGATTATCAAAGGTGGGATAATCATGTTACCTATTGGTATTTTATCAATATTAAGTATTTATTTTATAATTGAGAGGGCAGTTTATATTTATAACGCTTTTAAGTTAGAGCCCGATTTTATGGAAAATATTAAAGACCTTTTAGGTAAAGGCGATATTAAGGCGGCTAAGGCATATTGTCAGAGATTAAACACCCCTATTAGCAGGGTTATAGAAAAAGGCGTGAACCGAATTGGTAAACCTATAAAAGATATTGAGAGTGCTATGGAAAGTGTTGCCGGACTTGAAACCGATAAACTTGAAAAGAACATGGGTTTCTTAGGTTTAACTGCTGGTATTGCACCCATGTTAGGGTTCATTGGAACTATTGCTGGTATCATTAAAATATTTTATGACATTGCACAGAGTAATAACATAAGTATTGATGTTATTGCCGGAGGATTGTATGTAAAGATGATTACCTCGGGAGCAGGTTTAATTGTTGGTGTGCTGGCATATACAGGTTACCATGTTTTAAATAGCCGTATAGATAGGTTCAGCCATAAAATGCAAAGCACAGCAGTTGATTTTATTGATGTGTTAGAAAGTTAAATTAAGGAGGAGTTATGAATTTTAGAAGAAAAAAAAGATTTGAGGCGGAGGTTGCTACTTCTTCTCTAAATGATATCATGTTTTTTTTGTTGCTGTTTTTTTTAATTATCTCAACACTGGCAAATCCAAGTGTTATTAAGGTTTTATTACCTAAAGCCAAAAACACGCAGACACTCACTAAAGATCAGATAAATCTTACCATTAATAAAAGTAAAGAATATTTTCTGAATGATAAGCCCATTGTACCTGTAGAACTTGAAAATGCCATTATTCAGGCTACCACAGGTAAACAAGATCCTTCTATTGTGTTACGCATGGATGCCGCGCTAACTATTCAGGATCTGGTAGATATACTTGCCGTAGGATCAAAAATGAAAATTCGCATTGTAATGGCTACCCAGGCCATAATATAACGAAATAAAAACAATTTTAATTTATCAGTTCTTTTACCATAATTTTATGGAGTAGGCTTATATATACTTAAGCATTTGTTCCTGGTTTGGGCTGAACCAACTTTTCCAGATAAGCGGTTACCATTTTTAAACTGTTATCAAAGTGTGTATTATTATTTACGATTATATCTGCTTTGGCCATAAAAGGAAGTAAAAACTGTCGGTACGATGGCATAACATGATGCTTCCACTGGTATAATATAAAATCTTCGTTTATATTACGTTCCGCCACATCTCTTTTTAGCCTCCTTTGCAATGCAATATCTTCATCGGCATTAATAAAAACCTTCAGGTCAAACTGGTCGAACAAACTACTGTGATAAAAAATAAATAAACCTTCGCAAACAATAATGGGCGCCGGTTTAAAGGTAAGCAAAGGGCCGCGTTGGTCTTCATGTTGAAACCTGTATTCGTGCCTTTGTATGGTTTCACCGCGGTGTAAGGCCGCCATATCGGCTGCAAAATCTTCAAGGGCAACACAGTCGGGCAAGTCAAAATTGATATGGCCGTTTTCATCCCGGGTATGGTTAAATGCTAATTTATAATAGTTGTCCTGAGATACAATACATAGTTCATCGGTATTGAACCGTTTTTTGAGAGAATCTAAGAAGTGCGTTTTACCGCTCGCACTCCCTCCCGAAATTCCAACCAGGTATGGCTTTTTTTGCATGTGCAGCGAATTTACACAATATATAAATAAGTATGTTTGAAATTTTATGTAAGAAAATTTTTGGCTTAGGTTTAACCAAAAACATTTTATGCCATTTACCGGCAATCCGGGGGATGATTAATGTAAATTGTCTTCGCTAAATTCTAAAATCAAATTTAAAAAAATAATAACCCTCATAATCATAAACTTACAAAACCTGGGAAACTTTATAACCTTCAATAGTTTCCATAGTATAATAAGTTTCTATCTTTGTGCGCTTAAATAATTAATTTAAAATGTCGGACGAAATTAAGAATAAAATTTTGACAGGATCAGAAACCTTATTCTTAAAATATGGGTTTAAAAGTATAACAATGGATGATATAGCCCGCGAACTGGGCATATCAAAAAAAACACTATATCAGTTTTTTGATGATAAGAACAGCCTGGTTGATCAAACAGTTATAAGACATATTGAGCAGGAAAAATGCCTTTGTGCCGGGTTAAACAGCAAGGTTACCAACCCAATTGATTTTATGTTAATGATTACCGATTCGTTTGGCGATGTAAAAAAGCAAATTAACCGTACTATTTTATTCGACCTCAAAAAGTATTTTAAAGAAACCTGGGATAAACTTAACCAGTTTAGAATAGATTTTATTTTTAAACAGGTTTTAGATAATCTTAAAAAGGGAAAAGAGATGGGACTATATCATCAACATCTTAACGACAGGTTAATAGCGCGTTTTTATATTCACCTGGTTGATTTTATGATAAACCCTGATAACTATGAAAGCGAAAATAACGACTTTAAAACAGTGCACAAAGAAATGATGAGTTACCATTTGCGCTCCATTTGCACCGATAAAGGAACTAAATATTTAAAAAGTAAATTACAGAAACAAACAATTAATTAACCCTGATAAATTATATGACAGATATGAAAAATAAAATAAACATGCTTCTGCTATTCCTGTTTTTTTTGGTTCAAACCACAAAAGCACAACAAGAAACGCCTAAAAGCTTTACGCTGAAAGAAGCGGTTGAATTTGCTAAAAAAAATAATTACGCATTATTAAACAGCAGGCTGGATATGTTGTCATCACAAAAGAAAGTAAATGAAATTTTAGCCATCGGATTACCCCAGATTAATGGCTCAGCAAATATTATTGATAACCTCCAGATCAATTCGAACGTGATTGTTTTTAACGGGCAGCCAAGTATAATAAAATTTGGCACCCCGTATTCAAGTAATATCACATTATCTGCTAATCAATTGCTTTTTGACGGAACATTTTTTCTTGGATTAAAAGCGTCGAAAGAATTTGTAAACCTTTCTAAACTCAATATTAATCGCACTGAAATAGAAACAGAAGTGGCAGTTTCCAAAGCATATTACTTAAGTCTTCTATTGGATGTGAACGAAAAACTTATGAGTAAGAATATTGAAACACTTGAAAAGAGTAAAAATGAACTAGAACAAATTTTTAAGACAGGCTTTTCTGAAAAAATTGATGTTGACAGGCTAACATTGCAACTTAGCAACCTGCAATTACAACGGGATAAAATACTAGACCAAAAGTTGCTAGCTCAAATGATTTTGAAATTACAGATGGGGTTAAATGTAAACGAACCGATTGAACTTAGCGATAAACTCGATGATCTTTTCCTTAAATCTGCTATGGAAACAATTTCAAATAAAGTAGCCTTGGAAAACAGAATTGAATACCAAATGTTGCAGCAGCAATTAACACTGAACCACCTTGATAAAAGACGTTATAAGGTTGGCTATTTGCCCTCGTTAAGTGCTTTTTTTACACACCAGCAAAACACTTTCGGGGCAAACAAATTGGGAGATTTATATCAAAAATTTTACCCGGGTACTGCTGTAGGACTGAGTTTAATTGTTCCAATTTTTGATGGGCTACGGAAAAATGCCCTCATGCAACAATCTAGTATCAGTATTATGAGAACAGAAAATGATATTAGAAACACAAGCAATTTGATTGAACAGCAGGTATTCCAATCGAGAACAAATTACCTGCGCACCAAACAACAAATTGATATACAAAAACGTAACATGGAACTTGCGCAGCAAATTTATAACCGTACCGAAATTAAATTTAAAAACGGTGTTGGATCAAGCCTTGAATTAACAACATCGCAAACAGATCTGGAAACAGCACGCACAAATTATCTTACAACTGTTTACGATTATTTTGTTGCAGAACTTGATCTTAAAAAATCAATGGGCAGTATTAAATAAGCAAACCTAAATAACATAATAATAATAATAATAATAATAACATAATAAAAAACAACATAATTAAACCTATATGAAAAAAATAACAGGATTTATTTTACTCCTCGCAGTTATTGTGGTAATAGCCTCATGCGGCGGTGATAATGCCATTGAAGCAAAAAAGAAAAAAATAGAAAAACTAAGAACAGAACAGGCCGATATAACTGGTCAGATTAAAACACTTGAAGAAGAGTTAGCTGCTGCAGGAGATAGTTCTAAATCAAACGAACGCACTAAACTGGTAGCTGTTACACCTGTTGCGCAACAGGTGTTTGAACACTATATTGATGTGCAGGGCCGGGTTGATGGTGATGAAAATACAACTATCAGTGCAAGGGCTATGGGGCCGGTAACTAAAGTTTTTGTTAAGTCGGGCATGCAGGTTAAAGTAGGTCAGATCTTAGCCGAACTTGATGCACAAATGGTGAAAACGCAACTGGCAGACCTGAATTCAACGTTAAGTTTTGTAACAGATGTTTATAATAAACAAAAAGCATTATGGGACAAACAAGTGGGTTCAGAAATGCAATACCTCACCGCTAAAAATAACAAAGAAAGTGTTGAATTAAAATTGGCAACCTTAAATGAAACCATGGATATGTACCGTATCAAATCTCCTATTAACGGCACGGTTGATGAAGTGTTTTTAAAGATTGGACAAAATGTTGCTCCGGGCATGCCCTGTTTTAGAGTTGTAAATTTTAACAGTTTAAAAGTAAAAGCAGATGTTGCAGAAACCTATGCTCAAAACATTCAGCAAGGCAATGAAGTGATTTTGTTTTTTCCTGATCTGAACAACCAAACGATGCGTTCAACTATAAGTTTTACCTCTAAAGTTATTAATGAAATGAGACGTACTTTTACTATTGAAGCAGCATTGCCTTCTGATAAAAGCTTTATTCCTAACATGATTGCTGTGTTAAAAATTATTGACTATAAAGCACCTGCAGCAATTGTAGTACCGGTTAATACGGTTCAAAACAACGAAGGCAAAAGTCATGTATTTGTTGCGGTAAATAAGGATGGAAAAACTATTGCCGAAAAAAGAGAAGTGAAAGTTGGAAGAACTTATAATGACAAAGCGGAATTACTTTCAGGAATAAATGCAGGAGATCTTCTGATTACAACAGGTTACCAGGATTTAAATAACAATGAGGTAATTAAATATTAAAACAGTTGGCTTGCTTTGAACCAATTTCAGAGCAAAACCAATTAATTTATAGTATTAATTAAATAAAAGATGTTAGATAAAATAAAAGAATTTAAGCCCTCAAGCTGGGCTATAAATAATAAAACCAGTGTTTATATAATGACAATCATTATTACATTGGCGGGTCTGATGACCTATAAAGGTTTGCCTAAGGAACAATTTCCGGAGGTGGTTTTTCCAATGATTCTTGTGAATACTATTTACGCAGGAACGGCACCTACAGATATGGAAAACCTTGTTACAAAACATATAGAAAAACAGGTGAAATCTATAAGTGGTGTAAAACAGGTTACCAGTAATACGGTTCAGGATTTCTCTATGATAAACATAGAATTTAACACCGATGTAGATGTGCCCATTGCCAAACAACGCGTTAAAGATGCAGTTGATAAAGCAAGGAAGGATTTGCCTAACGACCTTACCCGCGAACCCGAAGTTATTGATATAGATGTTTCACAAATGCCTATTATGAATGTGCACCTTTCCGGTGATTATCCGCTTGATAAATTAAAAGTTTATGCTGATGATCTTAAAGACAGGATTGAAGGGCTGAAAGAAATTACACGTTGCGATATTGTTGGTGCACTCGATCGCGAAATACAAATTGATGTTGATATGTACAAAATGCAAATTGCGGATATTACCATGAATGACATTACTAACGCCGTACGTTATGAAAACATGACCATTAGTGGTGGCCTTGTAAAAATGGATGGTGTTAAACGTTCTATTAATGTAGTTGGACAATATACAGATGCAAGAAAAATCGGCGACATTATAATCCGGTCAAGCAGTGGTGCTACCGTTTATTTAAAAGATATAGCCACCATTAAAGATGGTTTCAAAGAAAAAGAAAGTTATGCGCGTCTTGACCACGACAATGTAGTAACGTTAAACGTTATTAAGAAGAGTGGACAGAACCTTATTGATGCATCAGAAAAAATTGAAAAAATAAAGGAAGAAATGCAGGCTAATTATTTTCCTGCAGGTTTAAAAATTACCATAACCGGCGATCAGTCTGATAAAACAAAAGTAACCCTGGAAGATCTGATCAACACGATCATCATCGGGTTTATTCTGGTAACGTTAATCCTTATGTTTTTTATGGGTACTACCAATGCCATATTTGTTGCTATGTCGGTTCCTCTTTCTATGTTTATTGCATTTATGTTTATGCCTGTACTTGGCTTTACATTAAACATGATTGTATTGTTCTCTTTTTTACTGGCATTGGGGATTGTTGTAGATGATGCCATTGTAGTAATTGAGAATACACATAGAATTTATGATAATGGGAAAGTGCCTATTGTGAAGGCGGCTAAACTTGCAGCCGGTGAAGTATTTTTACCAGTGTTATCTGGCACACTTACCACACTTGCTCCCTTTATCCCGCTTGCTTTCTGGGATGGCGTAATTGGAAAGTTTATGTTCTTTTTACCTGTAACTTTAATCGTTACACTCTTAGCTTCTCTTGTTGTTGCTTACATCATCAATCCTGTTTTTGCCGTAGATTTTATGAAGCCGCATTTAAAGGAAGATGAAATGAAAAGTAAAGTCACCAAAGGATTTAAAATCACTTCGGTTGTGTTCGCCGTAATTATACTTCTATCATACCTTGCAAAAAATATAGGACTAGGTAATCTGTTCTTAACTTTTTATGGCCTGTACTGTCTTAACCGTTTTGTGTTACATGGAATTATACAAAACTTCCAGCAAAAATCATGGCCTGCATTCCAGGAAAAATATAAAAAAATATTGATCTGGATATTGGATAAAAATCGTCCTGTATGGTTTTTGATTGGTACCGTTTGTCTTTTGTTTTTTTCCTTCTTTTTAATTTCAGTTCGCAGTCCAAAGGTGGTATTTTTTCCTACAAGTGATCCTAATTTCGTTTATACTTATATTTCATTGCCTATTGGTACAGATCAGGTTTATACTGATTCTATTACACATATTGTTGAAGAAAGAATTTATAGGGTAATAGGTGATAGCAATGCAGTTGTTGAATCAGTAATAGCCAATGTAGCCGTAGGAGCAGGTAACCCGCAAAATTTCGATTTTAGCGTGAGTCCGCATTTGGGGAAAGTTACCGTGGCCTTTGTACCTTTTGGCGAAAGAAGCGGCGCATCTACAGTTGTGTACCTTGATAAAATCAGAGAAGCCGTAAAAGGAATTCCTGGAGCCGAAATAACTGTAGAACAAGAGCAAGGTGGCCCCCCAACAGGTAAGCCTATCAATATTGAAGTAACTGCTGATGCATTTAGCCAGTTAAACCTGGTGTCCAGAGATCTTAAACGCTACCTCGATTCCTTATCTATTCCTGGTATTGAAGAATTAAAAACCGACCTGCAAACTAATAAGCCTGAAATTGTAGTAGAAATTGACAGGGAAAGAGCTAATCGCGAAGGAATCTCAACCGGAATTATTGGAGGAGAATTACGTGCGGCAATTTTTGGCACTGAGGTGTCGAAATTTAAAGATGCTAATGATGATTATCCTATTCAATTGCGCTATAAATTTGATCAGAGAAATAATATAAACTCCTTAATGAATCTCAAAATTACTTACCGCGATATGAATATGGGTGGTGCTATCCGTCAGATTCCATTATCGTCGATAGCTAAAATTTCTTACAGTAATACCTATGGCGGCATCAAACGTAAAAACCAAAAACGTTTGGTTACCATCTCTTCAAATGTGTTGAGTGGCTATAATGCTAATGAAATTGTTGGCAAAATTCAAAAAGCAGTGGGGCGGTATCCTTTACCTATGGGCGTTATGGTAAATATGACGGGAGAACAGGAAAAACAAGCTGAAACCGGTGCATTTCTTGGAAAAGCTATGATGATCTCTTTCGGATTAATTTTTCTGATACTTGTTACTCAGTTTAACTCTATTTCTAAACCTCTGATTATTTTTTCTGAGATCTTTTTTAGTATCATTGGGGTATTACTCGGTTTATCCATCTTTAATATGACCGTTTCTATAGTAATGACAGGAATTGGCGTTATTGCCCTGGCAGGTATTGTTGTGCGCAACGGAATTTTGTTGGTAGAATTTACAGATTTATTACTGGAGGAGGGTATGGAGTTGAAAGAGGCTATAATTGAGGCCGGTAAGACAAGAATGACGCCAGTAATTTTAACGGCATCAGCAACAATTCTCGGATTAATTCCATTAGCTGTTGGATTAAATATAAATTTCGTATCTTTGTTCAGCGAATTAAATCCTCATATTCATTTTGGAGGAGATAATGTAGCGTTTTGGGGTCCTTTAAGCTGGACGATGATATTTGGTTTAAGTTTTGCAACATTTTTAACTTTGATATTAGTTCCAGTTATGCTACTTTTGTCAAACAATTTGAAAAAACGATTTGGCCTGCCGTTAGTAAAAAAACACGGGCAGGCATTATAAAGATAATTGCACCTAGGGGTAGAAGTGCAATTTGTTTCATAGGCTAAAGCGGGGTCCGAGCAATCGGCCCCGTTTTTTTTTAGTGCGCCCCGCAGTACGCAGATACCTGGATGTGCAATTCCGCTATTATTCCGGTTAGGCAATGATTAGCCAATGGCAAGGGTGTCTATAGCGAAGCTGGAATCTGAAGGAAGCCAACGGCTAAATGCTAGTCTCACTAAACAGGATGGCATACAAGGGATGCATTCCATTTAAAAAAAGATACTACCCTCATTTTAAAGATTACGATATTTGCTAATTGATACATATAGCCGTAAATTCTTATTTCTATTAATCAAAATTATATGAACCAACCAATTATTTACCATAACTCAGCTTGCAGTAAGTGTATGCTTGTAACCCATATTTTAGAAGAAAATGGCTTTAAACCCATCGCAGTTAATTACCTTTTAACACCTCTTAACCGATCGCAATTAAAAGAGTTGTTAATACTACTGAACCTGAATGCAAAAGATATGGTAAGAAAAGATGACCCTATTTTTATTGAAAATTATTCAAAAATTGTAGAGCAGGATGAATACCTTGATGCCCTGGAAAAATTTCCAATACTTATGCAAAGGCCGGTTGTTGTGTACAAGGGTAAAGCTATTATTGCCCGCCCGCCCCAAAAAGTTCTGGATATTTTAAAATAAAGTGAATTAAAAGTCCTTATTTAATCTGCCTTAAAACTTGGTTTTTACATGAATTTGGAAAATTAAAAGTGTTTAAAAATTAGAAATCATTCATACGCAATTATATATTACCGCCCCGCTATAACTCTCTCAAATAATATCTTACCTTTGCAACCCTTTTAAAAGTATAAAATGATTTCAGTTGCTAATTTAAGTTTACGCTATGGTAAGCGTATATTGTTTGAGGATGTAAATGTAAAATTTTCGCCAGGTAATTGTTACGGAGTTATTGGTGCTAATGGAGCCGGTAAAACTACTTTTATAAAAATACTGTCGGGCGAGGTTGATGCCACTACTGGCTCTGTTTCCATGTCTCCGGGTGAACGGATGAGTGTACTCAAACAAAACCATCACGAATTTGATGACTTTCCGGTTTTACAAACAGTAATTATGGGAAACAAAAAGTTGTGGCAGATCATGGAAGAGAAAGATGCCATTTACTTAAAGCCCGATTTTAGTGATGCCGACGGTCATCGTGCCGCAGATCTTGAAGGCCAGTTTGCAGATATGGAAGGATGGAATGCTGATAGTGATGCTGCCAATTTATTAAGCGATCTGGGAATAAAAGAACATCAACACCAGCTTTTAATAAAAGAATTAAACGGCAAAGAAAAAGTAAGGGTATTATTAGCACAAGCTTTGTTTGGCAACCCCGATGTATTGTTATTGGATGAACCAACCAATGACCTTGATGTTGATACAATTAACTGGTTGGAAAATTTCCTGGCCGATTTTCAAAATACAGTAATCGTAGTTTCGCACGACAGGCACTTTCTGGATGCCGTTTGTACTCATATTGCAGATATTGACTTTAACAAAATACAATTGTACACCGGTAACTATACGTTTTGGTATGAGAGCAGTCAGTTAGCCCTTAGACAGCGTGGCGATCAAAACAAAAAAGTTGAAGACAAGCGGAAAGAATTGCAGGAATTTATTGAACGGTTTAGTGCTAACGCCTCTAAATCCAGGCAGGCAACCAGCCGTAAAAAATTATTGGAAAAATTGGTTATTGATGATATAAAGGCATCCACCCGAAAGTATCCGGGTATAATTTTCAGACCCGATAGGGAATGTGGTGATCAGATTTTACGCTTAGAAGGTTTGGGAAAGAAAAATTCTGACGGCAATTATCTGTTTAAGAACATTTCATTTGCCTTAGATAAAGGAGATAAAGTAGCTATTTTATCGCGCGATCACAATGCGATTTCAGTGTTTTTTGAGGTATTATTAAACAATGAAAAAGCAGATGAAGGTGAGTTATTATGGGGTCAGACCATTACTACTTCTTATCTTCCAAATGAAAATGGCAAATATTTTAACGGCGATTATAATTTAGTTGATTGGTTAAGGCAATATTCGTCAGAAAAAGATGAAACCTATATCCGGGGTTTTTTAGGCAAAATGTTATTTAGTGGCGAAGAAGTGTTTAAAATGTCTAATGTGCTTTCAGGCGGAGAAAAGGTGCGTTGTATGGTATCTCGGATGATGCTAACCAATGCAAATTGCCTTGTTATGGATGAACCTACCAATCATTTGGATCTGGAATCCATCACGGCTTTTAACAATGCACTGATAGATTGGAAACACAATGCCATTTTTACCTCTCATGACCATGCTTTTATGCAAAGTATTGCTAACAGGATTATTGAGATTACACCGAAGGGAGTTATCGATAAAAGAATGACTTATGATGAATTTATTGCAGATGAAAAGGTAAAAGAACAAAGAGAAATTTTATACAAAGGCTTTGCATTAAAAGCTTAAAAAGAAACCCCACGGATTTACCGTGGGGACTCTAAACCTAACAAAAAAACCTACCTACCCGTAGGTTGTTTTGTCTTTATGGAAAGACTGTTTAGGGACTAATTTTTTACAGGTTTTTTTATTGGAATCTGTGTGCTTTCTTTTAATCTGCTAACCTGGTTCATAAACAAATACGTATTAATCCTTATAATCAGATAATAACAGATTAACGTAATTTAAGTACGTTTGGATTTACAAGAATGAAATTTTTAAGAAAATATTTAGTAGAAAGATATGTAAAATGGCTTAATTACCGGGTTTTAAGACCCACTGCTTCCAATTACAAATAACTGGGTAAGATCAGGTGTAGTGCTTCCTCCTACTTTTTCAAGTGTAATCGCAAAAGCCTGAGCTTTAGAAAAGTCTTTCATTTTATGGAGGGAAGAATCACCCTCTATTATAGTAACCATGCCGGCATCCATCGGTTTACCATTTACCATGGCCCATAATTGATATTGTTTACCTTTTTCAGGCATTGGTAATTTTTTAATTTCTAAATATACTGCGTTAGATTCCTTGTTCCAATATACGGTAGCCAACATATCCGGATGCTTTTCTATCCCTTTAAGCATTACTTTTTGGGTAGATTGGTTACCAATTAAAGCGATATCTCCACTTAGTTGTTCAAGCCTTACCTGATTACTTTTTAAATTGTTTGCAAGAACACTTCGTTCTATGTTAATTGCTACCAAAGCATCTTCAGTATTTTGCCATTTAGAAAAAAGTAAAATATTGCCTAGTAAACTCATTATAAATAACGCAACTGCAGCAACAAGATAATATTTAGCCGTGGCGGTTTTTTGTATCTGAATAATAGGTGCCTGTGCAGCAGCAGCATTATTGTTATTTAATTGTTCTGAACCAATATTCTTGGTCATGCTGGATTGAGTAATAATATTAGGTTTAATAAAATTAGCCTTAACCGGATCCTTTAAATTAACAGAAATATTATTTGATTCAGAGAAGCCTAAAGTTTTAAATAAGGCAGTTTTAGTTTCCTGTTTGGGCGCTGACGAATACAATAGAGCATATTGATTTAAAGTTTGCTGAACGTTTTCGAGTTCATTTTTGATAAGTTCTGATTCTTTGCATAGCTTTTCTACCTCTACAGCTTCTTCTTTGCTGCAAAGGCCTAAGGCATAACTTTCAAGTACGCCGCTTGCTATGTAATTTTCAGTATCCAACTCTTTGTTCTCCTTGTACGTTTAGTATCCCTTTTAAATGTATAATGGCTGCTCTAATTCTTGTTTTAACAGTTCCCAATGGTATATTAAGTTCTTTAGATACTTCATCATGTGTGTAGCCTTCAAAATAAACTTTATCGATCAGTATTTTTTGATCCGGTTTCAATTTTTGTAAAACCTCTTTTAATCCAATATGATCAACTTTACTTTCCATTTGTTCCTGTCTGTCAACATTATTTACGTTATCTTCAAGGTTTTGGTTTTGTAGTTGATTTTTATATTCTTTAGAACGAAGGGTATCAATGGAAAGATTTCTACATATATTTAATAACCAAGTAAATAATGAACCCTTTCCTACCTGATAACCATCAATGTTTTTCCAGATTTTCACAAAAGCCTCCTGTAGTACATCATTAGCGAGGTCTTCTTCCCCAACTATGCGGTGTATAATTCCAAATAAAGCTTTATTATAATTATCATACAGATATGAAAAAGCCTCGCGGTCTTTGTTAATCAAAGATTGCACCAAGAACGGTTCACTTGCGTAAGGACTTGCTTTTTTCAATACTTAGTAAATATACTCCAAATATTATTTTACAGATGAATAGTTTAACTAAAGTATTGATAAATTATTAAAAATCAATAAGATAAAATTTTGAGGGAAAGAATAGTCGACATTATTACGAACCAAAGGCCGCGAAAGCGGCCTTTGGTTCAAACCTTTACTTAAACTGTGGAAACCACAGAAAGTTTTTTAATACGGGCAGCTCGTTAAAATAGGCCTAAGCAGGGCATTTCCTGATCTCAGAAACTGATGAGTTCAAAAAGAACAAGCACCAGCGTAATCATAACAAAAGAAATCAAGGCAACTTTTTTAGCTTTCATTTGTTACGCAAATATTAACTAATAAAACCTTTTGTGAACCAAAATGAATAACTGGCGGGTTTGACTGTTTAACTGGTCGGTTATTAGAGAATACTGGCAAATTTTTCCATTGAAACCTGGAAAATTTCTTTTTTTCTCCTTGATACTTCCACCTCAAAACCATCAGTCATAACTGCAATACCTCCCTCCCCTTTAATATACTTTTTTACAAATTTGAGGTTAATTAAATGAGAATTATGAACTCTGCAAAAACCATAATCCTGTAATAATTCCTCGTAATCTTTTAAGGTCTTGGCAACAATAATTGGGTTTTGTTCATGTAAAATAAAAAAAGAGGTATAGTTTGCGAAAGACTGACACCTGACTATTTCATCAATAGCAATAAACAAGGTGCCATCTGTTGTAGGTAAAGAGATTTTAAAGCTTTGTTTATTAATTGAACTTAATTTTTCCAATAAATCATTAATCTGATTCTGAGGCTTATAAGACTGGTTATTTCGTTTCTGAAATGTTTTATGTAGGGCAATTGCCAGCTCTTCCGGATCAATTGGTTTTAGTAAATAATCTATGGCACTAAATTTAATGGCTTTGATAGCATACGAATCATAAGCAGTGGTAAAAATGACATCAAAATTGTGTTCGGGAAGTTCTGCAAGCAGATCAAATCCACTTTTATAAGGCATTTCAATATCTAATAATATGAGATCTGGTTTTTTAGTTTCAATGAGCCATTTAGCTTCTTCAACATTAGCGGCTTCGCCAACCAGGTTTACCAAAGGGATTGAGCGAAGTAAAGCTTTAAGCGCATTTCTTCCTCTTAATTCGTCTTCAACAATAATGGTTTTTAATTCTTTAGACATTTCTTACCGGTATCTGCAAAACAACTTTAGTACCGCAAACTACATTATTTTTATCTTTTAAATCATAGATTTCAATTTTGGGAATGGACCCAAAAGTTCTTTTTAAAATTTTAATACGTTCTTCTGTTATTTTAACGCCTTTGGATTGATGCAAAATGGTTTTGTTTTTTTTGATAGCTAAAGCCGCTTTTCTTCCAATTCCGTTATCTTCTACTTCACATAACAGAAATTCATCAGAAAATTTTTTTATGCGGATGAGGAGGATTTTTTCCCCTTCTTTGTATTGTAACCCATGCCAGATTGCATTTTCTATATGTGGCTGAAGTAATAATGTAGGAATATATCCTTCCATATCAATTTTATCATCTATATCAAATGTATAAGTAAAGCTATTGTTCATTCGGAGTGCTTCAAGTTCCACATACAGCTTTAGAAAAGAAATCTTATGTTGAATATTAACAAATGTCTGTTCCGAAATATCCAGTATCATCCGGATCAGTTTTGCAAATTTACTCAGGTATTTCGCGGCCTGTATTCCTTCATTGTTTAACACAAAATCCTGAATGGAATTTAGTGAATTAAAAATAAAATGAGGATTCATTTGGGCGCGTAATGCTTTTAATTCAAGCTCGGCAATCATCTTGTTGTTTTCAGTTTTTTCTTGTTCTTCTACTATTACTTTGTTAACCCTTGTATAAATAAAAAAGGCAATGCCGCCAGATACGGATAAAATAATAACAGCCCTGAACCACCACGTAAACCAAAAAGGCGGAACAATAGAAAAATATACTTCAGCCTGTTTCGAACTTAATTTTCCATCACCATTTGTTGCCCGTACTTTAAATATATAATTACCCGGCTGTAATTGTCCAAAAGAGGCGAATCTTCTGTTTCCAGCCTCTGTCCAATCTTTTTGAAGTCCCTCCATTTTATAAAAATACGCATTACTTCCTCCAAGGTGAAAATCTAAAGCAACATATTCTATTGTCAGGTAATTTTTTTGATAATCAAAATTGTAATAATCTGAAAATGGCTCACTCTTATTAAAAACGAGTAAATTTTTTATGGCAACAGGAAAGTCTGCTTCATCATTTTTTATTTGATAAGGATCAAAATAATTAAATCCATTGGCACCTCCAAATACAAGTATACCTTCTTTCGTTCTGAAAAGTGATGATTCTAAAAATTCATTACCTTGTAAACCATCAGCGATATTATAGTTATTTAAAGTATGACTCATAGAACCAAAACAGGCTAAGCCGGCATTGGTACTAAACCAGATTTCATTTTTTTCAGCTACTGTTATTATTCCATAAATATTATTATTAGATAACCCATTATGTGTATTTATTTTTTCAATAATGTTAGCAGCAGATAATTTATAAATACCCCTGTTAATCGTTCCTATCCAAACATTTCCTGCATGGTCTCTGCAGATTTGTGTTATAAATGGTTCTTTCTTTTCATCTGTGAGTTTTATCTTAGTTATGGCATAGTTTATAGTATTTAAACAGTATAAACCCACCGAGGTAGCTAATAGTAATTTGTCTGGCTTAAGAGGCAAAACACATCTGATGTTATTGGTACCTAATCTTGAATTGCCAACGCTAAAATATGCGAGGGTATTAGCTTCTTTAAGGTTATATAAAAATAGTCCGTCGCCTCCAGCCATCCAATACTCGTTTTCGTTTATTTTCTCAATTGATTTCACATCAGAAATTACCGTTTTAATGGAATTAATAGTATTTAATTTCGTACTTTGTTTCGTATTAATATTATATGAAAATACACCTTTTGGGGTGCCTAATAAAAAACAAGTACTATCTTTATTTATGGGTACTATAGTGTTTATTATTAAATCAATTTGATGGCTTTGGCTTATTTCATTTGTTTTTAAATTAAATAAACCAATTTGCCCGGCTCCATTAGAATATACAAGTTCGCCATTGCTGGTTTGAGAAAATGCCAGCATATCTTTTAACTGATTAAATTTGTTAGATATGGCGGGTCCGGCACAGGGAAATTTAAAACGGAATGGATGAAATTTGTTAATGCCACCTGAACCCGTTCCTACCCATAAGTTTTTGTTATGATCTACATACAAGCAAAAAATCCTGTTATTAGACAAAGAAAAAGGTTCATTCTCGTTATAACTATAATCATATCTTGTTCCATTCGAGTCGATTTTTATTAATCCATCAGGTGTGCCAATAAGCAAATTGTTATTATATATTTTTAAACTTGTACATTTTACAATATCACTTAATTCTGTCTTATGCTTTATCTTGATATTTCGACCTTCTATAATACCGGTAATTATTGTCCCATTTGCCTCTATCCAGCTTAATATATTTGGTTCACCGCTTGTAACTTCCTGAATATAAAAATCTGGATTATAATGAATGCGAATAATGTTATGATTAAATGGATAATATAAATACAGGCCACTTGAAACACCTATTAAAATAACACCTTGTTTTAATTTGTTAAAGGCAGTTACCGGATCTTTAATTTCTGTGGCTGAATATTTTCCGGTAAAAGGGTTCAATAAAAATAATCCGTTATCGGTACCTACCAAAATAGTTTTTTCAGCATCAAAAACAAGACGGGGATTAACCAGGTTTCGGGGAAAAGGAAAATTTCGCGATTCCGTTGTTCTGGTATTAAATTGGCTGATCCCATTCTCTGTTAACAGCACCAGATCATTTTCACACCCATGTAAATTAGTAATTTTTCCGGGAAGTATAGAATTAGAATCTTTATCATCTGTTCTAAAAACATCAAAATTATAACCATCAAATCTATTGAGCCCATCCCCGGTTCCCAACCATAAAAAGCCCTCCTTATCCTGAACAATTGAATAGACGGAATTTTGCGATAATCCTTGCTTTTCATTAAGATGTTCAAATAGCATTTGTTGAGCCTGGACTTTTATTCCCAGACAAAATAAAATAGTTAAAATTAAATATTTATGAAACACGCTTACATTTGAAAATTAACACAAAACAAAAAGCAATTTAATGAATAATTATCTATTACTGGAGATAACTTGCGAAGAGCTAATGCGCGATATACTGATAGCGGAATTGGCTGAAGCCGGATTTGAAGGCTTTATTGAAAAAGATAATGGTTTTGATGCCTATTTACCGGAAGAGGAATTTAACCGGGAGGCTACCTATGAAATCTTTGAACGGTATGAAATTCCATTAGTGATGGTCACAAAAAAAATTATGCCTCAGCAGAATTGGAATGCCCAATGGGAAAGTAGTTTTGAACCTGTTGTAATCAATGAACGTCTGATTATAAAGGCACCTTTTCATAAGATAGAAAAGGCATATCCTTATGAGTTAATTATTCAGCCTAAAACTTCTTTTGGTACCGGGCATCACGAAACTACACATATTATAATGGAGTTAATGTTAAACATGGATTTTAACAACAAGCATGTGTTTGATTATGGAAGCGGCACCGGTATATTAGCTATACTCGCCACTAAACTTGGCGCAAAAAGTGTTTTTGCAAATGATATTGATGATTGGGCAGCAGATAATATTTTAGAAAACGCCGGCTTAAATAATGTAAATAATATACAGTTTAAAAAAGGAGATTTATCAACTGTACCTCACCAAATGTTTGATGTTATATTGGCTAACCTCAATAAAAATATCCTTATGAAAAGTTTTGATGGTTTAAGTAAATTACTTAAGCCTCATTGCCCTTTACTTATTAGTGGTTTTTATGAGAGCGACCTACATGAACTAAGCCGTGGAGCTGCCGGGTATGGCGTGGAACTGAGCGGCCAAAAGGTTATGAATAACTGGTGTGCAGCCGTGCTGATTAAACAATAATATGTTATGTTTAAAATGGCATAAATATAGCATTCAATTGAAATGCCTGCTTTTATTGCTGTTATGTTTTGCTTTCATATTTAATGTTAAAGCAGGGCATGCAGATACCCTTCAGGTTTACAGCAACAGCATGCATAAAAATATAAAATGTGTAGTCATCTTACCCGATGATTATACGCATAAATCAAACAGGTACCCTGTTGTTTACCTGTTGCATGGCTATGGCGGTAACTTTGCCAACTGGATAAACATAGCACCACAGCTATTACAACAAGTTGACGCGTATAAAATGATTATTGTATGCCCTGATGGTGGTTATAACAGTTGGTACTTAAACAGTGATAAAGATACTTCTATTAAATATGAATGATTTATGGCGATAGAACTTATTAAATATATAGACGAACATTATCGCACGATCGCCAACAAAACTCAGCGCGCAATAACCGGCTTAAGCATGGGCGGACATGGTGCATTATTTCTTGCAATTAAACATAATGATACATTTGGAGCCGCAGGATCGATGAGTGGGGGAGTTGATTTAAAACCATTTTTTAATAAATGGGATTTAGATAAACTGATTTATGGAGATACAATTTGCTGTAAGAAAAACTTCGAAAAGTATTCGGTTTTTAACCTCATTGATTCATTAAAACCTAAGCAACTTCAAATGATTATTGATTGTGGTACAGAAGATTTTTTTATAGGTGTGAACAGAAACCTGCATCAAAAAATGCTACACTTAAAACTTGATCATACCTATATGGAAAGAAAGGGAACCCATAACAGGGATTACTGGAAAAACAGCATTGACTATCAACTCTTATATTTCAAAAAATATTTTGCAACACAGTAGAATTAAAAATTAACTTCGCCTAATCACTTTAATTAACCCAATATGAAAATAGTAAAAAACATCCTTTTAACTTTACTCGGCATTGTGTTGCTGTTGCTGATTATTTCCTTTTTCCTTCCTTCAAAATCGCATGTTGAACGCGCAATGGTTATGAAGGCAAAACCGGAGCAGGTATATAAACTTGTTAGTAATTATCATGAATGGCATAAATGGAGTCCGTGGCATAAAAAAGATACTGCTGCGGTAATGACGTATAATGATATTACTGAAGGCATGGGTGCTAGCTATACCTGGAAGAGTAATAACAAAGAAGTTGGAGCAGGCGAACAAAAAATAGTGGAGGCCGAACCAAACAAAAAAGTAGTTTCAGAGATGCATTTTGAAGGCATGGGTAAGTCGTATGCGAGTTTTATATTAACCCCTGAAGAGGGCGGTGTTAAGGTAACCTGGGCAATGGATGGAGATAGCAAAGACATGCCGGTTATGATGCGACCTATATCTAAATATTTTAGTTTAATGATGGATAAAATGGTTGGGCCCGACTTTGAAAAAGGTTTAACTAATATGAAAGAAGTTGTTGAAAACGGGAAGCCTTCTTTAACAATTGGAGGTTATGATGCACAGTTAAAAGAATTGCCTGCCATGGATTATATTGGTATTCGTAACAAACTTAAAGGTGCTGAAATTTCTAAAGCTTTTACTACCTACGTTAGCGAACTGATGGCCGAAATGAAGAAGCAAGGTGTTGAACAGGCCGGTCCAATATTCAGCATTAACTATTCTGCTAAAGGAGATTTATATGATATGGAAGTTTGTATACCTGTTAAAACACCAATGAAGGCTGCAGGCAACATTAAGCCGGGCAATAAGGCAGCTACCAAGGCTTTGGTGGTTAACTACTATGGCGATTATATGCACATAGGTAAAGTATATCAACCGGGTTTTGAATATATGAGTCAGCAACATTTAAATGCTTCCGGTGCACCTATGGAGTTTTATATTACTGATCCTATGATGGAAAAAGATACTGCCAAATGGTTAACGGAAGTTGTGTTGCCTTGCCAGTAAAAATTTAATTTAAGCAGAGTATCACGCTAATAAACGCTTTTAGAAGGTTTGATTTGTTATAGTTTTAATAAATCCATTTGCTGAGTTATGGTGCTATTTAAATTTGCTTTCGCTGATGATAGGGGTCTTCGCGCATTGTTGAGTGTTACTCTTACCATGAGTATAGTATACACATAGCCAAGCCATAAATCACATACTATTTAATATCGGGTGGCGTTTGATGTTGACGTTTAAAGTTAAATCGGTAAACCAAACAAACATTCAATGTTAGTACTTGCTTGGTAGGTCTATAGGAGGCAGCTAATTCAGGAGCAGCATATTCAATTCCATTTTCATGCAGTCGGCCTTTTTCAAAAGGAAATAAATAGTAATTTAACTTAACACCAACTCCAACATTATTTAATAAGAAGTAATTAATATCAATTCCCGGGCCCGCGCCAATTGAATTATAGTACAAATAACCATCATATGATTCTACAAAAGGTAAACCACTATTAGTAAAGAGATAAACAACAGTTTCACCACCGGAATATCGGTATGCCAGTTCTGAAGTTAAAACTATTTCAGGGGTTTTAAGTGGTAATTTATATCCGTAGCCCAATCCAATTATTTTGTAATTCCTTGAACTAATCAATCCTATTATCATTTCCTTATTTGGGTAAGTGATGGCAAAGCTTTGATAGTTATACAAAATGCAATGTACCGGTTTATAAAAGTGCTTAAAGCCCCAATGGAATAATGGTATTTTCCTGTAAATAGCTCTAGGGGTATAACTATTCTGATTAAATTCAAAGGCGACAATTACACCATCACTAAGTGACATTTTTGTATAATCAAAAAAATATGAATAATTAATGCCACCTTCAAAATAATCTTTATACGTTTTTCCCTTTTTATTTCCCTGGGCATTTGCATGAAATGCCCAGAGAAATAATAACAAAGAAAGTGGAAGACTAATTTTAAAAGGCATTAATTTTTGATGAATTTAATTTTCTTGGTCCAATTATCCGAACTTACTAATGCAAAATAAATTCCTTCGGATAATTTTTCAATATTTAAATTTGCGTTAGCCAAATTATCGTATTTCTGATATAAAACAATTTTGCCATTCACATCAAAAACTTCTACCACATAATTATTGTTATATATTGAATTTGATTCCTCAATATTTATGGTGATATTATTTTTAGCAGGATTAGGGTAAAAATTTAATTTAAAAGCATGTGAAATATTTGTGTTTTTAACATTGGTTAAGTTGTGGTTTGAATTGTACCATGATAAAAGGCAGGGTACGTAAGCAGTACCAACATTTACTGCATACCATGCATTACATACCTGATTATATTCATTGCTACAAGAACCATACAATACTAATGCCGCAGCAAGTGAATGGGCCCTAACATTTGCATATGTTTCCGTAAGTGCTGTTAGAGTAGTCATAGTATAATAGGCTATTCGGGCTGCTTTATCAATGCCTATTCCAGATACACTTCTTCTTGTTTGCCCAGGTAGATCCTGGTAACCGCCCATTGCTAATAAATAAAACCATTTATTTTGCACACCACTATTCTTATGGACACCGCAAAAATCATTTGTTGATGTTGGCGTGCATCCTGATTGAATAATCCAATTAGCCCCTAAATAATATGTTGGTTGTGCAAAATTATTCGGATATTGAATATTCCTTTCAGTTGCACCTGCATCTTCGCCTAGAGTCCAATTATTTACATATCCTAAAACATAGCGTTCAACCATGAAACCAAAAATATCGCCAAAGGATTCATTTAAAGCCCCACTTTGGCCGGCATTAAGTAATGGTCTGGAATTATTGATTACACCATGTGTAAATTCATGACCTAAAATATCATAAGCGGCTAATATATTACCTGTTACATCTTTTCTTCCAACTTTAATATAATCATTATTATCTAATTGAATATATTGGTCAGTACCTAATCCTGCAAAATCTGCTGCCACTCTTACATCCCTTCCCCAACCGGTCATCCCATTTCTATTTAATGGGGAATTTTTAAAGTAATTCCATGCCTTAGTTACACAATAGTGTGAAGAGGTTGCGTTTTGAAAATCAGAAGCCCATACATCGTCTCCACCACTGAAGGGCATAAGTCGCCAATCCCATTCTTGGTTCTGAAAATTTGGTAATCTATAATTGTCCTCCGAAGAAGTTAAAACATTACTAGATCTATGTGCTTGCAAATGATATCTATCTTGTAAAGGCCATTGCCTATCCAAAAATCTTGTATCTAAATCCCATTTTTCACCATAAAATTTGTGGATAAATTGGCCACCGTCAGAATGTATATTAGATAGTTCTTTAATAATTGAGCCATCACTTGCTTTTACGTATATATCACTATTGTATTGCGGAAACAATGCATTGATAGTAAATTTCCAGACTAATTTATAATTATCGGCCCTTACAACATTATCCTCCCCTACTAATGCTAAAATTAATTCACCCGTAGGGTATACTCCTGTACTATCCCAATCATAGGTACTGGCTTGAATGTGAGCAATAGCATAATTTAATGCAGATGCCGCATTTATTGTAGGCTCAATACTTAAATTTATATCTTCAGCAACAAAGCCTGATGTTAACCACACATGCTCCCCGTCGTGATGTTCAATATATTGAGCCCCTTCAACCTTAATCCCTTTGTAATATTGTTGGTACAAAGTATGAAAAAGGTTTGGAGCAGGACTATCTTCATCATCCAAAATAGAATCTCTTTGGGTACTTATCTGATGCATACTATCAGATGTTGAAAGTCCCGTTGAACTTTTATAGGTAGTAAATAATTGGCCTGGGGCCAGTGCATTAACTTTGAAATAAATAACCCCTCCCGCTGGATCTATAGTTATGGCTTTGTCAATTATAAATTGATTCGTTGAATCCTGTAATTTTGGCTGAGCATTGATACCAATAAATGATGTGCATATTATTGTAAGTAATGAACTCACACATTTGTATGCTAAATAAGTGTTTTTGTTTTTTTTCATGGCAATTAAATTTGTTTTTTTGTTTGTTAAAAGGTAGTTCGATCTTCATAACTGATCTTAAAAATCATTAGTTTCTGTTTTTTAATTTATGGGTTTTAGGTTTTATAAATTTTAATGAGAAGTAAAGATTCCACTTTGGCTTTTCATTTAAAAACCTATTTTTGACTATCTAAAACCACATAGCCGTATGAAGCTTAGAATAGGAACCAAACTCAGTAACATTAAAATAGAAAAAAAGCTCTCGCAAGATCAAATGGCAGAATTATTAGGCCTATCAACTTCTGCTTATGCCCGTTTGGAACGTAATGAAACAAGCGCCGACCTTGAACAA
>JACMQU010000070.1 GCA_014376805.1 Bacteroidia bacterium
ACGTTATTAAAGAAGAGTATACAGCAAGTAATAAGCTTGCTATTAAGGGCGGTTGACACGGCCAATTATTGGTACGTGCATGTTTGACCCAAAGACCAGATTTATTTCAGGTTGCCATACCTGCAGTGGGTGTGCTTGATATGTTGCGTTATCATAAATTTACAATTGGATGGGGATGGGCAGTTGAGTATGGCAGCAGTGATAAAAAAGAGCAGTTTGAAAACCTGATGAAATACTCGCCTTTGCACAATGTAAAAGACAATGTATCTTACCCGGCTACCATGATTATGACTGCAGACCATGACGACAGAGTGGTGCCGGCACATTCTTTTAAATTTGCCGCAACTTTAATGGCTAAACTACATGATGAAAACAAACCCATACTCATAAGAATTGACACCAAAGCCGGACATGGAGCAGGCAAACCCACCACCAAAATGATAGAAGATGTAACCGACATGTACAGTTTTATTTTATGGAATTTGGGGGTGAGGGAGTTTGTGAATTAGGTTGGAATATCTTTAACTCGAAATTTTCTTACAATAGCTTTTAACGATTTCCAGATTTGTTGTGGGCGGGCTTTTGAGTACGAATTTTTATGCGAAGAGTAGAACTTTCTTTACTCACTAAACTGTTTGCGGAGCATAAAACCCTGCCTTTTGCAAATGTGCTATATGCTGTTATTATTTCATTGTTTGTTCTACCCATTCAGTTTTCCCTTCGTTAAACGCATAGATTTTGAATTTATTTTTGGAGGTTTTTTTTACTAATTTTTTAAATTGAACAGTTGTTGGGTATTGTGTTTGAATGTCAAATGTTGAAGCGCCTATTTCTTTCCATGAGTTATTTTTTAAACTATAAATCCGTAATGATTTATATCTACTTACACAAGATGAATAGAAAATGCCAATCTCTCTAAAGCCTTCTTCATCAATGTTGTCCACTACAAATATGTTGTCAGGGTGGCAACAATATGAATCGGTAAAAAGTCTTGGTAAGGATTTTTCAAGAAAACAATATGATTTTCCATCGTCACAATAGTTAAATGGTGGAATTACAAAAACACTATCCATATTTTTATCTCCATTAATGTCTTCAAGTCCTTTAATACCCTCAAATTCGCTTTTAAGAAAGGTGTCTACATAAACAATAATACCGCATGTGTCGGATTGGTATCTAAGTATATAATTCTTAATAAGGTCTCTTCTCCCGAGCAATAGATTATCAGCAAAAAAATCCAGGTTTTTTTTAAGTACTATATTTAAACCGTTGGTTTTTATCTTCAACTCATTTAATTTAAGTGAGTCTGTTTTTACAATACTTTTATTATTAACCCTTTGGTTGCACGAACTTAGGAATGTTGCCAATAGAATAAATATCAATATATTTTTCATTATTTGATGTCTCAAGATAATTGCTGCTAACTAATTTTTGGAAGTAGTTGTCGTCTTTACTTCAACTTTTTATTCCCCTTTTTTGTAGGAAAAAAATTTACCCCTGTAACCACACTTTGACCGGTAATACCTTCCAACTCTATTCTTGCATTTTTGGCTATTGTTCCACCTTTTTTACTTGCTTTTGCATTTTGTTTTAATCCTATCGACTGTTCTGTTTCGGCAATTTGCCTTGTACTAAGTTCTGCAAGGGCTGTAAAAATAAGTTCTGCTTCGCTCATGTGATCTCTGAGGTTTTGGGATTTCAAACCTTTTAAATCTTTATGCTTTTTTACGGTAAGCCCTGTCCATTCCTGATGAATAATATTCGTCAGCAATGCAAACTCATCTCCTTTTTCAACTCCGCTTTCCTTCCAATAATCTGTGAGTTTATTTCTGGTTTCCTGTCCCGTCATCCGTTGTTGAATCCATTTTTCACTTCTTCCCAGGTTTTGCCAGTTCTCTCTTGCTCTGTCTAAACTTTGTGCAGGGTCGGCTATTTCCTGCATCCGTTCATAACCTACTTTTGCTAACCATTTCTTAAAAGGTTCTGCCTTGGGCGATGGAATGGATTGTATAAGTCGTAATATGTGTTCTACATTTCCTCCCAAAGTTTTCCTTTTCTTTCCATCATGATTTAACATTTCTACGTGGGGACAATTTGTCCCCACGTATACCCCCAACTCCTTGTCCCTTTTCCTTAACTTCTTTAGATAATCGGTTGGGTTTATTGAATCAGTTAGTGCCTGCACAATATCAACCACACTAAAATACCAAACTTCTTTTTCAGCATCATAAAACCTACGTACCTGTTTGCTTTCAAACAATATTAAATTTTGATTACTCATATTCTTAGTTTTTATCCAAACTGTGTTATTTAATTGGAGGATATATTTTACCAAATTAATTAATTTTTGCTTACAATTTTTATTTGATTATGTCAATGGGAATTGTATATATACCCGAAAGAATGTTAGGAATATTTTCACTTTCTAAAATTCAGAAAGTTACGGTATGTTTCTTACCTATCAGGCAAATCCCAATTATATGATACGATTAAAATAAGGCCAATCAACTGTCCCAATTTTTGGGACAGTTCACTTCCTTCCGCTTTCAGTTTGCTTTTTTAAAGCGCTCCAATACTTTCGTGGCCGCAGACTTTCAGTTAATATTTCAATCACATCTATAGCAGAAAAAAACCAGATTTCTTTTTCAGTATCCCAATGGCTGCGAACTTTTTTTGTTTCAAATAATTTGAAGTTGCTCATTTTATTTTGCTTTTATAATTTGATTACAACAGTTTGTAAACCAATTTATCTATAAGAAAGTTGGAAAGTAGTATTTTTAATTTAAAAATTATAAGTGAGAATATTATCTTCAAACATCCTAAATTAAATTATCCTTTTAAAATAATAATTAACTCCGAATACAACCCCCATTTTATTAAAAAAATCAAAGGATTGCTCTCCTCTTTTATAATTAAATTGCATAGCAGTTGTCTGAACCTGCACTGCTAATTTTGGTTTGATAAAATAGCTGGCTCCGATAGCAATGGAGGCTACGTGATTCCAATTGTAATCGATTGTGTACCTATTCTTCTCAGCATCTGTCCATGCCGGATTGTCAACAAAGTTATGATTGGTATATTCATTATAAACAGAACTGAGTTTAGGAGAAATGGATATACTTAATTTTGTAGTTATAAACCAATATTTTTTGATGAATATAGAAGTAGCGTATTGTTCTGATGAGTTTGTAACATCTATTTCAAGAGCATTAGGTGTGGTAGGAATAAATTTGGAAATTTTTTGATCCATTGTATAATTAAACCCAACACCAATGCTTAAATTAGCCTACTATAATTCGCGTTTTTTATGTATAAAAATAGAAGTTTTTTAAAGCATTGAAGGCATACAGATGTAACTCAAACCCGAATCTATAGCCACAACAATACCAAAGCTTCTCAAAATTAAATTTGTTCAAGTATTCAAAATCGAAAAATAAAGTTTGATTAAATTTGAATTATCCACAGCTAATAAAAAAACAGTAAGAGTTCAATCACATCAACAATATAGAGAACTGTAACCAGTTTAAAATTACATATTAAAATGCCTTCTCTTTGGCTGCCGCATAGCTTTTATTGAATCCTTAACCTCCGGTTTAAATGAAAAGCGATTAAAGTTTAATGCATCTGCCAAAGTGCCGTTTCAATCCTGCTTCCACTTCAATAAAATACAAACCACCAGGAAGAGATGACAGATCTATTTCATGTGCAGAAGAAAAATGCGCTTGTTTAAAAACTTCGTTACCCGTGATGTCATAAATGTGCACATTAAGCATTTCTGCTACATTATTATCTGGCAAACGAATGGTAATTTTATCATGCGTTGGGTTTGGATATACTGTAATATAATTATTGGTACTTGTTCTTTCAAACAATGCATTTACCTTGCTGGTGTCTGCATTATACCTTATTAACAATTGGCTGCGGTTCTTTACAGGTGCCTTATAAGTTGTGCCATTAACCACCACCGAATCATAAAAATAATTAATATAACTAATATTCTCTTTAGCCGAAAGATAGGATGGGTTAAATCGGAAAGAAGTATTGTTTGGGATCGGATAATGCTTAACATAAGCACCCGCAGCATTTATAAATAAGCGGTTACCATAAGCTATATTTTGTAAGGTAACGCCATCCCATTTAAAACTTAAGTATTGTGTAGTGGTAAATGAAAAATTTATCTTTCCGTTATCAATCCTTAGGTTGTCTAAAAATAAAATGCTATTTGCATATTTATACCATTTTAAAGTGCCGTCATCGTTAATAGAAGCAACAGTTGTTTTATATTGAAAGTCGGAGGCAATTTTCACCGTTTGGTTATTCACAACTATGCTATCCGTAAAGCGAAAGCTAGTGATAAAATTAGGATAAACTGCCAGTGTTGCAAAACTTGCGCTTGTTGATTTGATGACTGTTGTGCCTGAATATCTTTTTTGGGTCAAGTCATAGATTCCGTAAATATTGTCCGTCAAAAATTTATCACTTGTTCCATTTCTTGTATAAAGACTATTATTGAGCTTATAACTTGTATTGAGGCCAGATACCGAAGCCGACAAATAGAATTTATTATTAGACAGTGAAAAATTGGTAAATACACTGTCTACTTTCCATTTTTGAAGTATGGTACCGTTAAAATCCATTCGCAGAATACTTGTTTTACTCTTTTCAAAAACAGAAGTATCATACAAGGTAGAATCTATTTTAACAATGCGGCTAAACATTACATAAATTGAAGAACCAACCTGATCATAAGCGATCACAGGATTTGACACCAACTTAACATTAAAGTTTTTAATCAATGAATATGTCCCCGTTAAAAGATTGAGGCGCATGAAGGATTCCCGGTAATAGTTTTTGTTTATGCTATCAAGTACCTGCACATTATCAATATAAGCTTTGGTTAAAGCACTACTGTACAAAATCACATCATCGGTATTTTCAAAAAATACCGGATTTATCCCGCTCAATGAATATTTTTTATTGAGGTTGCCATTGGTATCGCAAACTGCTAATAAGTTAGGGTATTGATTAACGTATACTTTAAAATTCCCGTATTGTACACTATCAAAAACACTGAAACTTAAGTTCATTGCTGTTTTAGATAAATTGATGCCGGAACCTCCGTATGATCCGTATGATTTATTAAGCACCTCAATTTTTTGAGCATTTGCCTTGAGCGTAAATAAAATTATTAGGATGAATATTGTGTTGTGTTTCATAAATGAATATAGCTATGGACAACCAGTTGGTTTTTTAAAGGTAATGGTACAATTTGCAACATCAATAATAATGGCAGCACATCCATTTGAAATACAAGGATAACCTGGATCTGATGCACCACACGGACTACAACAACAATATATCCATGGATTACTTGGCGATGTTGAGTTGGGGTCAATCGAACCAGTTCCACCATAAGTGGAATTGACAGAAGCTAAATATGTGGATAAAGTAAACGTACGGGCACCTGTACCATAAGTAGAAGTAGCCGGGGTTATTGTAAATGTGGGATTATTACAAGGGCAATGCGCAGTAGTAATCCTTCCCCTTACAGGTGTACCCCAAAACGAATTGGCTATATCGGTAGGAATAGAAACGGTACCTGCGCTTCCATCATCACAAGCAACTTTTACTGAATAATCGCAATCAAGTTCATTAACTACAGTCCATTGACTAAAGACTCGATTGCTAAATAAAATTAAAGACATTAAAATGAAACAATTTCTAACTACATTTAATTTGTAGTTTGTAGTTTTCATAGTTTATAGGTAAATAGTCTATCGAAATTATACATAATTTATAAAACTAAATGCGGCGTTGCAATTATTAAGATTTTATTAAGAGTTGAGTATGTCTAATCTCCATCAGCTATCATGCCCCGGTTAAAGGCCAAACGAAAGGCTATCCCTGCTCACTTGAATGCCGGTTATACCCTGATATTCGTATTAGTCTTTAATCAGGTTCCATGACAGTTCAAAATTATATTCAAAGGCTTGAATCATTCCCTGAGCTTCCATTTAATTCAAAGCACTACCTTTCTCAACAAATTTTGTTAATAGATGAAATACCTTAGAAAAATTAACAAAGCACTGCTTACATCTTATTTCCGTATTTTCCATCAGTGAGTGTTTGGGTTTGATGTTTTTATCGAAGGTTCGAATATAATATTTAAACAAAGTATTTGAGTTTCAAATCTTTTTATCCGCCACAGTCTTGCACCCACCTAAGAGCAATGGTTCAAGCAGTTAGTGAATGAATCAATTATCCTACTCACATTCACAGCCCGACTCAAAAACCATTATCTTCGCCGCATGCGTTATTTTATACAACTTGCATACAACGGTAAAAATTATCATGGCTGGCAAAAGCAAATCAATGCTCATAGTGTTCAAACTGAAATAGAAAGTAAATTAGAAATACTGTTAAAAGAGAAAATTGAACTTGTAGGTTGTGGCAGAACAGATACAGGGGTGCATGCGAAACAATTTTATGCCCATTTTGATAGTGAAATAAATGCTGATGAGGCAAAGATCTGCCGGCATTTAAATGCAATGCTCCCAAAGGATATCGTTATCAGACAAATATTCCCGGTTCAGCCTGAACATCACGCCCGCTTTAGTGCCACGTACCGTGAGTATGAATATTGGATCAGTACTGAACCAACTCCTTTTTTAAATGAACTCAGCAGCTTGTTTATTAAACCACCTGATGTGGATGCTATGAATAATGCAGCTCTTTTATTATTGATCCAAACCGATTTTGAATGTTTCAGCAAAGTGCATACAGATGTAAATACATTTAATTGTAAAGTTACAAAAGCAGTATGGGAAAACAGAGAAAATAATATGCTTGTATTTACCATCAGAGCTGATCGGTTTTTGCGCAATATGGTAAGAGCTATTGTTGGAACTTTACTCGATATCGGTTATCATAAAACAGATGAAGAAAAGTTCGAAAAAATCTTATCAGGTAAGAAAAGAAGTGAGGCCGGTTTTAGTGTACCTGCTCATGGCTTGTTTTTAACAAGGGTGGGGTATGATTTCATCACCTCCTAAAAACAATTTGTTGTAGGGCATTTAAAACTATCGGTGGATGCAATATTTTCAGCCCTGCTATAAATTTATTCTGAAGGAACAACACCCATAAACTCAAATGCTTTTTGAGCAGCCATTTGTTCGGCTTTCTTCTTGCTTATGTGTTGGGCCTGACCCAATTCTTTACTATCCATAATAACTTTAATAGTATAGATCTTGTTCTTACCATCAATCTGTTCATCTACTTCAAACTCAATCTGACATCCATTTTTCTGCCCGTATTCTATTAGTCGGCCTTTAAAATTTGATTCAGTGATCTGTAATTTATCTACATCTATATGATAACGCAATAGTTTTGCGGTGATAAATTTTTTGCACGCTTCAAACCCGCCATCTAAAAACACGGCACCCAAAAAAGCTTCAAGCGCATTGCCAAATATGCTGTTGCGAAGATTGATATTTTGCAGTGCTCTGCGGTCGTATTCTACAATTTTGTTCAACTGAATTTTAATAGCCAGCTCATTTAAACTTTCACGACTTACAATTTTTGAACGCAACTGAGTAAGAAAACCTTCATCTTTAAAGGGATATTTCTTAAAAAGATAATCCGCAACAATAGCATTAAGCATGGCATCACCTAAAAATTCAAGTCGTTCATTGCTATCTTTTGAACCACTGTGATGTATGGTTTTAGATACTGAATGATGACGAAGAGCTTGTTCGTAGCAAATAAGATTGTGTGGAAGATATCCGATTATAGCCTTAATTTTAATGGCAAGCGCACGTTGGTCTGCCGTGCGTGGTTTGATGCGTGTTAACAGCCTTCGTAGCAAAACTATTCAACAAATTTTTTCAGAATAACCGATGCATTATGTCCTCCAAAACCAAAAGTATTACTCAATGCTGCATTCACAACACGGTGCTGAGCTTTGTTAAAGGTGAGGTTAAGATCCGGGTCAAATGCAGGATCGTCTGTAAAATGATTAATAGTAGGCGGAATAATTCCTTTATGTATTGCCAGTATACAGGCTATAGTTTCAATAGCACCTGCTCCACCCAATAAATGACCTGTCATTGATTTAGTAGAACTAATGTTCATCTTATAAGCATGTTCTCCAAACACTTTAAGAATAGCTTTTATTTCCTGTGGATCACCTAATGGTGTTGAAGTTCCATGTACGTTAACATAATCAATGTCTTCCGGTTTCATGCCCGCATCTTCTAAAGCATAACGCATTACATTAATAGCACCCAAACCATCCGGATGAGGGGCCGTCATGTGATAAGCATCAGCAGATAAACCACAGCCCATTACTTCCGCATAAATTCTGGCACCACGTGCTTTTGCATGTTCATACTCTTCCAGAATCAACGCACCTGCACCTTCTCCAAGCACAAAGCCATCGCGATCAAGATCGAAAGGGCGTGAAGCGGTTTCCGGACTGTCATTTCGTTCACTTAAAGCTTTCATGGAATTGAAACCACCTATAGCTGCTTCATTCACACAGGCTTCAGATCCACCCGTTACAATAATATCTGCTTTGTTTAAGCGGATATAATTAAACGCATCGGCAATGGCATTGGTTGAAGATGCACAGGCAGCCATTGTTACAAAGTTTGGACCTCTGTATCCATGCCGGATAGAGATCAGCCCTGCTGAAATATCACCTATCATCATGGGGATGAAAAAAGGACTAAAACGGGGCGTACCATCACCTTTTACAAAGGCAGTTACTTCATTTAAGAAGGTATGCAAACCACCAATTCCGGTACCCCATATCACCCCAACACGATCTTTATTCACTGATTCATCAAGCCCGGCATCTTTAATCGCTTCATCAGAACTTACAATTGCAAACTGAGTAAAGCGATCCATCCGGCGAGCTTCTTTTTTATCAATAAATTGTGTAGGATCGAAGTTTTTTACTTCGCAGGCAAATCTGGTTTTAAATTTGGATGTATCAAATTGGGTGGTAGCTGCGCAGCCACTCACCCCATTTGATAGCCCATCCCAATACGCCTGTAATGTGTTTCCGATTGGTGTTAGGGCACCAAGTCCTGTGACTACAACTCTGCGGGAAAGCATTAGCAATTAGATTAAATGCTTAATTAGCTTTTTACGTTTTGTTCAATGTAAGAAATTGCTTGTCCTACTGTGCCAATTTTTTCAGCCTGGTCATCCGGAATGGCAATGTTAAATTCTTTTTCGAATTCCATAATCAATTCAACTGTGTCCAACGAATCGGCACCTAAATCGTTTGTGAAACTTGCCTCGTCGTTGATTTCACTTTCTTCAACTCCAAGTTTGTCCATAATAATGGCTTTTACTCTTCCTTTGATATCTGACATCTTTTTAATGTTTTAATAGTCTGCAAATAAACTACTTTTTGTAATTAAAAAGCAAGTTTTGAATTCTTTGCCCAATTAAACTTCTATTAAACTGACAATGTTTTATTAAATTTTTAGTAAATTACCCAATACTCCTGTAAATTTTATTACTTTGTATGCTTGAAAAAGCAGCAACTTGAAGTAGAGCCGGATCTTGATTTCTTGCTTTTAGGCTTGGTGTCAAGTCAGAAAGCCAGTAAGATTGGATTTTATTTGAACCAGGCCGCCTCATTAAATTTAGAAAGGATGTCCGATTTTATGCTCCCTGATTATAATCCTCAGGCAAATACCAGCTTTTCCAGATTCTCTTTCAGCGATGAAGAAAATCATCTCGATTACTCCCTTTTAGCAAACAAAGAATTTGGACTTTGCCTCATTAACGAACTTAAACAATTTGATTTTTTGATGATTATAAGAGGAGGTATTGAATTTTTTGATGCAGCCTTATTTATTACAGATTGCCGGAATATCAATGACATTCTTCATGTGGCTTTAATTGAAAACGAAAAATTAAAATCCGGCTTAAGCTGGGTTGTATAAATTATGAGTGAGGTAAAATTTAACAGAACAAAAATAATTGCTACCATTGGTCCGGCAACAAGCAGTTATGATAATTTAAGAGCCATTATTAGCGAAGGCGTTGATGTTTGCAGGCTCAACTTTTCGCATGGCACTTATGATGATCATCAGGTTGTGATCAACAATATACATAAAGTAAACGATGACCTGGGAACACACGTATGTATGCTGCTCGATCTGCAAGGCCCCAAACTGCGGGTGGGACAAATGGAGAATGGCAGAATTGAACTGATTACCGGGAAAACTATTTTTGTTACTACCGAAAAATGCATTGGAACTACCGAACGCATTTATGTTAACTTCGCTAATTTGCCAAAAGATGTAAACAAAGGCGAACGAATCTTGCTGGATGATGGCAAACTTGAGCTAATGGTTTTGGATACGAATCGTAAAGACCTCATTACCGCCGAAATTTTAGCAGGTGGCTGGCTTAGTAATAATAAAGGATTTAACCTGCCCGAAACTAAAATGTCAATTCCTAGTATGACGCAGAAAGATCACGATGATCTTCAGTTTGGGTTAAGCCAAAAAGTAGAGTGGATTGCACTGAGTTTTGTGAGAAGCGCAGATGATGTAATTTTTATTAAAAATATTATTGATCTCAATGAATGGAAACCTCGCTTAATTGCTAAAATAGAAAAACCGGAGGCTATTGATAATATAGATAAAATTATCCAAGTCTCCGATGGCATCATGGTGGCTCGGGGTGATCTTGGTGTTGAAATGCCTATGGAACAGGTTCCAGTATTACAAAAAATGATCGTTAAAAAATGTATCGAAGCGTCTAAACCGGTAATCATTGCAACTCAAATGATGGAAAGCATGATCTCTAGTCCGGTGCCAACCAGAGCTGAAGTGAATGATGTAGCCAATGCCGTAATGGATGGTGCAGATGCCGTAATGCTGAGTGCCGAAACATCAGTTGGATCTTTCCCTATATTGTGTGTACGCGCTATGCAGAAAACGATAGCAGAAGTGGAACAAAAAACAAATGCACCCTATTTTAAAGGCAAACGTCCACAAGAAAATTCACCAACCTTTCTTTCAGATGAAATACTTTTTACTGCCGTGCGTGTATCCGATCATTTAAAAGCAGCAGCCGTTGTAGGCATGACTTTCTCGGGGTTTTCTGCCTATAAACTCGCATCATACAGACCAAAAGCCGCCTTGTTTATTTTTACAACAAACCCGCGTTTACTTAAAACAATGAGTCTCGTTTGGGGCGTACGCGGCTTTTTATACCGAGGCTTCGAAAGTACCGATCAGTCAATACTCGACATCAATGACTCATTACATAAAATGGGATTGTTAAAAGCAGGTGACCTTGTAATCAATACAGCAAGTATGCCAATTACCGACAGGCTGCGAACCAATACCATTAAAGTAAGCGAAATAAAATAAATTATATTGAAGGTGCATAGCAAAACCATACACCCGGTAGCTTGTTAAATAACCATAGTTAAACATTTTTTTAATGACAGATTTTTCAAACGATACGATCATAAATAAAGTTGCCGGTAGTGGTTTAATTACCTTAAACCTGGAAGATTATTACGACAAAAGTGAGCGGGTATTGTTTGATATAAAACCATTACTTTTTCGGGAAATGATTCTTAAAGAACAAGAGTTCCGGACTTACATAAAAGAACATAACTGGTCGCAATACACAGGTAAAAATATTGCGTTTACATGCAGCAATGATGCCATCATTCCGATATGGGCTTATATGTTGTTGGGGGTAGCTGTTCAGCCTTATGCCAAACGTTATATTTTTGGCGATTTAGCGCAATTGGAACAGCTACTTTTTAGCGAGGCATTAGCACAAACAGATTACACAAAATATAAAGATATGCGTGTAATTATTAAAGGTTGCGGCGATTTAAAATTATCACCCGCCGCTTATGTAGAACTCACCTCAAAACTTTTACCATATGCCAAAAGCATTATGTACGGCGAAGCCTGCAGCAATGTACCCGTGTACAAAAAACGCTCGTAAAGGCGATGCATGCAACGTCTCTTCCATGCTTCATCATGTACAGACGTAGCATGCTACGTCTCTTCCATGCTTCATCATGTACAGACGATGCATGCAACGTCTCTTCCATGCTTCCATGCTTCATCATGTACAGACGTAGCACGCTACGTCTCTCTATAATAACATAAACCACCAACATATAAATCCCCATTTGTAAAATAATGTACCTGACAAAAATAAAACTTAGCCCTATCACCAACCTCGCCGACGCCCGTTTCGCAGCGGCAGCAGGCTTAGATTATATCGGCTTTTGTTTTGATCCCAATGATGCGAATTTTATCACGCCTATTAAAGCCAAAGAGATCGTAGAATGGACCAGTGGTGCCTTAACCGTAGCTGAGTTTGGCGATCAACCAATAAATGAAATTGTTGAAATAACAGGCTTGCTTAATATGGATGTAGTGCAGTTAAATAATAAACTGCCTGCCAATCAGCTTGCACATATTGATAGGCCAATAATTAAAGTATTCAGCATTACCGAACCAGATTATGCATTAGTAGAAAATGAATTAAAGCAATATGCGCCGTTTACTTATGCCTTTCTTTTACAAGGTACCCTTGAAATAAAAGAACACCATGATTGGTTCATAAAATTATGTACACAATATAAAATAATTTGGGCAATTACGGTTGATCCAACCCACATAAAACAAATAGCGGAAATTTTTAAACCTTATGCCATTAACATAACTCCCGGCGTTGAAGAAAAAACCGGCGTAAAAGATTTTGAAGCCTTGTATGATGTGTTGGAAGAGTTGGGAGTGGAGTAGGTAAAATATCTGTTAGGAAGGAAATTTATTAGCGTCATTTTTATATAACTGGTTTACTTAGAAAAGTGCTTTGTTTATTGTAGCACCTTTTCATTCTTTTTCTTTTGGGTATGGATCGCTTAAATAGGCTGATTTCCTTTTTAATTCGAAGTTCAAGGAAATCAGGTTTATTTCTAAACAATCATAAAAATGTTTTTGATGTATTGTTTACAGCCAATTATATAAATTAGCCATTTAAAACTAACCACCAACCTTCACAAATACTTGCATTAAAACACCAGCCGATTCAATGGAATGAACCCTTACCGGCAAAATTCTGTTGGAATTATGAAATACCCGGCTGTGAATTAATTTAACATGACCCAAGTAGTTATCTTTAAAAAACAACTTCACCGCATATTTATCATAAGCGTTTTCCGGCTCCAATTCATAACGCAGTGCATCTCCCTTGGCGAGTACATCTTTTTGCAATGGGCCTGCTGTTAAGCCTGTAATTTCGGTAATAAAACTTAACCCCGCATCAGCCTTGAAATCAGCTAAAAATTCAAAGTTGTCTGTAGGTAATAGTCCCTGGGTATAAGCCAACATGTAGAGGTGGTTATTCTTATACTTGTCAGCAATTCCCCAAAAGTCATAAAAGTCTTGAGTATCGGAACGTTCACTTTTTATGAGTCTTTGGGCAAATATTTCTAGTACATTTTCGTTGTATACCTTTGTTAAAACCGGGAAGCCCTCCTAACAAACAAAACCAAAAGCTTTAGCCTTTTCAATACCTTCAGGTAGATAATTAAAACTCGCTTCGGATGCATTATGTTTAATAATGCCAATAGGGATTCTTAAGTTTCCTTTGTTAAGGATAATGGTGAGATAAATGTTGCCTGTGTGTTTCAAATTGGCTTTACGTAAATGAGCTTTCAGAAGATAAAAACACTTTGAATTTTTAAAAGTTTTAATTAGAAAACAATAATAGATATATTGCAATTAATTGCAGCGATGTGATACTTCAATAAAAATCGAAAGAGTTCCAAATTTTGAATGCCTTTAAAATGTGATTTGAACAAAAAACGAAATTTCTCCCCTATGAAACAAGACTTGCATTCTAAACCATTTGACGAAACTACTAAAGCTAAGCTTGCCATTTTTAATGACTATCTGATTGAATGGCTGCCTGTTTTCACAAAAAGGAAAGACATTATTTGGAAGATAATTAACATATATGATTTTTTTGCAGGGCCAGGATTTGATAGTGAAGGAAACAAGGGTACACCGATACTTATTTTGAATGAATTGAAGAACCATTTTGATGCCATCGAACAAAATAGACTTGAAGTGAATTTATACTTTAATGAATTCGATGAATCAAAAAATACAGACCTAAAGAAAAATGTGCTGGATAATGATGGTTTTCTTCCCTATAACGTCAGGATTGAGAAATTGGATTTCAAATTAGCATTCGATAAAGAGTTTTCTAAAATGGCTCAACAAGGTCAAGCTAATTTAATTTTCCTCGACCAATATGGTATCAAACATATTACCACAGATATATTCAAAAAAATAATTAACCTTAAGCAGACAGATTTTTTATTTTTCATTTCTTCCTCTACCATTAAGCGTTTATCGCTCATTCGGCTGTGATACCATACATAAATATTGCTCCTGCTGAAATTGAAAAGACTCCCCATTATAAAATTCACAAACTTGTATTGAATCATTTCAGGGAACTTGTACCCAAGCAAAAAAAGTATTACCTGTCTTCATTTAGTTTAAAAAAAGGTTCAAATATTTACGGATTGATTTTTGGTAGCGGGCATCCATTAGGCATTGAAAAGTTTATTGACACTTGTTGGAAAATTGATCCCGAAAGAGGTGAAGCAAACTATGATATTGATGAAGAAAACATTTCACAATCTCAATTCAATTTATTCACAAATGAATTATCCAGACCAAACCGGTTAATGTCTTTTGAACATGCGTTAGAATCTAAAATCTTAAGTCAGGAAATAACATCGGATAAGGATATTTATTTGTTCAGGATACTGTACGGTTTTAAAGAGGCGCACGTTAAAAAGGTTATAAATAAATTGATTGCATCGAATAAACTGGAAGGATGTAAGCTAAATTTGACGAGTAAAATTTGTAGGGCGGATGCGCAGTTAACTTTTTTAAAACTTATATAACATGGCACAATCATCAATTGAATGGACAGAAATGACCTGGAACCCAACAACAGGTTGTGATAAGGTATCTGCAGGATGCAAGTTTTGTTATGCCGAAATTATGAGCAAACGTCTACAATCTATGGGTATTGATAAATACAAGGATGGTTTTGAATTAAGGGTTCATGAAGATGCTTTACGCATACCTTATGCATGGAAGAAATCCAAAATTGTATTTGTTAACTCCATGAGTGATCTGTTTCATAATGATGTTCCACTTAGTCATATTCAACGAGTGTTTGAGGTTATGAATGATAATCCGCAACATGTTTTCCAGGTGCTTACTAAAAGGGCCGAAAGGCTTTTGGAGTTAAATGACCAATTGCACTGGTCGCATAATATTTGGATGGGAGTGTCGGTAGAAAATGAAAAGGTGATGGGCAGAATTGACTTGCTTGCACAAACTAATGCCCGTGTTAAATTTTTGTCTTGCGAACCATTAATTGGTCCACTACCTCACATGAATCTTACAAAAATTGATTGGGTTATAGTGGGCGGTGAAAGTGGAAGAACACCAAGAAAACTAAATGTAGATTGGGTATTAGATATTAAAGACCAATGTCTAAACGGTCACACCAAATTCTTTTTTAAACAATGGGGTGGCACCAATAAAAAGAAAGCAGGATGGCTAATTGATGGTAAAACTTATCAGGAAA
>JACMQU010000071.1 GCA_014376805.1 Bacteroidia bacterium
AATATGTTTAGAGCTACCAAAGGTTCCTCTCGTATTGTACATATGTTTGAAAACAGTGTCGAGGAAGTCCTCGTTCAGAATATAGTCGGTACGTTGCATTTATTTAATAGCCACTAACGAGCCAAATATTTGCGTTGGTGGGGATAGAAACCCCGTCAGCTTCATAAACCACTAAACTAACTAAAATGGAAGAAACTTCAATAACCCACATCGCCCACACTAATGCAAATATGGTGTTAGGCAACGTTTATTTTAGTCGAGAATTATTTGTCGAAATGATAAATGAAATAGAAAAGCAATATGAGTATGACCGTAAATGTTCGGATGCTTTTAAAGTCATTTTGCCGAATGATTATGTAAGCAATTATGATAATCACTGGCTACAAAATCAATTATTAAAAGTCCTTCAAATTGCTATGAACGATAATGACAAAAATAGCTGGATTGAATATTATTTATGGGAATTGGATTTTGGTAAAAAATACAAAGTCGGATGTGCTTCAAATAAAGACGGAAGTCCGATTGATTTATCGGATGCTGGTCGGTTGTGGGATTATTTAAATGTTGCCTAACGAGCCGGGTGTTGAAGCAGGTGCGGAAAGTCGCACGAAACTAAATTAAATAGCAGTAAAATGAATATAGCACAAAACGAACTAGAAACCACATCGCCCGCACTTGTTGCAACACGGTGTTAGCGGTTCGGGCTTCTTGTCAAACGAATAATTTAATTATAAACAACTAAATAAATACAAAATGGGAAAAGTAGAACAATTAAACCAAGCACTAGAATTAGTAAAATCTAAATTAAAATTAGCTGAAAATGCTCTAAACGATATTGTAAAATGGGATGATGAACTAGAGGACGAATGGGGAGACCCCGGCAATCGTGCTAATTCGGCTTTGGAAAAGATTATGATTATTGACGGGTTTTAGCCTGACCGCTAACAAGTAGCTATACGCATATTAATCAAACAATAATGAGCAATATATCAGTTAATTACTCTTTGAAATGGCAGTTTAAAAACCACCCCTATATTCAGCTTAAGGATAGTAGGCACATATTTAATATGCGCACAGGCAGACGAATTAAACTAACCACCAATGGCGGTAGCGTAGGTATTTGGCTGGGCAGGGTATTTATAATAAAAGCAGAATTAAACAGCCATATACAGCCCATACCAAAAAGAGAAGTATTGCCATTTTAAAAAACAGCCTCATGAACTATCGCAAAGAAATAGAAGACGCAATCATCTACCACATCATTTATAATAATGGTTTTGGCTATGTGGTGCACTTTCTTAATAAAGACAGTTTTAAAATGGGGCTATCAGGCGAAGTGGATGGCGAACAAGCAGCAGGTAAAGTATTTAATTGCGCCGCAAATCTTTACCCACATACGCAAATCAACATATTTACCCTAAGTGATGTATGGGATAAGCTATATGCCGATGAAGCTGGGTGTTTCCCCTGGTCCGTATATGAAAATAAATATTTCAATATTAATCTGGAGTTTCTCTGTTTGTCAATAATTGATATGAACTTAAAACTAATAATTAATGATTTGCTGTGCAAGGCTCATATTAATAATACCTGGGCTTACAACGATTATGAATTAGGCGTAATTAAAGAGCTTTCTACTTATTTTATGCATAGCGGTATAGATACTTTCGAATTTATAGACTATGCTATTCCGTACTTAAAGAAAATGGAACTGCCCAATGAGGCCGAAGAATTAGAAAATATTTACGAGCAGGTTAATTTAAAAGTAAAGCAATTAAAAAAACTTTCGCCATTGGTTAATATTATAGATAATTTTAAAATTCCTGCAGCACTTGTTCCCGATGATATCAGTAAACTATGTTATAAAATGCTGGCCGACATTAAAGATATGCTCAGCACCAAACAAATAAATTCCAACTATAAAAATATTTATAACTCCCTAAACGCCCAATGAGTACATTCCAAAAATTTATAGACGATTCCCGAAGCTCCGTTAGTACGGCCAGTACCGCAGATATGCGAGCAGAATTAAACAAACGCGAAAGCCACTTAAATGTATTCCCCTTAGAAATTTTTCACCCTAACATTAAACCATTTATTCAAGAATTGCACACCAAGTATGATATACCACGAAGCTATATTGGCTTAAGCTTATTGTTAGCTTACAGTACAGCAATTGGCACAGCCTACGCCGTATCGCGTAACGGTACCGATAGAATGTGTTTATCCATTTGGGCCGCTATGGTAGGTAATAGCTCATCGGGTAAAAGTTACTGTTTAGATCAAATCCTAAATCCTTTAAATGCAATACAAGCTGGGTTTGATAGAGATTGGGAAAGTACAACAGTAAACCTCACTGATGAGAAACGCCAGCGTATAGAAATGAAATCATTAATATGTAGAGATGTTTTCATACCTACTTTAATACGTGTGGTTATGCCCTCGAACCCTAAGGGGATTTTAAAAGAGCACGATGAAATAATGGAGTTTATTAATGGACTAAACGGTTTATCAAAAAAAGAAAGTACCGACGAACAATTTTGGCTCAGTGGCTGGAATGGCCGTAAATACTCAGCCATCCGATCGGGAAATGTTAAGGTAGCTATAGAGCGAGTTTTTGCCAACATTATTGGCGGTATACAACCAGAGCTTTTATGGAAATTGTTTAAAAACGATAGAGGCGTATCTGGTTTTATTTTCAGAATGTTGTTTGCCTGTCCGGAGGTATATAAAGTTTGCGAGCCAGTACACGGTTACGATATTCCACAAGAATTTAAACAAATACATGCCGATGTGCTTAACAAACTATACTTTGAGTTACCTGTAGAAACCGGGCACCAGGAAGCAAAGGTTTGTCAAGTTACGCAGGAAGCAACCTTATTAATATCTGCCTGGGAGAAAGTGAAAATTAAAAAGATAAACGCTATTGCCGATATCAAAGAAATGAACATACACGCAGGTATTATGGGTAAAATTAAAGAATATGCTTATAGGTTTGCTGGCATTTTAGCAATTTCTGATAAAGCTTTTGATTTAACCAGTACAAGCGATAACCCTTTTAGTGCAAATAGTTATTTCCCCAATAACCTACCCATTACCAAAGATATTATGGAGCGGGCCTTAAAGGCCGCCGATTATTTTTATAAAACAGCAGTTGATATATACGAAGCTGTTGACAGTTCCATAACGGCACCATCAGAAATTTTATATATGGCCAACCTATTTAAAGCTAATAAATGTTTGATGCAAATGAATGATCTGATTTACCAAGGCAAAAAATCTAAAAGCACTATGAGTAGGATATTAAAGAAAGCTATTAAGGAGTATCCCAAAGCGTTTGGAGCTGTGCAACGAGAGTTGTAAAAACCAAAGCTAAACGCAGCCGTTGTTAAACGAAATAATTAAATTTGAAGAATGAAGAAATATCACAAAATCAGAATTTTGTTAGCCATTAAAATTGAATGGTTGCGTCCATATTTGCTAACTGACACAGAAAAAGAAAAACTTTCTCTCTTAGAATTAAGAAATTGCTTTAAATTCTTTGGATTTGATACATCAGATATTACTGATGATCAAATAAAACAAGGCTGCGATGAATTTTCAAAATGTCTTGCAAAAACTCGTTCCACGGCACAAGAATTAATTGAGGTATCAAATAGTTTTGCACTTCTCTTAGCCTGACCGCTAACCCATCCCTAAACTACACTAAGTAAAAACCCCAGACATTACAATGTCTGGGGTTTTTTATTGCCTAATGGCGATAAAAAATTAAGCAGCCAAATAGGCTAATTTCCCCGTTTTTTCCGCAAAACAGTGGCACACCTAATTTTTGTAAAATAGTGTATAACGTATTGATATAAAGCTATTTAAGCACTGTTTTAGGTGTGCCACACCGTGCCACAATATGCCCTCACGTATGTTTAAATGGCGTTAGGTGTGCCACCCATTTGGCACACTAGTGTGCCAAAAAGTGGCACACCACCCCTACTGATTATCAATTACTTATAACATTTTTGGCACGGTGTGGCACACCATTTGAACCACTTAAATAACTGATATACAGTTATTTAATTGGCAAAAACACTTTTTTTAGGTGTGCCACATTTTTATACTTTTTGGGGGCTATTTTTACCTATGTTTAAAATGTTGCTTTTTAGGATAGTAAATTTGCTTTTAGCTAGCATTTTTAAACTATTTTTGAATTGTAATTCTTCTTGTATAAATACACTAAGTAAATTTTACCATATATGTTAGTAGGCTTAGCCATTAAAAAGGATTTGTACCGCGATTATTTGCAACACGTTTTTAAATTGGTAAACAATGTTTATCATGTTTCACGCTCTACAGATTTTGGCAGAATGGTTTGCGCCCGGATCTCTTATAGAGATAAACCATTGGCACCCGAGAGCGCAGAAAATATATGTACCTTACTTTTACCAGCTAGTGATAGCAATCGTACGGCAGCAAACAAATTTTTATACATCAAAAAAGAAGATCAGTTGAAATTGGCTGATGAAATAGAAGCTATTTTTAACATTGATTTTGATAGGTATTATTTGCAGGGCAGAAAATTAGGAATGGAGCAAAAGGAAATTATTCAGGCTTTTATAGTTTCCAGAGGTCTTACAAAACTGATTGGTAACATTGATATGCTTAAAAAAAGAGAGTACCGCGAAGCAGTAAATTTGCTCGCAAAGCACAATGAAGCACTTTTAAACAAAGCCCGTTACCGTAATGAACGTATAGAAAACAGCTTGCAAGAACATAAACAACTGTATTGCAACGCTTAATAAATTAAATAATTTATTTTTTGGTGTTTTTACCAAAATCAATAGTAAAATAATGGATGTTAAAATAGTTTGTTTTTTAGCGTTTTTAAGCATTAAAGATGTTACTAGTTTTACAACAACAGATAATACGGTAACTATAACAGGTGCGCCTTGGCAAGCTTTGCCCTTGGTACCCTCGCCATTAAACTTATTGAGCTACAGCAATAAAAAAACTGCAAATGGTGCCGAGCATAATAATAGCTTAGATGCACTACTAAAAACAAGCCCAACTATTAGCGAAGGTGTTCTACTTAAAGTACGTTTAGATACTGGTGAAAATATTATTATCGGCGATTTAGATTTACCAGTACGTTTTAATTTCGCTACATCACTTAACAATTGCAAAATTACAGTCGACCATAAAAGCTGGCGGCCCTACCTCTACCTAACATCCTAATTAGACGGCTTATAGCCGTTTAACCGTCCTTTTTAACCATTAATTACGCTATATACTTGTTATATGCGTAATTGGAAATTTTTATTAAGCTCTCAACTCGTTCGTGGCAACTGGTTTCTGCACGATGCCTACGCCATCGGCGGACTGGTTGATGCTGCTCAGTTACTATCTCCAACTCAAAACCTCGAAGCTTTAACCCAGGATTTATCTCAACGTCCATCTTATGAAGTAAAACACTTTAGTGAGGGCACACCAATTTTTACGGCACAGGTTACAGATGGCCAAAGCTTTTACGATGCCTTACCGCAAGGCTCTAGGGCTATTTTTAGTTTATCGGGTACTTTATTAAAATATGGCACTTTATGCACCTATGGCACCGAAGAGATAGGCGCTTTTATTCAGGAAGCTGCCAACCATCCCAATATTTCTGGTGCATTGTTTTTAATTGATAGCGGAGGCGGTGCAGTTAATGCAGTTGCTCCCTTAACACAAGCGGTGCAACAATTTAAGGCATTAAACAAACCAACGCTGGCCCTGTGCGATGCTGCTTATTCTGCAGCGTACTGGGTTGCTGCCGAGTGCGATTATATAATGGCTGCCAATACCATATCATCAGGCTTTGGAAGTATAGGCGTAATGACAAGCTGGCTAGACTATAGCGAATACCTTAAAAAGCTAGGCGTTACGGAGCATATCATTTACGCTCCGGAATCTACCGAGAAAAATTTATCGTACGAGCTGGCCAAAGCTGGCAAATACGAAGAAATCAAAACCGAAGACTTATCGCCATTAGCAAAAAACTTTATTAAAAACGTGCAAAGCCGTAGGCCACAATTGGTAGATGACGGTAAAGTACTAAAAGGTAAAACCTACCTAGCAGAAAAGGCACTATCAATAAAACTTATTGATGGTATTGGTAATCTGCAAAAAGCGCAAGAACATTTAAGCAACCTTATTACTATTCAAAACTTTTTAAACTCTAAATAATCTAAACTATGAAATTCAACATGATTTCTTCCGTAGTGTTAAAGACACTAGGACTGTCAAAATTCATTAAAAACGAGCTGGGCACGTATGACCTGTCTGCCGATCATAAAAAACAACTTGCGGGTGTTTTTGGTGAAGACTTTGCCGCTAAATTTTGTGAAGCATTAGCAAAAGAGAAAGATGTAGACGCATCTGCGGATACTGATACTACAGCTGATACGTCAGTTGAGTTGATGAACTCTTTGAGAAATCACCACGCTAGCACTGTTGCAAGCGAGTTGAAAACTGTTACCGACCAGTTAAATGCAGCTAATGCTGATAAAAAAGCATTGCAAGATGTAGTTGCAAAACTTTCTGATAGCGCAGAAACTGACCCTAAAGCAGAAATGCCAACTGGTATCACTGGTAAAGAAGGTGTAAAATCTGTAATGAAAGTGGATTACAGAAATCCGGTTTATGCACAGGCTAAAGATTTCTTACAAACTGGCATTATGCCAATTAATGCAGCTACCATTGAAGTAGGGACATTAAAAACCGAGTTTGGTACTTTCTTGAGCCAAAACCAAAACAACTTAGAAATTGTAAAGCAGTTATTTAACGGATTTACATCGTCTGATTTTTTTACTTCTCAGCCCGCTACAACCGAATACAGAGCCATCCGTGCTTTAGTAACGAGTGTAGTTCAGCAGTTTTCTGCAAAATGGAATCCAGGCGGTAAAGCGAAGTTTACACCTATCACCATCAAAAATAAGCGTCATAAAATTAACGTAGCTATCGTCCCTGCGGATGTATTAGATAGTTACATGTTTAAATTATATGATGAAGGTTTGGCACCTGACCAGATGCCAATTACTACCTACATTATTAATGAGCTGATTATGCCTGCAATTTTGCAAGACGTAGAAATGCGCATGATCTGGAAAGGTAAGTTTGTAGACCATTCAGGCACAAATGTAGATGGTGCAGTTGCTACACCTCCGGAGGATTCTATGGATGGTATCGAAACCATTTTAGTGGGTGCAAAAACCACTGGTAATAAAGGGGTACACTTTTTTAACAAGTTCCCCACCTTTAATTACAAAACTGCAACTGCACAACAGATGCTAGATTTTGTAAATGGCTTTGTGGATTGGTTATCGCCTTTCTACAAATCTCAAAAAATGAACCTTTTTTGCTCCGATGATTTTAAACGTAAGTACAAACGTTCTTACAAAGCAGTTTGGGGCGTGAATGGTGGCGTAAGTGGCGACTTTGGTGATGATAGAGTAGATTACTCAAACCAAATGTTGGTTTCTCCAGACGGGATGTACAATTCTCCAATTATCTTCTCAACACCTAAAGTTAACATGCTAAAGTTGCGTCATAAAAATGAGGTTCCTATGATCATCAACGATGTGCAGAAAGTAAACTACGAAGTTCGCCTATTTGGTGAGTTTTGGATGGGAGTTGGTTTTGCCATTGGAGAAGCTGTGTTTGCCTTTGTACCTACAGGTTACGACCCTAAAGCACAGATTGATGCTACCATTGGTGATCATGCTGATTACCAAGACTACAAAACCGACGATTCAGCACCAATCTAATCTTTTTAAAATTTAATCAATTAGGCGGCTATTAATAGTCGCCTGATTTTCACAAAAATATTTATCGGCGTTAAGCCACAAAATTTAAAACATGCCATACGTAAAAGTTTCAATTCCAAAAAAACCATCTGGCGGTTCGCCAGTGCCTAAAGGTGCAAACATCATATTGATCGATGTTGCCGATTTGGCTAAAGATGCATCTGGACAAGTTACAGGCTTCCCGGCCCGTGATGATAAAGGTGTAAAAATGACCGGTCCGTTCACTTTAGCGGCTTTAGCCAAAGCGCTATTTATACAGGCTACGCCAAGTACCATTAAAAGAATGGATACCAGTGAAGGTGGCGATGATGCTATGGGCTTTATACAAAATGTAGAGTTTGAGAAACCTGGTGATGAGCTAGAGTTTAACGAATTTGTAGCCAACAACATTAATACCGAGTGGATAATTGTTACTACCGAGTGTAGCGATAGCACTGGTACGCGTGTACACGGCACACCTTGTAACCCAATGAAGTTGAAGTTTGAATCGAAAGATGATAACGAGGCTAAAAAAGCAACACTTAAATTTACTACTCCACAACGTAGTAAGTTTAAAATGGGGCACTACACAGGTGCGTTGCCAGCTGTTGCTGATGTTACAGCGGTAGTTTAATTAAACCTATAAAAGCAATTTTCTAAAATTTATATGTAGCCTGGCAACGGGCTACATTTTTATATAACCTAAATTATTTAATATCATGAGCACAAAAAAAAAGAATGCTACAGCTAAGGTCGAGGTTAAGGCTGATGTTACACCAGTTGTTGAGGTTAAGGTTGAGGCACCAGTTGTGCCTGCTACTAATCCAGGGATTGAGGAGCCAGTAACTACAGTTGAAAATAATTACAATGTAGTTGTAATTCCTTTTAGGGATAATGCAGAACATGCCCAAGCAGAAATTGCCTATGCCTTAAAATCGTTTTTACAAAACCTAGACGATGTTAAACTGGTAGTTGTTGGGGATTTGCCTACTACTACAGAAGTGAAGTTTGAGCACATTCCGCATGTTGCCGAAATCGAAAGTTTTGAACTCGATCTGGTACACCAACTATTAGCGGTTATAGCTAGCGATTTAGTACCCGAAATTTTTATTTTATCGGCGCAAAACATGAGCGTAATTAACCCAATTACGGCAGCTGATATTTTTGTTTTCAAAGCAAATGGTATGTTGGGCGATGTTAAAACATTTGCTCCTGATGCTGAAGCTTTGGCCAATACCATTAAAGTATTGCAGGATGCTTTTTTACCAACTTTTGATTACGAAACCAACACTCCGGTTATCTTACACAAAGATCATTTAGCTAAGGTAATAGATAGCTATAATGCAGCTGAAAAACCTTATTTGATAATTTCATTATACATGAATTTAATGTGTAAGAAATTTGTGCCTATTATTTTGGATAACGTGGTGACGGATCCTATCTCTGCTGGTATATCGCATTCATCGCCAGATGTTGCCATCATGAAAAGGGTTATCAATAACCGCAAATTCTTATACCATAAGCCAGCAGGTTTTGCAGGTGCTTTACCGCACTTAAAAAAATTGTTTGATGCTGAGGAGCAGGCTGAGGTTGAAGCAGGAACGGAGGCGTAAACAATGGAGTTTATATCTGATCATATAACTTTAGCAGAAGCCACTTATAGTCCCAAAGCAATTGCTTTGGGCTATAAAAATACGCCAGGTGCGGAGGAACTTAAAAATATGAAGCTTTTGGCTACTAATGTTTACGAGCCTTTAAGGGCAGGTTTAGGCAATCATCCATTAAAAATAAATTCTTTTTTCAGGTCCGAGCTTTTAAACCAAGCCATTGGTGGGGCAAATGGTAGTCAGCATGTACAAGGGCAGGCAATAGATTTAGATGGCCTTAGTTGTACCAATGCTAATATCTTCCATTATATTAAAGAGAATTTAGTTTTTGATAAATTGATTTGGGAGTTTGGCACAAACAAAAATCCTGATTGGGTTCATGTTAGCTATAATAGTAATGGCAACCGTAAGCAAATTTTAGTAGGCACAAAGGTAAAAGGTAAAACAATTTACAAAACTTACAGCAATGCAAAATGATGGAACAGCATCAGCAATTAATAAACCTTTTACCGCAATTGCAACGTTATGCTGTATTATTTGTTTGTACACTTTTTGGGATAGCGGCAAGAGAGAGTTTCGATTGTCTGAAGCAAGAAGATTACCGTTTCAAAAAAGCTATACCAAAAGCTATCTTAGGCTTTTTTATCTGTATTGTAAGTTTGCCATTTTTAGAAACCATTGCTTTGGTAAAAAAAACTTTCCCAATTCCAGCGCTCTTAATCAGTTTCTTATATATGTCGGTAGCAAATTTTATAAACAAAGATTTGCTGCCGTTTTTAATTCAAATGTATACTAGAAAAAACGATACAAATGTTTAGTCTCATCTTATTAATTATTAAACTCTTATTGCATTTAACCGGTTTGGTTTTCTGGTGCCTATTATGTCTATTATTAATGCAAGTAGTATTATGTAAAAGTTGGCGGTGCGACCTTACCAAATTTTTTGCTGTGAGCAGGAAAAGGCGTTTAAAAATATTTAAACGCAATTTGAAAAATGATTTTTACAGAAGTAGCTTGATACTTTTTGTGATATCTATTGTAGCAGGTTTAAAAATGGTATTTGATTTATACAGCAATACGTTTACTGATACCGGTTTAATATGGTTACTGTTTCACCCAGTTTTAGCATTTGCCATTTTTCAATTGTATAAAAGTTACGGTTATCGTATAGAACTGTTTTTAAAGTTTAGAGAGTTTTTAAATGGCGAGCACGAGTAATGAAGCAAAAAGTAATTAATTATTTTTCACAGAAGCCAGATTATAGCATTGCCTTTAATCTGTTTTTGCTTATAAAAGGAAATGATCATCCATTAGCCAGATTTCAGCATAAGCCTGTAAAAGGAGCTTTGCAAGCTTTGCATATAGAATTGGCAAGATATGCAGGGGTTATGCCTACAAAAACTGCGCAAAAATCAGTTATAAAAGGTAGAAGTTTAAGGGAAGATTATCCTTTTTTGAGCGATGCTGATTGCCCGCCTGAATTAAAGATTTTGGCAGCCAATAAAATTACTGCTTACCACAACTATACCAATGGCCACAGCCAATTATTTGCCTGTAACAATAACAAACAACAGTTTGAAGCTGCAAAATATGTTGTTGAAAATTATATTGAAAACAGATCTATATTTAACGAATTTGAGTACTATAAAAAACACAAATCGGTATTAGGCTTGCATCCCATATTTAAGGCTTACCAGGACATAATCGCTTTGCGAAAAATGGGAGTTTTAGAATTGGTAAAGTTGCAAGGCAATACGGTAAAAAACATTGGCCGTATTAAATCTCTTATCAATAAAAATACACAGCCACATTTGCGTGTAGAGCGTGAAGCCAGTTTGCAAGAAAAGCAAAACCATTTAGCAGAGATAGAACGGATTTTAAAAACTTACGCTTAGTGTAATGGGAAATCCGCTATTTTCTTTAAGCGAAGTAGTGCAAAAGGCAAAGCAAAACCAGCCCAATACGCAAGATAAAGCCGAAATACATCGCTTTAAATTCCTGAATAAACACCTCACAAAAGTAGAATCATTAAAAGCCCTTAACGGAAGATTGCCCACAGCGGGTGAGATATTCTTTTTATGGACCTTGAACAGCTTTAACGCCTTTACATTTATTGTTTATGTGATTAAACATTGCGGAGTTATTGAGGAACTTAATTTATCAACCTATTCCATCAACGACCGGATATTGACATCATTAATTAAATGGTACGATAAAGGCGAAATTTTAAAGATTAATATTTCCATTGCCGACAGCATTAAACACCGTATGCCCCGGATATACGATCAGTTATCAGCGCAAGCCAAAAACCGAAACATCAATGTTTCTTTTAACTGGAATCATTCTAAAATTACAGCTATGCGTACTGCAGAAGATTATTTTGTGGTAGAAGGTTCTGGTAATTTCTCTGAGAATGCCCAGCATGAACAATACATCTTCCTGAACGATAAAAACGTTTACGATTTCCGCACAGCCTGTATTTGTCCTTCCTAAAAAAAAACTATAGAATTATTTTAGTACTATGAGCCAAATTACTCTTAGTCAGCATATACAACTATCGGCCGAGCAGATAGACGAGCTTGAGCGATTGTCTGCCCTGGGTTATACCTATGCAGATATGGCTTTGTATTTCAATTTTGATGAAAAGATATTTATTGCTAATGCAGAGTTTAAAGAAAGCACTATAAACAGGCACATCCGCCGCGGTGCTATGATGTCTATTGCCCGGGAGCAACAAGCAATTTTAACAGCTGCAGAAGGTGGTAACATCACAGCATCGCAAGAGCTGGGTAAAATTAGAAGGGATAGAGGTTTTGAGATTAGCAAGCTAGATGTTTTTGGAGGCTTCCAGAAAGTAAGGGATTTTGAGAAACTGCAAAATTATATTGATGGTGGTTGTAAAGATGATTTAAGTAATGAGGAAAGTATTTGGATTGAAGCTTTAAGCTTAATGAATAGTATGGACCGCAAGCACGGCCGCCGTACTACCATTGCCTTTTTTACCAAAGCCCCATTTAATCTCACTTACAGCAGAGCGAGCGATATGTATGACGAAAGTCAGAACCTTTTTTACATTGATAGAAATGTAGAAAAAAAAGCACTCCGCAATAAAAAAGCCGAGCAGATAGAAGAGGCCGCTGCCGTTGTGTTACAAACTGCCAAAAATTCTAAAGATTTTGAAGTTTACGGAAACTTACAGATGCAAGCTGCAAAGCTACGGGAGTTGGATAAAGTAGATCCGGAACCGATAAACACAGAATTGTATTTGAAGCCAGTTAGGATGTTTTCTTTAGATCCTACGCAAGTTGGCATTCCATCCATAAACAGATCGGAATTAAACGCACAGATTGAAGCTTTAGAAATCCCCGAAAAGGATAAGACACGGTTGCGACAGGATGCAATGATTGAGCAAATTATTTTAGAAGATAAATTGAATGAGCTACAGGAAGAAAGTAAAAGCAGATAGTGCTGAGGTACAAAAAAACTTTTCGAACTGGCTAGCGCAGGTTTGTGCTATGATAATGCCCCGTTTCTTTTATATGATAGCGGGTAGAGGTTCGGCAAAGACTACAGAATTTCAGGCAGAGCGATTAATAGAATTGATGTACGATATGCCCGGTGCGCCTGTGGTTTGGGTAAGTGACACCTATACCAATTTGCAAAAAAATATTTTACCTACCCTGCAAGAAGCCTTAGAAATGAAAGGTTACCGCGAGGGCACACACTACGTTATTGGTAAGCAACCGCCAGTATTTACCCAAACAGAAAAACTAAGCTTAGAGGCAAGCTTACGGGCTCATTTTTGGCAGCCACATAACAAGGTTATCAGCTACAAAAACACAATGATTTTCTTTACTGGGCTGAACATAACTTTTGGATCTTTGGATAGGCCCGCATCTTTAGCGGGGCGTAGTTATGTACACATGTTTGGCGATGAAGCCAAATACTTTAAAGAAAGCAAGATTGGTAACTTAATGAAAGCCGTTAGGGGATATCGGGTTAAGTATGGTAACTCGGTTTTTTATCGTGGCCACACACTAACTACAGATATGCCCAATAAAGCCAATATTGGCGAGTACGACTGGATGCTGAATTACAGAAACAAAGTAGATACCAATGGCATAATGTTAGCCTTAAAAACTGCTTTTGTAGTTAACCAGGCATTGCAGGAATTGTTGGCAGCAAAACAAGCAGGCGATGTGATAGAGATTGCTAAAAAGAAACGGACTTACGAACGTTGGAAAGAACGTTGGCTTGCGGTACGTAGCCATAAAAGTGCGCAAACTTTCTTCTATATAGCCAGCTCTTATGTTAACGTTGATATTTTAACTCCTGAGTATTTTGAAGATGCCAGTACTGATGAACTGGGAGATTTTAAAACAGCTATTTTAAGTATGACAGCTGCTTTAGAAAGTGGCGAAAGGTTTTACGCTAATTTAGCAGAAAGGCATTTGTATTATGATGGCACAGATACATCTGTTACAGAAAATTTAGGCTTACTAGATATTGAAGATTGCCGTGTTTTGCGTTACCATAACCCATTAAGGGCTTTAGATATTGGGATGGATTTTGGTAATATGATGAGCATGACCATTGCCCAACCAGATACTAAGAATTACCGTTGTATTAAATTTTTATACACTTTATCGCCTCAATATATTCCGGATTTAGCCGCAAACTTTAAAGCTTACTTTAAGCATCAGAAAGAGAAAACCATAAACATGTATTATGATAGGGCTGGTAATAACTATAAAAAGGCTGGACAAGATTTAGCTACTCAGCTAAAAAAAGCCATTGAATTTGATACGGTGAACGGACAAGAAACACGCAGCGGTTGGCGAGTTATTTTAATGAGCGAAGGGCAAGGCAACATTGGAATAAATGAAGAATGGAATTTTATGAACGATTTGCTAAGCAATAATAATAAGAATTTACCCAAACTGCTAATTGATGCCTACCACTGCAAACCTTTAAAATGTAGCTTAGAAGGTACCCGGGCAAAAAAGAATGCCAAAGGCGAAATGATAAAGGATAAAAGCACCGAGAAACTGGCTATACACCGTTTACCGCTAGAAAGTTCTAACGCATCAGATAGTTTTAAATATTTAATGATGCGTAAAATTTGGCGCAATTTGGTAAGAGGAAAAAGGGAATTAGATTTAGGTGATGCGGTGGTTAGATAGTTGCCATTTTTTGGCAAGTTTGGGTTGGGGTTTTATTTTAAGGTTTTTAAAAGTAGGCTATCACCCATTCATATCCTGCATATACCAACATTAAAGCGACTGCCATAAGCACAACGTAAAGGCAAAACTTATTAAGCTTATAATAGCTATTGTCAGGCTCGTAAATCATACTGCATCTAAAATACAATAAAAAAAAATAAATCCAACACCTGTACAAGCGTTGGCTGGGCTATTAGCATAAATCCCCCTGTCCTTTCTTTAAAAAACCAAAATATATACTTTGGTAATATGACAGTTTATGAGGCGCTTACCGAAATGCGAGAATTATCTGCTAAAGATATTCCGTTTTCATTTTCATTTATGAGTTATAGTCGTGAGCGCCAAACAAGCGGCGGAGTTGTGGAAGTACGCCAAGGTAAATTGCGAAAGCGTGCAACCGTTGAGCAAAACGCACAAGCCGAAGTTTTGGAGCAATACACAGATTTAGATACACTTACCCAAAAGAGATTTTATCAGCCTACGCTAATGACTTTTAACGGCATAACATTAAATTTTTAAAATGGATACGGTAAACAAAATCAATAAAAACACTAGGGTTATACATACCGATGCTACGGTTTACGCGGTTACGCTGGCCAGTAGCCATCCTGATTTAATGGATACTTTTTACTCAGACAATAAAACAAATTGGGAGTTCTACCCCAATGTGGTTGCAGGTAAAAAGATTGTGGCTTATGGTGTAAACAATAATTTGCCACAAATTATTCGCAATATAATGGATGCCAATAATCTTGCGCCTGGCATTTTAGAGCGTGAAGTAGGATTATTGTACGGCAACGGCCCGCATTTATACGCCAATAAGTTTGATGGTGGCGAAATATTAAGAGAGTACACTTATGATGATGCTATTTGGAATTGGCTACTAAGCTGGGATTACCGAAAATTTATACATACCGCCATGGTAGAGTATAAATATTTAAAGGGCTTCTTTTGTAAGCGATATTTAAACAGAGCTACAAGATTAGGTCAACCTGCAAAAATTGTAAAACTGAAAGTTATTCCCAATACCGATGCTCGTTTTGCTTGGCCAGAAAGTGGCAATAGCCTAGAAGATGTTAAAGAAATTTTAGTTGGAGATTTTGAGCATTCGTGTTTAAAAACTGGTGTAACCGCTTATCCGGTTTATCAAAAATACAATCCTGCTAAATTTCCGGTGAGTATGAGTTACCACAACTCATACAGCTTTGGTAGAAACTTTTACAGTGTGCCCGCTTATTATGGTGCATTATCTTGGTTAGATAGGAGCAATGACATTGCTGATATTTTAAAATATTTGACTGAGCAGGGTTTAGCTTCTGCCTTTCATATTCATTCGCCTGCAGGTTACTGGGAACAAAAAAGGCGAAAATTAGAAGAGGTGCACCAAAGCGAAACCAGTTTAGAAATAGCTAACCGTCTAAATACTTTAAAAGACCTCACATTCGAAAATATTACCAAAGTTTTAACAGGCAAAAAGAATACCGGTAAGATGTTGGAGACCGTAGATTTCTACGATGACAACAATAATTTATGCGCCTGGAAAATAGAGCCTATCCAAAACAGTAATAAAGATTTTATTGAATCTCAAATTAAAATTTCTGATAAAGCAGATAGCGCAACCACCAGCGGAATGCAATTGCACCCATCCCTAAGCAACGTGATCATCAACGGTGCGCTAAGCTCTGGCAGTACAATGTTATATGCCCATAAGCTTTATTTATTGAGCGATGTTGCCATACCTGAAGAGGTAATATTTGAGCCTATAAACGAGGCAATTAAAGTAAACTTTCCGGGCAGTAATTTAAAACTAGGCTTTTACCGTCCTGCTCCGGTTCCCGAGGCGCAAGTACCGCCTAAAGACAGAGTTAAAAACAATTAAGCTATATGGACGCCTCAACCTCAATTCCTATTTTAATCATCATTGTACTGCTATTTATTATTGCTGTGGCGATGGAAAAACCCGATAACAATAACGACGATTATGAAAATTTTATTTAATAAAGCCAACAACGGAGCTACAGAGTTAAAGCTGTTAACCGGTAGTTATTATCAGAATAGTAATTTTGATAATATAGCTATGGATATTAAGCTAGAAACCGAAGCTTTAATAAAGTTGATAGGTGCCGCCGTTTATTCCCTTGCCGAAAATTATTATCATGATGCTACGGGTAGCTATGCAAGTTTGGTTGAGCATATACAACTCGTAGTAGCTTATAAAGCCACTTACAATTTTTATCAAAGCAATATTGTTTCTCATGAGGACATGGGGCGTAAGATTAAAATTGATAATGCCAACGAAAAAATGGCCTGGGAGTGGATGTACGACAGGGATGATCATGCCAATTTACAAAAGGCTTATCAGGTTACGGATAGGCTTTTGGCGTTCTTGGATAAATCTGATCTGGAAGCTTGGAAAAATAGCGAGCTGCAAAAAGAAGCCCGTAACTTATTGGTAAACAATACCGGAATTTTCAACAGCTTTTACCCAATTGATAATAGCGGACGGTTTTATTATACCGTTCAGCCTTTCATCTCTCAAGTGCAACAAAAGGTAATATTACCTGCATTAGGCAAAACCAAGTTTGATGCTTTATTGGCAAATTTTAAGACACTACCTGCTACCACGGCACTAACTTTAGAGCAACAAAACGCACAAGATGCATACTTACAGTTGTTAGGTTTAGTGCAGGAAGCAATTGTATTGCTTACCATGGTGAAAGCTGTCAGCAGATTATCGCTAAAAGTATTGCCTGACGGTGTAGTGCAACAATTTAAGAGCATGATTGCCAGCAGAAACGCCTCGCAACCTGCATTAGATGCTACACTGAAAATATTCTTGGAAAGGTTAAGCCGCGAGGCTGATATAGCCATAAATGAGGTTAAAAAACATATTGCTATTCCGCCAGTTGTAGTAAATGATATTGTAGATTTATTGCCCACTAACTTATTAACTACCAAAATTTTCAGAACCTGATGCATACGCTAGAAATTGTAGAAAAAGGCATAATGGTGCAATTGCCAGAAAGTTGGGACGAAATGAGCCATAAGCAGGCGCATTACTGTTTAAAACAGGCAAATTTGCTTTTAGAGCGTGAAATTAGCGAAACCACGTTTTTAATTAGGTGTTTTTACCATTTGGCAAACATCAAAAGAGATTTTATCAGTGTTATTTGGGAACGGATTATACCTGAAGATAAGGTTTTAACTAAAAATGCGAATGCTTTTTTACTGGCAGAAAAGCTATTGGCTTTTATGTTTAAAGAAACCTTGGACGAAAGCGGCCAAATTTTGTCTAGGGAGTTTTGTTATGAAACGGTAATTAACCAGTTTAGCACTTTTAAAGTAGGCGGTAAAGTATTTACCGGACCACAAGATTTATTGGCCGATATATCTTTTGCGGAATTTAGAACAGCTTTGGAAGAGTTAACCAAGTTTTTAGAAACAAGAGACCAGGCGCAACTGCGCAGGTTGCTTGCCGTATTATATCGGCCACAGCTAAAAAATTTAAAGCACCTAAAAAAACGTACCGACTATAATGGCAAAACAAAAGTTTTGTTTAACGCCAATAGGGTAGAAGCAGACAGTAAATTGTTAGCTTGGTTGCCTGTTTGGCAACTGAATGGTATGTTGTTGCATTTTACGTATTGCGTTCATTACATCAAAGAAAATGATATAGAGCTTGAAGGTAGGGTGCTTAATTTTTCGCCTTTGTTTCCGAAACCTAAAGCTACCGATGTAAACGCAAAACCCAAACCTAGCACGGGTTGGGCAGGTGTATTATTTGGCATAGCCGAAAAGGGTGTATTTGGCAATGCAGAGCACACAGACCAAACCAATTTGTTTGATATATTAATTTTCCTGTTCGAAAATTATTTACAAAATAAGGAAATAGAAAAAAGACAAGCATCATGATAAGTGTAACTAACTTTAAACTTGCCGTTGAAATTATAAAAGCAGATATTCCGCTTATTGGAAGCGCGGTTATTGTTGCCCACGAGCAGCATTTGGTTAATAAGCTACGCGATAAAGCTGGTGTAGTTTTGGGTGCAATGTACCCAAACTTAGAGCGTACCGGACAGGCAGATGCTACAATAGATACCAATGTTACTTGGTTTTTTATACTGGAAAAGATGATCACCGGTGCAACCGATGCACAGGAAGAGGCGCAATACCAGAAACTGCAAACTATTGCTTTAGCCGTTTTAAGTATTGTTAATGAAGAATCCGGAGCATGCTCTATATTCTTTAAAAGACAAGAGCCAACTTGTAGTATGGTGCCAGAATTTAACGAGTTTGGAGGCTTTAACGGCTGGAGTTTTAGTATATCGTTTTAATTATTGAGATTTTAGTTTATTTGTGCTTGGCGGTGGTGTAGAAACTGGCACAGTTGGCCTCTCTATAGGATCTACCATCTTAATTTAATGGTGGCGTTAAATTATCTTGCCAAGCTTCTAAAACTTCTGGAACGGTACTATCTGTATAGTTTACTACAGAACCCTTTTCGTTGTAGGCCAATACGGTTATGGCAGCTTTGCCATTACTTTCAAAAACACTGCAGATATGCGCTTTGTTGATATATATCTCTCTTCCGTTATATTTTACGGCAATGAAATTTACTAATGAACTCATATACCAAATTTATCTGCTATTTCGCAAACCTCTATTTACAATTGTAAATATCTGATTTACAAAAAAAATGCCACTTACTACTAAGTAGCAAGCGGCATTACAATTAACGACCCGTTGTAAAAGTACGTTTTTTGTTTAGAATTACATAGAATGATGTTCTGATGTTTCCCTCAACCTGATTACCTCGGCAAGGTTGCAATCGTTCAGGAAATCGGGGATGTGGCTCAGTTGAGCCTTTTCCTCGTCAGTTAAAAAGTCATAGCTTTCTCCGTAATACCAAAAGTAAATTTTCAGGAAAATGGATAACATAACCTCGGAGTTGGTCATGTTCTTAAAGTTGCAGAAAGCCTTTAGGGTTTCTTCTGTTACGGTACTGTGCTGGCTGCTCACTACGGTGTAGTGGTTTTGTTGGTACTCGTCTGTTTGTTGAAAGTAAACGCCAGGCTCTAGCGGTTCTTTTTCGTTTTTGTTGATTGATCCCATAATGTTATATATACAAACACGCCTAGGCGCTGCGAACAACCATCGGAATACGAAGTAGTGCAGGGCATCATCCTGCTCACCTAGACGTGTTTGTATTTTTTAAGAAATTTAACATTGGATTTTCATCCAATGATTGTTCGCATTACAAATGTGGGATATAAGTTGTAAATATTTTGTTTACAAGTGTAAAAATCGCCTTTCGTTTTATTTTTGGCAATACTATTATTCTAGTATTATATTATGTTTGGGCTGAAAAGGAATTACTTAAAAGGAAAAAATATGGGTGATGATTTCGACTCTGATAAATATAAATTTGATTTTATTGCCATTGATTTTGAAACTGCAAATGGATCTAGGCTTTCTGCCTGTGCAATCGGTTTGGTGTTTATTAAAAAGGATAAAATAGTAGATAGTAAAAAGTTTTTAATAAAACCACCGATTAATGAAGCGTTCGATTATTTTGCCATTTCACTTCATGGTGTTCGTAATTCACATGTTCAAAATAGTTTAAATTTTAAAGAACTCTGGGATTCAGAATTATCTAAGTATTTCAATACCAATTTAATTGTTTACCATAATGCAAGTATGGATTTAAGTGTATTGAAAAATGCAGTTAAATATTATGAGATAACAAATTTCAACATCAGACATATTGATACTGCTATTCTTGCCAAGAATTGTATTCAAATAAAAAAGTTAAGTGATATAACAACAAATTTAGGTATCAAATTTAAAAATAATCACAATCCAGTCGAAGATGCGGAAGTTTGCGCAATGGTTTATCTGGAGTTAGTTAATAAGTACCCAAACAATAAAGTTCTACCAGAAAATTTAACTAGTAATGATATAATTAATCCACCGCCAAAGAAACCTTCCATATTTAAGCCAACAAAGGAAGAATTAATTAACTGCGAAGCCATTATAGCTAAATACCTAATTGACAAATCAGACATTGAATTGTTAGTTATAGAAAATAATAATTTTTTAGTTACTGGTGTTTTAGAAACAGATAGAAATTTGATTGAAGAATTTATTCAATCGAATGGAGGTAAATTATTAGGTGTAAGTCCTAATCTAAATTATGTATTCGTAGGGGAAGATTACGGTCATAAAAAGATAGAAAAAATCGAAAAATTAAACATCGATAGAAGTTGTAATATCAAGTTTTTAAAAGATAAAGAATATTACTATTTAGCAACTTGGTATAGTTGATAATATATTTACAAAATGAAAAAACTTATTATTTTAATTGGATTATTTGTAGCCAGTACACAATCATTTGCGCAATGTAAATTTGCATTAGATTCTGTAGATACTTTTACCGGTAAAAAGAACGACAAAGCAATGTTAGTATATTTAACTGGCGGTGTATTATCTGGAGGCGAGATGCTTACAATTACCAAAACCGATAGTGTAAATTATTTAGGCTATGTGAGCTTAGCTTTTGTTTCTTCATGGTCTTCGAAACCATTTGATTACTCACAATCTAGCATTATGCTAAAGTTTTTAGATAATAGCATTTTAAATTTACCTAATATACAAGCCAATGATGTCTCTACCCAAACGGGAGATAGGGGAATGTCAATGATGGGCGTAAATTGTAAACTTAGTAATGAGCAATTATTGTTTTTAAGTAAAAACCCTATTATTAAAGCAAGAGTTGTATATAATCAAAAAACGCTATTAGGCTTAGATTTAAAAATTACTGAAAAGGCCAAGCGGAAAATACAAGAAGCAGCAAATTGTTTACTGTAAAGAGTTCTCTATCTGCAATGTTTTATTTCAAAACATTTAGCAGCATTAAATAAACCCGATAGAAATAAAAACAAGGGTAAGCACTAAATTAAAAAAGTGGTTATTGTGTTTTTATTGGCATTCCGCTTAAGCACGCCCAGCAAGGTTTAAAACCTTGCTGGCAAATTATTTTAAATTTCGTTTTAAAATTAAACGCTGTTTTCTTTCAGATTAAAGGCTATTTCTCAAAGAAAAGAGGTAAGAAAACTAAGCCTTGCGCATCAAAACAATTATTAAATTAAGCTTCTATTAACGTTTTGTAAACCTGTAAACGGTCTGCAATTTTTAGCATTATAAAACTAATAACATCTTTAATAATTACGGGATTGGTAATTTTTGCAATGCTGTCATCCTTGTAATTACTTTGTTTTTTATAAATCTCAATGTGGTATTCCTGGCTACTAAAATTATTTTCGTCATTCTCTTTTTTCAAATCTTCCGCCAGTTCCTCAATTTGTTTTTGATAGGCTTCCAGCTTCGCATGGCGGTTAATTAAACTTTGTTTTTGAGAGTAAAACAAAGTTTTTTCTTCAAAGCTTTTAGGCAAGGTCTCTAATTTGGATTTTAAACTTTCTACCTCTTTCAAAAGTTCTAAAGTGGTTTTTTCCTGTGTTTCTGCGCTCGGCACTTTTACCATTGTGGCAGGCGTTTTTGTTTGTGTATTCATATTTGGGTCGTTTAAAAAAACAAGTACATTCTTGCTTTTTGCTTATCTAAATATAAGTAAAAAAACTTATTTATTAAAATATAAAATACTGTATATAAGGCACTTATAATATACTATTGTCTATAAATCCTTTTTAAAGATAAACAGCCGTTTGTTGTTCCATTAACTAATTTATTTAGTCAATTCAATCAAAAATTATGTTTTATGGCTTCTAAAAAGCCTAAAACAAGCCACTTATTTAGAATAATAATAAATTAAGTGCTTAATAATCAGGATTTCAAGCCTTTGCAATTTTGTAAAAATTGCAAAGGCACACAACTAACCCCGAACCGCCCTGAGCTGTATTTGCACCCGCAAGCCCCCAAAAACTCGGATATATGACCCTCCCGACCCCTAAAAAATACCACCTGTTTACCCGTGCTTGCTCAGCCAAATTGTTTCCTTCATCATATTTAATATCAATACTACATACTATTAAGTGTGTGTCCTTTCTGCATACACGTATCTAAATATCTTAGTTAACATGTCCTACATCAAGCAAGAGTTTGTAAAACGAATACTTATAGAAGAAGGCGAGCGACTAAAGAAGTACCAGGGCTTGGCTCTACAAAGCAGGTTGCAGTTTCACACCTACCGGGTGTTTAACAATAGAACTATGGATGTTACCGGTGGTGATGTGTTGGATGGCAAACTATCCTTTACCCACACAGCAGAACAACGCTTCTTAGATATCAAGAGAAAGATGCGCAGTAAGACTACCAATCGCAGTTATACCAGAGTCTATAAAATACACAACCGTTTCGTGTACGGACAGTACCAGCGCATTGCAACCAGATTGATGTTTGACTTCACCGATGAAGTTGCCGAACAAATTAAACTAGACTTTAATAACAATAAACAAAATGGCTAAGAAACTACGGGATGAAGACTTAGTGCTTAACATCATAGTGAATGGTGACCAGGGCAAGAAGGAAATGGGTCAGCTTGAAAAGGCTATTAAAGATACCAATCAGGAAATACGCCTGCTACAGAAAGAGCAGAAAGCATTGGCAGAGGCTGGGAAAAAAGAAACCGAAGCTTACCGTGCATTAACTGCAGCTATTAAAGAAAAGAACAACGCTATAACTATTTCAGAAGCTAGGCTGGCGACATTACGTAAAGGCATGAAGCTTACGGAAATGAGCATGAGTGATTTAGCCCGAGAGCAAAAGCGATTAACTATGCTGATGCGTACAGCCGTACCGGATAGTGAAAACTATAAGGCTTACCAATTACAGCTTAAGGCGGTTACGGACAGAGTGGCCGAGCTTGGCGGCAAGGGTAAAGAGACCGGGGCAAGCCTGCAAAGCATGGCTACAAAGTTTAATCATTATATCGGTATAATGAGTGCTGGTATTCTAACTATTACTGGAATAGTGCAAGGCTTAAAAGCTATTACTCAGGCATACGTAGATTTTGAAGATAAAATGGTAGATGTTCAAAAAACTACAGGACTAACCCAGATTGAAGTAAAAGAGCTGAACGAACAATTAAAAAAAGTAGATAGTAGATCAGCACAGGAAGATTTATTAGGCTTAGCCAGAGTAGCGGGTAAATTAGGTATTTCTGGTAAAGAAGATATTTTAGGATTTGTAACTGCAGCCGATAAAATAAAAGTTGCTTTAAGCGAGGATTTAGGTGGCGATGTGGAAGAATCTATTAACCAGATTGGCAAACTGGTTGATTTGTTTAAAGTTAAAGATGAGTTTGGCATAGAGCAATCTATGCTAAAGGTAGGTTCTGCCGTAAATGCTTTAGGTGCTGCCAGTACTGCAAGTGAAGGTTATTTGGTTGAGTTTACCAAACGAGTAGGCGGTGTGGCACCAGCTGCTGGCGTATCTATACAAAATACTTTAGGCTTGGCGGCTACATTAGACCAGCTGGGGCAAACTGCCGAGGTTTCTGCTACAACATTTAGCCAATTAATACCCGATATGTTTAAAAATACTGCCCAATATGCAAAAGTTGCGGGTATGGGTGTAGATGGTTTTGCTAAACTTTTAAAGACCGATGCTAACGCTGCCATGATTAAGTTTTTAGAAGGCTTAAAAGGCAATAATGCTGGCATGGGCGAAATGGTACAACATTTTGGCAAATTGGGTATTGATGGTAGCCGTTCAGTTTCTGTACTATCTGTTTTAGCAAACAATGTAGGGGTTTTAAAAGAACAACAGGTATTATCTAACCAAGAATTTAAAAAAGGGACTTCTCTACAAAATGAGTTTACTCTCAAAAATGAAAATGCTGCCGCTGGATTAGAAAAAGCCAAAAAAGCTTTGTTTAACATGACTGTAGAACTTGGCGAAAAGCTTTATCCTGTGCTTACAGTTTCTACAAGTGGGTTTACTTATTTGGTTAAAATTTTAAGCGTATTAACTGATTTTCTGATTGATAATAGAAAGCTAATTATAACCGGTACCGCAGCTTGGTTAGCTTATAACACGGCAGTGCAAGTAAGTAATTTATTGAGTGGAGAAAGTATAGTGTTAAAGAAACTAGAAACCGTATGGGCTAAAACTAAAATATTTTGGGATAACGCCCAAACTGCAGCTTTACATTTACTAAGTGCGGCAACATTAATTTTAAGAGGCGAAACCGCCGCAGCTAAAGCTGAAATGGTTGCTTTTAATTTGGTCACTAAAATGAACCCTCTTGGTTTGTTATTAGCGGTATTGGCTGTTGCCGTTGTAGCCTGGCAATTATATGCTGATAAACTTAGCGTAGCTCAAAAAACCCAATTAGCCATGAATGATGTAGAAGCTGAGGCACAAAAAAGTATTGTTGAGCAAAAGCGAGTACTTAAAGATTTATTAGCAATTGCACAAAATAAAAATATTGCAGATTCAATCCGGATTAAGGCAATTAAAGAGATTAATGCATTATCGCCAGAATTTCTCAATGGCTTAACCTTAGAAAATATAAATACAGTTAAAGCCACAACAGCTATAAAAGCTTATAATGCCGAACTTTTAAATACTGCCCGCATAAAAATTGCAAAACAAAATTTAGATGAGCTTGATAAAAAAGAAGTTGATCTTGAAATTAAAGGCCCAGAAACTGGTATAATGGATAAGGCGGTAGGCCAGTTTAAAAGTTTAATGTCTGGTAATTTTAAGAATTACGCAGAACAGGGTACTAAAGATGCGATTAAGGAGAATTACAAAAATGCGAAAGAAGAGATTAAAACACAGCGTGAATCTATCAACGCATACATACAAAAATATAGCGTTACACCTATAAAAATCAATCCAGATACTAATAACGAAAATCAAATTTCTATAAAAAAAATAGGGCAAATGACTATCGGCGAACTCAAAGAAAAACAAAAAGAGTTAAATGCCGAGTTAGATAATACCGTAAAAGGCAGTGCCAAATATGTAGAGATTGCCCGCCAATTAAAGCAAATAGAAAATATACTTTCTCCCAAAAAGTCTAAAGAAACAAAAGATCATGATGCTGAGCTAAAAGCCCAAATAGCTTACCAACATCAATTAATTTTAGGTAACAAAACTACCATTGAGCAGGAAGAAATTTCTTACCAAGAACGTTTAAAAAAAGCTGGGCTATTTAACGTTTCCAAAGATGCACTGGATAAACAATTACTTTCCGCTCAAAAAAGTAATAATGTAAATCTAATAAGAGCAACGCAATTAAAAATAGATGCTTTAAGTGTTTTGGAAACCCAGCATTTAGCTAATATTCAAAAGAAAAACGAGGATCAACTTAAACAAGATCTGGATGCTCAAACCAGTGCAAATGATTTAAAAGTAGCAAAGACAAAAGAGCTGTTTCTTGCCAAAGAATTAGCTTCGGAAGAATCTACGGCCTCTTTAGCGGATAAAGAAATTGCTGCAGCAGCTTTATCAACCGAGTTAGAGGTTGAACTTTTTAATCAGGAACAAACCCGTTTAATGGAGCGGGCAATTCTTTTGAATACTTACCTACAGCAAGATAACGAAAGGGATCTTTTATCACTTGATGCAAAAAAAGCTTATGCAGCAGAACTTGATGCAATTCAGCAAAAGTCTATCAATAACGAAGTAAATCAAAAGCTGAAATCTGCCGACTTAACACGGAAAGTAGCAGGTGATAAACGCAAGGCAGAAATAGATTTACAAAACGCTATTGTTGATGCACATCAAAAAGCGTTTGGATTAATCGCTGGTTTATTTGCTCAAAACTCTACAGCTTATAAAGCATTTTTCCTTTTAGAAAAAGTTGCTTCAGCTGCAAAAGTTATTATGAGTTTGCAGTTGGAGTTGGCAGCAATCAGATTAAGTACTGCTTTAGGCGTAGCGCAAGCAATGGCTATTCCCATTGCTGGACCAGGTATTGCAGCTGGTGTTAAAGCAGCTGGAGTTGTACAAGCAGTTACTGCCAAAATTAGTGCTGGCGTATCACTCGCCACCATTGCCGCCACCGCCATAGGTGGCGTTACCGGTAGAGAAGATGGCGGTTATACTTTAGATACCAAACGCCAACAAGATGGTAAAATGTTTAGCGCAAATTATGCGCCTTACCAACGCGGTTATATTGGCAAACCTACTTTATTGGTAGGCGAGGCGGATCCTGAATTTGTGGCCAATGGCTCGGCAGTTAAAAACCCAACCATTAAACCATTCTTAGATATTATAGATATTGCCCAACGTAATGGCACCATTAATACGCTTAACCTACAAAAATACATAGAACGCCCATCAATGGTAATGGTTTCGGGCAGAGAGCAGGGCGGTTATAGCAATGCAGATACGGCGTACTCTGCAAAGCAAGAAAGTAATAACGATAGCAAAGCATCGGCGCAAGCCATAGAAATGTTGGAAATGCTAACCAAACTTAACAACCTTTTAAGCAAACCCATCACCGCTGAGGTTGCACTTCTTGGCCGTAACGGCTTTGTAGAAAAACAAAAAGAATTAACAGCACTAGAAAATCAAAATAATTTATAGATGTTACAATTTATAGTAGATGGCCAACAGGTAGATTTACCTCCCGATTTTAAGTTATCCTTAATAATAGAAAACCCACTGTTTTTAACAGATAAAATACCTGTGCCCTACAGTACCAATTTTGATTTACCGCCTACTCCCAAAAACCTCAAGACTTTTAATTATCCAAACCGCATCAACACCCGTATAAATTTTATTCAAGCTTACCCTGTAAATATAATATTTGATTGTATACAGGTATTAAATGGTTTTTTATTGTTAAAAGAAGTATCCCAAAAACTAAATTTTTCTTTCCGTGGTGTAGAAATAACCGATAATATTACAAAGCAAACCAACAATATTTTTTTAGGCAATTACCAATTTGGCCAAGGTTCTCGTCTTACGGTTGATTTCGAAGATCCGTCAAACTTTGCATATAAATATAAAAACCTTGTACAGTCAACTATTAGCGGCGAAAACGCAATGGTTGCAGCACCCATTATGCTAAAAGATGATGAGGGTAAAGATGCTATACCAGAATCTTTAGTAGTACTAGTTGGCAGGTATGCACACCCAAACCGCTATTTAAGTTTTTATAACGCAATAGAAAAGCGGTTTATATTTGACGCCAAAGTAATATTTACTACAACAGTACCTTTTCATTCGCCCACTTTTTTAATGCCGTTTTTATATCACATCATAAATGTGGTTTTTGGCGATAGCTTAATAAGTAACCCTTTTGCAGATGGCGAATTACGAAAATTGGTAATACCAACCACCTATCATAAAAACTACAACAATAACTTATTTTCTGATTTAAGAGGGATATTAATAGATGGAAGCTATAAAAATTTGAATGTTATAATTGATAATCCATTTCCAATTCCAAATAGCGTTAATTTAGAAAGTTTCACTCCGCAAATACCTGTTATAGATTTAATAAAAGAAGTTTTTAAACTCTTTTGCTTAAGCTTATTCACCGTAAATAATAAATTTAAAATTGTTTACAATAAAGACATCATCAACAATAAGCAGGTAGAAAACTGGACAACCAAATTAATGGGTAAAGAAACTATAACTCAAGAAGCTGCAAAAACATATAATTATGGTTATGCAGATTATATGTCTGAACAAGATTTAGTTATAGAAAATATTAACCAACTACCTAAGCTTGCTTCTTTAGTACCTAAACCAATAAATGATGATAAAGATGTTTATTACAGAATTCAAAATACCGATCAGGTTTTTTGCGTAAAAACAAAAACACAAACAAAAGAAACGGTAACTAAACTTTCGCAATACCAGGTTAAAAAAACAGGATTCGAAACCACAAATAAAAAAGGTGATGCTTTTGATGCAACTGTTAAAATTTCGCCAATGCCCACTACAATTGATGATTATCATTGGCTGATAGACCAAGCAACGGTAATCAATCCAGATACACAACAATCAGAAATAAAACCGGTAAGTACAGCTATACGCCGTTGGGCTGTACCGCAATGGGATGGCAAGCGTTTAGAAATGCCAGAAAAATTTAACATCATGATCTATCATGGCTTAAGTGAAGCTTTTGAACCTATAGACGAATATCCATTATTGAGCGGTTTTGATACGGACCATCACGGCCGTAAACTTTCAGACCTTACCCTTAAATGGGATGGCGAAAATGGTTTACTTAACCGCAATCATAAAGAATATAAGGCATTTGTAGAGAAAGAGAAAATTGCAATAAAAGGCACTTTTTTATTAACGGCATTAGATATTAAAAATTTGGATTTAACCGTCCGTAAAAACATCAAAAACCGCAACTTCTTCATCAAAAAAATTAATGTAACCATAAGCACAGACAAAGTAGAGCCCGCCGATGTTGATTTGATAGAAGATATAGATCCTTTAACGCCTAACTACGTTGCCGTACGCAGTCAGCGATTTGCAAAAGCCAACTGCAATACCGGGCTACAAGGTAGTAACGTGCCTTACACAAAAGTTTACACCAGTAGCCTATCTCAAATTGCAGCAAATAATTTAGCTGATGCAGATGTTAACTATATGGCAGAAGGACAAGCTTATGCAAACCAAAATGGCTTTTGTGTTAATAATGGTTTGGTTTACTTATCCTTTACAACTTTCAAACAAAATATTAGAAGAGTTTATACATACAGCCAAAATTATTATGTTAATTGGGATGTAGTTATGGAAATACGTTTAACTACACCCGTATCGCAAGATTTATTGGTAAACATTCGCTTAGATTATCCGCAAGTTGAGAAGCCCGGAGGGGGCAAATTTAGTGGTCAGTATATTGCAGCAAGTGTAGTTTATCTTACTGCAATTATAAAAGCAGGGCAATTTTTTGTACATAAGGTGGCTTATATAGCTAGCACTAAATTCGATCCTCAATACAGAACGCCAATACCATCATTAACATCAACAACTCCCAATACTATTGGTTCTATAAAAATTCATTTATAAACATAATTGCCTGTCCTTTCTAAAAAAACCAAAATGGGTAATTTGGTTTTATGAAAAAGTACATACCTACCATTTTAATTATTGCCTTGGCAATAGCATGTTTATTTTCTATCCGCGGTTGCATCCAAAAAAACTTAGACTTAGAACAAGCTAAAACAACCAACCAGCAATTATTGCAAAACCTTAAACCTGTGCCTTTAGTGCCTTTGCAGGTTAAGCCAGATAAGCAGGGAGTAAAGCATTATGTTTTTAACACTCCTATGATATCGCATAAAGCGGATATTTTGCAAAGTGGTTATATACCTAAGGCTAAAGCTGATAGTATACGGAAAGTTATAATGGCAAAAGACAATGAAATATCAGACCTCACACAATTTAAAGTAAGTATCCAAGCTAAACTCCGGGCAAACTTAAAATCTGATTCCGCAGGGCGTAAAATTGCACAAAGTGTAGATTCTATATTTAATATCAAATACTTAGCAGATAGTAATTTATTCAACGTAAAGGCAAGTATTAAGCTTACGCAGATAGATTATGTTCATAAACCATTCCTCGGCAAAACTCAACACCGCACAGAAATATTCGCTAATGATCCGCGGATAACTATAAGCGAAGTTTACAAAGTGCAACAATCAGAAAAGCCGCCGAATAAGGGTTTCCTGAAATTCGGAACATTCTTAGTCATTGCAGCCACCACCTATTTCATACTAAAATAATCAATGCCATTTACCATTACACAACAGCCAGCAACCTTAAACCTTAGCGGTAATTTGCCCGATGTTTTAATAACATCTGCAGATAAAATTACCACCGAGCTTTTAATAAATGGGGCCACAGTTTTGGTAGAAGAATACTATCCGGATAGCGATGGTAAAATCATCATAGAACTTAAAGATTTAATAAACTCTTTACTGTACGCCACCTTGCCGCCCCCTACACTATCTATTTTTACACAACAAAAAGCAAATGCCAATTGCGTTTTAAAAATCAACAATACAGAAGCCTCTATATCTTTTAGGGTGGTAAAAGGCGGTTTAGATAGCCAGTTATTTAATACCGTACAATGGTTGCAAACTAATTTCTTAACCTGGCAACCTCAGGTTAAAATGGTAAAATATTACGACCCAGAGTGGCTTACTTATTACGCTGTTGAAGGTGGTTTAAAAGTAATGGTAAAAGGTTACTTTGCTAATAATACTTCGCAAATAATAGAGCTAGTGGCTTTAACCTTTCAACAAACGCAAAGTATTACCACTAACCCGGGCACCATACAATCTAAGTTTGCCCAAACTATTATAGGTTATGATATTTGGGTAGCATCAGCAACGGTAAAATACTCCTTTACCCAACGTTATTTAATTGTAGATAACTATCAAGAGCATGATCATTTGTTTGTGTTCGAAAATAACCTGGCAGGTATAGATACCATCCGCTTTACCGGAGATTTAACCGCTAAGCCAGATATTAAAACTGACAGCGCATATTTTTTAGACGAAAATTTAGAGTACGGTTTCACTGTAAAATCTGCATTCACTAAAAACACCGGATACTTTAAAAGCGATAGAGAAAAAGTTTTCGCTCTCGAGTTTTTTAAAAGCATCAATAAATACATCACGGCAAATGGCGAGTTTAAACGAATAAGCGTACAGAAAGCAACGCTAAACAGTCAACTTGCCGACTTAAACGCCTTCACTTTCGATTTTATTTATTCCAAGGAAACGCAATACCTCAACATACCGCGGCCTAATATTTTACCGCAAAATTTAAGCTTTAGTTAAATGGAAGAACTTAAACCAAATTTAAACGAATACGATTTTGCACCTAACCAAGAGGTATTGGTTCCTGTACAATCTCCATTTAGCGGGCAATGGTATAAATTGGCTTATAACCCTGCATCATCAGGAGGTGGCGGCGGTAATGGCGAAGCTTCATTTTCAAACCTAGACGGCAACGCATACGATAATGCATCCCTGGCACTTGCCTTATCTAATAAACAAGATAAATTAAACCAACTTTTAACAGGATTTGAGCTTACAACCGGGCTAACTGGCACATTAACACCGGGCACCTACTTTCTTGACGGACAAGTAGTAGAAAAACAAACCTATACCACCTTTTATGGCTTAGTATTAAGTGATGCTGGCAAGTTTCGCACAATAGCATTTTATGGCCTTGCAAACGGTGTTATTGAAAAAGTAGAAAGTGCACAATCAGTAACCGTAATACCACCTTCAACTAACATACCCAATAAAGCTCTATTGCGGTATATGATAGTTTCCGATGCTACCCATACAAACCAGACTATTATTTATCAACAAACTGGCGGCGCATCATCCTTCGCAGACCTCGACGGCCATGCATATGATAATCCATCCTTAGCAAGCGCATTGGCGGGCAAACAAGATAAGTTGAATCAACTTATTGCGGGATGTGAGATTACGCCGGGTGCAAATACCAGCATTGCCCCCGGTAACTGGAGGATTAACGGAACAACCCACGTAATAAACACAGCAACCTCC
>JACMQU010000072.1 GCA_014376805.1 Bacteroidia bacterium
GGATAATAGCAACTGGTAATAAACCTTTACTTTCAGCCTGAAAAATAGCTGCGATTTCTTTTACCTTTTCAATACCGTTTAAAACTACGATTGTTGCTTTTGTCTTAGCCGCGACGTATAGATCTTCAGAAATTTCGCCTTTAGAATTTGTACCAGTTACGGCCCAAAAGCTTTCGCTTAAATCTTTATAAATCATTGGTATTTTTTGCAAACTTGGCGCACCAGTTGCACTAGATATACCAGGAATAATTTCAGTTGGAATGCTGTAAGATTCTGCAGCATCAATTTCTTCGTAACCTTTGGCAAAAAAGAAAGGGTCGCCGCTTTTTAAACGAACTACATGACCGTAGTTTAAAGCATAGTCAATGATTAATTTATTCACTGCATCTTGCGAGAAATCTTCATCATCAGTACGTTTACCTACGTAAACTTTCGGAATACCATCTGGAGCATGACATAGTAAAGCTTCGTTCACATTTGCATCATACAAAACAACATCAGCTGTTTTTAATGCTTTAACACCTTTTAAACTAAATAAATCAGGGTCGCCAGGACCAGCACCTATTAGTGTAATTTTTGGTTCAATGTTCGCTTTTTCTACTTTATTTAAAATCATGACAGAAAATATTAGCTCGTTTTTATTTTTATTAATTATTCAAATATACAAAGTCTATAGAAATTGTAGTAATTTATTTTAAAATATTTTTTTATTATCGCTTACCGTCATTGCGAAGTGCGAAGTAACCTTGATGCGATCGCTAATATTTAACCCACAGTCGTAAGATTGCTTCGTGCCTCGCAATGACGACTCCACTTGACTTTGTGTCATTCTGAGGGTTAATTTATTTCATAAAAATCAATATAAATGACGTTAACTTTATTGTGAGTAAGAGATGAGCATCATAACAGTCGTATCATTAGTGTTTCAACCTGAAACTGAGTTTTGTTTTAGGGTATTTTATTAATCAATATTGGTGAATCGAGAGATATCCCGCATGGTAGTAATATTTTTATCTTATATACCCTAAGCTCATTCTAAAAAAGTACTCGTTTGTTATTATGGATATTTTAAGCAAGATTTATCCCAACAGTGCCGGTATCGATATTGGCAGTGAAAAAGTTTATGTTTCTGTAGAGGGACAATCGGTCAGGAACTTTCGCACCTTTACCGCAAGTTACAAGGAGTTAAGTGCCTATCTGAAGGAATGTTCGATAACCCATGTAGCGATGGAGGCCACGGGTGTCTACTGGATCACCCTTTACGATATTTTAGAAGCCGATGGCTTTGATGTAACATTGGTAAATCCCTCTGACAGTAAAAACCTTCCGGGTAGAAAAACCGATGTTCAGGACTGTCAGTGGATACAGCAGCTTTTTAGCTATGGCCTGCTGCGCAAGAGTTTTGTTCCTGAGGATATTGTAAGAAAACTAAGGGTTTATACGCGGATGCGGGAGGATAAACTGCAAATGGCATCCACCCATGTTCAGCATATGCAAAAAGCCATGATTCTAATGAATATCCGCTTGCCCGAAGTGCTTTCGCAAACCCACGGAGCTAGTGGGCTAGCCATGATAGAGGCTATTCTGGCCGGGGAGCGAAATCCTGAAAAGCTTTTAGGCTATTGTACTACAAGTTTGATCAAAAACAAAGGCAAGGATATCTTGCTGGCCCTGGAAGGTAATTACAAAGAAGAATATATTTTCGAACTTCAGCAAGCTTATGATGGGTACATGTTTTACCTCAACCAAGTCTCCAAATGTGATACCGAGACCGGAAAAATACTTGAAGAATATAATAGTTCATCTAATAAAAATTACACGGACAATCATCCAATAAAACCAATCCGCCATAACAAACCTAAAATAAATCATTTGCATGATCTGCTTTTGGGTATTCATGGAGCGAATCCCACCACGCTACCCGGCCTAACCGATTATAGCCTAATGCGACTTACTGCCGAATTAGGAAACAATATAAACCAATGGCCTTCTGTTAAAAATTTCGTTTCCTGGCTTGGGCTTGCGCCCGGAAAACACCAATCCGGTAAGATGAACAAGAGGAGTAAGAAAAAACCTGCCACAAGAGCCGGACAAATATTCAAACAAGCTGCACAGAGTCTTATCCTGAGCAAACAGCCTGGACTGGGCGCTTTTGCCCGAAGATTAAAGGCAAGAAAAGGCTCTGGAATTGCAATAAAAGCAACTGCACGAAAATTGGCTGAACTATACTACAGGATATTCGATAAGGGAATGATGTATGTTGAGACAGGAATAGCAAAGTATGAAGAAAAAATCAAGCAGCAACAAATTATGTTTCTTCATAAAAAAGCAAATGAACTTAAAATGCAATTAACTGAAATATAGATAGTTAAAAATAACGTCAATGGTAGCGAAGTCGAAGGGCACTTACTAAAAATCAGCTAAAAAATCCAGGTATGATTTTACACCCTCCTCGATATGAATATCTGAAGCATTATGTTCCATTCCATAAAAAGCGAAGAGTGGTTGGTAATCTGCCTTAATATATTCAAAACTTAATTCAAATGGCCTGGTAAGTTCGTTTAGCGGATACTTGTAAATTCCTGATGTACTTAACTCATACGGTTCAACGCCTAAGGATATGGCTAGCGCTATTTTTTTTCCAGCCATACGATAACCACTTTTACTACCGTAAGCCCAGCCATGGACTAAAACTTCATCGAGCCATTTCTTTAAAAACGAAGGACAATTAAACCAGTAGTAGGGAAATTGAAAAATAATTTTATCGTGCTGTTCCACTAAAAGCTGTTCCGCTAAAACATCTATTTTTTCATCTGGATAAGCTTCATGTAACTGATGAATCGTATAACTTTCAGGAAATTTACTTAATTCCTCTATCCATCTTTTATTAATTACAGATTCGTTTATATTTGGGTGGGTGACAATTATCAATGTTTTCATCTTAAGTTTTTAAAATATTTAACACAAAGTTATTACCTAACCCAAGCTTTTGTATATTAACTGCCAATTGTTAGGTACTATATAAAATGTAAGTAATGAGTGAGATTAAAGAAACGTCGACCAACTTCGCCAACAAATTAGCTCTTGCCGATGAATGTCTGGAAGCCTACGCTTCAAATATTATTGGAGGTCAGTGGACTTTGGTAATCTGTTCCTGGTTATTGAATGGGAAGCTGAGGTTTGGAGCGCTAAAAAAAAACTTACCGAACATTACCGAACGAATGTTAACCTTACAATTGCGGAAGCTGGAAGAAAATAAAATAATCAGTAGAACGGTTTACGCAGAAGTTCCTCCTCGTGTAGAATATGAATTAACACCAATTGGATACGCATTAAAACCTGTAATCAAAGCATTGGAAAGCTGGGGCGATGAGCACAAGAAATTAATGAACGAACCCCAGGAGGTTTCTGGTTCAAAAAATTGAGGTGCCTTAATTATTGAATAACAGCTTCAAATACGTAAAAATCCTCCCGCTATGCTCCGCTTCGTGATAATTAGCAGCTTGAAGTGCCTGAACATGATTTCTCACTTGAAATCC
>JACMQU010000073.1 GCA_014376805.1 Bacteroidia bacterium
AGAAATACAAATACCCATACTAAATCTACAAAATGCCAGTATAAGCCTGCTTTTTCTATCATTTCATAATGGCCACGTAATTCAAAGTGCTTCATTTTAGTTTTTAGATACATCACAATATTGATAATGACTCCACTAAATACGTGAAAACCATGAAAACCTGTTATTTCAAAAAAGTAACTACCAAATGCAATTGGGCCAGGTGTTGCAATTTCTTTTCCTATGAATAATGGGTCTGTACCAGTATAAGCAACTTCAGGGCCAAAAGGATTGTGCGCAACAGTAGTATTCCAATATTCAACAACACCGTCAACTAATACAGGATGCTGTCCGGTTAGCATATGCGTCCATTCCCATGCCTGGCAGCTTAAGAAAGCTATACCGCCGATAATAGTCATCAGCATATATTTTTCTACACCAGCCCTATTCATCTTATGGCCTTCGTGCACTGCTAGTACCATTGTAACAGAACTGGCAATTAATATAAAGGTCATCAAACTTACAAAAGCTAAAGGCAAATTTGTATGCCCAGCAAATGGAAATGAGTTAAACACATGGTTGGGATCTACCCAATGGTTAACACTGAAGCGAATAGTGCCATAACTGATTAAAAATGCACCAAAGGTAAAAGCATCGCTCATTAAAAAATACCACATCATCACTTTACCATAATTGGCATTGAAGGGGCTTCTTCCGCCACTCCACCATTTTGTTCCCTGTTGTACTGCTATTGTAGACATTAATAAAACTTTATATTATGTAAAAACGTTAATCCTAATTATAAAATCACAAAACTTTTATCAATATCAATCATTATCTTATCAAAATTAAAAAAATCAATAAATAGATCCATAAAAAATCTACAAAATGCCAGTAAGTACTCATTACTTCTACCGGTACAATATTATAGTTCCTTATTCGAGTACTAAAAGCCTTTGCAAACAAAATTATCAAAGCAATAATACCTCCTAAAATATGCAAAGCATGCAAGCCTACAATTATGTATAAAAATGAGAAAGATACATTCGCTGTTAATGTCATCCCTTTCTCCCACAATTGCTTAAAACCAACAGCCTGCAAGCAAATAAACAGGATACCTAACAATAAAGTAACCACAACCAGTTTGCGGTATTTAAGCATCTCTCGGTTTTTAAAGGCATTTTGTGCTAACCATAAAGTAACGCTACTTAAAATAATTACTGCTGTTGAATACCAAAAAACTACGGGTAAATTAAATGTAACCCAATTAACCTGGTTACGTTTAATTATGTAAGCACTTGTAAAGCCAGCAAACATCATTGTAATACTTGCCAAGGCTACCCAAAGTGTAAACTTATGAGGATGAATCCTTTTTTTTTGTTCTATTGCCACTATGCTCATTCAACTTATTTTATTAAACTTTTTTCTTTTATCCACGTAATGCTAAATAGATTTTTAAAGTTTTACTACTTCATTTTTATATTATCTGATAACATTTGCCTTACACTTTTGCTACAAACAAAGCAAGCAGCACAATCATCAAATAAAAATAAGAACTGAACATTACTCTCCTTGCGCTTTTAACATCCATATTTATAAACAACAACACACTAACAAAGACCATCCATAAATTACAAAAAAACAATATCCCTGAACAAATAATGCCTCTTGTGCTTGTATCTATCATGCCTGAAAAATAAGGCAACATGCCAAAAGGTATCATCATTGCACTATAAATAATGGTTTGCAGTGCGGTAAATTTTGTTGGCCCTTTATCACCAGGCAGTAATTTAAAGCCGGCGGTTGTATAATCCTGATGAGCCAGCCATGCAATTGCCCAAAAATGAGGAAATTGCCATAAAAATTGTATGCCGAATAATATCCATCCACCTAATCCCCCAATCCCAAAAACTTCATCTGTTGCAGCAACCCACCCTATTAGACAAGGCAAAGCCCCAGGGATGGCACCAACCAGTACTGCTACTGAATTAACTTTTTTAAGTGGCGTATATACAAAGCCATATAAAAGCAAACTAAACAAACTTATTAATGCGCTTTGGTAATTAAACCAATAAGCGTAAATAAATAATCCAATAACTCCTGTAATAACTGCAAAAGCACTCGCTTCGGCAGAACTCATCCTTCCACTGGCTACTGGCCTATTTGCTGTTCGCTTCATTAACGCATCAGTATTTTTTTCAATTACCTGGTTAATGGCATTGGCAGAACCTGTGATAAGCATACCGCCTATAAAAAGTAAAAGAACTGAAATGATTTTTGACCGTACATAAATAATCTCATTAGGTGCAATCAAAAAACTTACTACGGTACTAAAAACTACCATAAAACTTAAAGTGAACTTGATCAATAAAAAATAATCCTTCACTTTAGTTGCCAACACAAATGATCCTGAATTGGCTATGGTAGTTTTATCATCCTGCATCATTGTTTGGGTTGATGGTTGATATAACAACTTATTTCGTTCGATTTTTTCCATCATCCTTTAAACTTACACCTACTTTTAAGTGCATTGATATATACTAGTAAATATTATTTTATTAATGATGGCTTTCATTTTCACCAACTTGCTCTGTCTGCGGAATAAAGTCTCTTCCATCTTTACCATAATCATAAGCACCGCGATATACTTCAGGAATTTCACCTTCCCAGTTACCATGACCGGGACGGATTGGTGTGGTCCATTCCAGTGTATTTGCCTTCCATGGGTTTTGAGTAGTAACTTTTCTTCCTTTAAAAATGCTGTACACAAAGTTAAA
>JACMQU010000074.1 GCA_014376805.1 Bacteroidia bacterium
AAACGTAGAAGCTGCATTACAATTTATAAAAGTTCCCTTTTTATACATGCCTTCTGCTACCGATCTTTATTTTCCTATCGGTGATGCGACCTACGAAGCAAGCTTTATGAAAACAGTTTTATTTAAACCAATACCTTCTTTATGGGGCCACACTGCAGGTGCAGGAAGTAACCCGGCCGATTTACTTTTTTTAAACGAAAATATAAGCAGCTTCCTAAAATAAAAATTACCTCAGGGTTAAGTAATGTATTTTGGTTTTAATAGAAACAGCAATATTTTAGAAGCCGCAAGCTATTGGTAAAGCCTGTATGCAAATGGCAGAGGGGTTGCCTACCTTTTTCGGCAGCGTATGCTAACTTAAGGTTGGTGAGATACCAACCTTGGTGGCCAGGAGCTTACCAAACAAGGAGAAGAGATAAAGTTGTTGATTCCTATCCACTATTGTCCGATAGATAACGAAAAAATAGTAAAAAGGCCGTCTTAACTAACTTGAGATGGCCTCTTGTTTAAACGAGCGAATCTTAATAATAGAACTTTACTAAAACTCTTTTAATAATTTCTAATGTCCATCGAAAACTACTACTCTAACACCTTGACAATAGTTTGAACCTGCACCATTATTCCCTACAACCTGTGCTGATAATGTCGTGCCGTTTGTTAGGCTTGTTCCTATCAAATGATTATCTGAATTAGTATATAACTTCAATGATCCTTGAATAGGTGTGGACCAAGTAATCTTAACTGTGACTGGATAAGCCATAGCAGTAGGCGAATACGCTACGTTTTGAAGTGGAGAATAACCACTAATTAAATCATAAGAAGTAGGTAAGGTTGTTGTACCCCATGAAATATTTTCTTGGGTAATAACTGCTTGTCCTGATGAATTATCTACATCGAAACGCCATGTACAAGCAGTCGGTAAACTTTTTTTGTTCAATGAGGCGTTTTCAGGCTTTAAATTTTTCGTAATCAAAATTGGTTTTGCAGAAATAAACAAAAGAAAAATTGTTGTAATAGCAATTAGTGAGAAAAATTTCATAATGGTTAGTTTATTGTTTAAAAGAGTATAAAGCTATATAAAAATAATATATTAATAATAATATTAAACATCTTAGTATTTTATTGTTATTAGTAGTCTTTTTTAAAAAAAGTTTTCACCTACTTGCGTAAGGAGAAGCTTCTAAATTGATTTAAACAAGTTGCCTAACTATCCAATATATCCTCATAGTACCCACTGTTGCAATCGAACAATACCATTTTTTCTATGCTATGTGGTATACCCAGAAGCAGCCGCAGTGCGTCTCGCCTTTTTTATCCTTATCCAGCACCTTCATCTGGTGCAGGGCTCCAGCCCTGTTGCCCACCGTTACTAAGCTACCATTTTTAAAGCCATTCAAAACAAGGATATGTTTACCCCGTTTAGTTATAAAGCAGGTGCTTATTCAGTAGCAAACCATGTATCACCTTTAGCAGTTATTAAGTTGAGGAGTAGTAATATGGAGGCAACAGTGCTGGAGCCCTGCGCCTGAAAGACAGCACAAGCCTATTTAAAAAATGTAAATTGGATGCACAAGGTTTGCGCACTTGTGAAAATGCTGACGTTATTTGACGGAACGTAATTACTAATCCTAAGGCATTTTCCGCTTTTTTATTCCACACTTACCAAACTGTTATCCTTTCATTTTCGGGTTTATACAATTTATCGCCCGGTTGCAAATTAAAGGCTTTGTAAAAAGGTGTAAAGTTCATCAGCGGCCCGTTCACACGCCATCTTGCAGGTGAGTGCCCATTGGTGTTTACATACATGCGCATAAACTCATCCTTT
>JACMQU010000075.1 GCA_014376805.1 Bacteroidia bacterium
CGGTGCCTGAAGAACTGCCATGCATCCGGCAACAGGTTGCGCCAATAATAACCGGCAGCTGTTGCTTCCGTATTGGTAGTGTCGCCGCTTTTTACCTGCTTTTGTAAATTACTCAGGTAAGTGTAATGGATGTTCCATTGTTGCAAAACTGCCGACTGGTTAGCTATTTTGGCTTGTACCGTTTGTTGCCAGAGTTGTTTCTTCAGCGGTTCGGTGGCCTGTATTTGTGCTCGGAACCTTTCGCTCTGCACGGTATTACCTTCCAGGTTTAGCAGCATGCCGCTTGGGTGCATCATAGCATTGCAGGTAATCACTGCTGTATTGTTTTGCACCAGTTTATCCAACAGGTAATGCGTAATAATGATCTGCTGATGCTCCAATACCAATACCCCAATATCTTCAATTGGAACTTTTTTAGCGGATACATTCTCGTATCCTTTTACATGATCGTATTGTACCAGCAATTGCTCATCCTGGCAGCGAAGCAGGCAAGGGGTGGAAATGCAGATGGTGCGTTTAATCATAGGTTAACACTTTAATATTCCCCGACTTTTACTATTTGTCCAATATGGTTGATACGAACTTTAATTATGTTCTTAAGTTTGAAAGGGGTTTGAATAAACCTATATGTTATCTCAGATAACATCTTCTTATTTTTAAGAGTGTCTCCATCGATTGCTTGCGTCTCAAAATGGTGATTGAAAACATAGTTTTTAGTAGCAATCTTCTGCACCCTGAAAAGGTTTTTGCTAATCAACTTATAGTTTGCTGAATTTGTCAAATCAATTTCAGCAGGTTCAAATCCCTCGGACGGAAAAACAAAGTATTCGTTCTGTTTCATGGTAAACAGAAACTGCCATCCCTCATCCTGTTTTAAGGTTTTATCAATAACCGGCAATCCCTGGTTTACTCTTTCTACTGCTTCGTAAAATGAAATAACGTTCTCCTGTAGGTTGCCTTCTGCATCTTTATATATGGCTACATGATGGTTGTTGCCTGTACTTACAAAATCAACAGGTAGTTTATTGCCATTGCTGTCAAGAATATCTTTTCCCAGATGATCTTTTTTAGAATGCAGTGCTTCTGCATTTTTAACGCCGCTAATGGTTACACGCTTTATGGCAATACCTTTTTCCTGATTTTGCCAAATAGGGTTCTTCTCAAGATTTGAAAATGCTTCTTTAGCGTTTCCATTGTAATGTGCTAATCTCTTTTCCAAGATCTTCTTTGTACCTACGTCTACTATTTTATCTAAGTTTTTCTGCTCTTTAAAATTGTCAGGTGTTACATCTTTACGGATGGTGTAATCTGCTTCCAGCCAAACCAGCTTTACCTTTTCTGGCACAACCATTGTTTTTTGCAAATCAACATAAATCGGGTTCTTTGCAGGGCTGTTCTTTCCAGTAAATGCTGCCTTGGGATCATTGTTGTTTTCCTGTAAACGCTTTAACAAGGCAACTCGAAATGGAAATGAAGCCACCTTATTAATGGTGTCAGCATCAAACTTTGCACTGATCCTTTCTTCTTTGGTGGCATATTGGTTCAATTTTCCGTATACAGTCTGCTTATGCATTGGCCCCCTTGGTGTAAGTTCTACTTTTACTTTATCGCCTGTAGCTGTTTTGGTTTTATTCTTGTTTTTAGTAACTACTTTATTTTTTGCTTTAAACGAGATCAATACATTCTCTAAGTGTTTCTTTGCTTCTTCTCTAAAGTTTGGCAGCGGTTCTTTAAATTTTCTTTTCCGGCTACCATTTACACCAAACAAGAACGTTTCTTTTTGTTCGATGGCGTAAATAATTCCATCCTTATTACTTCTTGCACTTAGGTTGTTTAGGTACTGTATGTGGTTGTGCTTGGTAAAGGCAACGGTCAATGCGTCCATCGCGTGGTGCCTGTGGTCGTTACGTTTTGTCCAATTGGTTATTCGTTCTTTAAAACTGCCATCTTTCTTTTCTATCATTTCTGTAAGTCCAAGCTTGCGGTATTTATCAATGTTTAGCTCCTGCATTACATTTATAAGGTCCCAATCTTCGCGCAATTTATCAGTAATACTTCCTGTAGTAGATACAACTGTTTTACATAATTGATGAAGCATTTGTTTTGCCTTTTTAGCTATGTATTGTGTATCTCTCAAATCACGTTCAATAAAACCTTCGCCAATGCTTTCCACTTTCATTAAAAGCTTTTTGTATTTGGCTTTGCTGATTCCACCTTCTTTTACTTTATGCATCATTTCTACCCTGTCTACATAGTCCATTATCTTGTCTTCTCCAAAGTAGGGGCCGATAAAATCCATTGCACACACATTGGCTTTATCCAGGTTTTCCTGTCGCACACAAATGGTTTTGTTTGAAAAGCTATCATCAAATAATAAAGCCTTAGGAATGATGTGTTCTATATCAAATTCTTTAGAGAATAGCCTTTCGCGAGAAATGTATGTGTTTGAGTACAATGTTTTGTAACCATTTGTTTTCAATTCTTCATATAACTTATATCGAATGATGTCGTTTCGGCTAGGGTTCTTAATGCCATCTTCCTTTATTAAAGTGGCTCTTATTTTATCGTGCTCTGTTGTTGATTTATTTATTTGGGCGGTCATTTCTTCACGCTCCTTTGCATTCTTTTTTAATTCCCTGGCAAGTTCAATCCGTATCTCATCTGGCTTACCTAATGTTGGGTCTGCAATTATTGCATTTATCACATTCACCATTTGGTTAAGTATCTTTTCAACCACAGGATTGCGCAGACTATTTTTAGGTAACAAGTCAAGTTTATCTTTTAGTACTCTTGTTTCATTTTCTTCTTTGGTGATGGATGATGAATGATTGTAACCAGCTAATGCGGTTGCGCTGGCTACTTTTTCATCTTTATCTTTTTTTGAAAACGGATGACCTGCTTTTAAAAAGGGGAGGATATTGCGGATAGCTTTTGCACTAAGGCTACAATAGTCTGTTTGCAGTTTTATGTTGGCGAGAATCTGTGCATACTCTTTTTTGAAACCAAACTTGTCTAATAAGATTGCATAAAGTTGCTCGTTACCTGTATTTGAATTATCGCCTTCGTAGCTATACAACAAATGCCACAGTTTATAGGATGATTGTTGTTCTAACGATTTTCCAGTAAGTTCTGCGTTAAAATGAAGTAAAGAAGTATCTATTTTTTCAGTTTCAAAAAAAGAAAGTATTCCATTTCTAATTTCAGATATTGGCAATGTTTTCCATTCCAAATCCTCATGATCATTCTTTTCCATCATTTTGAAAAATGCGGCATACAAAGCTTCGTTGGTCCGATTTCCTTCAAGGACTTTAAAATTTAAATCCCATTCCTTTGGCTTATCTACTAAAATTTTAAGGGCATCCTCTTTCGATAAGTTCCCCTTTACGTTTAATTCCTCAAAGATTAATTCTTTAGCCTCTTGTGAAAACGGAACTATTTCTTTGGTGTGCTTGTTTTGTGCTAAAAGGTTGTTTAGGTTTTGCCATATTTTAAATTCCTGGAATAAAGGAGAAGACTTAGGCGCTACTCTATAGCCAATGGTTTTCCTGATTTTTTTTCCATCTACATTAATCTCTACTTCCTTACTTTCAAATTCACAAACGCTCACCAATCCTTTCTGCGACTTTAGTTTTCTTTGATAAAAAATGATGGTATCTCTGATTTCTTCTTTAAGAGTCGGGGTCAGTTCCTTATGAAACGTTGTTTGCTTTTCCCAGATGGTTTCGAATTCATCAAAATAATCCTGCCGGTAAAATACCTGATTTTTCATTTGTGTGTGCGGATCATCCTGCAATTGTTTGTACAGGTATTGTCCTACTGTTATCTTTTTAAAGTAAAGCTCTTTACTTCGGTCGCTGATGGCACCTAAGTATCCGCTTGCGCTATTTAGATTATTGTTGATTTCAGTAATTACATAGGCGACTTCTTCTTTGGCTAATTGAGTATGCAACGCATTTGTCCTCCACTCGTATGCCTGTAACTTTTTTTCGTCGCGGGTGCCTTTGTTTTCTGCGGTGTTGAAATTGTAGGTGTTCCAAAATATGGCAGACGTAGCTCTTTGTCCCTTGCCGGCAATTTCTTTTTTAAACTCCTCCGTTAGTACATCAGGATGAAATTTCTTTTGCACTTCCCAAATCTTGTTAAACTCTGCTTGCAAATCAGAACGATAAAAATCAGGTAAATACTTTTTTCCTTCAGCCAATAGTTGCAAGCATAATTGCCCCGGAGTAAGTTGCTCATCGTACAATCTTTTTGCCATCGCCATTCCATCTATTGCTTGCCCTTCATCTTCATTCTTTGCTTTACGACTACTTTTATAACCACGTTTTTTATTGATCATTAATAGAACACGTCCAAATTCCTCCTTCGTAATTTCTTCACTTGCAGCCAGAGATCTAAACTTGTAGGTGCTGTGCGTTGTGGCTTTATCCTTTTCCGCAAGTATGGCATCGGGTGAAATGATGCCATTATTTACCAACGTATTTATTAAATTTTGTCGCCGTTGTTTGTATCGGTCAAGGTTACGTCTGGCACCTCTCTTTAAAGTGCGATCCGCATTAACAGATATTGGTTTTCCCTTTTCAAAGTCTGTTTGTTCATCTGTTGTTAGCGGATTTACCCGAACACCAATCCTTTCAATGGTTGAATGCTCATTTTCGTTTTGTGCTTCCGTCACAAACGCCCATCCAATAGAAGTCGTTCCAAGATCGAGGCCTAAAATCTTTTTGCTCATTATTAATTAGTTTCAGTTTATCAATTACATTTGTTTTGAAGCAAATCGCAATAAGGATTATTCCGTTGTGTAAACATTAAGTTGCCCTCGACTTTAACGGGGGCATTTTTATTAATATTATTTAAAGCGGCGCAAGTCGCTTTTTTTATTCCACTATTTCTAACACTCATTCTTTGGGGGAGACTAAAACTAAGCGTTATTATCAGATATCCAAACATTGTCTTACACACCAAATGTTTTATTGCAGAATGATTTTTAGCATATAATAGCATACATATTTTATTAAAACCTGTGGGCATTTACGTTTATAGGGCTATTAAAAATTTGAATGCATTTAGTTGAATAATACCGTTTGTGTTCAGGTGTATTTTTCCGGCTCAAAGCAATTCTTTAAACGATGTTTTTTGAAACTCTAATTGTGCATTCCCCCTATTGCTTTAATATACTAAGGCAGATTGAATGCTTACATCGCTTTAAAAGAAGTTCTATTTATCTACAGAAGAATAATTAGGAAGATCCTGTCTAATGATCAGCATACTATTATATGGTGAAGAGAAAAAACGTAACAAAGTGATGTCTCATTCTTCTAAAAATCACCAAAAGCCTTAGAGTTCTATTGCA
>JACMQU010000076.1 GCA_014376805.1 Bacteroidia bacterium
ACTTATCTTACCTGCGTACAACTGGTCGCTTCCAAAATGCCTCTGTTGATCTTTTATATGGTAGTCTTCAAACCCGTCGAATGCAATTTGTTTGTACATGCAATTTGATGCTACTCCGGTAACTAGTAATTTATGGTATCCAATTATTTCAGCCGAGAACCTGCCCAGGCGATCCCTGTTTTCAAGTTCAACACCATTGGGATCGAATTTGGTTATTTCTGATGTCCATGTCCATTGAGAAGGTGTTTTTGAATTTAGACGGTATGGATATGGAGTAGCGGATGATACAAGTTGAGCGGTCCAGAAAGAACTAAAGTTAGTATAGGTTCCATCTTTTCTGATATTTGTATTCTGTCCGGATGATGCAGCACTTTTACGGTCACTTAAAAATAACCACGATTTAAGGTTGCGCCATACACCCCTTAAATTATTCACATATGGGTTGGAGGCGTTTTTACCGGTACAGGCAGTGTCTTTGATACAATATGATTGCCATTGGTCGCTGAACTCAATTGCTTTACTGTTTAGCACACCTGTGGCGGCAGTCAGCACAAGTTTATCGAGCGAACTGGAAATTGGGTTGTTAAGCGATGTAAGTGTGCCCACTTCAGCATCGGGCATATTTCTTCTCCCTGATCTTATTACCTTTACCACAGCTGTACCCATGAGTGCAACCACAACAGGTTTGCCACACCTGTCGATGAGCGAAAAGTGATTAGTAACCCTGTTTACATCAAGTACCCATACCCGCTTTAGGGTGCCGCCCTGGTAATAGGCAAGTTCATCGCCGGGCATAAAAACAGTTGCATCAAATGCGTTTAGTTGCCATCCACTGGTTGTGTATGTAACCTGCTTAATGTACCCCAGATTTTTATATGCTCCCTGCATGCCTTCGTATGCCCAATGTGCAGGAAATTTCAGGTTGTATACCGGGTCGTTAAATTCATTCGCTGTACGGGTTAATAAACATTCGCCTGTTTCGGCATCATAAGCGAGGTTTTGGGCTGATATGGTTGAACCGAGATCGAAGGCTTCTACTTTTTCCAATATGCCTGTTTTATTTATAATTTTAGTAATTGTCATCGACCTGAACCGGTTTTCACTCATAGTAAAATCGGGCCAGGGAACGGGAATTATCATCGGTAGTATACCTACCACAAACGTTTCAAGGTTTAAGCTCACCCCACCTGCAATTGTGTTATTAGTGGATTGCCTTGCATCGCCTGCCATTTGGAAATCAACACCAAGCATGCCCTTCTCAATTTTCCCATCAGGCATAATAAAATCAACATCATTGTCTAACCCACCTGTGTTGTTTAATTTATAATGATTAATAGTTCCCGAAATATAAGTTCCGTTTTCATCATATACCTTTTTTGACCTGAGTTGACCATGCATATTGTTTGTAACCACACTAAAGCCCTGGCTTACGTTCATATGCTCCTTCATTTTAACTTTAAGCAATGAAAAGATCGGGTTGATCCTCCTTGGCATCATTTGCATATCGGTACGTTCCAGTTTTGTTGGAAAATCTTTTGCAGTAAAGTAGCATTGTTCAACATGCCCTGTGGCAGTTCGCTTCACATTTGCATATTGCAGGTTACGGATGGTGATCTTACTGAACGCGATATCGGGAGCAGGCATAAAACATTCTCCAAATGGTTCTTCCGTATAGTCAATGTCGTCAACAGCCCACATTCTCTTGTTGTTTACCACATGAGCAATACGAAAGGGGTTTTCTTCACCACCTATAACCGGTTCGTATGCGGCAACACCAGAACTTATTGTCCTCATGGAACCGTCAGACTGTTGTTCACTGGTTGTGTATTCATACTCCTGTCCATAACTAAAACTAGCACCGGGATCATTTGTCATGTCGCCCCAGTTATCTTTTATTTCAATCTTCGATACCATACTTCCTCCACCAAACTTTTTACCGGTTGGTTCATACAATCTTATAAAAGTTCTTCCCAGTTCAATTTCACGACCGTAATTGCGGTTTATCATCGATGCATTGAAGCCTGTAAATAGCTGACCCAATTGAACAGCGGCGCTTGCAAAAGGCTGAAAAACAGAAATAGGATCGTTTTGAATGCTGGCTGCCGTAACATTGCTTTGCCCGTAAGCCACCTCGGGCATATTGCGCCTGATAAACTGGAAAGCCATTTTAGAGATAGGGTTTATAACAGGACCATTATCTTTTATTGGTACTTTTTTCAGGTCGATCCAACCCTGAAATACGGTACCCGACTGCTGTACACCATAGTCAGTCATTTGTGCATAAACCGGAAGGTATTCCCATTTATTTGTAGAGTTCATCTTAACAAAACACTTCAGGTATATGTACGATTCATCAACAATTAGGTCACGCAGGTAATCTCTTTTCAATTGCGTCTTAGTGGTTACACCGGGTACCAAATCGAAGTAGAGTCTTTCACTTTGTGTCACTCCATATAACAAATTTCCACCAACCGTGCTTACACCGGTAATTTTCATCATCTTCATCGCGTGCTTGTCCTGCACATAAGCATAATGTTTTGGTTTGTAGTTTACTTTTATGGTTCCGCCCGAAGGCAGGTTAATGTTGTCGAGGCACCAGGTACCTGCATCCTCGGTAGCAATGGTTTCGTCTTGTTCCGCAAATGGGTATTCGGTATTTGTTAGCGGGCCAAGGGGAGTTGAACAATAGGATGTTGTGCTTCTTTTATAATTCCCCCACCTGTCATATGATTTCATATCATAAGGCTTCCCTGCATTTTTGTATGAAAAGTGGTAAGCCGACAAACCTGCCTTTTTTGAATAACCATATGTGAAAAAAAGTTTCTTCAACGTTAACTTACCATGATATGAACCGTTTCCATTATGGGTGGCATTTGAGTTTTCGGTACCGGGGCATAACTCATAATTATATTCAAAGTGAACAGTCTTAACAGGTACAGCATTAACCCCATTTTCTATCCGGTCATGCCTTGCATACAGCGTTATTTTTTGTAAAATAACAGACTTGTTAGCTGTGTTGATCCCACCATTTTCATTCAATACTCCTAGTCCATCGCCGCGATTCGTTTGGTCATAAAAAAATTCAGCTACCATTGTTTTTGATTCAACCGAATGCAATACCCAGATTTCTTTTTTGCCATAGATATAACTTCCTTTATCGTCATCCGGGTCGGATAATAAACCCTCACTGTAACTAGCCTGATCTTTACTTATTGGAACACGCCAGTTATAGTTGTTGTGAACTCTGCTATAGTTAAAAATAGTATAAGCTCCAAGGTCGTCTTCAGTTATCCCGTCTCCTGTCAGGTCTTCATAATCCTGGCTTAGAATCGAAGTAAGAAGGTAAGAGTGTGCATAGGGTTTTGTTTCAACTGCATTAAAAAAATTGTCCTGCCCCAATGCGTTGTTCACAGTGTTGTCGGGTTGAGCGATATTAGGGTAATAGCGCACCTGTCCGTTGGCGCAGTTTTTATCTCTGCCCGCAACATTAAATGTTACTTCACGTTGCTTTAAGTTGTAGGCAGGTATTCCATATACGTATCTTAATCCATCACTCCTTGTTGTAATAACTTCAGAAATATGGTGAGCTTTACGCGAAGGATCAGGCCCGGTAGGCAATCGGCTAATCGTCGCTTTTACAGGATTGATAAAACTATTGAGTGTAAAATTATAAACAGGATTTATATTTAGATTGTTGGCTTCCGCAGCCGTAAGGTAGGAGATGACTTGCTGTCTGCGTTGTCTTTTTGCCCGCGTTAATGCATGTGTGCTTGCGAGATTATTAACACCGGTAGTATACGTGTTGTTATTGTAGGCAAGTTTCTTTTCAGTAGTAACTTTAAATGACAGGCTTCCCGGGGCGGTGAGCGATGGCCTTACAGGCTGGTCATACCCCATGTTTTTATATAGATTTAAATCGCTTTCCGCTGCTACTTCGCCTGCCGCAATAAAATAGGAAGGTTCAAACAAACCTTTGGCATCCGGATGAAAAGACCTGAAATCCAGATATGATAATAACTCATTGCCCTCTGTCCATTTTAAACTGCTGCTGTTTGAAGCATTCATTTTTATGTCAACACCCATGTGCACTGCATTGCCCGTTCCCATCTCTATACCCAAATCACCACCAAAGCTATTGGAACTTTCTTTTGCATCATAAAACACACCCACGTCGCTGCGTTTAAGCTGATAACTTCCACCAATGCCTTGTCCGCTCACACTATAAATATCATTACCGGGATTTACAATCGGGAGACTAACTGAATATTTGCTGAACCCACCATCTTTTTCCCTGTTAAAGTCCATTAAAGAATTTTCACCGGCATTGGCCCACGCATTTTGTGCGTATAATGTTCCATAAGCATTATTTGATTTTGTTGTATGCCTTAACTTTTGCGAGGAGAAATAGCCGGTGAATGTGGGTGCCACATCCAATCCAAAAAGCTCACCGCCAACAGGGCTATACCGTACCGAAAATGATTTGTTCATAATGTCCATGTTTACCTGTGGTACATAGCTCGGGGTGGTGTAAGAAAAAGTCGCCTGTGTAGATTGTGATGTACCTTTGTCCTCATTTGCCTTTGAAGATCTGTCAAGGGATCTTGTTGCGGTTGCGCTTATCGACAAAGCTTTAAGACCCTCTCTCGAATTAACCTGCAAACCAACTCCACCGCCAAGTGAAATAGCATGTGCGCCCTTATCATCAACTGTTTTAGAGTATGAGAGGTTAGGAGAGAAGTCGGCACCTGACTGAGAGTTGGTATGAAGTCCTATACTTGCTGTTAGTTTGCCCCCGCTCTTTGAGCCTGCAGAAATCGCGGGTGACAATCCATACTCGCAACCCATTCCCCAATAACTATTATAGAATACGCCTAGGCTCACACTTAAGCCTGCCTTAATTTTTTTCGCTTCAAGTCCAAATAATTCGAATGACAAAGCGACGTTAGCACCGGCAGTCACATTCGGTTTCATATTAAATTGTTTTTCAACGGCATCTTCAGTACCGTTAAAGTCATCCGGAATAGCCCTCACATTTCTGTTAATCACACCGGGGTTTATGTTCCAGCCCAAGCCCACATTGGTGGCCTCCATATCGGCAGTTATGCCCGAGTGGTATGCAATATTTATGGGATACCCGCTCACATCCATCAATGGAATGTTGTAGGTAAATTCTCCCGATGGAAGGTTCACCATCTCGCTGGTGCCCATAGGTTCAAACGATTGGAATTCGGGTTGCGAAGGACCTCCCGAAAGGCCGTAACTTAATGATGGGGCCACGAGTTGAATCAGCATGATCATAAGCATGACCCTTGCATAAAATATTCTTCTTTTTTTCATCGTTATAATCTCTTATTGATAGAAACAAGTACAACCTTATTTGAAAAAACTTTATCCATGATCAGGATTTTATCATTCACACCAACTGCATGATCTCCGAAATAAAGTATAAATGTCCGGTATGGCAGGTCCATATATAGCTGCTCCATGTGGCTATCGATACAAGGAAAAGTGTCGGTTCCGGCCAGCAGGTAAATGTCGTTGGTGAAATTCAATGAATAGTATTCCTGCCTGCTTAGTTGTTCCTTCGATGTAGCCAATCCATACTTAATCAGGTCACCTGTTGCGTCTTTTAAACTGATCCTTAAAATTACCGACGATAGATTAATTTCTTCATTGCTTTTCTGCATCGGTAACCTGGCATCAAAGTCAATATTTGCCCCCGTGTTTGCATGTCGATTCCGGCACTGAACCATAACCAGTAAAATTAAAATGCTTATGATGAAGTGAGATAACTTTTTCATTTTTCAATGATTGCGAACCTCAGGTATTCAAAGGAGGTTTTGTTACCTACTCTCATCATGTATGGTTCTTTAGTTTTCAAATCCTTTAATAATAGCGAGTATCTGTTTGAACCCATGTTCACAAGCTTTTCATTCGAGTCTTTTACATTAATAGAATCTATTATCAGTATCTCGTTCATCTGGCTATTATAAAGCACCATGCTTATCCCATCATGGGGATCGATGGACTTGCAGCAGGTAAAGTTCAATTCTTCTTTAACCTCTAAATAATTTCCTTTATTTTCCGGCATTAATTTATAGTATTGAAGCGTGTTTCGGTTAAGTCCGATTTCAAATTGATAAGAGGCACTTGAACAGCCTTTTTTGCAAGGCTTTAATTTACGGTTGCTGGTTGCCGATATGTTCCATTTATAACGTTTACCATCTATAAGCTTAAGTGATTTTGGTAGGATCAACTTTAACTCTTCTTTCTTTTTAGCGATATAAATAAGTGAGTCCTCCTTGTCACCGGACTCGTTCACCTGAAATAATTTGTATTCATAAATTATAGCACCTTTGATGTTGCCCCGCTGATGCTTCCACGAAAATTCAACAGTATCAATATCGGTACGTCTGATACTTGAGTTGTGCTTTGGAAATTTTAACTCGGGGGTATTTACATCATCCTCTTTTTCATCGTTGCCGGACTGATCATCTGTTCTACCAAAATCAGTTTTTGATATTATTTGCCTGGATGGTTCTGAGGCAGGTTGGTTATAAACAAAAGACCATAATTCTGATCTTGTAATTTCATTATTATCCTGCATGATTCTTACATACCACAAGTAGGTTGCTTTATTTGTCATTGTACGTGTCGCAAAGCTTAACTGCACTATGTTGGTGTTTGAACGCTGGCTGTAAAATACCCTGTTAGCCTTGGCAGCCTGTATAAGACTTTGTCCCGTAAGTACCTCGGTAATTACCAGTTCGTATTCGGGGTTTTTAAGTTGTGTTAAAGCAGTCCATGAAAAAAGTTGAAATTCACTATTGAGGCCCTCATTATTAAATGGTGAAACCAGGAAAATGCTTGTTAAAGTTTCTATTTTAAACTCATAACATACATGCCCTAGTTCCTTACGCGTAATGTCTTCATACAGGGTAACACAGATCCTGTAATACCCATCAGGAAATTTCGAATTTTTAATTAAGAAGTCACTGAAGTCTGCTGCAGGCTTAACCATTGTATTGATAGGAAACAGCAGATCACGAATATTTGAAACGGTTATTAGTAATCCACTTGCCGGTATTTTAAAGTTTTTTGTGGAGCCTGACGTTTCAAGCTTATCGGGCCCCGTTTGACCGTAGTTAATCTCATATGAAATTGAAGCATTATATTCCGTGCCTGAACTATTGATCAGGTTCAATTCCAGTATCTGGTATTGGCCAACATCATTACCGAGTATCGGAGGCTGAATAATAATCTGCGCGCATAATATGCCTGCTGAACTGAAAGCAGAAACAATAATAAGCAGCAATATTTTTTTGGCGTATTTCATAAGCATGAAAAGTGTTTAGGAAGGGGGCACTTAAATGCACTGGTGAAATAAGATAATAATAAGTTTGCCTCTACGTCTTTCTTAGGGAACGGTATTGATTAGTTAGGCAATGGTAATAACACCATACATTGTAGTATTGAACCGGAATTTATTTTTGGAAGTTTAATTAATGAGTAATTGGCATTACCAGTTCTACTATCGTCCCTTTATTATGCGATGTGGGATAATGATGTTTGAAGCGGATGTATAATTCATGTGTTGAAAACTTACCCAATAACCTCAGGCGTTGAAAAGTCATACTCAAGCCATGGCTTTCATTTAGTTGATTGTATAGATTGGTATGGAGATAACGGCTGTTTATGCCCACCCCATTATCTGTTATAATAATTTTTAGCAGGTCTTCATGTTCTTTTTTTATTTCCAGTGTAAGATGTCCTTTTGCGTTCATTGGTAAAATTCCATGCCAGATAGCATTCTCTAAAAAAGGCTGGATCATCATAACTGCAACTGGTGTTTCGCCCACATCTATTGCAGGATCTACAATGAGCTCATAAGTGAGGTTATCACCGAACCTTAGTTTTTCGAAAGATAAATACAACATCAGGTAATCGATTTCTTCTTCTAATGGGATCAATCGTTTATATGAAATGGTAAGGTTCATCCTGATCAGCTTTGCAAAATTTGAAAGATATAGGTTGGCGGCTTTCTTATCATTCGCATTAATGAAATGTTGAATAGAGTTCATTACATTAAAGATGAAATGCGGATTCATCATTGTTTGAAGTGCCTGTTGTTCAAGATCAGTAATCTGTTTATCAATCCGTATTCTTTCCTCCTGTTGCTTTCTAATCATACGTATTCTGTTCTTTACAAACTGGTATACACCAGCACATGTAATAAAAGCAATTAACAGCATGAACCACCACTGTTTCCAGAAAGGCAAATCAATTATAAAAGCAAACGACTTGATTGGAGTCCAGCTACCATTTTGAACGCGGGCCTGTAGCTCAAAATTATATTCACCGGGTGTTAAGAATGGAAATTCAAGAGAGGTGTTTTTGGTATATTTCCATGCTTGCGATTCTTGTAAACGGTAACGATAATTTACTTCATCCGGAGCCTGGTAATAAATACCTGTAAAGTTAAACTTCAAAGAGTTTTGCTGCGGTGAAAGATTCACGTTTGTGGCCACCTCTATGGATATGCCATTGGCAAGAATTTCTTTAATGAGCAGATTCGATACCACAGGCCGTACTTTTTGAAATGCTTTCTGGCTGATGATTGCGAGCCCTTTCATTGTTGCCACACAAATTTCATTATCGTCTACAAATACATCATTAATATCATTAAAAGGCAGGAAATTGCCCATGTTCATGTTGCTAATGTTCAACACCATTTCATTCAAATAGGATATAACAGAAACTCCTGTTGTGGTAGCAACATAAATTTTGTTGCGGTGCACAAATACCTTACGGCAAATATCATTACAAAGGCCCGATCTTTCGGTAAGCTGTTTAATAAGATGGCCATCTTTATAAAAAAGCAGCCCATATCCATGGGTAGCAAATATCAGCACCGAGTCGGCCGCCTGACCTATCGAATTAATACGTTTTGAAAGAAGGAGATGTTCTGTTGAATGATCAAAAATAGCGTTGTCTTTTTTTGATCTCAAGCCACCATTTGTGCCATACCATAACTCATTTTTAGCATCACAAAATACACTAAACATTCTTATGTCGGACTGTAAAATGGAATGGGCAAACCTGTGTGAGACGTTGCCCTGCTTGTCTTTCACGGCATCCGAGAGCCGGCATTCATACATCGAAAAGCCTGATACAATATAAACTTTGTCTTTGCCAACCGTTATATCTTTAACAGCACCAAGGGGGTGCAAAACACTATCAGGAGACTTAAAGTAAATGTTATGAGCAGTACCGGTTTTCAGGTTATAATGCGTCATCCGGACGTCGCTCCCAAACCATACTTCGTTACCTGATGAAACTATATGGTGTAATCGGTTTACAGCATTAATTTCTACTTCCTGCATTTTACCTAAATCAATAGACGGTATCGTTATAACCCGCCCCTTATTCAAACCAATAAATAACGTACCGTTCCCTGCTTTGTGAACAGCATAACATTGATTGTCGGGGAGTCCATTGAACTGGTTAAGCACTTTTACTTTTCGGCCCCATACAGGTATCATATATAATCCGTCGTCTAATGTTCCTATCCAAATATTGCCTTCCTTGTCGGCTAACACATTGCTGGGAATTTTATTTTTTAAATAAATAACTGGAGCCGAACCCGAGGGTGGGTAAGAATAGCAATACAAACCATACGCGGTAGTAACCCACAAAAGACTATCTGTTGAGATTTCTATATCCAATTGCACTGAATTCTGCAATTTTTCATTAAATGGAATGATCAACTTTTGGGTTGTATCGCTTTGGAGAATGATTCCTTCCCTGGCTGCAAACAAAATGCTTCCATCATTAAAAATCCAGTATCCGTTACTGCTCTTTAAATGATACCGTTGGGGTAAGGTGGTTGCAATACCGCTTTTGTAATTATGAAGGTAGGGAAAAGTTTTTGAAAGTATGAGTGGTCCGGTTTTGCCATTTATTATAATGCTTGAAGGTGGCACTTCATCCAGACTTGGTTTTTCTAATACATTTTCTTTAATAATAACAGATTTACCCTGTGCCGTAAACCATAACCTGTGATCCATGTCTTCAAAAAAATCAACAAATGCGGCATGGGTTTTTATGTTTTTTAAAAGGGTATCACTGGTTTCATTATAAATCCTGTTATTGTACCAATAAGATACTGTGCCATTGAACCCCATAAACCAGAGCCGTCCTTTTAAATCCACCTTTAAAGCCATGATTTCGTTGTCTGACAGCCCATCAGCCAGTGTAAAATTTTCGAATTTTTTTCCATCAAAGCGAGTCACACCCACATCTGTTGCCAGCCATATATAACCATCCTTGTCCTGTATCATCCGGTACACCGTACTACTAGGTAAGCCTTCGGAGATAGTATAATGTTTTAGCAGATGATCTTGAGCGTTGGCTTGACTGGCAAACCCCGCAATAAAAAGCAATAAGAAAAGTAAGTGTCGGATATTAACCATTGAGTTAAATGGTATGGTGTTTTGCCCACTGCTGTAATTCGGGCATTCTTCGCCTCGAAACATTAAGATGATCGCCATTACTCATCTGTACCTCCATGCTTTCAGATCGTAGTACCTTCTTCACATGAGAAAGGTTAATGAGTGTAGATTTATGAATGCGCATAAATCCAAAATGTTCAAGCATTTCTTCATAATCTTTTAGGGTTTTTGCTACCATTTTTTGCCTTTGGTTCATGAAATGAAATGAGGTATAATTATCTTCACCTGTAAGATAAATGAGCTCATCAAGTTCGAGTATTTCATAGCCGTTATTACCCGGCAATGTTATTTTTCTAATGCTTCCCGGTTTATCCAGCATGGCCGTAAGATTTCTTAACACCATCCTGTAGTTCTCCCGGATTTCCGGCTTTATAGCGTGTAGTTGTAACAGTTTAATTTCGGTTTGAACCAACTCATTTACATCAATTGGCTTGAGTAAAAAATCAACCGCACAAACTTTCATCGCTCTTAATGCATGCTCTTCATGCGCTGTTACAAACACAATGGAAGGAAGGTGTTGCAGATGTGCAAGTACATCAAAACCGTTTTGTTGCGGCATATTCACATCCATGAAAACCACATCCGGCCTTTGGCTATTTATCTTTTGAATTGCTGTTGCACCACACCTTGCAGTATCAGAAATTTTAATGGTTGGGCAGTACGATGTAAGTAAATTACTGAGGTTGGCTACAGCAAATAATTCATCATCTACAATGATTGCCGACAGAGTGGGATTATGCATTATTTGTTTTATTGTCGGCGTAATGAACTGTAGAACGTCCCATATATATATTAAAGTCCGAAGTTAATTTTTTAATGCATTAATTGTCCTAAATCGCCCTCTAATATTGTCGATTGGGGGCTTTAGGTACAGTTGAACACAATTAAATATGCAGCAAGGTAAAAAAAAGCAGGATTGAACCTCATCATTTTCAAATAAACAGCTTAGAGCCTTAAATGTAATTAAATAATGTATAAACTCAAGTAGGGCTTTTGGATAACATGAGCTAATCCCTTTCAAAATATAGATTATTTTATTTATTATTGACCACAAACATAATTATGAAACGAGAAATGTTCCATACCCAGGAGAAAAGGGAAGTAGTTCTGAAAGCCCCAAAAATTTGTGTAAGGTTTAATGCGTGGTTAGGTGATGGTTATTATTTTTGGTATGACCAAAAGGATGCTAAAGAGTGGGGGCATAATAGTAAAAGACGAACTGGGTATTTTGATATTTATAAATCAGAAATAATTTGTGATAATGTTTTGGATTCCGTTTTTAAGGAGGAACATTATTTATTTTGGATTGAACAAATAGAAAAAGTTGGCAAAATTTTAACAAAAAAACACGAAGGAAGCCCACTTTAAAAGAAATTAATCTTTATTTTAAAGAGAGAGCAACTTGGGAGGTTGTCGACGGGATTATGTTTCAAGATATACCACATTCTGAAAACTATTCGTTGATTAGAGAATTTTATTATCGTAAAAGAATTCAATTAGTAATTTATAATGCTGAAATTATTAATACATTTGTACACATGTACAGTGCAACTGTAATTTAATTGATTAAATATGTTAGACTTACAGAAATTAAAAGAAAAGCTGGACTTGGCTTTAAGCCAGGAAACAGAAGAATCTTTGATGACTTGGTTAAAAACCGTTAAGTCCAGAGAACTTTTTGCCTCCAGCAAACCATACTGCATAAAAGGATTTAATTGGGTGGGGGCAAAGGACAGCTATTTAAATGCTGCAGCATCAGTAGAATCAATGATCCATCCTGAACAAATAATGGGTTTTAAAGGTATTACATATCTGGCAAATGGTGAAGCTGCGATTTGTGAACATTATCACAAACCACCGCCACCAAATATCATTGATGAAATGAATTTTGAAAAAAACATGACTCCGAGTTTCTCGGAGTCTTTTTTTTGTTTAAACTTGTGAGATGAATGAACCTGTAAAAGCAGTTTTTGGATTTGAAAATTTTAAAATTGTAAGTTTTTCATTGAATGAGCCATCGCCAGATAATGAAGAATTAAACATTATTATCACTCCAAGCGGGATTTATTATGAAAATGATGGAAATTTTGAAGTTACCATTGATTTTGCTGCATCTGAAACGAATAATATTGAAACCGCAGCTGTCAAGGCAGTCCTTAAAGCTCGTTTTATTTTCGAGGAGCCAATTCCTTTCTCCGAAATTCCGAATTATTTTTATTTAAATAGTATCGCTATTGTTTTCCCGTATCTGAGGGCTTTTATAAGCAGCTTAACCCTTCAGGCCAATATCAAAACAATAATTTTGCCAGTTTTAAATCTTACAGGTTTGGATCAGCCCTTGCGTGATAATACTAAAGTAGTTAAGGAATAAGAAATCCAATTACATTACTGTCAAATAGAAGCAATCTCTTTATTTCACTACTTTGGCTTGATGTGATTTTAAGAATATTCCTTTTTTTAATTTGACTACAAAACAAATTCACATTCTCTTCAAAAACTCTAATATTCTTATCTAACATTTATCCAGTTCAATTTTTACTTTACAGATTAATTCCTGCGTGCACTTTTACCTTTATATGATTAATCCGGTCTGATATACATATAAATCCGTTAATGAGTTTCCACATTATAGACTTTTGTATTGCGTTGCTTACAATTTTCAAATAACCTCATTTAAAAATTCCATATAGGGATACTACAATCCCTGTTAAGACCCCTATTAACCGCCCCATTTACCTTTTCACACTTCAGCTCTCGTTTTTTTAACCTACTTTCGCAGGCTTAATTTAGGGGTATGGGTAATATAGTTGCAATTGTTGGTAGGCCAAATGTTGGTAAATCTTCGCTGTTTAACAGGTTATTGGGAGAGTTTAAAGCGATAGTAGATGACTTTAGCGGAGTAACCCGCGACCGTCATTATGGTAAGGCCGACTGGCAAGGCAGGGAATATACCCTTATTGATACAGGCGGTTATGTTCATAAAAGTTCAGATATTTTTGAAATAGCTATTCGCGATCAGGTTAAAATTGCCGTTGAAGAAGCAGATATAATTTTATTTATGGTTGATGTGCAAACAGGTATAACCGATTTGGATGCTGCTTTTGCTAACTTATTACGCCGGAGTAAAAAACCTGTTTTAGTTGTTGTTAATAAAGTTGATACCAATGAAAAGCAGCATGATGCTTATGAATTTTATAGCCTTGGATTCGATAAATTATTTTGCATATCTTCTTCAAGTGGTGCAGGTACAGGTGAGTTATTAGATGAAATAATTTCCATAATTCCACCAGAAGATCTGGTTTCTACAGAAGATGAAGCACCCCTGCCAAAATTTGCAGTGGTAGGTAGGCCTAATGTTGGAAAGTCTTCACTTGTAAATGCTTTACTTGGAGAAGAAAGAAACATTGTAACTGAAATTGCAGGCACAACCCGCGATACGATAAATTCTCATTATAATTATTTTGGTAAAGAATTTTTGTTAATTGACACAGCTGGGATCCGTAGGAAAAAAAAGGTTAATGAAGATATTGAATTCTACTCGGTAATGCGTTCTTTGCGGGCCCTCGAAAATTGTGATGTGGCTATTTTGGTTTTAGACGCAGAACTGGGGTTGGATCAACAAGACCTTAATCTTGTTGGGCTTGCTATTAAAAACGGAAAAGGATTGGTAATACTGGTAAATAAGTGGGATTTGTATCCTAATAAAGAAACAAATAGTGTGCGAAATTATGAAAAGGAGATCAAAGAAAAGTTAAGACCTTTTGATGATGTGCCTATTATATTTACGTCGGCATTAGAGAAACAAAGAATTCATAAAGCTGTGGAGGTAGCTGTGGAAGTATATGAGAACAGGTCGAGGCGCATTAGCACATCTGAGTTGAATAATTTTCTTGAAGGTGTAATATCAGCCTATGAACCGCCTTCTGTAAAAGGTAAGTTTGTTAAAATTAAATATGCTACACAATTGCCTGGCAGAAACCCCAAGTTTGTACTTTTTTGTAATTTGCCACAGTATATTACGGATAGTTACAAACGCTACATTGAGAATAAACTAAGAGAAAATTATAATTTTTCCGGGGTACCTATTACTATATATTTCAGAAAAAAATAACCTCTTATTTGTTTATGTGGATTATAAAATTATCTTTGCACCCGATTTTTAGATATAATCAAAACAAATTAATTAACAAGTAAAATGAAAAAAGTATTATCAATTGTTGCCGCTGTTGCTATGTTGGCTATCGTAGCTTGCGGTCCTTCTGCTGAAGACAAAAGGAAAATGGAAGAAAAAAGAACTCAGGATTCTATCGAAGCTTCTCAGCGTACTGCCGATTCATTAGCTGCTTTAGAAGCGTCTATGATGCCTGCTGATACTATGGCTGCTGATACTATGGCTCCAGCTGAAATGGCTCATTAATCTGAACCGGATCACACAAATTTTAAAAAGAGTTCCGCCTTGCGGAACTCTTTTTTTTTCTAAATAAAATAAAGCTTTTGGTATTTTTTAAAAAAATGCCTATTTTCGCAGTCCTAAAATTTAAAGGTAATGGCTCAACCAACATACAATCCATCCATCAGAAAACGTAGAAACAAACATGGTTTCCGCGAAAGAATGAGCAGTGCATCTGGTCAGAAAGTAATTGCAGCACGCAGAGCAAAAGGTCGTAAAAAACTTACAGTTTCTGACGAAAAACGTCATAAGAAATAGTGAAAATCCGGTTAAGCCGGATTTTTTATTTATGCTATTTGCAGGCCCGTTTAAAGTTTTACTATAGTATTATTAAGTAAATGAGTTAAGTGCATAATTTACCTGATCAATTGCAAACAGGTAAGTCATATTCTTCACGTACAAATGTATAAATGATAACAAATGGATTTACGAAAAAAGAACGGGTTCATGTTGAATCTGTAATAACTGCCCTTTTTGCGAAGGGCAATTTTAGTTTATACGCACCACCTTTCAGGTTTAGCTGGGTCATACTTGAACCTACCTCTGTTGCTTGTCAGATATTGGTTGTAAGTTCAAAAAAAAAATTAAAAAGCAGTGTTGACAGGAACAGACAAAAACGACAATTGCGGGAATTGTACCGCCTTCATAAAAATGAATTGACTGAACCCTTAAAGCAACTAAAACTTTCTATCGCATTATCAGTTATTTATACCGGTATTGAGTCTCTTCAAGTTGTGAAGCATACTCCTTATTTTATAAAAGCACTTCATAAAATTGCCATTGCTATTCAAAAAGATCATAAGCTATCCATTCATTCTGCTCATTAAAGGATATCAATTGCTGATTTCACCTTTACTGCCGGCAGCGTGCAGATATACCCCCACATGCAGCACGTATGCAGTTGTGGCTATTGAAAAGTATGGTTTATTTAAGGGAGGCTGGTTGGCTTGTAAACGAATTGCGAGGTGCAATCCATGGGGAAGTCATGGACCTGATCCGGTTCCCTAAGTGAAGATTAAAATAAAAACAGCAAAAGTTTATTTTAGTTGAAGGGATAAAAAGTAAAGAAGATAAACTAAGAAGGTTTATTTACTGTAATATGATTTAATAATTTTATATGAGGTTGCAACGTTTTAATCAAGTTAAGTTAAATTCGAAATTGTAATGAAAAACATTCTAATGAAATTCCGATGGTTTTACCTGCTGGCAATAACCATTGTTGGGTTGATCTCCTTTAAGGCTGCCGATAATTATTTTGAACTCTCCAAAAATCTGGAACTTTATGCAGCTGTTTTCAGAGAAATCAACACCTATTATGTTGATGATATTGATGCGGGTAAGCTTAATAAAAGAGCAATTGATGAAATGCTTAAAACGCTTGATCCATATACTAATTTTTTAAGTGAAGCCGAAGCTGAAGATTTTCGTTTTCAGATTACCGGTCAGTATGGTGGTGTGGGTTCCCAAATTTCACAGAAAGATGAGTATGTAATGATCACTGATCCTTATGAAGGATATCCGGCACAAAAAGCCGATTTGCGTGCCGGCGATTTGCTGATAAATGTAGAAGGAAAAGATATTAAAGGTAAATCAACTTCGGATGTTAGTAAGCTTCTGAAAGGCCAGCCCGGTTCAACAGTAAAAATAGTAGTAAGACGTAACGGACAGGAAATTGCAAAAACATTAACCCGCGAAGAAATTAAAGTTAAGAACGTTCCTTATTATGGATTGGTAAATCCTCAGACTGGTTATATTAAACTTACAGGCTTTACAAATGATGCAGGTAAAGAAGTTCGTGATGCACTTATTGAGTTAAAGAAACAAAATATAAACCAGGTAATTTTAGATGTTAGAGGAAATCCGGGCGGCTTATTAAATGAAGCAGTAAATGTTGTTAATGTATTCATACCTCAGGGACTTGAAGTAGTAAGTACTAAAGGTAAAACGAGTGAATGGGATAAAAGTTTTAAAACCCCTTCGGGTCCTGCAGACATTAATATTCCATTGGTTGTTTTAACCAGCAGGTCTTCCGCATCTGCTTCAGAAATTGTTTCGGGTACTATTCAGGATTTTGACAGAGGCATTGTAATTGGGCAACGTACTTTTGGTAAAGGTCTGGTTCAATCAACGCACCCGTTAAATTATAATACGCAAATTAAAATTACTGTAGCAAAGTATTATACCCCAAGCGGAAGATGTATACAAGCGTTAGATTATAGCCACCGCAACGAAGATGGCAGTGTTGGTGCAATTGCGGATTCTTTAAAGAAAGAATTTAAAACAAAAAATGGACGTAAAGTTTATGATGGTGGAGGGGTAGATCCGGATTTGAAAGTAGAGGCAAAAATATTCACACCAATAGCCCAGAGTTTATTAAGCAAACAACTTATTTTTGACTTTGCCACACAGTTTCGTCAAACACATGAAAGTATTGAAACTGCTAAAATTTACAAGTTAAGTGAATCAGATTTTGAGAATTTTAAAAGTTTTATCTCCACCAAAGAATATGAATACAGCACACAAACAGAAAAGGAACTGGAAGAACTAAAAAAGAAGGCTGAAGATGAAAAATATTTTGAAGCTATTAAGAGTACTTATGAAAGTTTAAAACAACAATTAAAGCATGATAAGAAGGCAGACATAGATAAAAATAAAGAAGAAATTATTTCACTTATTGAAGAAGAAATTGTGCGCCGGTATTATTTTCAGAAAGGTCGTATTGAAGCTGGTTTTGCCCATGATAACGATATTCAACAGGCGTTAAAAATATTTGCTGATCCAACTCAGTTTGCACAAACGTTGCAGGTAGAAGTGAAAAAGAAATAGTCTGGTAAATGGAAATATATGATTACCTGATTATTGCTATACTGGGATCTTTCGGAGCTTTTCTTTCCGGATTGTTAGGAGTAGGAGGGGGTATTATTTTTATTCCTGTGCTGGATCATTTTTTAAAGAAATGCGGAATGCATGATGATATGCTGGTTAAAGGCATCCTGGCAAATTCATTATTTACTATTATTTTTTCAGGTAGTGTTTCAAGCTATAAACAGTATAAAATGGGAAACTTTTTCCCAAAGCAAATATGGCAAACGGCTTTACCGGGGGTGTTTACAGCTATCCTGCTTACTTATTTAATTAAGAGTGGAAACTGGTATAATAAGGGTACTTTTAATTATGTTTTTGCAGGAATGTTGTTGGTTATTATGATCCGGATGTTCTTAAAAGGGAAAACAACACCTGGCACCTGGCCCGAACCCACCGCAAGACAATTTGGAACGACGGGATTTTTTACCGGAATTATTACTGCACTTTCCGGCTTAGGTGGTGGAGTTGTTATGACTCCTGTATTTACAGATGTTTTAAAGATACCCATTAAAAAAGCAAGTTCAATCTCAAACGGTGTCATTCCTTTATTTGCTATTGCTATTGGCATTTACAACCTCGGTGATACACCACCATACAAAATTTCAGAATGGCAGGTAGGTTATATTGTTTTTCCGGTTATACTACCAATGATCCTTGCAGCTTTTATATTTGCACCCCTGGGCGTAAAAATTGCACAGCAAACTACACAGTCAATTATCAGGTTAATATTCGCAATGATGGTTGGGCTGGTGTTAATAAAAGTATTATATGAAATATTTGCTAAATAAAATTTTAATAGCTGTACCTGCACTCCTGTTGTGCATTTGCCATGTAAGGGCACAAACTTTACCTAAACCGGAAGTAGATATATTACAATCGCTTGAACACAACTTATCCTACCTTGCAGATGACCACATGGAGGGACGTCTTATTGGTAGCAGGGGTGAGAAGATAGCTTATGATTTTATAACGGGGAATTTTCAATCACTTAATTTATTGCCTAAAGGAGAACAGGGGTTTATACAAACTTTTTCTATTCATAAAATAGCTTTCAAAACAGGCAGTCTCCTCATCACTAACAAAACAGGTGATATAAAATTTGATAAGATGATACCGGCAAAAAACTTTCCCCTTTCTTATTCAAAACCAGGTTCTGTTTCTGATAAATGTATTTGGTTGGGCTATGGTATTGAAGCACCTGCACTGGGACATAATGATTATGCAGGAAATAAAAACATTAATGGAAAAATTGCTGTCATAAAATTGGGTCAGCCCGATTATGAAAACCCACACGCTGCTTTAGCTGCATATGCTAATCTGGAGGCTAAGATAGATACTGCGATACTTAAAGGTGCATCAGGTATTATAATTATTAATGTGCATAAAGAGATTATTGAACCTGATTTTAAACCTATCGTAAAGGCTTCCTTTAAATCTGTACCTGTATATTTTTTAAGTTATGATAATCATCTCGATTCAGGCAATTTTATGAATGCTAAAGCAAGTATAATGGTAGATACCACATCTGTTACTTTAGAAGGGCACAATGTTATTGCCTATATAAATAATAAATCGGTCAATACAATTGTTATTGGAGCTCATTATGATCACCTGGGTTATAATGAACTTGGAGGTTCTACATACCGCAAGCCACAAAATGAAAAGCCACAGGTTCATAATGGTGCCGATGACAATGCAAGTGGCACTGCTGCTTTAATAGAGATGGCAGAACTTTTGCAAAAATCGCCTTATAGAAGTCATAATTATTTGTTCATAGCATTTAGCGGAGAAGAAGAAGGTTTGCTCGGTTCTCATTATTTTGTTGAACATCCTACCATCCCGCTAAAGAACATTAGTTATATGCTAAACATGGATATGGTTGGTCGCCTTGATACTGTTAAAAATATTTTTTCACTTAGTGGTACGGGTACTTCTCCCAGATGGGACAGTATTTTGCCGGATATTGTTATTGATAATATAAAAGTTAAATATGAACCTGGTGGAACAGGAGCAAGTGATCATACAAGTTTTTATAATGCCGGAATTCCGGTTCTGCATTTTTTTTCAGGTACACATCAGGAGTATCACAAGCCTTCTGATGACTGGGAGTTGATTAATTTTAAAGGCACTTTACAAATCATTAAATATATGTATCAGTTAATAGCGAAGCTGGATAAACAACCAAAGTTGATCTTTACCAAAACAAAAGAATCTACAGATAACCGCACTGAGTTTAAAGTTACTTTAGGCATTATGCCCGATTATATGTTTGAAGGTAATGGAGTAAGAGTGGATGGTGTAACTGATGGCAGACCTGCAGCCCTTGCAGGTTTAAAGCGTGGCGATATAATTATACGGCTTGATAAATTTGATACCGGTGGAATGGAAGCTTATATGCAAGCTTTAAGCAAACTGGAAAAAGGTTTACAGACCAAAGTAACAATTTTGCGTAATGGAAATGAAATGGTACTGGATATTAAATTATAACCATAGTCAATTATTTATAGGTAAACGCAGTGCTTTGGTTTAGTGAAAATATTATGGGGCATTTAATAAACTTTAACAAACATTTTTGGTTCACAAAGAAGCTAGTATTATTTTGTTTTGTGAGTTTAATTGTATTTTATACTGATGCTCAGGTTGTGGTTCACTTTCACCATGCAGAACTTGCGTTTAGTGAGAGTAATTATAAATTAACAATAGAAGAAGCTTCTTTATGTTTACTTGAAGATGCTGAACATACAGATGCCTTATTGCTTAGAGGCAAGGCTTATCATGAATTAAAATATTACAGAGAAGCATTAAATGATTTTACAAAAGCTTTAGATCTTGATCCATCACTAGCGGATGCTTATGCTTCCCGGGGTTATATTTTTTTTATTACGGGTGATTATCGCCTGGCAAGATTAAATTATATCTGGGCTATTGATGAAGATAAAGTTAATCCTTTATATTATTTTAACCTGGGCTGTATTTATAGTAAAGAACTTAAGTGGAAAGATGCAGTCAACGAGTATACTTTGGCAATCCATTTTAAGCCTTGTTATTACGATGCTTTTGTAAACCGCGCAGATGCTGAGGGCATATTAAAAAACTTTACTGCCGCATTAAATGACTATGATTCTGCATTGCGCATTCAGCCTCATAATCCCGAATTATATATTTTAAGAGGAATGAACCTGATTAGTTTAAAACGAAACGCGGAAGCTATTGAGATGTTTAACCGTTCTCTAAAATATAAACCACAAAATGGTAATGCATATTATAGCAGAGGAAGGGCTTTGTTTGATCTGGGACAATTTACATATGCAAAAGCCAATTTCGATTCGGCTATTATGTACATCCCTACATTGGGAATAGCTTATTTTAACAGAGGTGTTGCCCTATTGGAACTTGGCAAAACCAACACTAAAGATGCTTGTAAAGACTTTAAAATTGCAGCTAATTTGGGCTTCGGTGGTGCTTGGGATTATCTTAAAAAATATTGCGAATAAGCAGATGGAAAGCCTGATAACGTATGATCCTAAGCACTTAGTAAAATTACTTTGTTTTAGGCCCGACAGTGAAGAAATGGCAGTTCTTCTTTTGTTAAGGCAATCAGATTTAAATATGTAACTTGCACGCGCGGTTTAAAACCAACATAAAAGCCCTGTTAAAAGTGTTGTGAGAAGAGGTGTTAACATAAATATTACCATTATGCGTGTACATGTTCCTATAAAAAAGTTTTTCGAAATGCGTCTAATTATGTTCCTCATTTTGATATCTGGTGCTTGCTCAACTTCAACCCAGCAATCAAAATTGCAAAATGATATTGAACAGCTTGATAGAGAAATTA
>JACMQU010000077.1 GCA_014376805.1 Bacteroidia bacterium
CATGCTATTATATTGGTTTTCCAACAGTCGTTTATCGCCATAGGCAAGGTACATATTCCATGGAGCAATGGTGGCTACATCTGCCCAACCTGCGCTGCTTGTTACCTGCCCCAATACATTCGGAACAACAAAGGGAACTTTTCCATTGTCCTGATCTGCCTCCAGATCTTTTAACCATTTAGCAAAGAAATTATTAACGTTCATATTGAAGGAAGCGGTACGTGAAAATGCCTGTGCATCGCCTGTCCAACCAAGGCGTTCATCCCGTTGCGGACAATCAGTTGGCACATCCAGGAAGTTTCCTTTTTGTCCCCATTGAATATTATGTTGCAATTGATTGATCATGGAATTTGAAGAAGTGAAAGTGCCTGTTGGCTGCATATCAGAATATAAAGTAACCGCTTCAAAATTCTCTAATATTATTTCTCCCGGATAGCCTTCAATTTTCAAATATCTAAATCCCTGCCATGTAAAATGGGGTTCAAATATTTCTGCTGTACCACCTTTTAAAATATAGGTATTCTGTGCTTTAGCAGCACGCAGGTTATCGAAATAAACATTTCCTTTTTTATCCAAAACTTCTGCATGAGAAAGGGTTATTTTATCTCCTGCTTTACCTTTTACTTTCATTACTACCCAGCCTACAAGGTTCTGCCCAAAATCAATTACTTTCTCACCTGTTGGTGTGGTAAATAATCGGGTGGCTTTATAGATTTCATGTTTTGTTACGGGTTCATTATAGGTTGCCAATAAGACATTCATCGGATGTTCAACAACTTTTACACCACTCCAATCCGCATCATTATAATTTGGCTTTGTCCATCCAATTTTTTCCATTCGGGCATCCACTGTTTCACCATTATAGATTTCTGCAGAACGAATTTCACCTGTGGAAGATTTCCAACTATTGTCGGAAACAATGCTTTCTTTTGAACCGTCACTATAACTGATATCTAATTGAAAAAGTAAGGCAATGTCTTTTCCGTATACATTTATATTATTGTCAAAACCTATAATGCCCCGGTACCAACCGTTGCCCAATGTAATACCAATCGCATTTTTACTATTTGTAAGCAAGTTGGTTACATCGTAAGTCTGGTACTGCAAACGTTTTTTATAACTTGTCCAGCCGGGTGTTAAATAAGCATTTCCTACACGCTTTCCATTGATTTGTGCTTCGTACATACCGTGTGCAGTTATGTGTGCGATGGCAGTAGCTATTGTTTTGGTAGAAATAAATTCTTTTCTAAACAGTGGACTTGGGCGAAGTATAGAATCTTCTGTATAGCCTGGTGCTATCCATTTTGCTTTCCAATCTGAGATAGCTAATAATGCCATTTGAAAAAATGCCCGTTCGCTCCAGGCTGATTGTTTGCCACTGTTATCCCATACCCGTACCTGCCAGGTATATTTTTTATTGCTTTGGAGAAGCGCACCTGCATAAGGAACTTGAACACTTTGATCAGTAGCAACTTTACCCGTTTTCCATACTGAATTTTTACCTTCCAAGACTACGATCTCATAGCCAGTTTGTACAACGTTTCTTTTATCACTGATTAACTGCCAGCTTAAGCGTGGCTGCAAGACATCAAGCCCGATGGGATTTGTTAAGTTTTCGGTAAGTAAATATTGAATTTTAACTTGTGCAAAACTTACTAATAAGCATAGTTGAATAATAAGAGACAGGGCAATCTTTTTAATCATGGCAAACTTTTTATGAAAACAGAAATAATTTAAAGGTTCAAAGTACAAAAGAAATAAATGATAACTATCATGTACTGTCCTGATGGTAAAATTTAAAAAATTACTGTAGAGAAAAACAAAGCCCTGCGTTTTAGTATATGGCGTACCGAAATGATAAAAATTAGTATTTCGTTAGATGCGGAGTCTTGCAAATAAAAGGAAGGAGCGTATGGGTAAAATTTAAATTCTGTAAAAGAATAAGTATTTTGCCGATAAGGCGGGAAGGCGATAAAATGTTTTCAAATAAGTAGGCGGCGCATTCTACAACATTTTATATGAAATAGTTAAAGAATATGGCTAAATGCCTAACATCATGATTTTAGCTTAGCATTCATTACTGCAAAAAAA
>JACMQU010000078.1 GCA_014376805.1 Bacteroidia bacterium
AATTAAAGGATTTGGAAAAGTAACGGTGCCGAAGGAATTGTTTACATTGGGTGTACAGGTGAAATTAGTGAACGCCTTAATATTGCATAATATGGAACATATAAGCTATACTGCATCCAGGCTTCCTGTACAACTCAATACTTATTACTTTCATAAATAAGTAAAAGAACTTCGAGTTTAAGCGGTTTTTAAAATCAGTATCAGCGAGTGCATTTATAAAGTTAATTGATTTAAAAAAAGTTTACATTTTAAATACCGGAGTAAATTTTAAAATTCGTTCTTGGCATCCTCAACCATACATCACAACTTCTTATGGTACTTACACAAGTAAATGAAATATCCTTCATTAAACTATTAATTATTATACTTTCTGTTTATGTTCTTATTGCATTATTGATAGATACTTTTTTCAAGCTTCCTTTTGAGGTTTTAAACCATTTAAATGTTATAGACAATGTTATATGCGTTATTTTTTTGATGGACTTCAGTGTAAATTTTTGCAACGCCGAAAATAAATTTTCTTTTATGAAGTGGGGTTGGATCGATTTGATTTCGAGTATACCTACTTTAGATTTTATGAGGGCCGGACGCCTATTAAGGTTAATTAGATTAATAAGGATATTAAGAGCGTTCAGGTCAACAAAGCATATAGTTAAATATATTTTCAGGGAAAAAATTCAGGGAACATTTACATCAATTTCTATAGTTGCTATACTTATGGTAATCTTTTCATCAATTGCAATTTTACAGGTTGAAGATGATCCTAACAGTAATATTAAAACTGCCGGAGATGCTTTGTGGTGGGCATATGTAACAATTACAACTGTTGGGTACGGAGATAAATTTCCGGTTACTACATTTGGAAGAATTATTGCAGCGGCTTTAATAACTGTTGGAGTTGGATTGTTTGGTACCTTCACAGGTTTTTTAGCATCATGGTTTGTTGAAAGCAAAAGTGTTGAAGAAGATAAAAAAAGTGTTTAATTTAAGTTAAATTATATACTCTGTTGGTATAAGCGGAAAGCAATAAGTGAAAAGCGATGACATACTTTTTACCAGTGGGCATTGTTTCATTTGCAACTAATGAAATGATCGTTATGCAAAAGTTGTACCTGGTTATGGAAAATAAGTATGCACGAATGCTCAAATAACTAAATTCAGATTTCAGGCGTTTCAATTTACATTTAAAACAGGGATGTACCAGATAAACCTTACCGTTTCATTTCCTTTAATAATTTTAGCGCACTTCTGCTTTTGGTTTTCACTGTTCCCAACGGTAAATTCTTAATTTTTGCGACCTCACTCTGACTAAAACCCTGTATAAAAAGCATTTCAATAATCTCTTTTTGTTCTATATTAAGTTTAGATAACAACATCTTGATATCGATATGATCCAAATTAAATGTTTCGGGAATTAATGCAAATTGCGAATTAGTATCGATTAAGGAAGTGTTTCTTACAGTTTGAAATTGTTTAGATCTGTAATAGTCATTACAATGGTTTCTGGCAATACTGATAAGCCATGTATAAAGTTCACCTTTTCCGGCATTATATTCAGGTATATTTTGCCAAGCTTTAATAAAAACTTCCTGACAAAGATCGTACGAAAGATCTTTTTGTTTTGTTAACCTGAAAATTTCTGAATACAATGCTTTTCTATAATTTATAAAAATAATATTAAAATATTTTGGGTCATTATAATTTATATCTGTTGTGTTGCTGATATCGCTTGTAGTCCCAATTATTTTTTGAGCCTCACCATTTGGAGAACGAATAATTTCAGCTTGCGTTTCGGCCAGACTGATAATGCCATTTTTTTTAATGATACGGCTTCTGAAGCTATAAAAAGTTTTACCTGATATGGCCTTATTAATTATTTTTGTTATTCTTTCGATATCGTACTCATAGGTTGTATTTTGAATAAAAAATTCGTTGTTTAAACGAAATTCATACGGTTCATAACCATATAATCTGAATTGATCATCCGACCAATGTAATTGTTTCGTAGCTAAATTTAATTCCCAGTTGCCTTGCAGTTTTCCCGAACTGTTTTTATTTAAATTAACCGGCTTGTTAATATTATACGAATTAGAAAAAATATTCATAATTGAACTTTATTTAAATCCAATTCATACAATATTGTGCCATAAATAAACAGCCATTATAACGCGTATTTACTTGAATTCGAATATTTTAAATAGATATTATTCCACAATTTGTGGAGGATTTTGCACATAGAAAAAAGATTGAGTCTAGTTTAAACAAAAACTAGATTCTTACAATAAAGATTAACCAAATAATTGAAAGGGTGTTTCATTAGGCTTATTAAATTGTTTCATTATTGGGGTTATAAACTTTTTATGAATTTTCTGCAATCATTTTAATCATATTCAGTAGAGTTTTGAAATTATCAGGTTTAACGCTAAAGCATAATGATCCAAATTCGGAAGAAATTTTTAGGTGTTTGTGATTTTAAGGAAGTAGGATAAATTATAACAGGAATTATTTTAGAACAAGGCTTGCTAAAAAAGCACCAACCAATTGACTAATGATATATGGTGCAATTTGCTTTATTTCAAACTTTTTAGCTAATGTTATAGCAATGGTTACGGCAGGATTAAGGTGTGCTTCCGAAATATTTCCCAAAGCGTAAATCATTGCCACTACAACAAGTACAAACGTAATGGAGATGTCAACGTGAATAATTACACCATTGGTTTATTGGTTAATGATAATTGATCCAGTTCAGCAAAATGCCATTGCCAAAGTTCCTGATATTTCTGTTACATACTTTTTTATAAAGTTATGTTTAGCAGCAGCCACCGCCTGGCTTACAAGAAATTTTAGTTGTTATTTCTGATAAATTTACTTTCATCTTTTCTGGTAGAATACCGCAAGAATCAGAAGCTAAACAGGCTGTTTGTTTTGAAACAAGCACAAAGGTTTTTCCATTAAAATCTAAATCATACTTGCCGATGGTTTCGGCTTAATATTCAACTTCAATTTCCAAATCTTCCATTCCTAATTTTTCTTCGGAAAGTTTAATGATGTTGATCAATTTTGCTGGTTTTAAGCGATGTTCAAAATCGTTAGCATCCCATAATTGAAAATTTGCAACCTTTTCATTTCTGATTGTTCCACCACAGTCAATAAAGCGTTTGGTTACTTCGCCAACTTCCGTTACGTGGAAATGTTTGGGAACTGGAGTTCCGTTTTGAAGTTCAAAATTCACTGTCTCGGCAATGCTTAGGTGTTTTTTTATTTCTGATAATTTCATTCTGCTTTTATTTATTTCGTTAACAATAATTACTTTTTTTCTTTTCCAATTTGGTTAAAATATTTGAAAAATAACTTTACAGTTTGTCCAATGCTTTCTCATCTATGAAGTAACAAATGGTATTGCCTTCAATGTTGCCTTTGATAAGCCCTGTGTTTTTAAGTTCTTTCAAATGTTGTGAAACTGTAGGCTGTGCCAAAGGCAATTCGGTTACAATGTCGCCACAAATACAAGCATCCACTTTTAACAAATAGTCCATAATGGCAACCCTTGCAGGATGTCCCAAGGCTTTAGCAAGTGTTGCAATAGCGTTTTGTTTGTCTGTAAAATGTTCTCTCTTGGTAGCACCCATAACTTTATATTGATATTGCACTATTACGATAAATATTTTAAATTGAGCAAAAAAACTTAAAATACTTCTTGACGTCCGAATTGTCAGGCGGTAGGTAGGCTTTGGCAAAATTAAATGTGCTGCAATTTGGGACGGCTTGTAGGTGGCTTGCAGCTCTCTTAATTTTGCGAAGCATTGGCATTTACTCCTCAGTTGTCAGCACAAAAGTTAGATGTTAGCATAATCATCAAGCTTTATGATTAACGCTTATGTCTCAGAAAATAATGTATATCATTCATATCTATTTCTGCCAATAAAAAAACTTATTTGAACTTACTGTAGCGTTTTTATTTGTTTTTTATTTGTTTGAATGGTAGGGTAATGATAAAGTCCGCACCGGAATTTTTTTTGCTTTCTGCTATAATAGTGCCTCCATGGCGTTGTGTAATTTTCTTACATAAAGCCAAACCTAAGCCTGTTCCATCATATTTATCTTTTGAATTTAACCTCACAAAAGTTTCAAAAATACGCTTAGAATATTCAGGTTCAAACCCAATACCATTATCTCTCACCAAAATTCTTGCTGATTCATTAACGGTTTCGGATGTAATACTAATTAATGGTTTTTCTAAGAGGCTTGAAAATTTAAGTGCATTGTTAATCAGGTTATAAAATAATTGATAGATGAGTACACTAGCCCCTTCAATGGATGGAAGATTTCCTTTTTTAATAGTTGCTTCTTTTTGAATGATTAATATTTCAAGGTCACTTTCTATATTTTTTATAACCGAGTTCAGGTCTATTAATTCAATTCCCTTTTCAATTGCATTAACCGAAGAGTAAGTGAGAACCCCATCTATCATCACTTGCATCCGGTTGCTTGCAGCATGAATTTTATTTATAAATTCTTTTGCAGTAGGAGGAAGTATTTCTGCAAATTCTTCATAAACACGGCTTGTATAAATTTTAATTTTCCTAAGCGGTTCTTTTAAATCATGACTTGCCACATGCGCAAATTGTTGCAAATCTTCATTTGATTGTTGTAACTGAATAGTTCTTTCACTTACTAATTTTTCGAGTTGTTCTTCAATTGCTTTTTGTTCATGAATATCGGTGGCGGTACCTATCCATAATGTTATTTCACCTTCTTCATTTCTTACTGGCAATGCTCTGTTAAGGTGCCAGCGAAATTCTCCATCAGCTCTTTTGTATCTGTTTTCGGTTACAAAAACATTTCCATTCTGTAAGGCTTCATTATAAACTTTTATGGTGCTTTTTAAATCATTTGGATGAATTACTTTTTGCCAACCCCACTCTTTTGTTTCATCATAGTTAAGTCCTGTATAATTGTGCCATTGTTCATTATAAAAATTAACTTCACCATTCGGAAAATTTGTCCAGGTGATTTGCGGCACTGCTTCTAATAATTTTTTAAATTTTGTTAAACTTTCTTTCAAAGCCTCTTCAGATTTTATACGATCTGTAATATCAACACAGGAGCTGATATAACCTGCAAAAGAATTATCAGGCCTAAAACGGGGCAATCCTTTTGCCAGCATCCAACGGTATTGGCCTTCTTTGTTTTGAATTCTGAATTCTCCTGTAAAGGAACATTTTTTATCAAAGGCATTCAGGTAATTAGAAACAAATTCTTCCCTGTTTTCATCATGAATAAGATCTGTCCAGCCAAATTCTACTAATTCTGCCATAGGCCTGCCGGTAAGCTCCATCCATACTTTATTAAAGTAAACTGCATTTTTAGATTCGTCTTCAACAGCAATGTAAATATCAGTGCCTTCAGCCATAGTTCTGAAACGTTCTTCACTTTCTATAAGTGCCTGTTCCGTATTCATTAATTCTGTAATATCTGTATTGGTTCCAAACCATCTTAAAACTTTATCATCCTTGCCTTTAATAGGAATTGCCCGGGATAAAAACCACCGGTACTTCCCATCTTTACCAAGTAGCGGAAAAGTATCTTCCCATGCTTCTCCAATTTCAATCGCTTTTAAAAACTTGTCTTTTACTGCTTTTAAGTATTGCGGATGATGCAACCTTTCCCATCCCCAGTCCTCCATTTGTTTCATGGTAGTGCCGGTATAATCAAACCAACGTTCATTATACCAAAAAATCCAACCTGTTTCATCTGTCATCCATGCAAGTTGAGAAATATTTTCAGCCATTGTTCTAAAACGCACCTCACTTTCTCTGAGTGCTTCTTCTGCAAGTTTCTTATCCTGTATATCGGTATTTGAACCGTACCAGGCAATAATTTTATCGTTTTGATCGCGTATAGGAAGCGCTCTAACTAGTATCCAATGATACAAACCTTTCTTGTGCTGTACCCTGAATTCTGTTTCGTAGTTTGTTCCATTTTGAAGTGATTGGCGCCAGAGCATACCTGCATTTTCAATATCATCCGGATGCACGTATCTTGTCCAGCCAATACCTAAACTGTTACTTACCAGGTTGCCATAAAATTCTTCCCATTGATTGCTTATGTAAGTGAGGTTACCATCTGTTGAGGCTGTCCACACAACCAGGGGTAAGCTATTAATAATTTGCTGAATCCTGAATTCGCTTTCTTTCAATGCCTCTTCTGCCTGTTTACGTTCGGTAATATCGGATATGATTCCTGTTAATCTCGTCATATTGCCAAGATCATCCTTTACCGCCTGTCCCTTGCCCAGTATATATCTTATTTCTCCTGTAGGTCTGATATTGCGATACTCCACTTCGAACTTCTTTCCCTCTTCAAGATATGCTTTTAATGCATCAGGTACCTTTTGTCTGTCTTCAGGATGTATAAACTCATTTACAGAGGTAAGTCCCCGATTTGCGAATGGAATGTTTACCCCTAATATTTCCGAATACCGCTCACTCCACCATGCTTTATCATTTTTAAAATCCCAGTCCCATATTCCATCTTGTGATGCCTGTATAGCAAATCTTATTCGTTCTTCCTTCTTTTTAAGTTCTTCTTCAATCTGTACTTGTATCGTGTTATCTTTAACTACGCAAAAAATTCCTGCTACTTGTCCGTTATCACCTGTAATAGGACTAAAATCCAAATCTAAAAATACGTCTGTCGTTTTATTATTCCGGTTAATTTTATGAGAAAGATTTTTTAATGAAACGCCCTCACCCTGGTTGCATCGGCTAAGTACATTTTCCATAAAACTTGCAGAAACCGGCCATGCTTCAGTAACTTTTTTACCCAGGCATTCCTTTTCTGGGGTGTCTGCTATTTGTGAAAAAGGATCATTGTAAATCATTATAGCATCTGTTCCCCATAAAATAAGCAAGGGAGCAGGAGATAAATTGATTAAATTTAAAGCTCCCGAAAGACTTTGTGGCCACTCTTTAATATCTCCAAGTTTTGTGTCTGACCAGTTAAACTCCCGGACTTGCTTTGCCATTGATTTCATCATTGAATTAATTGTCAAAATTTTCATTCTTCATTATGGATATTTGTTTTAATAATTACTGATCCTAAAAGTTTTATTGTTTCTAAATATTTCAATACTTTTTATTTCAAATATAAATTATAAAATTTTGATTGATTGTTATAAAATTTACGCATTTTTAAAATCTTTAAACAAAAGTCAATACAATATAAGTGTAGAAATAACATAATCTTTGTTTAAACCTGAAATATTTATTTGATTAGCCGTTTTAAATTTTTAAAATAGAAAAAAGATAATATTATTTAACCTGATCCGATCTTATAAAATTAATATTCATATATGATTGTGATTGATGTTTAAAAAAAAATATAAAATTTAATTACCTTGCTGATTTATGGATTTTTTCTGTCATCTGTTTATATATTTAAAACCACGCTTAAAGCTCAGATATTACTAGTTCTTCATTGTATTCTGCAATCTGGTTTTTGCATAAAGTCAATGTATCTTTATTGGAATAAAAATGAAGTTCTTTTTGAAACTATATATGCTTAGTCCTTAATCATTTAATTTGTACTGCTGGTTCTATGCATTTACCTAAAGGATTTCTGATTTAAATACATAATTTTAGCCAATATTCTATAACTAAATCCGAATGTAAATAAATAAATTATATTGAACGTTTTTATAGAAAACATTAGTAGATATCAATAACCATTTACCATTATTAAATAACAAACATGAATAAATTTTTTCCCGTTTTTTTTATTTGTCTTTACTCCTTATTTACAAAAGCACAAACATTGCCTGAAATGATATCGGTTGAGGGAGATACTTTTATGATGGGAGATATATTTAAAGAGGGATTATCAAACGAAACACCGCATAAGGTTATGGTAAGCGATTTTAAAATTGCAAAAACTGAAACAACCGTTGCACAATGGAAAGTATATTGTAAATCCCAAAAAACATCCATGCCTAAGGAGCCACGTTGGGGCTGGATTGATAACTTTCCGATAACCGGAATATCATGGATTGATGCTATGGGATATTGCAACTGGTTGAGCACAACAACCGGTAAAACCTATCGTTTACCTACAGAAGCAGAGTGGGAGTTTGCAGCCAGAGGTGGTAAGTCAGGTCATGCTTATAAATATAGTGGTTCACCAAACCTTATAGATGTAGCCTGGTATCGCGAAAGCAGTAAAGGTAAAATTCATCCGGTAGCTAAAAAAAACGCTAACGAACTTGGTTTATTTGATATGAGCGGCAATGCCTGGGAATGGTGCTCCGATTGGTATGGGTTATTCGACCTTAAAACAATTAGCAATCCACAGGGCAGAAAAGAAGGCAGAGAAAGAGTTTCAAAAGGTTGCGACTACAATAACGATTCTGCATCTTGCAGGCTTTCACACAGGGTGCCTCTAGCTCCAGAAATCAAACATGACGGACATGGGTTCAGGGTTGTATGTAATTAAAAATAAAAGACTTTCATACTTCTCATATCGGACTGAGTATATGAGTCCTGATACCACACGGGTGATCAAAAAAAGAATTGAGATAAACAAAAGACATTTTTTCTAATATTTATTTTGGTCATTTCATTGAGTCTTTGTCGAGGTAAAGAAAATGTTAAATTAAGAATGATTAATGCTCAAAATATTCTAACTGCACTCGACTTAGCGGTAACTCATCTCCCATCTCCCATCTCCCATCTCTTATCTCTCATCTCTCATCTCTCATCTCCCATCTCCCATCTCTCATCTCCCAACTCCCATCTCCCATTTCTCATCTCTCATCTCTCATCTCCCAACTCCCAACTCCCACATCCCCAACTCCCATTTCCATTTCTATTTCAAATATTTATCAAGCCATTCAAAAAATACCCTTTGCCAGAGGATGCTGTTTTGCGGTTTCACTACCCAATGGTTTTCATCAGGAAAATATAAGAACCTGCTGGGTACACCTTTAATCTGTGCGGCAGTAAATGCTTCCATACCTTGCGTAATGGGTACACGGTAATCTTTCTCATTGTGTATTACCAGCATAGGGGCATCCCAGTTCTTTACAAATTTATGTGGCGAAGCATCAAAATTATTAGGACTGGAAGGCTGGCTCCAATATGGTCCATTGTTATCGTGGTTGGCAAAAAACATTTCTTCTGTGCTTCCATACCAGCTCTCCATATTAAACATGCCACAATGCGCAATAAAGGCCTTAAACCGTTTATTATGATTGCCTGCCAACCAGTATACACTGTAGCCACCAAAACTTGCTCCAACTGCACCTAATTTATCTTTATTTACGTATGGTTCTTTGGCAACATCATCAATGGCACTTAAATAATCTTTCATGCATTGGCCGCCATAATCATTTTTAATGGCATCATTCCACTCACTTCCAAAGCCCGGTAAACCTCTGCGGTTGGGTGCTACAACAATATAACCATGAGCAGCCATTAACTGAAAATTCCAGCGGTAACTAAAAAATTGCGATACCGGACTTTGCGGGCCTCCCTGGCAATACAATAAAGTCGGGTATTTCTTAGCGGCATCAAAGTCAGGAGGAAAGATTACCCATACCAGCATGTTTTTCCCATCCGTTGTTTTAACCACACGTTTCTCTACTTTGCCCATTAAAGTTTCTTTTAACAATGCCTGGTTAGCAAAAGTTAGCTGTGTTTCTTTTTTTTGCCCAATACCAACCAGGTACAAATCGGCAGGCATACTGATACTCATTTTTACCCCAACAATTTGAGGGTCATTTCCAATATTTACAATACTTATTGCACCGTAATCATGCAAACCTTCTGTTAATGGAACCACTTGTGAAAGGCTCTTTATTTTTGGATCAAACAGAAAAATTTGTTTGGTTGCTTCCATAGTTGCAGTAAAGGCTAATCTTTCAGTATCAACCCATGCATAATGTTCAATACTATTATCAAAATTATGGGTAAGGCGGGTAAAAGAATACACTGTTTGATTGCTCTTTTTCTGTTCTTTATCTTTATTCAGTTCAAACATAACCAAAGTATTCCGGTCGCTTTCATAACCCGCTGTGGCCATGCTTAACCAGGCTATTTTAGTGCCATCGGGAGAGAACTGTGGATTGCGGTCAAAGCCTTTATTCTCTTCAGAAATATTAATGGTTTTTCTGGTATTCAGATCATATAAATAAATATCACTGTTGGTAGATAGTGCATCTGCAGTGCCGGTTAATTTTTTGCAATCGTAGGCAATTTTTGTTCCAGCAGTATTCCAGTTAAACGCTTCATCATCGCCATTGGGTGGAATAGGGCAATCATACTTTTCATCTTTTAATAAATCTGTAGGTTCACCTGTAATTACACCGTTTGCATAGGCAACAATAAACAAATGACTGTAAGCATAGTCATGCCAGGCATCCCAATGCCGGTAAAACAAACCATCAATAATGCGGGCATTGGTTTTATCCAAATCAGGATATAGTTCTTTAACTTCTTTATCTAATTTAACATCTGCTACAAAAGCAATATGTGTGAGTTTTGGTGAATATTTATAGCCACCAATACCTCCTTTTATTTTTGTTACCTGGGTTTTGTTTGAACCATTGGTATTCATTTCCCAAAGTTGCATGTCACCACTTTCAGCACTCATAAAACTTACCTTTTTTCCATCGGGTGTAAAGCGTGCAGAAGAGGCATTATTTTTTGCTTCGGTTATAGCAATTGGCTCACCGGTTGTTAGTGATTTTATATAAATAATATTGGTGCCTTTGTTTAGTTTTACATCATATGTTTTGATCCCATATAAAAGCATTTTGCCATTTGGTGAAGTTTGTGGATCGCTTATTCGACCAAGCTGCCAGAGCTTTTCGGTGCTTAGTTTATTTTGGGCCATGGTTAAAACAGGTAAAGTGATTAGGAAGAAAATTAAATTTTTCATTTATGATCTGCGATTTTGATTTAATTCTTATGGTTGTTTTGATTGCGAATTACGAAAATTATTTAACATTTGGTTTATTTCTGTTTCTCTTTCTCTTGTTCTATCATGTACATGGCATTCAAAGTTATGCAAGAGTCAACACTGATCTTATTTTCATGTGCCTGCTGAACAACATTTATAAACCAGTTTACATCTTTTCTAATACAGTCTTCAAAATATTGAACACCTTTTACCTGCAGGTATAAAGGTTCCTGATGCTCCTCATTCAGTTTTGTAAAATTTAATTGCGGTAAGTAATGGTACCTGAAAATTCTTATAAGTTTATTTGTGCGAACCGGGGTAAGTAAAAATAAACCAGGAATACTGTCTATGCTTAATTTATTCGCTGATAACCGGGTTGATAAACTCAAATTTGAAAAATCTTTCAGGATCAGTATGCCATTGGGATTATTTTTCGCAATTTGTTCAATTGATTTAAATGACAATTTTGAATGTGCAGCACCTAACTGAATAAACAAATGATTGAAAGGAATTTTGGCTCCTTCAGCAATAAAATACGAACGCTCCCAATCAATAAAATCTATAATCAATCCATCACCTGCTTTCAAATTATCATTTACTGCCTTAAGATCTGAAAGTGTAGTAGCGTCTGTTAATAAAGGGATAGCCCTGGTTTGCTCGTAACTACTGTAGATATTTAATTGTATGGCATTCTTAATACGTGGCTGCCAGAAGAACAGCCTTGCTACCGGTACTTTTTCCCAAACAAATGAAAAGGGTAGCATCAGTAAAATAATAACAACAGAAATTATTTGTTTCCTTTTAAAGTGCTGTAAATTATTGAAAAATAAGGCAAAAAAAGGTGCCGTAAACAATATTAATGAAACGGTAAAACGATGAGACATAAACAAACTACCATTGATGCTTTTAAAGATGAACATGCCAAAAACAGTAAGTGTAATTAATAATAATCCTGTCTGATATTTACTAAGTGTTTTTCTTATAATACATTTGAAAACAGAGGTAATTATAACTAATGCTGCTAATGGTGTTATATTAATCAGCCACGACATAGGGAAATAAAGCGTTCTGCGAATCAACTCTGTTTTATCAATAGAGTCATTGTGTCCTTCTATCTCATAATTCCATCGTTCAACGGAATGAAGACTATAAAACGGATCACCTAATTCAGTATAACTACCATACATCCAGAATACCGGAAACACCAGGGAAGCAGAGCCAAATGAAAAAAGCAATCTCCATTCTTTTAGCAGGATTAAAGTCATTGAAAAAAAAAGGATTAATGTCCATGCTTCAAACCGGGCTCCGGCTGCAATGGTCATAAATAGGCCTGCAAGTAAACCGTATTTAATTTTATTGTTTTGTTGGATCAGCCCTACTGAAATATAGTACAGGGAGATGCATGCAAAGCAGGTGTAAAATATTTCTGCCAAAGGTTGAAAACTATTCCTGAAAATTACAGCACTGAAAGTGAAAACAAGAGAAGCATAAAAGGCACCTTGTTTGTTGAAAATGTTTTTAGTAAATCCGTAAAATGGAAGAATACAAATGGAGCCACATAATAATGTTAAGATCTTAGGTCCAATTACTCTGTCTTGAAAAATATAGATAAACAAAGCATTAAAATAAAACGGGAGAGAAGGCCAATGACCGCTTTTTATTATGCGTAGATTATGCAGCAGCTCTTCAGAAATAAATATACGGGATGTTGCATCTGCTTCTACATTATTTGCAAATGGTAATACAAATAAACGACTGAGGAAGGCAATAGAAAATAATATAATTGCCTCTTTATGTTTTTGATAAAAAATAAGCATTGCAGTTTGTAAATGTATTTATTTGCACCATTAATAAAAATATTAAGTTTGTTTTGATGTTAAACTTCTATGAAGAAACTGATTTTACATGAAAGAAAATAAACGTACAATACTATTTCTGGTGCTCGGCTCATTTTTTATAGCCAATGCTATCATTGCCGAATTTATAGGGGTTAAGATTTTTTCCCTTGAAAAAACTCTGGGCATTATGCCGGTAGAATGGAAAGTATTTGGAAATATTTTATCATTTAATATGACAGCTGGTGTTTTACTTTGGCCTGTTGTTTTTATTATGACGGACATAATTAATGAATATTTTGGAAGGAGTGGGGTACGGTTATTTTCTTATATAGCTGCAGTTTTAATTGCCTATGCATTCTTAGCAATTTATATGGGAATAAACTTATCGCCTGCAGACTTCTGGATAAATAAAAACACCAAATACGGTGCAGTTAATATGCAAATGGCCTATAGTCAAATCTTTGGACAGGGCTTGTGGATTATCATAGGCTCACTGGTTGCTTTTCTAATTGGGCAAATTGTAGATGTAACTGTTTTTCATTCATTAAAAAAACGAACCGGTGATAAACATCTTTGGCTTCGTTCAACAGGCTCTACACTTGTTTCGCAGTTTATTGATAGTTTTGTAGTGTTATTTATTGCTTTTTATATCGGCGCAGGCTGGGAACTTAGTCTGGTGCTTGGCATTGGAATGGTTAATTATATTTATAAGTTTGCTATAGCCATACTGCTTACGCCTTTGTTATATGGTGTGCATTACCTTATAGACAGGTACCTTGGTAAAGAACTTGCACAACAAATGATGAAAGAAGCAGCTTCCAGATAATTCATTTATCACCAGGAATAGATGGAGCCAAACTGAAAATCATCATCATTATTTTTCACATATTATCAATATAGAGACGCAATTAATCGCATCTCTACAATAAAAATATGATCGTATATTGTACATCAAAATCGTACATCATCAATCGTACATCATCAATCGTACATCGTCAAACATACATCGTCAAACATACATCGTCAATCGTGCATCGTACATCGTCAATCGTCAATCGTACATCATCAATCATCAATCGTACATCGTCAATCGTACATCAATTTCGTTTTAGTTAAGCTATAAGGGTTTATAATTCATGTGATACGGCCGTTTTGGGAGTTTCTTTTTAGGAATTATTCTCCCGGGCCTTACAACTTCAATGGTTCGCATTACAATATTATCAAATGCCTCTATAGCTTGCTTCTGCATTGATTTCAAAAATAGTCCAATTGAAATATTTTGCAACATTGACAAAGCACTGGTTCGATTAATTTTATTTGTATGTTTAGTGCTATTATTTTCCTCAGATTCTTTCTTTACCTTTTCTTCGATAGGGAAAGCTAATACAGCGCAGAAACTCATCATAAAAATATTTGCAAAAAAATCTTGTTTAACGGCTAAAGCTGTTTTGCCCGAGAACCTTTCTACCTCTGCTCTTGCCTTTAAAAGTTTGTATCCTTCTTCTATGTTCGACCTTTAGTGATACAACTCACAAAACTGTTCATGAGGATATGTTTCCATGTCCATCAGTGAGGTTCAAAGAACTTCTTTCTTTCTATTTTCTAATGTTACACATACCAGTCTGCACTTAAGCTTTTGATCTAAAAATTCCGGGTAATCTTTAAGCATTGTTCTATCCTTTTTAGGAAGATTAAAACTAACTATGCGCTCTTTCTCTCCACTATCTGTAAAGTCTTTAACAGCGAGCCACCAATCCTCTTTCATCCTTATACAAAATTCAATTTTTCTTGCTGCCAATAAATATAACAGAGCAATACTTGGAAAACCTCTATCTAACAAAAGCAAGTCACCCTCTTTTAATTTGTCTAAGTGCTTATATAATAAATCTCTTTCACTGCTTGCATACGGTGCTATTTGAGCATCAACAGTTATTAAATTAAGTGGATCATATAAAAGCGAGGCTAAGGCTAAAGAGCTTTGGCTATCTGCATTTGGACCAAAACTATGTTCACCAAACTCCTCAACAACACTGTGATGATTTGGGAGTATTAACCTGGTTCCATCAACAGCTAAAAGTTTCATTTGATTCCAAACTAAGTAAGGAGCCTCATTATAAAATGATTCAACAACATTATCATTAAGTTCAACAAAAGCATTATATTTAACTTGGCACGGGCTTGGGTAAAAGCTCCTTTGGTGACTTCACGAATATTGAAATCACTTCCAGAAAGATCTTTATAA
>JACMQU010000079.1 GCA_014376805.1 Bacteroidia bacterium
AATCCCTGCCTTTAAATCGCTAAAAGAGAAACTAGAAAAATTAGAAGGCAACCCATTGGAAAGCCGAAGTTTTATGTACTTGGATATTATTGGGTGGCTGGAAAGTAAAATTCAAAATGTGCCAGTGCAAGATGTAAGGCGCCGGAAGTTTTTGGAAGGCAGAAAGGGTGGTATTATCAATAACACAAAAAAATAAGAGAATGCTATTTAATTAATGTAAAATTTCCGCTAAGCTGATTTTGATCTTCACCGTAAAAAGCATATATGGCCTTCCATACATAAACTCCAGTTTGTTGAGGAATGCCCATTATGTTTCCATTCCAGCCATTTTTTGAATCATTTGATTCAAATAATACTTGTCCATAACGATTGTAAATATATAGATGGTACTGTGATAATGGGGCTGAAACAAATGGTTTAAATACATCATTATTGCCGTCATTGTTGGGCGTGAATGCATTTGGGAATATTATTTTTTTTGTACACGCTTTCTCTTGTACTATAGAATATTCAGTATTGTCACATCCATTTGTATCGGTAACCTTTAAAGAGTAGATGCCTGCTCTATTAATAGTTATTGTTGGCGAAACATCTCCAGTATTCCATAGATATTTTACAAAAACACCCTTCGCTGCTATTATAAAGGGATCATAAGGGCATATTAAAATTTTGGTTGATATAAAACCAGAAGGGAAGTTGTTTACAGAAACAATATTAATCGTGTCACTTGCAACACAATTATATGCATTTATCGTTAACCAATATAATCCTTTATTAGTAATTGTTAGCTTTCTGTTGGTACTTCCATTACTCCATAAAAAAGAGGTATAATTATTTGGTACAGTAAGTATAAGTGGCTTGTTTGCACATATACTTGTGTCATTGCCTAACGACAAATAGGGTATTGGTTGTATAAATACTGTTATCGTGTCTTTGCTTTTACAAGAGTTGGTATCAGTTACTACTACCGAATAATTGCCAGCTTGCGAAACAGTAATTTTAGGTGTTGTGGAACCAGTACTCCACACATAGTTGTTTGATGTCGACCCAGCATTTAATTGTAAGGAATCACCTTTACAGATGACAGTATCATTACCTAAAAAAACACTTTGAGAGGATAATATACTTACGATAGCACTATCAGATACAATGCAGCCTCTGTTATCAATAGCTTTCACAGTATATGTTGTAGCAACTGTTGGAAATACCTTAATAATTGATGTACTAATATTTATTAAATTATAGGAAGGTGTCCAGGAATAGTTGCTATATACTGAGGGTATTTGAAAGGTAACTGTATCACTTAAACAAATTTTGCTATTCTTCAATATTCCAAGATAGGTGGGTAAAGTCGGTGATATCATAATAGAATCAATAGCAATATTGTTACATGAGTCAATAGCAGTTACAAAGAATATTCCTGGCTGTTTTACTTTAAAAAATTGAGAGGTAGATCCATCCTGCCACTTATAAGAAGCAAATCCATTGCCTGCATTAAGTATTATGGTACTACCAGCACAGATGCTTGTATCTCTACCTAGTGATAATAGATATGACTTTGGGGCGGCAGTGATCAATAACGAATCTGTTATTAAAGCACAGCTATTGGCAAGTGCGATTTTAAGTTTATGTATGCCAGGTGAATTAAAAGAAACCTTTAGTATAGAATCTGTTTGTGATAATATAGTAATCCCAGAGCTACCTGAAACATTAAATCCGCAGCCGGGGGACTTATGAATACGGTAACTATAAACTTTCTTAAGATCACATACTTCTTCAGGACCATCAATTCCAAGAAGTGAGCAAGTATCTATTGATTGAGGGCATAGCCATCTTCTAAAAATGCTTACATCTTGCCAATTGTATGGTACATCAATTATTGATGCGATAAAAGAAGAATCTGTTTTCCAAGTTTGCGATGTGAAAGAAATTGAGGTTGATTGCAATGTATGAGATGACTGATAAAAGTTACAGTAATCATTTGTATTACCCAAACTGTCTATTTTGGTTACAACAAAATTATCACTCCCAAGGAGAGTGTTTAAAGGATTGTATCCTGCGGCTAAAGTTGTGATGCCACCACTCACATTTATTGTAGATGATAAATAATAATCCCTATTGTAATCACCGAATTGTTTTTGCCAATTAATGGTATTTTGGGGGCTTATTTTTAAAGTAATACTATGGTATTGATATCCTGGTTGTAGGTTTAGCAATTCTTTTCCATAAAATGATAGGTAAAATCCACCACTAGGGATTGTGGTAATATTTGTACTAAAAGGTGATTCTAAAAGAAGACTTCCGGTGTTTATTTTAAACGACTTTAACACGTTACCTAGTGTATCAATATAAAAAAAAGACTGTGCGGTTTTAACATCGTTTGATGTTACGTTCGCAAGAATTTGATTGTTTATAAAATGCATATCGCGTATCTGCATACCAAAACTGCCATCTGTATATTTTTTTGTCCATTTCATGGATCCATCTATAGCATTCAGTTTGCATATAAACCCATAAGTGCCACTTGAAGTTATTTTACTAGTGAAACCTGAAACATAATAATAGTTACCAATTGTAAGAATATTTATCGGAAATGTAAATGGAAAAGAATTATATAATAAATCGTTACGAAATATTTTGCTCCATAATTTGTTGCCATTTTTATCCAGTTTAGAAATGCTAAAACCAGTTTTTAGCCCATTAGGATCATCAAATGATCCAGCTACAATAATATTTTCAAAAGAATCTTCCTGAAGAACAGACATCGTGAAATTTTGATCGTAGGCTTTAGCCCAAAGCTTGACTCCTTGGCTTGATGTTCGAATGATATAATTAGTAGCACCATTGTTGGGTAACGCACCGCTACAAACAGAAAGTATGTCATTATCAAGTGTTTTTTTTGAAAATTTGATAATACTGTAATAACTATCGGACAATGATTTTGCCCAATTTATGCAACCATCTTCCGTAACATCCGCAATAAAGCCGATTTCTGAGTTCAGTCTCCCACCATTTGGAACAGTATACAGTTGTGAACTCCCACTAATAATAAAATCTTTGTTTATGGATCCAGTTATATGATAAGGGTTGTTAATGTGTATTTGTTTTCTAAAATCTGGGTCATAGATACCGAAAGACAAATTACTAAAAGCTTTTTTTTGGTGCTGTTTTCCTGTAACAACAACAAAACATCTTGCAGTATCTATGCAGTTTCCATTAGTAACTACTAATTCTATTTTACGTATTCCAACATTGTTTAAATAAACATTAAGAGTATCAGGTATTCTGCCATTGAAATAATAATCAATGCCATCTAAAAGCCATTTTACCGAAGTTGCACCTTGCGAAATATTTATAAATGAAGTCGTAATACTATCAACCACAATAGTGTCACGCTGAGGAGTTATAAGTGCTTTTAAGTTACAGTTATTATTTTGAGCAATACATTTTGAAAAATAAAACAGTAATAATAAAACAAGGAACAAGGATAATTTTATCTTGTGATTATTCAAAGCATATTTTTTTGCAAGTTTATGAATTTAATTATTTATTTAAATATGTATTTTGTAGGATGTATTTATTAATATCAGAATTCGTATTTCCTAGTTTATTAATAATTAAAAATATTTTAATGTAATTCGCTTTTAGTTGACTTTAATTATTTTCTGGCTTTGTGTTAATAATAATTACCAAATCTTTCATTTTTTGTTTTAAACACGTACCCCTACCTTTGCCGCCTTAACAATTTTGGAGTATTGTATTCCTTCTATTTTACAGTTTGAGTTAGACCGCAGCTTGTCTTACCGCCAAACAGCAGTAAGAACGTA
>JACMQU010000080.1 GCA_014376805.1 Bacteroidia bacterium
TACGCGGTACAAGAGAGTGACACAACGATGATCCACATAGCTCCTTCTTTGTTTGGACAAAAATATTACAATAAGAATGATACAGTTTCAAGTTAGTAAAACGCAATGCGCTACATCGCTAAAGGCTTTGCTGGTGAGGCCACCAGCCACGGGATTGAGAGCCCCTTCCGAAACTAAAATTGTGGGGTTGGGTTAATAAATTAGTCAGGATTTAATACGCCAAGTTCAGGGAGTTTGTCCCATTCCCAAATTTCATTTTTTGTTTTATCATCAGGGCGGGCTTTAGCAGAACGTATGGTATATACCGGGTGGTAACTAAGGCTTTCAGAAGGCATTTCGTAATTAAGAATTTCCCTGTACCGCTGATCGGAAAGATTGCTGCTTACATACTCTTTAGACATTTCGAAAGTTAGAAATAAGGGCATTCTATGCCTGTTGTCTCCACTATTGTGTATGTTTTGCATTACTTCATTTGCTGACCTTGTTATCAATCCAAAAGTCCATGTTTCAACCAGTTCGCCGGTTTCCTTATCTAACAAATTAGCTACAGAGTAAAGGCCTGGCAAAAATATTATGGGCTGATCACATGGCCTTACCCAATAAGGTACTTTTTTCTTCCATCCTTTTACTTCCCGGTGTTCATAAATAGCTGCAAGCGGTATTAAACATCTTTTGCTCCTGATTTTATACCAATAGCTTTTAGGGTCATCCAAAATTCTTTCTGATCTGATATTTAACATGCCATTCCTTTTTACCATAGGCGGTTTTTCCTTTTGATAAAATTCAATAACAGACCATTCCATTAGCTTACAATGTAGCTTCTTATCATCTATATTCTCGTATATAATGGGGTGTTCGCCAAATACGCCCGGGCCTTGTGTATGATCAAAACCACCAAAATCAATATTTAGCTGGCTATCAAATATAAGATCAGGGAAGTAATCTGAAAGTTGCCGCATGTTAACTGTAAAAGAAATATCGTAACACATATTTTAGGTTTTTTCTACCTCTTCAAATTTAATTCTTCTTTTTTGATTTCTCCATCTAAGCGTTACAAATAGTTCACCAAATATCACTTCCAGGCCATCAACTTTTACGAGGTCATCTCCTGCAATGCGCCAGGTTGTATTTTGTTCAATATATCGCCTCACTTTATCTTTATAAGCAGCATCAAGGCGCTTCCTGGTATCAGCAGCACTTTGCACCACAGACCAAAAAAGCCGGTACCGGGTTCCCGTTAGCATCTCTGATAATTTATTTTGGTGGCCCTCCTGGTTAAGCTTAATTATTGAAGCATATTTATCTTTTTTTACGGCGTTTAAATGCATTTCAGCTAATCCTTTGTCGTCATAATCTGTAACTAAAATATCAATCCGGGTTTCATTTGCAAAATGATCATAAGCACGGTTGTATGATTGGGTTACCAGGTAAATCTTATTGAGTTTTACCAGCTTTGCCAGGTACTTTTTTTCGAATAAAACAAAAGGCTGCAGCATACTTTTATATTTTAATATTTACAACTTCGCTCAACCTTGTTGTGTATTTTTTACTTAAATGATCAGCCCGCAAATGAAAACGTTTGTCAAATCTCTGCACTGCCATGCGCACAGTACCAGTGCCATACGCCCGGTTAATTTTATCCATGGCGTTTAATGCTTTTTTATCTTTTGTTCTGTCTTTCTTATCAAACATATTTATTTGTACTTCAGCTTCGGGAACGATATCCAGCACCATAACTCCCACCTTCATAAACAGGTAACCGTTCGGTTGGAAGATAATATCCAGGCCTTTTAATGCATAAGAAATTATTTCGCTGGTAAGGTTTGTAGCCGTGGCGCAATGGATGGTAATTGAATGCTTGTATTGCTTATGGTTTATTTTATGTGGATTAGTAGAGATGAAAACGTTTATACGCTTACATACAGAACTTTGCTTACGTAACTTTTCCGCACAGCTTGCAGCGTAATTGCTTACGGCTTCTTTAATAATTGAATAGTTGTTTGTAAGCTTTCCAAAAGACCTGCTTGTACAGATATTTTGCTTGGGCTTCGGCTCAAATTCCCATTCGATAGCTGGCACACCACGCAGCTCATTCCACAAACGTAAGCCGGTAACGCTCATGTTTGTGCGTATCCAGTCTGCGTTCATATTGGTAAATTCTTTGGCGGTATGGATTCCATTCTTTTTTAGGAGCAGCGCATATTGGTGACCGACTCCCCATATATCTCCCACGTCTGTAAATTCCAGCATTTCATCAATTAATGTTTGGGAAGCAGCATAGAAGACGCCTATTGGTTTGTACTTTTTCTTAGCATATCTATTTGCCATTTTGGCTAATGCTTTTGTAGGTGCTATGCCAACGCTTACGGGGATGCCGGTGTTCCTGGTAACAACGGTTCTTATTTCAAATCCGAGTTTAAACAAATCCTTAAAAGTAAGTTCGCTCATATCTAAAAAGGCTTCATCAATACTGTATAATTCGAGGCGGGGTACAAATGTTGCCAGTGTTTTCATTACCCGGTTACTCATATCTCCGTATAATGTATAATTACTTGAAAACACGGCTACATTGTGTTTATTAAATAGTTCCTGGCTCATATAAGCAGGTGTACCCATAACAATACCTAATGCCTTTGCTTCATCACTGCGGGCTATTACACAACCATCGTTATTACTTAATACAACAACTGGCTGGTGGTTAAACTTAGGTTGAAACAAACGTTCGCAACTTGCATAAAAATTATTACAATCAACAAGGGCATACATATTTTAAATCCTTTGGGTCAGTAATAATTTTAATAACAACACCCCATACCTGCATTTCCATTTCCTGTGTAATTTCTACCGCTTTGTATTTTTTATTTGCAGGCACCAATCTGCAGGAGCTTTCACGCTTTTCATAATACTTAACCGTAAACTCACCGTTAAGCACTGCCAGCACAATATCACCTGTTTTTGGTATCAAACTACGGTCAATTAATAAACATGACCTGGGCGGAATAAAAGCATCTTTCATGCTATCACCTTCTGTTGTAAAAATAAATGTGGAGAGGGGATGCTTTATAAATTCTTCATTCAGATCGATGCTTTTTTCTAAATAATCATTTGCCGGGGAGGGGAAGCCGGTAGATACACGGGCATCAATAAATGATATAAACATCTTCGGGGGCATTGCTAAATATTTTAGCAAATCTACTGAAATTAGTTTTGTTCCGAAATATGATTTTCAATATTTACCATAATTCCATTAGCCGCAGTGCACCAGCCTTGTGACTATTTTTTCATAACTACCTGCACTAAAGATATAATCCCCTGTAACTAAAGGCAAGCCAACCAAAACTACTTTTATATATGTTTTCAAAACCGAAGAGCAGTGATAAATAAGACACAGGGCTGGTTGCTTCGCCTGGGCAAAATACGGCGCAAAAAATATAAATATTATTGTTTTTTAATACACTATCTTAATTATGTGCTATGGGTTGAACTATTTTATCTATCTAAAATAAAAAAGATGAAAACTAAATCAATAGTCACGGGTTTAAAATTAAAAACTTCACTTATTATTTTTTGTTGCACCATTGGTTTTCAAGGTTAATGGTAGTGGATGCACAATCAGCTATTGTTGGCAAATGGACCGAGGTTTCTGCTAAACAGTTTTTTACTCCGGAGGGCGCTAAACAGGCAGGCAAGCCGGTAATTGAAAAGCAAACCTCACCTAATGATAAATTGGAATTAGAGTTCAAATCAGACCACACTTACATCTGAATTGCCGGGTATATAAAATTCCATACGTCAACCGATACCATGGTCAGGTATGGGCAATCAATTAACAATGGTCGGCACTGCAGAAAAAAAAGCAGGGATGGAAGGCAGGATTTACAGTTTTTTAATGACAAAGAATACAATAACAAGAACAATGATTGTAAAGCCACCTTATAATATGATGGTTTATAAAGAAAAAGATACCAGTACAAGACTGCAATAAAACCTTAAGCAGTTATGAAAAAGAGAACTTTCTTCAATCCTGTTATTAACGATACTGCTACCTTCATAAAGACTGCTGAAGAAACAGACGGGGAGTATACGCTGTTAGAAATTGAACTCTATAAAAGCGACGGGCCACCTTTACATTTTCATAAAACTTTTTCTGAAAAGTTTGAGGTGACAGAAGGTATTCTTTATTTACAGGTGGGTAAAGAAAAATATGTTTTAAAACCTGGGGAATCAAAGCTTGTTCCCATGGGTACACCGCACCGTTTTTATAATATTGACAATAACCTTGTAAAATTCAGCATTAAGTTTGAGCCGGGACATGCAGGCATGGAAAACTTTATTAAAATTATTTATATTCTTGCGCAAGACGGTCTTACAGATAAAAAGGGCAAGCCAAATAGCTTTGCACACCTTGCAACAATATTAGTAATGTCGGATTCTAATGCGCCCGGCATGTTGTCACTTCTTTCCCCTTTAGTTCGCATGGTCGCAAAACAATCTCATAAAAACGGAACAGAAAAATGGCTACTTGATAAGTATTGCTGTTAGTTCATCTAGGCACAAACACCTGCGGAACTAAAAACGTTATTAAGGTTGCACAAAAGTGCCCGGAAGGGCAGTTTTTTTTGTAAACCTCCGATCGTGCATCTGCTAATGCTTTGAGGTACGAAGATTTGTATAGGTACAATTTCAAACTTACAAATAAATATATTGTTAGCTTTTTATTATGGTAGCAAATTTATTTTAGAATAAGGCGGTGATGACAACGGTTTTGGAGAGTTAACGGTTTTTAATTTACAAGAGGCAAGAAAATAACGTTGGTAAATATTTATAACTTTTTTGGTGTACTAAATAAAAACGCTGCATTAAATTTGTTGCTGCTTTTACATTTTACGGGATAAAAAACGAACCAGGTTTGCAATGATAATCAAAGTTTTAAAAAAACGCTTGTGCTCGTGTAATAAGGTAAATGCAAATGTTATGTTCCACCCTATTTCCCACATTTTAAGTATGCAAAAATAATTTGGGCAGACTGACTTAAATTTACTGCATGAGAAAATTTGTATTAATTTTTATAAGTTTTACAGTCTTCAGTACTGCTTTTAGCCAGGCACAAAA
>JACMQU010000081.1 GCA_014376805.1 Bacteroidia bacterium
AAACCTTTAAGCAGCATTCCGAAACCCTTAGGCACTTTTTGGAAACCCTTAGGCATGTTTACAAATCCTTTAGGCACCTATTCCAAATCCTTAGGCTGAGATTCGAAACCCATAGGCACCTTTTCCAAACCCTTAAGCTTCTTTCCGAAAACCTTAAGTACGTTTTCTAAACCCTTAGGCACCATTCCTAAACCCTTAAGCGGGTTTCCTAAACCCTTAGGCACCTTTCCTAAACCCTTAAGATGTAATTTAAAACACTTAAGAAACTTTTACAAACCTTTTAGTTGCTTTTCTTAACCCTTAAGTACATTTCCTAAACCCTTAGGATGTTTTCTAAAACACTTAGGGAACTTTTCCAAATCTTTAGGCGGGTTTCCTAAACCCTTAAGCGGGTTTTCCAAAATCCTTAGGCTGTTTTTGGAAACACCATGGAAAAATTCATTTTCTTCCGGTGTGTTTAGTTTTTAAATTATTTGATTATGATTGATTTTTAAACGTTAGCCTAAAGATACCCAATTCATTATTTTTTTTGTTGTATTGGCGATGGTTTTGGGCTGATATAAATGAGTTATAGCCCAGTTGTTTTTTAGGCATATAATAAGACACCTTCTCTTTAACTCCAATGACCCGGCCCTGGAGAAATTTGCATTATTATGGGACAATTTCCTTATAATTGAACTACAAACTGAATTCCCATGTTAATCGAGAGAATAACCAATGAAGTCATAATCCGACTTCCATCTAATGTGGATACAGAAGGCCTGCAAAGACTTGTAGACTTTTTGAGTTATAAGGAGGCGACCTCCAAATCGAAAGCCAAGCAATCTGACGTTGACAAACTTGCGAAACAAGTTAAGAAGGGCTGGTGGGCAAAAAACCGAAGTCGCCTTATCAAGTGAAAATAATCGCGGACACTAATATTATTTTTAGTTGCCTACTTAACTCAAACGGTAAAATAGGTGACTTGCTCTTCAACTCCGACGGTATTTTTGTATTTTATAGCTGCGATTATATGCGGTACGAAATCGAAAAACATTGGGACAAACTCAAACGACTTCCTTAGCTTTCAGACGAGCAACTTAAAGAATCGAGGTTTAGAATATTTACGAAAATAAACTTCATTAACGAGGAACTGATTCCCACCAAGACCTGGCTGGCTGCGGAACAAATTGTTGCTGGCTTTGATGTAGATGATTCGGATTTCGGCGCTTTAACAAAACATCTCAAAGGGGGGTTGTGGACCGGCGACAAAGAACTTTACATTGGACTCAAATTAAAAAACTTTAATCGGGTTTATTACACCTTCGAGCTAATTGCTTTGCGGGACATGAAAAGTAAATCTAAATAAGTGGGCCAAATATCGTTTCCCGGGACACAAAATCTGCTAATTGATTTGCGCAACAACCAAGCTATAACACGGTACAATTGCTATGGCTTTTTGACGTTAAAATTGATATATTTGTTTCGCAAATGTATTTTAATAAGCTGATAGTTTTATGACTCCGATCCGCCACAGCAGTTGCACAGAAACCGATTAGCGCACATTTAATGAGGACAATTTTTTCAACCCTTATATTGCTTTTTACAATAACAACTTATGGTCAGTTAGTTAAAAAGAACTGCCTTGTGCTGCCGGCAAAAGTTAAGGACTTCACCGCAAGTGGAACCAGTACATTTCTGCAATTGGACAAGGAGAAAGGTAAGCACGAACATTTCGTTTCTTATCATCCAAACGGACAAAAGAGCAAAGAGTACTTCCAAAGAAATGGCATAAAATACGATACGCTTAATAGGTGGACCGAAAAGGGAGAATTACTTCATAGAGAAGTGTATTCGGATAGTGATTATATTCATATAAACTACTATAGTGCATCCGGACAAATATTGGAAATTGGCGCTTATAAAATGAGGGTTACTAACCCGGAAAACTTAGCTGTTTATGACAGCGCAACTTTTAACAGGTATTTCACATTTGAGTGCAAAAAGCCCTGTTATATTAGAACAGGAATTTGGAAAGAATTTGATGAAAATGGAAATCTCGAAAGAACTGGAGAATATTTGCCTATGCAATTTATGTTTACAGCTCCAACTAAGGACAGTAGTGGGTATGAAATTCGGGCAGAAAACACAGACTTTGAGATGAAGACCGAGATTTCCTATCTTGGGCTTTTAACCTACTTAAAAGACAGGACTTGGACTTATTATAACGACAAAGGGATTAAGACAAAAGAGGAATTCTATCGGCGTGGCTTGCGACTATATTAAACGTGTGTTAACACATTAAATAGGTTATTTTGGTATTGGCTTTCACCATAATTTTTCTACTTTCGTTTATTCAGTTAATGCGGACTATTTTGTGGTCTCACATATAAAACAACCCATGTGCTGAAATCGTTATTACCTCATTCTTTAAGGACAAACAGACATGGATACTACAATAATTAAAACAGCAGACATTGCAATTGAATTTGCTCAAGCAACAAAATTTAATGACATTGAGCTTTTAGAAAGTTTATTGCACGACAATGGTGAATTTCAAATTCAAGACCGCAAAAATGAAGTCATTGATTCAAATAAAAATGAATTTATCAAATGGTATAAAAATAAACTTGACAATACACCAATTACTGATATAGTTTACGACCAATGTATTCATTGCCATATTGGAAATCGAGTTGTTATTTTTAACGACGGCCAATTTCCGAGAACAATTAAAGACAGTGCTGAACGCTCAAAAACTGGACTAATGATCGTTGTAAAAGACGGTAAAATTATAACTTTGAAATTTTGTTTTGTTTTTCTAAAAACAGAAAACAAATATCAATATGAATGTGAACTGGAAATGATAGAAGTATTAAAAAAGCAAGGACTTTCATTTAGTGAAGCATTTTTAAAAGTAACCGGAATTGAACTATCTGATACAGATTAAAATGGAAAAAGTTAACACTTCAGCAAAACAAAATTGGTGCATGCATACTCACAAGCCAACACACTTGCACTACATTTGCTTTTGCCCAACCCACAATCAGATAATTTAATAATCCTTTTACCGCATTGCATCATATCACACAAATAGGGTGGTATCCTTACGCCGGAATAGTCAACTTACCGTAGTAAATTTTTGTCAGAATGGTCACCCCGAGACAAGAAACAATTGACAGTTTTATTAAGATGTTTGAAAGCATTGAATATATTCAAACTGATAATGGCGATGTAGAATCCAGCTTTGGAAAAAATCGCTATTTATGGTGATACCTTTTCGTACTCTACTCACACAGCCAGACAAGTGCAAAATGGATTTTGGACAAGTAAATTAGGTCAGCATTTTGATGCTACCCATACCATAAATTCCATGAGCGGTGGAAGTTATATTGCCCGAACTTTTTAAAAGTGAAGACGAACTCAGAGCCATTTGGAGCAAGCCAGATACAAGAAAAAAAACTTCTGGAAGAACTAACTGAAAAGGATTTTGCAAAACAACAACTGTTGGAATTTCAAAGAATACTAAGTGCTGAAAACAGCGACTTTTATGATGTTCTGGCTTATATCGCTTTTCAAGCAGGCATTATTGAACGAGCCATACGCGCAGACAGAGCAAAACTTCATATAGACAACTACAACCTAAAGCAACAGGAGTTTTTAAATTTTGTACTGAGTCAGTATGTAAAAGAAGGGGGTAGAAGAACTGGATGACTCGAAAATAAGCGACTTGCTTATATTAAAATACCATGCCAAAACTGACGCTAAAAAAGAACTTGGTGATATTGCATCCTTAAGAAAAAGCGGTTAGGCTCATCAATGCACTTCTTCTAATCTACTACTATTTAAAATATCAATCGCCTGCCTTGCAGAATCTTCATTTAATCCAATTAACGAACTTACAAGAACTAATTTTTCCTTTATTGATTTGGGCAATGCGTTTAGGCTTTTATCATCATCTATTATTACAAACAACTCTTCATTGGCATTTTCCTGCACCCATTTCAAAATTTCTTCTTTGCGATTTTGAGAAAGAGCACTGTTAGAGTGCAATTTTTTTATGTTTGCGTTAATACCGCGTTTTTTGAAAATATCACCCCATTCTTTCCCGGAAAATCTTGACTTGTGGGAAGTAGTTAGAACAATAGTTGCCTTCGTGGTAGAAATAATTTTCTGCAAATTAGACACGGCTTTGGGATTAAAATCCGCAAACCCATCGGCAAGAATTTTAGGAAGTTTCCAGGAAGCTCCTGAAACCATAACGCCATCTATGTCAAGCAAGACTATCATTTACCAAAGATAAACATTTTTATAATTTATAAATTAATTTACTTCTTACCAGTAATCATTGCTCAACTGTAATGAATAAGTTAAATAAGTAGGGTATGTTTTGTTGGGTGATCCCAATCTATATTTTCGATTTCAATTTTATCCCAGGAAGTAATAACACTTGATGAACTTAAGGTCCAATTTAAAATTTCTATTTCCCTGTTCAAAATATTTAAACAAACATATCTATGATGTCCATCAACAATAATGTTGTTATATATATGAATTGGGCGAAACCTTTCACCACCTTTAAGTTTGTTGTAGATCCTTAATAATACAGGATACGACAGCTTTTTGTGAGTAGGTGAATATGCAAATTTAGATGTTTTTAAAAATTGAAGAATGAATTCTATTGTAATTTCTTTCACGCTTTTTGGGGTTATTTGATTCGTGAAATAAACAGATTTCCTATATCTGATTACATGGCGAAAAATTAGCTATCTATAAGTTGGTTTATTACTATTTTAAATGTTCCATTTGTTTCAACACATACTTGCCTAAAATATCAAACTCTATGTTTACCAAATCACCTTTTTTAAGTTCGTTAAACTGCGTGTACTTATAAGTGTATGGTATGATGGTTACATAAAAATTAAGATCATTAATTTCAACAACCGTTAAACTTACGCCGTTAATGCAAATGCTTCCTTTGTTAACTACTAATTTACGCTGCTCTTGTTGGTTCAGCCTAAAGTGAAATAACCAACTGCCATTTTTGTCTTCAACACTTGTACACATTGCGGTATCATCTATATGGCCCTGCACAATATGCCCGTCAAAGCGGCCATTGGCAAGCATGCAGCGTTCAAGGTTTACGGCTGATCCAACTTTGAGTTGGTTGAGATTGGTTTTGCTTAAGGTTTCGGCTACAGCAGTTACTTTAAATGCGTTGCCATTAATAGCAACCACTGTTAAACACACACCGTTATGCGCTACGCTCTGATCTATTTTAAGCTCGTGTGTAAATATTGATGTAAGGCTAAAATGCACATTGCTTTCTTCTTTTTCAATGCCTGTTACAATGCCGGTAGTTTCAATAATACCTGTAAACATTAAATTATCTTATAAGTTGAACCGAACCTTTTAACGTTCGTTTACGTGTGCCGTCGAGGTAGCTTTCAAACACATCGCAAATATAATAATACACGCCTTCCAGACATTCAACTCCTGATTTTTGATCTTTCCCATTCCAGTTAATGTCTATCTCATTGGTATGAAAAACCTGCATACCCCAACGGTTATAAATGGTGATATCTATTTTATCAATAAAGCGGTAGGGAAATGGATTAAGTAAATCATTTAAACCATCATTGTCGGGGGTAAAAACATTTGGGATAAGGTAGTAAGGACAATTGTCTATACACCGCGCATTTGTTGTATAACTTTCATTATTAAAAGAGTCTACCGCAATAACCGTGTAACAACCTGCAATAGAAAATTTTAAAATTTCTCTGGCATCAATATAATTATTGACCCCAAGTGGAACCGAATCAATTTGTATCCATTTATCTTTAGGGTTTTTTCGCCATAAAATCCTGTATTTAATAACATCTTTATCACAGGTAGGCGGATACATCCATTTTAACGCAATCTTAAAATTACTAAAAGAATTACAGGGAGTATCTATTGCTAAAACAGGTGCGCAGGGTCTAATGGTATCCTTAGGAAAACCGCATGCCTCCTGAGATTTATTATACAACAGGAAAGGATAAAACTGCAGGTTATAATTACCAATAGTTTGCAAATAATAGCAATATTGAAAACCGTTATACAATCCGGTATCCTTATATATATTGGTATAAGTATTTCCAACGGAATCGAAAATTCCTGAAGCATTTTTTCGGAATACAATTGTTTGAAAGTTTTTCCATGGAACATTTACATTCCATTTAATAATAAGCGTGCGGTTTGTGCTGGAAATAATTAGTCTTACGCTACTGGCTAAAATACTTTCTTCAACAGGAACCAGCTTTCCATTTTTTGTAACTAAAAAAATTACCTTATAAAAATATTGCTTATCTAATGTATTTAAATTACTGTCGAGGTATTGCTCATCGCTAAGTTCACTGTAGGAAGCATAATTGTAATCAGGGCCGGTATTGGAATAGCCTGAACCGGCAGATAAGGAACGCTGCAATTGCATGCGGTAAGGAGGTTTATTCTGGTTACTATCCAGCACTATTGGCCTAAGCCATTTAACATAAATCTTACCAACAGTTGCAGAAGTAGATTCAACGCTAACATTGGTTATAACAGGTTTTGTTCTTAAAATTATATCACAAACTTCATCACTGGCATAACCCTCTGTAGCATCACTAATAATGATAGTTCCGTTCTCTGTGCGCGGTGGATAAAAGCTTGTTATAAGGTAACAATACTTGATTAAAGGGGAAATACCCTTACCGGCTTCATTATCAAAATAGGAAGTGTTATCTACGCCTTGGGTGGTATCGTACAGAACATAGCCCGAAACAGGTGAAACGCCCACTTCACATGCCCCATGTTTCCAATAACTCGAATCAACTTTACGGTAAATTTTATAGCCAAATGCCAGGTTGCAGATGTCTTTTTTCCAACTTAATAAAAACCCGTTACTGTCTTGCAAAATCCTAACATTTTTAGGTGCCGGACCAACCACTTTAATATTCCAGAACATGATATCACTTAGCGAATTGGTAGGATGGTTATCTGTAGCCCTGAAAACTGCCTGGTGTTTACGAAACCGTATAGCATTGCAACTGGGTGTCCATCTAAAAATGGTTGAAACTCCCGTGTAGGGCCCTATAGCCGGATCGGGGTTTATGGTAGCCGGACTATTTATTTGTACAAAGGGGCCACCATATTTCCTGATTGTTACAAGCTGCCCCTGATTTGTATCAGTAGCATGAATTGTATATTGCATCATTTGATTGGCAAGAATGCAGGTGTCTTTTACAGGTGTAAATAGAGGAGGTAAGTTATTACATTCATTATTAATATAAACCTGCATATCTCTTACAACATATCCGATTAAAGTACCTAATCTGTATTCTCTGATGAGTATGGCAAAATTATAAGGGCCATTTGTTATAGGGGTTGTCCAGGTTACCTGGCCATCATTTACGGCAAGACTAAATGAATCGCTAAAAGCGGGAATCGTAAAACTTGGAACTTCCTTGCCTATAGAAGATTTGGGTGCTATAATAGTAAAGGCTAAGCTATCCCCATCAGGATCAGAGGCAGCAGGGTTGTGTTTAAAAATTTTATAACGACACCCAACATCTATTGGCGGAAGCAATAATATTGGAGACTGGTTAAAGCCCAATGAGCTGATAACAAGCAATGATTCTATATAAAAAGGAATGTTTACCGACTCGCCGTTATTAATATTTCTGATGCCGGCAATCCTGTTAGGATCTGCTAAACTAATGAGGTACTTAGAACCACCGGGATAGGTATGAGTGGTTGTGTAAATGTTTTTTTTGATGAGGTTAGCCGGATCCAGGTTTACCATTTCACCACTTCCATTGCTTCTGGCCACCACTGCGGATTTACCATCTCCAAAAAACAATTCAATTTCAGCTCTGTCTGCACTTATATTGGTTGGGTCTGTGTAGGTTGTGGCGGTAATTTCGTAGGTGTTTAAATTTATTTGCTTATATGTTATTTCACCTGCCCTGTAATGCGTGGCATATAAAGGTATGGTAAATAAACTTACCATAATCAGCAGAAAATATTTTAAACAGAACCTTCCCAATTGATGTGTTTCTATGAAGACGCTAAATTAAAGATTTTTGTTGCATTAGCCATTAAAATAATAAAAAAAAAACACCGCCTCCTTACAAACATAACTTGCTTTAGGGTTATATCTTATTAATTAGATGGAACCTTTTGTGTTTTGCAGATTAAAAAATCGTGGAGAAAACATACCTCAGATACATCATTTATAATGTATTCCATGCATTCCTTTTAATCAGTTAATGCGCCCTGCTATTTGCTATCAGAACTCAGCTCTGCCACAATATATTCTCTGTTCATCCGGGCTATATTAGACAGGGAAATCTCCTTTGGACATTCAGCACTGCAAGCACCGGTATTTGTGCAAGCGCCAAATCCCTCTGCATCCATTTGGGCAACCATTTCCATAACACGTTTTTTGCGTTCAGGCATACCTTGTGGCAATAGTGCCAATTGAGAAACTTTGGCCGAAACGAATAACATAGCAGAAGCATTTTTACAGGCAGCCACACAGGCTCCACAACCAATACACGCTGCTGCTGCAAAAGATTCATCTGCTGCATCCTTAGGTATAGGAATTGCATTCGCATCCTGTGCATTTCCTGTATTAACCGAAATAAATCCTCCAGATGAAATGATTCTGTCAAAAGCACTCCGGTCTACCACCAGGTCTTTAATTACCGGGAATGGTTGAGCTCTCCATGGTTCAACAACAATCGTATCGCCATCATTAAAACTCCGCATGTGTAACTGGCAAGTAGTTGTTTGTTTAGGTCCGTGCGGGCGGCCATTAATATACATACTACACGACCCACAAATTCCTTCGCGGCAATCGTGATCAAACGCAACAGGATCCTTACCTTCATTGTTAAGGCGTTCATTCAGTACATCAAACATTTCAAGGAACGACATATCAGTAGAGATATCATTCACTTTATATTCTTCAAATTTACCTTTGTCGCTGGCATTTTTCTGGCGCCATACTTTTAGGTTTAGATTGAGATTTTTTTCCATTATAATTTTTTCTGACGACACTGTTTTTTTTAATTAATCTGTAAGCTATTAAAGAAATTTACTTGGCTATTTGTAGCTTCTTGCTGCAATTTTTATATTATCATAAATGAGATCTTCTTTATGTAATTCCCAGTTAACCCCTTGCATATATTCCCAGGCGGCAACATATTTAAAGTTCTCATCATCCCGCATTGCTTCTCCCTCGTCGGTTTGGTATTCTTCGCGAAAGTGACCACCACAGCTTTCATTACGGCTTAACGCATCTTTACACATTAACTCACCAAGTTCAAGAAAATCTGCTACCCTGCCTGCTTTTTCCAACTCAGGATTAAACTCATCTTTTGAACCAGGAACACGAACTTCATTCCAGAATTGTTTGCGCAGTTCCTGAATTTCGCTGATGGCCGATTTTAATCCTTCTTCGTTACGTGCCATGCCGCATTTGTTCCACATAATAAGTCCTAACTTTTTATGGAAATAATCTACAGATTTAGTTCCTTTAATAGCAAATAATTTATCTATAGATGACTGCACATTTTGTTCAGCTTCGGCAAAAGCCACATGATCTGTGGGAATAGCTTTGGTTCTGATTTCATTACTAAGGTATGAACCAATAGTATAAGGGATCACAAAATAACCGTCGGCTAAGCCCTGCATTAAGGCAGATGCTCCAAGGCGGTTAGACCCATGATCTGAGAAGTTGGCTTCACCCAGAGCATATAATCCGGGCACATTTGTCATTAAGTTATAATCTACCCAAAGTCCGCCCATAGTATAATGCACTGCCGGATAAATCATCATAGGTTGGTCATAAGGATTAACACCAGTTATCTGCTGATACATATCAAAAAGGTTACCGTATTTTTCTTTCACTACAGCACGCCCCATTTCAATTACCTGTGTCTCATTTGGGTTATGGATTCCTTTTTTAGTAGCTTCAATATGGCCATACCGCAGGGTGTTAAAAGCAAAATCAAGAAACACGGCTTCTCCGGTTTTATTCACCCCAAAACCTGCATCACAACGTTCCTTTGCTGCTCTGCTGGCAACGTCTCTAGGTACTAAATTGCCAAAAGCAGGATACCTTCTTTCTAAGTAATAATCGCGGTCTTCTTCTTTTATATCGTTCGGTTTGATCCTATTTTCACGCAGGGATTTTGCATCTTCCTGTTTCTTCGGAACCCAAATCCGGCCATCATTGCGCAATGATTCACTCATTAACGTTAACTTAGACTGATGATCTCCCGAAACCGGTATGCAAGTAGGATGAATCTGGGTAAAACAAGGATTGGCAAACAGAGCTCCTTTTTTATGCGCTTTCCAGGCAGCCGTTACGTTTGAACCCATTGCATTAGTTGAAAGAAAAAATGCATTTCCATAGCCACCAGAACATAATAATACGGCATGTCCGAAATGGCGTTCAAGCTTACCCGTAACCAGATCGCGTGCAATAATTCCTCTGCAAACACCTTCAATAGTTACCACATCCAGCATTTCATGACGGGCATACATTTTTACATTGCCACTGCCTACCTGGCGTTGCAAACCACTATATGCACCCAGTAGCAATTGCTGTCCAGTTTGTCCGGCTGCATAAAAGGTACGCTGAACCTGGGTGCCGCCAAAAGAACGGTTAGATAACAGTCCACCATATTCGCGGGCAAAAGGCACACCAATAGCCACACACTGATCTATTATACTGGTACTTACTTCTGCCAGGCGATAAACATTGCCCTCACGGGAGCGGTAATCGCCTCCTTTTATGGTATCGTAAAATAAACGATAAGTTGAGTCCCCATCATTCTGGTAATTTTTGGCAGCATTAATTCCACCCTGTGCGGCAATACTATGTGCTCTTCGGGCAGAATCCTGAAAGCAGAAAACTTTTACTTTGTAGCCCAGTTCAGATAAAGATGCTGCCGCTGAGGCACCTGCTAAACCCGAACCTACAATAATTATTTCCAGGGTACGTTTATTTGCCGGGTTAACCAATGGAACCGTAGAGCGATACTTGGTCCATTTTTGTTCTAAGTTACCTTCGGGAATTTTTGAGTCTATTTTCGATGATGTCATATCAGTTGGATCAACAGTTTATTTAAAAATAAAAAAATAAAGCGGCATAGCAGCAAAACCTGCCGGAATAAGTACGGAAAACACCCACGTGCCTAAAAATTTAATTAGCCCGTTATACTTTACATGGTTCACACCTAATGTTTGAAAAGCACTTTTAAAACCATGATAGAGGTGAAAACCCACTGCAAACATGCTTATTACATACAAGGCCACAATCCACCATTCTTTAAATTCTTCTTCCACCTCTTTGTATAAATCTTTTACAATTACCACCCTAAACTGTCCTTGTTCATTTGAGGTAATTCCTTCTTCTAATTTATTTGATTGCACATATTCTGCAGACATTGGGCTTGACTTTGTTTCGCCTGTTGCCATATTGGTTAAGTAAGAAGTAAAAGGTATATGACCAAATTTGTATTCGTACCAGAAATTACTCATATGTATAACTATAAATACTAATAAAATAGTACCAAGAATTCCCATATTGCGGCTAGTCCAGTGGCTATTAGCAGCCCCGTTTTGTACGGCATATTTTACAGGCCTTGACTTTTGGTTCTTTCGGATCAGCATTAAACCTTTAAAAGCATGAAACAAAATACTGAAATACAAAATATAGGAAATTGTTTTGATTACCGGATTACTTGTCATAAAAACACTGTATGTGTTAAATGCAAGTCCGTTATCAACTTTAAACAATTGTAAATTGCCTACCATGTGTATAACAAGAAAAGAGCAAAGAAACAACCCCGTTAAAGCCATAATAAGCTTTTGACCGATTGTGGAAGAAAACATTTTAATAACCCAGTTCATTCTGTTTTTTTTTTAATTTAGAGTGCGAATTTATAAATAGGAAGCATTAGTCCATTTTTATTCCTTTTGTTTTATGCACATTTAGTGTATTTGTAATTATTCTAAATAGGATGAAGCCCATGAAATATATATAAATTACTAGTTATAACAAATGTTTAGAAATAAAGATTTAGCTTCTTAAATTTGTCGGAAATTAAAATACCAGCATCTTGTACGCTATCATAAGAAGTTTTTTGTTTATGCTTCAGGCAGAAACCGCCCATCATTTTACCTTTAAGGCACTTCGGTTTTGTTTTAAAATTCCTTTTGTTAAATTTATTTGCCAACAAAATTACCTGGTAGAAGATAAATATGATTTTCTGGGTTTAAAATTTAGAAACCGTATTGGCCTAGCTGCAGGTATGGACAAAAATGCAGAATACCTGGAGGAATTGAATGCTCTTGGCTTTGGATTTGTTGAAATTGGAACCGTAACCCCAAAACCGCAAGCAGGAAACGACAAGCCACGGTTATTCAGACTTAAAACGGATGAATGCCTGATTAATAGGATGGGATTTAACAATGATGGGGTAGAAGTGGTGGCAGAAAGGTTAATGAAAAGGCCTAAAAATCTTATTGTAGGTGGTAATATTGGCAAGAATAAAGTTACACCTAATGAAATGGCCGTTGCCGATTATTCTCTGTGTTTTGATAAACTATACCAGGTGGTTGATTATTTTGTGGTAAATGTAAGTTCTCCTAACACCCCCAATTTAAGAGACTTACAAGATAAAAAACCATTATTAATTATCCTGAATCAATTAAGTATACAAAGAAAAGTATGGGTAAAAAATGGCTATCTGAGTAAACCCATATTGTTAAAAATAGCTCCCGACCTTACCTTTAGCCAGGTTGATGATGTGATAGAAATTGTAATGGAAAGTGGTATTGATGGCATTGTGGCTACCAATACCACCATATCAAGGGAGGGTCTCTTAACACCCAAACATGCTTTAGATAAAATAGGTTCAGGAGGCTTAAGTGGCAAAGTACTTGCTAATAAATCAACAGAAATAATTGCTTACATCCAACTAAAAACAGCTGGAAAATTACCTGTTATTGGCGTTGGCGGGATTAACTCTGAACAAACAGCCATTGATAAAATAAAAGCGGGCGCCGGCTTAATACAGGTATATACAGGTTTTGTGTATGGTGGTCCGGCTTTGGTAAGAAAAATCTCAAATGCAATAAAGCATGGATTAGGATAGGAAGGGAGATTGGGAGAATTTACAACTTCGCTAAAATCTGAGTAGATGGGAATTAACTTCAATTAAAACACACAAAATGAACCTGATACAATTTACACCTGCAGCCAAAGTTGCAATAGCTCAATATAAACATACGCTCAAAATTCCGGATGCGTATTTTCTTCGTGTAGGGATCAGACAAAAAAATGCACAGGATAAAGGGCTGCTGATAGGCTTTGATGAAAAAAACGATAAAGATCAACAAATCATTGTTGATGGTATAAAGGTGATTTATAATGCGGGGCAGGTATTCTTTTTTGCGGGTATGATCATTGATTTTTTGGATCAGAATGGAAGGAAAGGTTTTAAATTTGTGGAAAAAACTAAATTGCAACACACAGAAATAAATAAATGACCGTAGGTGAGAATATAAATATTGCCTTTACTTCTATAAAAGGAAACAAGGTACGCGCCATTATCACGGCCATGATTATCTCTATTGGAATTATGGCACTGGTAGGAATTCTTACCGCTATTGATGGCATGAAGGCAGGCATAAACAACACTTTTTCGGGGATGGGTGCAAATACGTTTAACATTAAGAACAAAGGCCAGAACATACGCTTTGGTGGATCATCTAAAGCACCCAAAAAGTATAAAGCCATTAGTAAGCAGGAAGCAGAAAACTTTGTAGCAGATTTTAAATTCCCATCTACAGCTTCACTTTCCGTTAATGCAAGTTTTGCCAGTACCGTTAAATATGAGAATAAAAAAAGTGATCCCAACGTAATGGTAATGGGTGGCGATGTTAATTATTTAAAAGTTGCCGGTTATGATGTTGACCTCGGAAGAAATTTTTCTGATAAAGAGGTAGGTTCAGCGGCAAATGTGGCTTTAATTGGTACCGAGGTTAAATCTAAACTGTTTAAGAATAAAATGCCGGTAGGGGAGTTTATCTTTGTAGGTGGGGCCAAATTTAGGGTAATAGGATTGCTTAAATCAAAAGGCTCCAGCATGGGTTTTGGTGGCGATAGAATTGTTATTGTTCCTTTACAAAATGCCTATCAAACTTTCTCTATGCCAAATATGAGCAGCGTAATAACAGTGTCTGTATTGGATGTAAACAATATGGATTTTGCTGTGGAAGAGGCAACCAGTGTATTTAGAAAAGTGAGGAGATTACCGGTAAAAGCAGAAAATAATTTTCAGATTTATAAGGCAGATAATATAGCTAAAGAATTAATAAGTAACCTTAGCTATGTTACTATAGCAGCAACCGTTATAGGTTTTATTACTTTGCTTGGGGCCGCTATTGGCCTAATGAATATTATGCTGGTATCCGTATCAGAACGCACGCGGGAAATAGGCATTAGAAAAGCAATGGGTGCCACGCAAAAAGTGATCAGGCGACAGTTCTTATTTGAAGCCATTGTGATTTGCCAGATTGGTGGAATAGGCGGAATTATTTTGGGCATTATCATTGGTAATGTTGTTACACTTCTGGTGGGCGGAGGGTTTATAATTCCATGGATATGGATTATTAGTGGCATATCTTTATGTGTTTTGGTAGGTTTGGCAAGTGGCTTTTATCCTGCTGTTAAAGCTTCACGGCTTGACCCAATTGAAGCGTTAAGATTTGAATGATGCACACAAAATTTATACTCCCTGTTTTACAACATACGGATATTATTTTATTTGCTGTGGCACTTATCAGTGTTTTGTTTTTCTTCTTTTATGTTAAAGTTAAATTTCAAAAAACAGCCTCTTCCAAAGCATACGGAATCTTATTTTATTCTTTTGTTTTTTATGGTATAGCTGCCTTTAGTTTTGTATGCCTGAACGCAATGAGCAGGTTTCTTAGATTAAGTGGAGATCTGTATGGAAATTATATATGGTTCTTTCCCTTAAGCTTCTTATCAGCCGTATTTGGTTCCATTTGCGGCTGGCTTATCTATTTTGCTGCCTCAAAGGTTGCCCAGCCGTATGCTTATAAATTATTAAACCTTAGCCTGCTTATAATTGCGCCCACTCTTACCTATACCTTATTACTTAAACCTTTCAATGAAAGTTTATCCATGCTTCAAATATCAGATAAAATTATTGCTGAACCGGGTTTCATAAATACTTTAAATTATACTTCATTAAACCAAAAGCCATCCGAAATCTTCTTCCCCGCTACTCCAGCCATGTATCATGATTCATTAGATATTTCCGTTATCCGTGGAAAAACAATTCGTATTCAAAGTAAACAGAACGGCTTTGTTTATGAACACCGGCTCAACTCCACCCTACAAACAATTTATTCGGTAGATTTAAATAAAAAAAAATACCTGGCCTTATTAGCACTTTCACCTCCTTTAGATAACTTTTCTGTTTTACTGGTGTTTGACAAGCTGGGCGATTGCGTTTATAAAAAAATATTCGATGATTTTCCGAACAGGCTAAGCGGTAATAAAGATGGACGGTTTCTGCTATTACAAAAGGAAGTTGAACCAGATAGTTTAACCTTTAAACTCTGTTTTCAATTAAATTAACAGATGGAATTAATTTATAGGTAAACAAACAATTATATGATAATCTAAGAGGTTTGTTATATACTAAAAATTATTAGATTGCAGTATGAAAAAAATAGTGTTTTTAGTATTATCCGCAGTTATAATATTAAGTTTTTCTATGTGTAGAAAACACAACATCGTAACGGTAGATCAGGAAGCTGCTAACTCAAATATAAACCTTGTATTTTCTAATATGGTTGATGGAGTTCCTATTACTTTGGGCTCCATGATTAATACCAATGCGGCAGGTAATAAATACCGGGTAGATGTTCTAAAGTATTATATCTCTAACATAAAACTTGTTAAAGCAGACGCAACAGAAATTTCATTTGATAATTATGAACTCATTAATGAAGCAGAGGCCGCAACAAAAATAGTGGTCCTTAAAAATGTACCGCATACGTCATTTGTAAAAATAAGATTTTATCTCGGTATTGATCTTTCCAGAAACCATACGGGTTTGCAGGATGGCGATCTTGACCCTGCCCATGACATGATCTGGGATTGGAACACTGGTTATATATTTTTTAAACACGAAGGTAAATTTATAAACACCCAGGGTACTACAAAAATACTTGTACAACATCTTGCCACCGATTTTGCCCTGCCTGCTATTGAAGTACCTTTAAACAATGTTACAATTTCCTCGGGATCAAAAATAATTGAGCTTAATTTTAACCTCAATAGTGCCTATACTTCACCAACAAATATAGATTTTAATATAAACGGTATGCGAACGTCTATTGGGGCCCTCGAAATGCAATGGATGAGTGAGGTTAAAAATAATATGTATGATGCATTCACTTTTGCAAAGTTTGAGTAAAGTATTCCAATACAGATAATGTAATTCCAAAGCCCGATACCCACAATAAGGGTAATTTTGCCGTGTTTGTAACTGTTATAAAAAGTATAGATAATGCTGAAAAGTTTGTAACACAATTGAGGAATGCAAATGTAAGATCCGGAACAAATATCACTTTGAATAGGTAATTAAAAAACACCGCATCAGCTAAAAACTGAATTTAATTTTAAGGGCTGCATTTATATTACATAGCATACTTTTCGTCAGCCTGATTTATTGTTCCTGGTTATTTTTTTAGGGTACTTATGTATTCGTTGAGTGAGCAAATTAATTTATATAACAAATGCTGCTGCTGCAATACCATCTGCAAAAAATTTACCTTCAGCAGTTAGTATATAAGAATTATCAGTAAGGCTGAGCCAACTTTTTTTTATAAAGTTTTGCAACTCTTTGTCAAGGTGTACAAGATAAGAAGATCCAAATGTTTCCTGAATATAAGTTCTGCTGCATCCCCATTGAGTGCGCAGACTGGTCATTACGGCTTCATTAAAAAGGTTTTTTTCTGTTAAGGTTTCGTTTTCTATTAATGGATTATTCATATCAATACCTTTCACGTACGTTGCATTGTTGGCAATGTTCCAGCTTCTTTGTTTTTTATTAAAACTATGTGCGCCCGGACCAATGCCCAGGTATGAAATTCCTCTCCAGTAATTGGTATTATGCAAAGCATATTTACCGGGTTTGGCAAAGTTAGAAATCTCATAATGTTCAAACCCGTTTTCTTTCATCGCCTGCATCAGTATATTAAATTGCAGGCTTGCCTGGCCATCATTTACATCAGCCGAAGTGTGTGTTGCTATCATTTTTGCCAATGCTGTTTTAGGTTCAACAGTGAGGCAATAAGCAGATACATGAGGTACCTTTAAATTAAATGTGGTAAGCAGATTTTGAGACCACTTTTGTTCACTTAAACCCGGGGTGCCATATATCAGATCAATACTAATATTTGTAAGGCCTGCATCCTGCGCGCGTTTAATGCAATCTATTGCTTCAGCACTTTTATGTGCCCTGTTCATCCATTGCAGATGCGTATCAAAAAAACTTTGTACACCAATGCTTAAGCGGTTAATGGGAGTATGTCTCAAAAAGTTAATTTGTTCATTGGTAAGGTCATCCGGATTTGCTTCAAAAGTAAATTCTTTAACAGCACTCAGATCAAAATTTTTGTTTAAAGCATCAATAATGGAATGAAGTTCGTATTCACTTAAAATGCTTGGCGTACCTCCACCAAAGTAAACTGTTTCTATAGGTTCGTTTGCAAGAAATGTTTGACGTAAAAATATTTCTTTACCAATTGCTTCAACAAGCTTTCCTTTGTACTTAAGCAAGGTACTGAAATGAAAGTTACAATAATGACAAGCTTGTTTGCAAAAGGGAATATGAATATAAATACCTGCCATAAATTATTTGCAAAGTTAAGCAGGCAATACCCTACAATCCTAAACGTTTAAACCGAATTGAAAAAGTTTATTTTAGTAATACTATTGTTATCGGGTAATAACCTGTTGCGTGCACAACAGGTATTAAAACTTTTTATCCGCTTTGAACCAAATAATACCTCACTTCAAAAAACATTTTACAGGCAGGAGCATGCAGACACGTTTTCATTGCTGGCACAGTTAAATGGCGTATTGGCAACTTGTTATCAGGCTTCCTATTTATTAGCAAATATCCATACGTTTAAATGGAGTTATGATTCTGCTTTAGTAACCATAGATCCGGGAAAAAGCTTTAAACTTGTGCAATTAAGGCAAGGCAATGTACCGGCAGAATGGCTAAGTAGCTCGGGTTTTCGCATTCAGCGTGTAAAAGGGCAGCCTTATATACCCGCCCTGCAAACCAGAAACCTTAAAGCCATACTTGTATTTGCGCAAAATAATGGCTTCCCGTTTGCAACTATTGGTTTTGATTCTATTATTATTGATTCAGGCAATATTTCCGCATCTCTGAAACTGGATAAAAATGTTTTGGTTTATTTTGATAGCCTTGATTACGGAGGTAGTGTTCAGATTAAAAAACGCTTTCTGCAAAATTATTCAGGTATCAATCCGGGTGCTATTTATAACGAATCATTGCTGGCCGGACTTGATGCCCGTTTAAGTGAACTGCCTTTTCTTAAAGTTACACGGCCGCTGGTTGTTTATTTTTATGGTAGTAAAGCACGTACAGTTGTTTATTTAGATAACCGTAAGGCCAGTTCTTTTGATGGAATTATTGGTTTTGCTCCTAATAGTTCACTCAATAATAAACTTGTTATTACAGGAGATATTAACCTCAAACTTCAAAATTTGTTAGGGTCCGGAAAAACACTCGAACTTAATTTCAGAAGTTTTTTAAGTGGGTCTCAGGATTTACAATTAAAGTTTGTATGGCCTTATTTTTTGAACACAAAACTGGGTATCGATTATGCTTTTAAATTATTAAAATTTGATACAACATATCTTGATGTTTTTAATGATATAGGTTTGCAGTATAGGTTTACAGGCAATAATTACCTGAAAGTATTTTACCAGGTACAAACTGTTTCCTTACTTCAGGTTGATACCAGCCGGGTATTGGCAACAAGGGCTTTACCAGCCTTTAACGATATCAGGAATGATCTTTACGGGATAGGTATCAGAAGGTCGAGATTGAATTATTTCTTAAATCCTTCCAAAGGATATTTGTTGGAAATAGATGGAGGAGTGGGTACAAAAAAAATTCTTAGAAATAACACCATCGACGCCTTGCTGATTCCTGCTGCTGGTGGTGAATCATATAAACTCTATGACTCTATAAAATTAGTGTCGCTGCAATACAAGGCTAATTTAAATCTTTCTGTCTTCTTTAAATTGCCCTATAGTTTTGTATTGCATACCCAAATAAAATCTGCCGTTGTATATGCTCAAAATCTTTTTATAAACGAACTTTTCCGCATTGGTGGATTAAAAACTTTAAAGGGATTTGATGAACAGAGTATCTTTGCTAATAAATATGGCATTGCCAATATAGAGTTACGTTATTTGTTTCAAAAAAATTCATCCTTTATCCTGCTCTGGAATGGTGCATGGTATCAAAACGATGTACGCCACATGAGCGACAAACCCTGGGGCTTAGGGGCAGGAATGAATATTGAAACCGGTGCCGGTATTTTTTCATTATATTATGCATTAGGTAAACAACTGAATAACCCTTTTGAGATAAGCAATGGCAAAATACATTTTGGATTTATAAACTATTTTTAATTGAGCAAACTATTTTTTTTTATTTATACACTTATTGGTTTCAGCAATTTATTTGCTCAAACCTCTGTTTTACATCTGCCAGGTAAAGATACTACAGCTATTAACCGCGATTCGGTGGTAGCCATTATCTTTACTGAAGCCGGCAGAATGCCAAATATACTTGATAGTATTTCAGATACCGGCCAAATGAGAAAAGTATTCTTCCTGAATGAAAATATAAATGGTTACAGGGTAAGTATGGAAGAGGAAAAACGCACCAGAGATCTTCCGCGTTTAAAGGCAATTAAAGACCGTCCGGTTAAAACACAAAGCTGGAAATTCTGGGTTATGATGCTGGTAATTTTTTATATTGGTATTGTTAGATTGGTTAATGTTAAACGTTTTGATGAAGTGTTACTGGCGGCATTCGATCAACATACCATCCTCCGGAATTTTACCGAAAAAGGCTCTAATTATTTGCTTACAGCAGTAGCATTATTTGTTGCATTTATAGTTTCATTTGCACTTTTTACGGTAAGCTATTTAGAGAAAACCAAGCGGTTTGAAACAGATAATTTTTTTATGTTATTTGTATATTTTTTATTAGCACTTATTGCTATTTATTTTATAAAAGTTTTATTAAATCTTGTCATTAGTGCCATCTTTAAAATGAAGGGAATGGCAATTTTAGTATTGCTAAACACTGTTTTTATAAATAATTTTTTAGGAATTTTACTTATTTTTTTAACACTGATATATATTTATGTACCGGGTTCTAAAGCATTGGCTACCATAACAGGTATCTCATTTGTAACTATTATCGTTGCGGTCATTTACCGCATTATAAAAAATCTGTCAATGTTTCCAAGGGTAACACAGTATCCTATTATTTACATATTTTTATATCTTTGCGCCTTTGAAATATTCCCTTGGTTAGTAGTATTTAAGTTATTTTTAAATGGCTGGTAAGTTGAAAAACGCAAAAATTAAAAGTATTCTCATATCGCAGCCGAGACCGGAAAGCGAAAAGTCTCCATGGTTTGATCTGGAGAAAAAGTATAAACTAAAAATGGATTTCAGACCATTCATTCAGGTTGATCCAATTTCAGGAAAAGAGTTCAGACAACAGAAGATAAATATTCTTGAATATACAGCCATCATTCTTAATTCAAGAAATTCTGTAGATAATTTTTTCAGGTTGTGTTCAGAATTAAAACTTGATATACCTACTGAACTGAAATATTTTTGTGTAAACGAAAGTATTGCCAATTACCTGGCTAAATATATTCAGGTACGAAAACGAAAAGTATTTATTGGCAAGGGTACCGAAACAGAATTATTTCCATTGTTTAAAAACCATCCAACAGAAAAGTATCTTTTTCCTTGCAGTGATTGGCGTAAACAGGATATTGAAAAGTTCATGAAAAAAAGTAAGATCTCCTTTAAAGAAGCTTTTTTCTACCGCATTAAATCAGCCGATCTTTCTGACCTTACTCATGTTAACTATGACATCATCGCTTTTTTTAGCCCTGCCGATATTCGTTCCCTCTATGAAAATTTTCCTGAATTTAAACAGAATGCAACCCTAATAGCCGGCTTTGGCGCTACCACTGTTAAAGCGATGCTGGATGCTTCACTTGCAGTAAATATTCACGCCCCAACCCCTATTTCACCTTCTATGGTTATGGCTATCGATAAGTTTGTGGATGGACATCACAAAGCTGTATAATTTAAATTTTTTACATACATCAGGTTAAGCTGTTTTTCCTCTCTTTTGCAAGGCGGTGTTATAGGATAACTTGTCCTTAAACTATCTGCTAAAAAGTTCATTTGGTAGCAGTATAATGGTTCTCTCAGCATGTCCACTAAAATGTAATTTATTGTAAATTTTCAACAATTATGTTTTTTCTGTAATATTTTATATATTCGTAAAGTTGATTAATGTTAATATAAAGTTAAAGAATTAAAATGAAGATAAATTATACTAAAATTTTTGTTTTTGTAGTAATCTCTTTCGTGAGCAATAAAATAAGGGCTCAACAAGATCCTCACTATAGCCAGTTCATGTTTAATAAGCTTACTTATAATCCGGGTTTTGCCGGTGCTACTGATGGCAAAATCTGTGTATCTCTGCTTAACCGCGCGCAATGGGTAGGTTTCGGAGGTAAAACAGTTGATGGTTTGGCTCAAGGTGACGCTCCAAGTAATTTAATAGGCTCCATCAATTCAGCTTTAAGTTCTAGTTCAGAAAAATTTCTTTCGAGGATAGGTGTAGGTTTAACATTTTCGAAAGATCAGTTAGGTTTTGAAACTACTGTTATGCCTAAACTCGGATTATCATACAGACACCCATTTGGAGATCAAAATGTTCTTGCCTTAGGGGTAGGTGTTGGTTTAATGCAAAAATCTTTAGATGGCAGTAAGTTAAAACCTCAACAATCAGGAGATCCTAAAATTCCCAATGTTTTAGTTAATGGTTCTGCAACTGATATTGATTTGGGTTTGTATTATACCAAAGCCAGTTTATTAGGCATTTTTACCGAATTTTATGCAGGTTTATCTGTTACTCACCTTAACCAAAGCAAAATTACTTATGATTGGAGTGGTTCTACAGTTGTGAATAATAAAATGCATTATTATTTTATAACCGGTGCAGAATATGCCATAAACAATACTTTAAGTCTTCAACCCAATATAATTGTAAAAAAAGATCCGGCTAAAATTCAAACTGATTTGAATTGTTATTTAATATGGAATCAGAATATAAGAGGAGGTTTAACCTGGAGACCAACAGATGCTGTAGTTGTTTTAGGGGGGTATCAATTCCCCAGTATTGGTCAGGATGGGAAATTTGGAGCATTGTATATCGGCTATAGTTATGATTTAACTACCTCAAAAATAATAACTTATAGTTCTGGTTCACATGAAATTATAGTTCGGTATTGTTTTGGATTAAAGGTACCTAAGAAAACAAGACCAATCAGAGCCGTAGTTACCCCACGGTTTATGTAATAAATATTAAAACTTAACGTTTTCTTAACGGAAAGTAAAAACTTGGATATTAATGACAGATTTTATAGATTTGCGAATTACAGTAATTAAATTATAAACAATGAGGCAATTTAAATGGCTTTTCTTCTTTTATCTGGCAGCCACTATGGCTGGTTGCGGTTTAAGCAACGATAGAGGGGAACTAACGGGAGTTGGTGGCAGAAGTGCGTGGTTTCATCCACAGCCTTATGGTACTGTATATATTCCTTCAGGCACAATACATGTTGGCCAGAATGAACAGGATATCCCTAATTCTATGATTTCGCCTAATAAGCAAATCACAATTACCGCGTTTTACATGGATGAAACGGAAATTACCAATAACGAATACCGTCAATTTGTAGATAATATCCAGGATTCAATTTTCCGTGAAAAACTGGGAGATAAGTATTGGATACCTATTATTGACCCTATTACAGAAGAAGAAACAGGTGAACACATGATAAATTATAGAATTAAAATGGAACCTGAAGACATGAAAGCAGGCGACCTTAATGATATGTATTATCAGGGTAATGAAATTTATTACCGTACCAAACAGGTTGATGTAAGAAAATTAAAATACAGATACCAATATGTAGATTTGCGCGCAGCAGCTCAGTTGCATCAGAAAGATGGTTTTAAAACTTCACGCTCTAAGTTTATTGCTGAAAAAACAGTTGATATTTATCCAGATACTTTAGTGTTCATGCGTGATTTTACCTACGCTTATAATGAACCAATTTCAACTATGTATTACTGGCATCCAAAATATGATGATTATCCGGTAATGGGTGTTAACTGGAACCAGGCCCGTGCTTTTGCAGCCTGGAGATCTACGCACCTGAACGCTTTTTATGGAGAAACAGAACAAAATGGCGTTACTGCTTTTCGTTTACCAACCGAATATGAATGGGAATATGCAGCACGTGGCGGTAGAGATCAATCCATGTATCCATGGGGAGGCCCTTATGTGCGCAATGCAAAAGGATGTTCTTTAGCTAACTTTAAACCAGGTAGAGGTGATTATGGTGCTGATGGTGGTGTTTATCCTATTCGTGTTGCATCTTATTTCCCGAATGATTTTGGTTTATATGATATGAGTGGAAACCTGGCAGAATGGACTGTTACAGCTTTTGCAGAATCTGCCCATTTATTTACTCATGACCTGAATTCAGATTATCAATTTGATGCTAAAGACGAAGATGCTGAAACCTTAAAACGTAAAGTTATTCGCGGCGGTTCATGGAAAGATATTGCAGCTTACATTGCTAATGGTGCCCGCACTTATGAATATCAGGATAGTGCCAATTCCTATACAGGATTCCGTTGTGTACAAAGTTATGTAGGTCGCTCTAACAGAGACAAAAAATAAAAAGTTAACAAATAATCAATTATCAATCAAAAACAAAAAATTTAATCAAATGAAAAACAGTTTTTTAGAAAGCAAAGGATTTAAGTCTTTTATGGCAAAGGCTTATGGTATTGGAGCAGCAGTTGTAATTATAGGTGCATTATTTAAGATTCTCCATTGGAAAGGTGCTGATGCCATGCTTATGGTTGGTTTGTTAACAGAAGCTGCTATCTTTTTTGTATCTGCATTTGAACCACCTCATCAGGAGCCGGATTGGACATTAGTTTATCCGGAATTAGCCGGCCTTGAACCAAAAGAGAAAAAAGGTGGAAATAAAGGTTCACTTACGCAACAATTAGATAAAATGATGGAAGAAGCTAAAATTGGTCCGGATCTTATTAATAGTTTAGGAAATGGAATGCGCACTTTAAGCGACAATGTTAGTAGTATGAAAGATCTGTCTAGTGCAGCCGTTGCCACAGATGCTTATACTAAAAATGTACAACAAGCAGCAGCTTCTTTAACCGGCTTGAACACAACTTATTCTAAAGCGGTAAATGCTATGGACGGTTTGGTTAGTGCTTCTGAAGGTTCCCGTGAATATGGTCAGCAAGTTGAAAAAATGACTAAAAACTTATCGTCATTAAATTCTATATATGAATTGGAAATTGCAGAATCAAATAACCACTTAAAATCAATCACCGAATTTGTTGGTGGCTTATCAAGTGTTGTTAATTCTTTGCAGGATACAAGCAAAACTGCAGAAGTGTTTAAAGGCGAAATGAGCAAATTAACCACCAATATTTCTTCCTTAAATAATGTTTATGGCAACATGTTAGCTGCAATGAACGTACGCGGTAACTAATTTATTACAATTAAATTTACATAAAACGAAATGTCTGGAGGTAAAGTAACAGTAAGGCAAAAGATGATCAACATGATGTATTTGGTGTTAACAGCATTGTTAGCATTAAATGTATCTGCTGAAATTTTGAAGTCTTTCCACATGGTGGAAGTGAGTATGGATCGTGCAGGAGCAAATATCGATACTAAAAACAGAAATACATTAGCGGCGATAGATAAATATCATCATTCTGATGTTCCCGGAGATCCGGTTGGTAAAGTGGTGTACGATAAATCTGTTATCGTTAAAAAAATTGCAGATGATGGTGTTAATTACTTTACCGAATTAAAAAATCAGTTAATAACTGCTGCAGGTGGCCGTAAAATCACTGATGAACATCCTGAAGGTGATCCTGATGAAGAAGTAGCTCAACCAAGTAATATTGAGTTACACGCTAATTTAATGATTAACCAGCATAAAGGTGAAGAAGTTAAAAGTAAAATCAATGATATTAGACAAAAACTTATCGGACAATTAGACCCTAAAGTTCAAGGAAATATTAAAAGTGATTTAACAACTGACGCTCCTAAAGAGGCTTCTCATACCTGGGAATCGGAAATGTTTGAACATACTCCTCTTGCTGCTGTAGTTGCTTTATTAACTAAAACACAAAATGATATTAAGAATACCGAATCTCAGGTTTTAGATGAACTTAAGAAATCTTTAACTGCTGAACTTCAGGTTGTAGATAAATTAACCCCGCAGATTATTCCTGTTAATGGAACAAATATTACTGTAGGAAGTAAATATGCTGCAGATATTTTTCTTGCCGCATCAAGCTCCAGATCTGAAGCAGATATTGCCGTAAATGGTTCAAAATTAAAAATTGAAGAAGGTACAGGAAAATATGAAGTTACTGCAACCCGTGAAGGTGAAAACAAATTTGAAGCTGTAATTACAACAACTAACTCGAGTGGTAAAAAAGACACTTATAAAAAAGAAGGGATATTCTTTGCACTTGCTCCATTAGCAGTTATTTCCGCAACAAAAATGAATATTGTGTATATTGGTTTAGATAATCCTATTTCAGTTTCAGTACCGGGAGTAAATTCAAAAGATGTAAACGTTAGTTGCACAGGTGGTGGAAGCCTTGTTTCTGATAAAGTAAAAGGTACTTATTTACTTAGAGTTCAGAACAACCCCGCTATTAGAGAAGTAACTATTACTGCTTCTGTTGGCGGTAAAACAATGGGTTTAGCAAGATACCGCATACGTCAGATTCCTAAACCTACCCCGATGTTAGGCTCAATTGAAGCGAGTGGACAAGTATCAATGGGACAGTTAAGATTAGCTAGTTTTGTATTAACTCCATTGAAAGATTTTGCTTTTGAAGGTGTAGAATTTAATCCTATCAGTTGGAACCTTGTTTATCAGCCAAAAAATGGTCCAGCCAGTGTTTTTAACGGTACCGGAAAAACTTTAACACCTCAGGCTAAAGGAGCCATGTCAAATTGCCGTCCCGGAGATCGTTTTACGCTACTTAATATAAGAGCAAAAGGTCCTGCCGGAGATGTGCCTATTCCTACTTCCTTATCTTTAGAAGTAAGACCATAAATTTAGATTAATTAATATTATGAGAAAGTCATTCAGTATGTTGGTTTTTATACTCCTTTCACTAAGCTCTATGGCTCAGGGAGTATATGATGATTTCATTTATAATCGTCAGGCGGTTACTGAACGTAAAGTTATTGCATGGCCATATTTGCGTGAAGCAGATGTTATGGATGCTAAGCGTGTGGTTAGGGTTATAGATGTAAGAGAAAAGCAAAATCAGCCAATGGCATGGCCTAAAAATCCTTTGAGTATTATTTTATACAATGCTGTTAGAGATGGTAAATTGGTTCCTTATTATAATGATTCACTTACCACCCAAATGACTCCTGAGTACTTTTTGACATTAGGTACGGATACAGAATTTACGCAAATTGCTATTGACCCAAATGATCCAACGTTTATGATGGATACTTTTATTGTTAATCCAATGATTCCTGATCTGCGGATTACCAAATTCAGGTTGGTGGAAGATTGGATATTTGATAAAAAACATTCACAATACTTTGTGAGAATAGTTTCCATTGCACCTCTTTATAATATGAGATTAGGTGGAGTTGATTTAGGTGAAGCTGATCTTTGTGTATTTAAATACCATTCTAAAGATGGACAGGATTTAAGACACTTTCTGGTGAATTTTGAAGTGTTTAACCGCCAGAATGATGCTGCCAGACTTACTTATGATGATTGGTTTGAACAACGTTTTTTTGCAAGCTACATAACTAAAGAAGCTAACCAGCAGGATATGTATATTAAACAATATGCAGAATATAAAGATAATGGAGTTGCTGCGCTACTTGAAGGAGAAAGAATTAAAAATCAGTTGTTTGAAAAAGAACATGATCTTTGGGAATACTAAGTTCAGTTAAATATTTAGAAAACCTGTTAGACCAAGTCTAACAGGTTTTTTTATTTTAATTACTTTTATTTTAATTATTTAATATATTGAAAAATGATAAGTTTCGAGGTTTGTTCTTCTGCTACTATTTAGCGGTAGATTTTGTATGGGGCTAAGGTCCGTAATTCTAAACTACAAATAAGTTTAGCCCCTTAATATTTTTTGTAACGTAAAATTGTAGTTTAGTTAATGTTAATTAATATGTTTTTAAGGCTTGAGATTGCTACCAGACTTTAAAAGATATCTATACGTTATACGGCATTATTAAAAGCGGTTTTTGATCAACAATTTTGACCCATTGGAAAACAGAAATTAGCACAGTAAGGAAACTAATTTACAACTCATTTGCAATTCATATGCGAATTTAGCCACCGCTCTTCAACAAGAAAAATACGAAGCATTCAACTTCATAATACGTGATAAATTATTCAAAGAACTAATGGCATGGACTATGAATATGCGGACTATTTTTGACGACGAAATATGAAAATTCAAACTGAACAAATTTTGAATTATTGTGGCCCGACAGAGATGTTAGCACTTGATGCTATTTTCCCTCAAAAATTCGGTGGACAAGACGCTGCGGAAAATTTAATTTTTGCATGTAGGATTTGCAAGAGCTCAAAGGGAAAAGGACTTAAAAGAATGGATGAATTTTGAGAACTTGATTTTGGTTTATTATTTAATGAATCTATGGTAAAACATTTGCAAAACAAAAACTCAATATAGTGGTTTAAAGTGGTTGTTATTGGTAAAGTAAAACGATTTGATTTGAAAAAGAAAAAGCCTGAACTATCAGTAAATTCAGGCTTTTTAAGTGGGTGGAGGCACACGGGTTCGAACCGCGGACCCTCTGCTTGTAAGGCAGATGCTCTGAACCAGCTGAGCTATGCCTCCATTAAAGATTAATTCCTTTTCGTAAGGGGAGTGCAAATATAGGATTTGTAAAATATTTTGCAAGAAAATTGTTGTTATAATTGTTAAAAAAAATCTCAGCGGAATTATTAACTCAAAATCAACATTTTAAACTGATTTATTTTATACTGCTTATATTCCAAAGCTGACACAATTCCATTATAAGGTACAATCAATTGGCAATAGGCAGTTAAATCCACCGTTTGTTTATTATGTGCGCTTTTAGTTTGCTTATTTAGTGCCGTATTTTGATAAAAAATAGTATGCTTAAATGGTTAAAAATTTTATTAATTACCCTCGTGCTTATCTTCACTATTTTGGGAAGTTGTGCCATCTATATTTATTATAACCTTGATCAGCTAAAGCTATTAGCCTTAAAGGAAGTAAACAAACATTTAAATGCAGAACTTAACGCCCGTGATATTGCAGTTACCTTCTGGAAAACATTTCCTGATGTTAGCTTATCTTTTAATCAGATTACCATTGCGGACCCTATACGGAAAAACAAAAAATTATTAAGTGCACGACACCTGTTCATGGGTTTCAATTTTTATGATATTCTCAATAAAAAATATCAGATTCATTTGCTTGAACTGGATAGTGCAGTATTAGATTTATTTGTTAGTGGTAACAACCTGGCAAACTATAATATTCTTAAAGATACTGCTGTAGACAAAGAAAAAATAAAGGGTCCGTTTTCTTTTAAACTTAACAAACTTTTAATGCATAATGTTTTGTTAATTTATCATCATACGCAACAACGTTTAAGTTTTCATACCCTTATACAAACCGCAGAACTTAGCGGAAGCCTTGATGAACAAAAGTTTGCCTTAACAACAAAATTTAAAGCAGATGTTGGTTTAGTGGAGATGGATGGTGCGCAGTTCTTAAAGGAAAAACATCTTGAATTAAATACGCGTATCGACATAAACAGGAAGGATCGCTTTTATACCATTGGTAAAAGTATATGTAAAATTGATGCACTTTTATTACAGCTTGAAGGGAATATAAAGCAACATAAGAAAAACAATGAATTTGATCTTCGCTTTGCGGCTGATGCCCTAACAATTCAAGAATTACTAAGTGTGCTCCCTTTAAAATTACCTGTGTCTGTTAACAATTATAAAAGTAGTGGCAAAGTGTTTTTTAATGGCTTCGTTAAGGGTATAAAATCTGATAAAGTAATGCCAGAAATTGGTGTTAAATTTGGGATAGAACAAGGTGGTCTTTTTGATCCTGAAACAAAATTAAAGCTGGAACATATCTCCATGAATGGTTCATATTCAAACGGAAGAGAAAGATCATTCAGAAGTTCAACGTTATCACTGTCAAAAATTGAGGCTACAATGCAACAACAAAAATTGTATGGAAATCTTTTGGTTCAGAATTTTGATGAACCCATCTTAAAAATGGATTTGAAAGGTGCTGCTGACCTGGCTTTTTTAACCCGGTTTTTAAAGATTACTTCTATTGAAACTGCAGAAGGGAACTTCAACTTTACTTTAGCTGTAAAAGGAGTAAGAAAGAAAAAAATTTGGGATTGGTCTGATGCTGCTAATGAAGGTTTTTTTGCTGCACATATTAGCAAAATTAAACTAAAAGATTTTGATAAACCTATCCTTAATGTAAGTATTGATGCGCAGTTAAATAAAGATCACCTTAATTTTAAACAATTAGATTTTACGCTTAACAAAACTACCTTGGTTATGAAAGGAGAGATTTTAAAGATGATGGATTTTATGATCGGAAACAATCATTTGCTGAAAGGTAATTTCTCTATTGCTGCTGAAAAGTTATATGTAGAAGACCTGTTTATTTATAATTCTGTGAACGATGAAAAAGCTTCTGTAAATAAGATGGACTATGATTTTTTAATGAATGTTACAACTAAACAATTAACGTATAAAAATTTTGTAGCTGAAGAATTTAAAATCCGAACCAGAATTATACCTAATGAGATCCGGTTTACGGATGCCGAAATGTTAACAAATGAAGGTAAATTAAAAGCTTCAGGTTCTTTTATTACAAATGAAAAGCAATATTTACTAAAAATGCACACCCTGGCAAATGAGCTTAATATTAACCAGCTTTTAAAAGAGTTCGATAATTTTGGGCAACGTGAAATAACTTCTAAAAACCTTTATGGAATTTTAACTTCGGAGACAGAACTAATGGTAGTATGGGACGAGAAGTTTAATTTAATTTATGATAAACTATTAATGGTATCGGACTTGATTTTAAAAAACGGACAGTTGCTAAATTATGAGCCTATGCAGGCTCTTTCGAGGTTTGTTGATGTTAAAGAACTTAATAATCTTAAATTCTCAGAAATGAAAAACACCTTAAGTATTAAAAATAACGTATTGAATATTCCAGCAATGGATATTAAAAATAATGCATTAAATTTAAACTTATCGGGTACTCATACACTTGATAATTACCTGGATTATAAAATTAAACTATCTTTATCGGAATTGTTAAATAAAAAACGCAAACCACAGCCTGATGAATTTGGGGAGGAGGATGAAAAAACAAATGGTATGAATTTATTTATAACTGTAAAAGGTCCGATAGATAATCTTAAATTTGTATATGATAAAAAAGCAGTAAAGACAAAAATTAATCAGGATATTAAGAAGGAAAAGAAAAATTTAAAGGAAATTTTTAAGCAGGAATTTAAGATACAACGAGATAGTACGCTGAAAAAAACCGAGAAAAAAAATGAAAAAAATGATGAACTTGAATTTGAAGAATAATAGAGAATTTAACGGTCTTATTATAAAAGGTCTGGTGGTATTATATATTTTATTTAGCTTGCCATATAAAGGTTTTGGTCAGAATAAAAGTACCTTGAGTGTTGGTTTCAGTCTGGCACCGGTATTTGGTGGAGCCATAAACCGGTCAGATAATTATGATCATTATATAGATTCAGTAAAATCAACTCAGGGTTTACGAGCCACTATAGGTGCACACATCTGGGCAAATTACGCATTGCTTAAAACTGTCGATGTACAGATTGGATTAGGTTATATGGAAACAGGTTTTAGCAGGAGACAAACCGGTTTAAATTTTGGAAATCCAACTTATCCCGGAATAGCTACCGGTAGAATTGAAGATAACTCAAATACAAAAAAAGCGATAACTTATAATTATAAATTTCAATACATACAGGTGCCAATTCTGTTTAATTTTTATTTGAAACGTTCGGGTAATTTTAAATGGATATATAGTTTTACGGCAGGTATAACCACCAATGTGCTGGTTAAGCATCAGATTCAGGCAAACATGGATCCCGGTTATTCTATAGAAGGCAAAACAACCTATAAAATTGACTCAACTGGTTTTGATGCAAGACGAATAGCCGTTAACTTACTGGTTGGAGCAAAAATTGAATACCGTAATAATAAAAAAAGTGTTTATTTTATTCAGCCTGCTGTAGGTATTTATCCTATTTCTGTAAGTTCTGCTCCTAATAAATCACATCCCTGGTTTGTTATGTTTAACGTTGGGATGTTGTACGATCTTTTTTAAACTAATATGGAGATTAGCCGTTTTACCATAAGGGTTTATGGTTTGCTATTGAATGAAAAGCAAGAGGTTTTATTAGTTCATGAAAAAATGCCTGATTTACATTTTACAAAATTTCCCGGTGGCGGTTTAGAGTTTGGTGAAGGCACACATGATTGTCTTATCAGAGAATTTAAAGAAGAAACCGGCGTCGATATTTTTATTGATAAACATTTATATACTACTGATTTTTTTCAACCCAGTGCTTTCCTTAAAAGCGATCAATTAATGGCCATTTATTATAGCGTAAAGCAAGTAAATACATCCGAAAAAATATGCCTTGATGAAAAGCAAATTACTATTGGATCAAAAACAGAATACCTTCATTTTTACTGGCGTAGTATTAATAACTTTGATGTGAGTGAACTTACCTTTCCTATAGACAAAATTGTAGCCGGTAAATTTTTAAATGATATAAATTTATAAAAAATGAAATCAGTTTATATACTATTAATAAGTTTGATGGTTTTTGCAGGATGCCGCTCTAAGGCCGGCTTAAACCAACAGAAAGGTCCATTTAAGGGATCATCTTATAAATCGAACAAAGTTTTTTTCCGGGCATCAGCAAATGCAGAAAGTATGAATTTGGATTCGGCGAGAATTCTTGCCTTAAGTTTAGCAAATGAGCAACTTGTTTTATTGGTTCGAACCGAAATAAATGACATATATAAAAAATATATAACGGGTAGCATAGGTGTAAACAATACTTACGGACAACGATTTAAAAATGTAACCCTGCAGGGAATGAATCAAACCTTGTTTACCGGGTTAAAGCAAATAGCTGAGCGGGTATATGAAACGCAACGTAAAACTTATCAGGTTTGGGTGGTACAGGAATTGCGAAAACGTGAATTTTATCGCAAATTAATTCAGCATATACTTGATAATTCCGAGTTTAATGAAAACGAAAAAAAGGAGTTGAAAGACCTGATTGATAAAACAATTGCAGACCTGAATGATAAGTATTAAGATTAGAATTAAAGATGAAAAATGTAAGTAGAAAATTAACTGCTTGTTTTAGATTGGTTAAAAAGCAGGTTTTTAAATGAAGTATCATTATACCATAATTGGCGGTGGAATAGTTGGGCTGGCCACAGCTTATCAACTGTTAAAACTAAAGCCGGATTTAAAGCTTGCTATCATAGAAAAAGAGAATACACTTGCAGCACATCAAACCGGACATAACAGTGGCGTAATACACAGTGGTATTTATTATAAACCCGGAAGTTTAAAAGCTAAAAACTGTTTACAAGGATATGAAATGTTACTTGATTTTTGTGGTGCGTATTCAATTCCGTTTGAACTTTGTGGTAAGTTAATTGTAGCAACAAATGATTCAGAAAAAAGCGAGCTTGAAAAACTTTACCAGCGAGGAATTGCAAACGGATTAAACAAAATAACACGTATTGATAAGCATGAAGCGAATGAAATTGAACCTCATATAAAAGTAGTTGAAGCAATAAAAGTACCATATACCGGTATTATAGATTATACCCAGGTGTGCGAAAAAATGGCTGAACTAGTGCAACTTATGGGAGGGGAGATATATACAGGACATAAAGTTGAATCTATTGTTATAAGCAACAACGAAGTTAGGATCAAAACAGCCCAAAAAGTATTTGAAACTGATAGTTATATAAACTGTGCGGGTTTATATAGTGATAAAATTGCTGGCCTTACTCAAAAAAATCTGGACACCCGGATTATCCCATTTCGTGGCGAATATTACCTGCTGAAACCAGAAAAAAGTAGCCTTGTTAAAAACCTTATTTACCCGGTACCTGATCCAAACTTTCCATTTCTTGGCGTACATTTTACACGAATGATTGCCGGTGGTGTAGAAGCTGGTCCGAATGCAGTTTTTGCATTTAAACGTGAGGGCTATCATATGTGGGAGGTAGATTTTCAGGAAATGTTTGAATCGCTTTCCTGGCCGGGTTTTCAAAAAGTGATGGCCAAATACTGGAAGACCGGAATAGGAGAGTTTTACCGTTCTTTTTCGAAAGCAGCATTTACCCGTGCTCTGCAAAAATTAATTCCCGAAGTGCGGGAAGATGACTTGATTCCAGCCGAATCGGGCGTACGTGCACAAGCCTGTGATAAGTTTGGAGGACTAATTGATGACTTTAAAATAATTGAAGAAAAACACGCTATTCATATTTTAAATGCTCCTTCTCCTGCTGCAACATCCAGTATGAGTATTGGTTTAACAATTGCACAAATGGCATTACTTAAATTAACCTAATATGTTTCATTCTCAAACACAGATAAGAGTAAGGTATGCAGAAACAGACCAGATGGGTTATGTTTACTATGGCAATTATGCGCAATACTATGAAGTAGCCAGGGTAGAGGCATTGCGGCAAGTTGGCCTTACCTATAAAATGTTTGAAGAGAGTGGGTTAATGATGCCGGTATTATACTTAAGTTGTAAGTATTTTAAACCTGCCCGCTATGACGATTTACTAACTATTAAAACAATGATTAAAGAAAAACCAAATGTTAGAGTTCATTTTTTTTATGAAGTTTATAATGAACAGGGAATATTGTTAGGAACCGGTGAAACCACACTTGTTTTTATTGATATGAAAACCAATCGCCCTGTTAAATGTCCACAAATTCTTGCTGATAAATTAGCATCCAGTTTTGTTGAATAAAAAATGAAACGTTCTCCCTTTTTACTTTCCAAGCCTGTAAAATGGCTTTATAGAAAAAGTGCTGCTGTTACTATGCCGGGAAATAAGGATGTTTCGCTCTATGCAGTGATGGAATTTTTTATCCGCAATATTGGTAAGAGTGAATTGAATTTACGTGCCTCGGCATTGGCATTTACTTTTTTTCTTGCATTGTTCCCAACTACTATTTTTTTCTTTACTCTTATTGCATATATGCCCCTTCAGTACACACATGATGAGATTCTTTTTTTTATATCGGAAGGCGTGCCGGCAAGTGTATATGAAGCATTAAAAGAAACACTTGCAGATATATTAAAAACACAACGTGGCGGCTTACTTTCTTTAGGTTTTTTTTCGGCTTTATATTTTTCAACAAATGGCATTCATAACTTAATGGATCTGCTTAACAAATACAGCCATTTTAAAGAAACACGACCATACCTGAAACAGCGATTGGTAGCTATAGGGCTCGCTATTTTTGTTACGGTACTTATTCTTGTATCTGTGATAATGGTTACCGCGGGCACCGTGCTAATAAGTTACCTTGAAAAAGTAAAATATTTTCCCAGTAAAACAGTTCCGTTTCTTATTTCGGCGTTTAATATATTGATTGTAGGTTTTATAGTTACGGGAATTGTTAGTGCTATTTATTATTATGCACCGGCCAAGCAACGTATCTGGAAGTTTTTTTCTGCTGGTTCAGTGTTCGCATCTTTGGTTGCCTTATTAACAACTTATGGCTTTTCACAATATGTAAACCATTTCAATTCTTATAATAAAGTATACGGTTCCATTGGCGCACTTATTGCTATTATGATGCTTATTTATATTAATACATTTATACTGTTATTGGGTTATGATCTGAATGTTGCTATAGATATGGCACTTACCCAGGAGCGGAGAAACAGAGTAAGGAAAAAAACAGAAAATAAAATAATGTTTTTAAATACTCAGGTTGATCCCAAAATTACGGATTAGATTTTTGTAAGCGGTAGAATCAGGTAGCCGAATATATTATAAAATTCTTTGCTACTGTTCAGGTGTGGCGCGAATTGAAATATGCCTTCGCTTATGATGGCAGCCTTCGCGCTGATGTAGCTGTTGTTGTAACCCAAAGGTTGCACCCCGGGTTACAAAGATGTAACCCCGAAAGGGGTTGGGGAAGGTTTATCACTGATATCAAGCAAGGAATAAACCACGTTAGTGGTGACATCTCAGTAACCCGTAGGAGCTCCCCAAAACTTTTACGCGGCAAGTGAAGTATATTAGAATCCGAATTTTTAACGCCGCGTATCGCACAAATATTGGATGAAATATGATGCTCCCCCCATTCAAAAAACCACGTTAGTGGAGATGTCTTTATAACCCATAGGAGCTCCCCAAAACTTTTACGCAGCAAGTCATTAAAATAGCAACGAGCTGAAGAAGTTTTTCGTGATTTTCTTTTAGTTTGAAATAATCTAACTCTTTAATTAATATGTAACCTTCAGGTGCCACAATCATTAAATCAAAGATCAGTTCACCTTTTAACTAAAAAATAAATCGACTTTATTGTTAACCTAACTTGGTGAATATTCTATATTTTTGGGTGAACAGTAACAATTCTTTTTAATATAATCACTGAACACTATTAACTGAATTTTAGGACACATTATTCAGGCAATAATTATCAAGCACATTAAACCGCAATGAATTACTTTTGTAAAGTTAATCTTATTTAGATGAATGAGCAAGGGAGTATGAAAAAAGTGGTACGTGTAGGCGGGGTTCCGGAACACTTTAATTTGGCATGGCACCTGGCCAATGAAAATGGTTTATTTACGCAGGAAGGAATAGAAATTCAATGGCAGGATATACCGGGTGGTACTGGTGCTATGTGCAAAGCTTTACGTGATGATGAACTGGATATTGCGATTACTTTAACTGAAGGAATTGTTGCCGATATAATTAGCGGTAATCCGAGTAAAATTGTTCAGTTTTATGTGAACTCTCCATTACGTTGGGGAATTTATACAGGTTTAAATAGCGGTATCGATAGTCTTTCTGAGATTGAAGGAAAAAAATATGCGATCAGCAGATATCGGTCAGGTTCTCACTTAATGGCTATAGTAAATGCCGGCACACTTGGTTTTCATATTAACCCTGATGATTTTGTTTTGGTAGGTAACCTGGAAGGCGCCCGCAAAGCTTTAGCAAATAATGAGGCGCAGGTTTTTATGTGGGAGAAATACATGACTAAACCGCTGGTTGATAAAGGCGAATTTAAATTTTTAGGAGAATGCCGAACACCCTGGCCTTGTTTTGCGGTGGTGGCCACTAATAAAATTATTGAACAGGATGCGGCATTGTTAACTAAAGTTCTGGAAGTTGTTAATCAATCTTGTTATGCCTTAAAATTTAAAGAATTGGAGGCAACACATATGGTTGCTTGGCGTTACCAGTTAAAACTTGCAGATGCCAAGCAATGGTTCAGTGAGCTTGAATACTCCTACACAGAAGAAATAGATGAGGTACAAATGGTGTCGATTGTTAACGACTTGAAAGCATTAGGCATTATTGACCGTATTCCGGCATTGGAGGAGATTTGTTATGAGCCTAATATAGTGAAGTAAAGGATTGCAAATACTGTTAGGCTATTGTTTCCATTCTGATTTAACTGATTTATAAAGTTTAACTTTCCAGAAATTCTTCTGCAACTTATTGTCCATACATTACGTTTTAATCAGGGTTTTACCTTCCTGTTAAAATCTTAATCCCTTGTAAGATTGCAAAATGTCATTTTAAACAAGCACTTTACAAACTTAAACAAGTTGTTTTAAAATATTTTTTTATAGAAAAAACACCTTAAGCAGCCTACTAAAAAAAACGCTGTTAAAGTAAATAAAAAAAATCCCATGTCTTTCAACACAGGATTTTTTTATGGAAATATAAACAACCCTAAGGTTATTCCTAACCCCCAAACTGGTGGGGGAACAAAGGCGGTATTAAAATCTAAACATCAATATTTGCATATCGGGCATTGGCTTCAATAAACTCTCTTCGTGGTGGTACTTCATCGCCCATAAGCATACTAAAAATATGATCAGCTTCGGCAGCACTATCCAGGCTAACGCGTTTTAAGGTGCGTGTTTCGGGGTTCATGGTTGTGCTCCATAACTGTTCGGCATTCATCTCGCCCAAACCTTTGTAACGCTGTATGTTTACGGTATCCGTATTGGCACCTTTGGCAATTCTTAACACGGCATCGGCACGCTGAGGTTCTGTCCAGCAATACTCTTCATCTTTCCCTTTTTTAACAAGGTATAAAGGAGGTTGCGCAATATATACATAACCAAATTCGATCAGTTCTTTCATATAACGGAAGAACAAGGTTAAAATTAGTGTACGAATGTGGCTGCCATCCACATCGGCATCCGTCATAATAATAATTTTGTGATAGCGAAGTTTAGTCACATTTAATGCTTTACCATCATCGGGAGTACCAATGGTAACACCAAGCCCGGTAAACATATTCCTAATTTCTTCGTTCTCATAAATTTTATGTTCGAGGGCTTTTTCTACATTTAAGATTTTACCCCGCAAAGGCAGTATAGCCTGGGTGGCACGGTTACGGCCCTGTTTAGCGGTTCCACCTGCAGAATCTCCCTCCACCAGGTATATTTCGCAAAGGGAAGGGTCTGTTTCCTGGCAATCCGCCAATTTACCTGGTAAACCGCTACCTGTAAGGGCTCCTTTGCGCTGTACCATTTCGCGCGCTTTGCGAGCTGCTGCTCTGGCGGTAGCGGCAAGAATAACTTTTTGAACGATGAGCTTAGCTTCCCGCGGATTTTCTTCGAGATAATTATTAAGCATTTCGCCAACGCAGGTATCAACAGCGCCGGTAACATCGCTGTTACCAAGTTTTGTTTTTGTCTGACCTTCAAACTGAGGCTCTTGTACTTTAACGGAAATTACCCCTGTTAGGCCTTCCCGAAAGTCATCACCGGCAATTTCAATTTTTAAATTTTTAAGCAGGCCTTCTTTATCAGCATAAGCTTTAAGGGTGCGGGTAAGGGCTCTTCTAAAACCTGCAACGTGTGTGCCACCTTCAATGGTATTGATATTGTTTACATAAGAATGCAGGTTTTCGGTATAACCGGTATTGTAAATCATGGCAACTTCTACAGGTACACCACCTTTTTCTCCTTCTACATAAATCGGTTCAGGCAATAATTTCTCGCGGGTACCATCCAGGTAATTTACAAATTCTCTTAAGCCACCCTCACTGTGAAATAGTTCTTCACGCAGGTTTCCAGACTCATCAGGGCGGTTATCTATTAAAGTGATACGTATTCCTTTATTCAGGAAAGATAATTCACGCATTCGCGCTGCAATTGTTTCGTATTTATATTCAAGTGTTGTAAATATGGTGCCATCCGGTTCAAAATAAACCGTTGTTCCTGTATGATCCGATTCGCCAACAACTTTTACATCATACAGAGGCTTGCCGCAACTGTATTCCTGCTGAAAAATTTTACCCTCGCGGTGCACAGTTGCCCGTAGCAGGATAGATAATGCGTTTACGCAACTTACACCCACACCATGCAAACCGCCAGAAACTTTATACGTGTCTTTATCAAATTTACCACCGGCATGCAAAACCGTCATAACAACTTCAAGAGCCGATCGGCCTTCTTTTGTGTGCACGCCAGTAGGTATACCCCTGCCATCATCTTCAACAGTGATCGAATTGTTTTCGTTTATATTAACAATAATGTTTTTGCAATAACCCGCTAAGGCCTCATCAATAGAATTATCTACAACCTCATAAACTAAGTGGTGTAAGCCTCGTGCCCCGATATCGCCAATATACATGGCCGGACGCTTTCTAACTGCTTCTAAACCTTCTAAAACCTGGATGTTGTCTGCCGAATAATTTTCTCTGTTTTCCATTGCTTCGTTACTCATCTTTTGTTAAAATAAATTAATGTGTAAATATAAGCCCGGAGCCGCTATTTACCTAATTATCTGAATGATTTTAAATACTTCTTTATCCACAAGTTTTACGCATTGGATTTGAAGGGAAAAGTGTAGATATACGGAGGTGGAAATCAAAACGGGATTCCCCCAACTTTTGCATTATCTGTGGGAAGAAATTTCTGCCCGTGCAGCGAGTCCACTGGGTAATGATGTTCTCGGTGAGTTCTATGAAAACCATATTACAAAAGATATGGATGAGGATCGGAGAATTTTGCCATGGGAAAAATGTGAAGAGGCTGCCAAACTCACTGTTTTACACAAGAGTATTATCAGCACTCACTGGCCAATTGCAGTTCTTGATGTGGGATGTAGAAGCGGAAGAATTCTGCTTGCTTCATCCCGAAAGAATAGAATCCGATGCACCTACACTGGTGTTGAGTATGAATGGGATTTTGTTGCCATAGCAACTCTTAATCTATTCTTTAACTACCGCAGGTTTGGAGAGGTACTGTGGGTAAATCAAACCAACAACAATGCATTTGTAGAAAGCTACCAGATTACACTATTTCCTCAGGGGATAGTGAGAATTCTTGACAGGGAGAAGTCAAATGCATGGCCAGGGTATCAACAGTATTTGCAAGCAAAGAAACAGACAGCACAAGCACAACGGTGAACAAAATTTAAAAGGCAATTCAGAAATGAGTTGCCTTTTTTGCTTTTTGTTTTTCCCTATACATAGGGAAATCCAGTCACTTATATCCCTCCCTTACTTTCTGTACACTGTAACTAAATCCATTCATTAAAAATTTAATACAAATGACAACAGAAACAACACCAGTGCGGGACGTTTACCAGATTGTAAACGACCGTATCATCGCAGAACTTGAAAAAGGCATTGTGCCTTGGAAACAATCATGGAAAGGTACGGGAATACCTCGCAACCTTGTCACCAAACGGCCATATCATGGCATTAATCTCTGGCTCTTGCTTTCACTTCAGTATGACAACAATTACTTCTTAAGCTATGACCAGGCAACTGCGCTTGGGGGCAAAGTGAAGAAGGGAGAAAAGGCCTGTCCGGTAGTGTTTTGGAAACGCTTTGAAAAAGAAGATGAAGCAACAAAGGAAATCAAATATTCCTACATGCTCCGGTATTACAATGTCTTTAACATTTCTCAATGTGAACTGCCTGAAAAGATATTGGAAGGTGCAGGCATTGAAGAGAGTGAAGATGAACCAATCCACATCTGCGAGCATATCGTAGAGAACATGCCTTCTAAACCTACTATTCAACACAAAGGAGATATGCCGTATTATGTACCCAAAGATGATTTGATTGTAATGCCAAAAGTAAAGTCGTTTTCTGGAAGCGAAGCGTATTTCAACACTCTTTTCCATGAACTGGTTCACAGTACAGGACATCAAAGCAGATTAAACCGGAAGGAATTAGTTGAAAACAACGCTTACGGAAGTGATCCCTATGCCCAAGAAGAACTAGTGGCTGAAATGGGAGCCTGTTATCTGAATATGGTTGCAGGAATTCTAACCCCACCATTGCTTACAAACAATGCTGCGTATTTGCAAAGTTGGATTGCCAAACTTAAAGGTGACAAGCGGCTCATTCTTTATGCAAGTGCAGCAGCTCAAAAGGCTGCTGATTACATTTTAAATATAATACAGGAACAAGCACCCGAACAGCATGACACAGTTGGCGATTGAGTATGTTCATTCCTCTCAAAGTTCTGCAAAAAGTCAATCATACGTATATCGGGATGATATGAGAACCTATAGCACTGCCGAATTGATAAATTGTATTATCGGTTCTGGTGGTGCTGAAATGGTTGCATCAGTTAACCATTGCTTGTTTGAATTAGGGCGAAAGAATGCATATGATCTGATGCGAATTAGAGGGGTCACCAAACGCAAAGCATTAATGATATTAGCAGCACTTGAACTGGGTAAACGAAGACGGGATGAAGGTGATCCGATTTCGCGCATTATCAGAAGAAGTTCTGACACCTTTGCGATCCTTTCTCCTTACCTTTCTGATATCCCCTATGAAGAGTTTTGGATATTATGTTTGAAACGCAACAATGCGGTCATATCAGCGGTACGAATCAGCGCTGGGGGCATGGAGGGAACGGTAGCGGATTCCAAAATTATATTCCGCATTTCGCTTGAACACAAAGCTTGTTCTATTGTGCTGTGTCATAATCATCCTTCACTGAACGTTCAGCCAAGTAATTGTGATGTGATGCTAACAAAAAAGCTGTTAGAAGCCGGGCGGGTAATGGATATTCATATTTATGATCATCTTATTATTGGAGGTAATACCTATTTCAGTTTTGCTGATGAAGGGTTGATGAGGTGAAAAAGCAAAAGCCATTCTTTTGAGTGGCTTTTTTCATATGATTTTAGTTAAGTGAATCTGATATTTGAAATGGGACTTGTACTCCATAATTTGTAATAATAGGAAGTGCCCACTTATCCAAAATATCTTTAATGAGAGTGCTGAATTGATAATCGTTAGGGTCTAAATCACAAATATTTTGCATAATTTGATCAAATTAAACCAACTAAGTTTGCCTTACTTCCTGTCCTATGAAAGGGATATTATATTGGTTAAACTGCAAACATCTGCATCAATCGTTAAGCGATAGTGCTTTGTTGTGTGACGGTATAGCTCTTGCTAATGTTTACAGTTGATGTGTTGGTAGTGGCTAAACATAGCCTGCTGCTTCTGTCAAACGGTTGTGTCGCTTGCAACTATTTCCCAATTATTTGTAACACCTGTGCCACTAAAATCTTGCCCGCTATAAAAATAAATTCATTAGAAATAATATCAAAGAATGTTTATCAAAAAAAAATTTATTTGGTTATATTTTAGTGTGGTTTAATTTAAGAATAGTTGTATTTATGCTTTTATAAATAACTCATTTCTTCAATAATTTAAATTCAACTCTTCTATTCTTTGTTCTTCCCTCTTCGGTTGAATTATCAGCTACTGGCATTGAGCTGCCATAACCTTTATATTGGATTCGTGTAGGTTCAATGCCTTTTAAAATTAAATACTTAGTTACAGCTTGGGCCCTGTTTTCTGATAAAGTGATATTGGTTTTCTCATTACCCGAATTATCAGTATGACCCAAGATTTCAATGAAGTAATCGGAATGTTTTTTAAGGTAAATGAAAATTTCTGTTATGGCCTTTTCTGATTGTGGAAGTATGTCCCATTCATTTACTCTAAAATAAATGTTATTTAGAATTATGGGTTCATTAATTTCTATATTATCAAAGTTTCTAATTGAGTCTGATTTAGCAGCGACAACTTGTTGCTTGCCTTTATACGTGCAATCACAGGTGTTGGTGTCAGTCACTTCAATCAATGAAACATCATCAATATAATAGTAGGCCGAATAGAATTTGGCTCGTCCTTTTTCTACCTTTATTAATTTTGTGTCCGGATTAAAGTATCCTATTGTTAAATATATTTCGTCTCCAATGGCGCTGAATTTAGAGCAAACAGCCATCCAGTTTTTTTTATCTCTTAAAATAGTGTCTTTTGAATATTGGAGGCTACCGTATTCATCAGCCATAATAAATACTTGTTTTTTGCTAATTAATTTTTTAGCACTTAGTTTATAATTTAATGACGCCACAGCAAATAGTTCATTGTCAGATCTGCTAAGGTACATACTTAAACAATAATTTTTATTTGCTAATAATCGCTTAAGAAGTTTAACCCTAATGTATTCTACATACTTGTATTTAGTAATTGTATCCAAGCTTAAGACAATTCCTATATAGGCTGAACCAGAATGAGCACTTTGCGTTCCGCCAATATTTTGTGCTGAAGTACAATAATCAGGTGTAGTTAGATTTGCCTTTTCCCATTTGGATAAGTCTCCCAAGGTTCTAAAAGAGAAAAAATGGTTATGAGTTTCAAAGTCTCCGTTTGGGACTATATTCTGACAATGAACCGCTTTTAAGAAGACATATAAAAACACCAAAAATAAAGAAGCACTATTTTTTATTGAGTCCATAATACCACCTAAATAAATTCCCTCGATCTTTCGGATTAACATATTGCCATTGGTTCATTTTAACAGACAAGTGCGTATCAATACCGCTCCCGTTTGTTGATACTTTAAAATGTTTAGAATCTCTAAACGCAGGATTTATTCTGCCATGAATTGCTCGTGTTACGTTAGCTAATACCATACTAATCATTTTACCTGTGGGGCTTTGTAATATTGTACTAATTGAATAAAGTGCTGTCATTCTAAATGCAAATGTCCAAGGGCCCGAATACCTATTCCAACCTTCACTGTAAGGATAGTGATAGAATTCGGTTTGCATTGGAATCATTAAACTTCCAATTTCACCATATAATGTTGTCATTCCTCTTTCTGTGTGGTCTGATCTAAAGTTGAGCTTGGTTTTTGTAACGTATCCTCCATTCCAGGCAGAAGGAATAGAATAAAAATCATCACCGTAAGTGCGCTGAGGAATTAAATCTATCCAATCAGTTTCATTCCATTTACCGGCAGGTATTTTATCGTGCATTCGGCCAAACCAGCCAGTAATAATATTTATTATTTTTGATGTCCATCCCGAATAATTATCGCTTTTAGTTTTTGCATTATCTTTCCAAACATACGCGCCCCATGCTTCAAAAGGGTGAGTTATTTTATGTCCTAGGTTTCTAAAGAAGTCTTTAATTGGTCCAGCTTGATGATTTGCTTCCAAACCATCCGGATCATTATTGCAAATAGGGTTATTATCTAATGTGGCATAACCACTCTGCCATGGATAATCGAGGGGATCAACATTCCATCTTCTCCCCAACCTTGCATCATACTCCCAAAATTCTGCACTCATTGTATTTCCGCCACCATCTACCTCATCATCCTTTTCCTGCCCGTTGAAGCCGAAGCGATATCCACTCAAATCACCCTTAATCTCTTCCAACTTCACATTATCAATATAAACAATGCGGGTACCTGTACCAATACCCATTTGTATTTTTATTGATACGCTACCTCCATCAGCTATAAAATCAATTTGTTGATGACTTGCTCCAGAAACGCTACCTGTTGAAAGAGTTCTGCTCACCCCTATGATTGAAATCGTTGCATTAGTAACAGAACCTGCATCCACATCTATACTGAGCCTGTACCCTTTTGTTGTATTTACAGTATAGGTTTTACTCATGCTGACAACAGTTGTAGTATTGGTAGTGGTCAAAGCTAGCTGTCCGCTTACATTGCTCACTGTTGTACTGCTTCCAGTTGCAGCCCAACTATCCGTACCGCTTGCAAAGTCCTGACTTGCTATTAGCGTTTTATTTTGGGTTTCCTGTACGTTATAAGTTCTCTCTGGTAGCGGTGCGCCAAACGGACTATAATCGGTCGCACTTACAATATCAGCAGTGTAATATAGCACCGTGCCAGTGCTGCACACTGGTAGCTTCTTATCGCTGATAACGGTGAGGACATTGCCTAGATGATTTGTTAATTCATATCGCCTATTACCTCTTTGAAGGTATTGAATATTATAACTTATAGTTGCGAAATTCGTAGTAACATTACTCAAATTAATAAATCCCCCCCCACTGGTATCTGCATTAAATTTCACTGTAACTAAGTTGAGGTGTTTTTGATATATACCGATGCGGCTACTTCCGTAAATATGCCATTCACTTAAGGCAAAACTGTCAATATAGGTTCGTGTAACTTTATAATACCTGCTTAAAATATTATCATACGTTACTTGTCCAAAATATGATTGGATATACCCAAAATATTGCTCCATTGTATTGGTTGCATGAGGCTGTTGCCAATTTGCGACACTATCAAGAATTTCTTTTGCACTCCATTTTATGAAAGACGTTTGATAATTATTTTTATACCAGGTCACCATAGTTGTTGGAGAAATGGCACTATAGATTGTGCTTCTCAATAATGATGAGTTATATGCATCAAGTGCATCATACAGTTGAGTGCCTAATGAATTATCAAGAAAGAAGCCTTTAGCATAACCATTAAATCCAGTTAAAGAGGCAAAATAAGCATTCATTTGACGAAGGTCATTAATTGAAAGAATGAATGCTATACGTGTTGGGCAATCAGTAAATCCGGGCCAGTTGGCATCAAGCCATGCATGTACATCAGTACTATTACTATTTGCTATCAGCCAATTTCTTGCGTCTGTATAAGTTGTAAAGGAAGGCCCCGGAGGGGTGGCTACTGAACTTAAGTAGTTTGCCATAGCCATAAAGTTGGTTGAGTTGGCCATGTTTAATGCGTTGTAATAATCTGCCGGGCTATTATCAATATAATAATTTGTGATGTCCGAACCGTTATCACACAGGTAGGACAGGAAGCTGCCATATAAACTATTTGCCGAAAGATAGTTCTCAACAACGGTCTGTAGATCTGTTGTTGAATACACATCAAGGATTGCCCCCAGGCTAGTCGGCATATCGGTATTCATATACGCATACAGATTGAAATCATTTAAAACCGTGGTTTGTTTTGAAGCTGAAAATAGAGCTGCTTAATAAAGACCCGGAAAGTGAGCTGCTATTATATTTGCTTGCAATAAAATTTCCAAAGGCTGATGATCCTGCCACAGCCACAAGCGTATCATTTATCCCTCGGTATTTTATACTGTCATAGTCTATAATTTTGCTGAATTTGCGTGTATAGGTGGCAAGTATATAATTTTTTTGGGCATGCCCCCGCATATAAAATTTTGTTATAATATGCAAACGCAATCCTTGGGAATCATTGCCTGTCATCACCAATTGGATAGTATTGAAAAATGGAAGGATAAATTCTATCTTTTGACTTGATAGATTTTGCCTTATTCCTAAGGTAACATCTTTGATGCCACGTTTCAGCTCAATTATACCCAGTGCTATTTCATTCACGTACAAAACTAAATCTGGCCTTCTTTCTTTCTGGCCAAAAACAGTAACCTCCTCAGCGATTCCAAAGTCATTGGCTTCAACATTTTTCCAGTTTATCAATTGTACGGTTTGAAAATTTTGTCCGGCATCTTCCTTCACCGACACGCCAAACCTCAGCAGTTTATATACGTTCTTGTTATTCTTGTATAGGTCATCAATAGGGTTGTTGGCAGCGTGTTTAAGTTCATAGATTGCTTTGCGAATTAAGGTATCGTTATAGCCGCACTTTTTAAGATAAGCCTTGAGATAAACTTCTTCCACATTGCTGTTGGCAGGGTTGTCTTCCCAGTTGCCGAGGTAGGCGTATTTCAATTGATCCGTGAATAGTTTAACAATCCGGGTTTGGGATCTTCGTTCTATTTGGCCGATTTCACTCATTTCTTCTTTTTGGTTTTTAGGATTTGTTTTTTCAGTACAATTCCTTTGATGGTAAGTCTATAACGCTGATTGGGATGTTTAGGATTATCAGAAAATGTCAATTCAACATATCCGGCATCTATTGCAGGTAACAAGTAGTTGTCTCTAAAATACTCCTGATGTTTTAGTTCTAATACCTCTTGTATTTCAATTCGCTTCATTTCTGCATTTAATACAAGAACTACACGTTTTATTTCTTCGGTAGCTTCTCCATTAACTTCTCCAGTAGCTTCTCCAGTAGCTTCTCCAGTAGTTCTTTTAGTTGGTTCTCCTTTATGTGTTCTCCAAATAATTGTTTTAAATGCTTCGTCTTGAATAAACTCAGGTGCTTTCAGCCCTTTTTCTTTACATAAACGAATAATATCACCTGTACCTGTGCCCATTCTTTCTATATACCCTGCAAGGTACATGGGTTCAGCTAATAAAGGATTAGCTGGAATGCTATTGTGTGGTTGTCGTAATTTTGCGGTACTTAATCCAAAAGGTAAGTGACCGGGATTCCAAATCTCTAAACGGTCTCTAAACAACATTACCTAAACACTTCCATTACTGGTATAATCTCTATGGGCAACAGCATTAACTATTGCTTCGGTAACAGCACTACGTGGAAGTTCATAGTCAATGGGCACTTGATTACTTAATTCACGTGTTCCTACCGAAACATTTATTTTAGATAATACAAAATCTACTGCTTGATCCACTAATTGAAAAACATCGCCCTTATAAACCTGATACGATGGAATAGGTTTTCTTATATCTGTACCATGAAAATGGGCACATTTTATTTCGGACGTAATAAAAAATCGTTGAGGCTTTTTGCCAAACAATAGAAGAGCAGCATTATTAATGCGGTTGTTTGCAAATAAATTTAAATGGGTAAGAACAAGTTTGGAGGCAGAATTAACCGGTAGCGGAAATTGCCTTTTAGCTTTTGCAAGATGTAGAAATTCCTTTATTTTATTGGAGTCCAAATCAATCATTGTAGCTGTCTTATTAAAAGTAGCATCAAAAGGACTTGTTCTGATTAATTCCTGTTCCATCAGGTAGTTTACCAATGAAGCATAAACACCCGAATTTAATTCAGACACACTGTTAAAACGTTTACGAATGAGATCAAGTCCTAATTTTTTTATCAGCTTGGCCATTTTGGGGTGGCGCTTCAATGTGCTTTCCCCTTTCACATAGATAAGTCGGGTTTTAAATTTTTTAGTTGCCTTATCAAATTCCTTTTCGGTAGGTGAAAGTCCTTTAGCATCTTCAAAACCGTATTCAGTACCCAATAAACCAATATAAATATCACATTTAGAAACTTCCTTAATATAAGCAGTATCTGTTTTTTGATCGGTAGCAGGTAGGTTCTCAAAAAGGAAGGGCTCAAAAAAGAGTCCGAGCAAGGGATCACTCTGCAAAAAAACGAATAAGCTTTTCCGTTCTTTTGCAAACTCCTTTTGAACACTACTTATGAAAATTCTTTTTTTAGTCATGCTGATTAATGAGTTTGTAGTTTATTTTCAATCATTTTAATCTCATCAACTGTTAGAGGTGATCCATTAATTCCTTGAATATTCCAAAGACCAGAGTTGGAAATTTTTTTGTCGGGATGAAACCTGCCTAACCAATTTTCAGAAATTGATTTTTCTTCACCTTGTGCAAAGGCTGCAATAAGTCCAGCTTCTATCCGGCTGCGATTAACCTCATCAGTTAAGTTGGGTATTATGATAAAAGTGAAATTGCTTTTGATAAATTCAGAAATCTTTTCCTCATACTTTTCTTCTAAAGCCCAATTTATTTTATCAAGATTCTTGGCTTGATCCTCACGCTTTTTAATTTTTAAGTCCCAGCATTTTATATAATCAACACGTTTGTCAATCGTTAAAAAACATCGTCCTAAATGCTTTCTAAATATGCTGTCACGATGGTCTTCACCAATGTAATGTTCATTAATCCTTTCAAACAACCTGTTTTGACCAGTGTGCGAACCTATCCTAACCACTCTATCAAGATTAGAATGTTTTTCACCTTTCTCAAACATTACGTAAATCCCATTCTTGGGAATTTCATTTTCTTTATAAGGGTAACTAAATCTTTTAACTTGATTAAAAAGTAAAGTCAGTTTGTTGTATTCCATACATTTAATTTTATAGTTTATTTGCCATGGCTTGCAATTGATTTGTTAATAGATTCGAGAATAGTCGGTATTTTCTGGATATCGTAATTTGCTTTTAGGCTTTCATTTTCAAATAAAAGTGTATTACGGTAGAATGATAAATCAATAAAGGTATTACTGCAAATTCTTTTAGAACTTTCATTGCTCAACTTATAGGAAACTTCAATCATATATTTTATCTCTGAATCCTTGTATTTGCCATAGAATGAACTTACTTCATCAATGGTAAATTTCACATCCTGCTCCTGCTGTAAAACAGGAATTTTTAGAACATTATCAAAAATTGTTTGTGTTAAAATATTTTCATTTTTATGGTTTAGAATTGGGTTATTCATTTTGATTTCAATATCATAAGCAGTCATTTGACCATAATTTTTAATGGATAAAAGAATCAAACTATATCTGCTTTTAAAGTCCCCTTCTACTACAATTTGAGGTAATTTTGAATCTAAGGTTTGATTTAAGGATAACAAGGATACATAGAATGCAAAAGTTGACACAATTAAAGTTATGGCCGAAATAATATCCTGCGAATTATTGTCATGAATGCCTTTATACAAAAGGTTTGAAGATACAATTATTAGTGATCCAGCAATTACACCTTGTATAATATTTCGTTTTTGTGGATGCATCTATATTAATCTTATTTTACCGGTAAGTAATTGCTGCATCTTGCCTTCCTTGAAGATTTTACATTTTTGCAATTTTATTTCAAATGAATTAATTTCTGAATCCATTTCTACAAGGGTTGTTGCTATTGCATTTTGTTCAGTAGAATTCGGATATAAAATTTTAAAATTAGCAATTGCAGAAGTGTCTAAAAAAGGTTGAGCTGCACCAACAAACTTTTCTTTCTGTTGCAATAAAATATGATGCGATTGAAGGCAATAATAAATATAAGTTCTGTTCTCATTTTTATTTATTCTTATCCGTGGTGCATTATAACTATGCGGTAATCCTATCCATTCATTTGGTGCAATATATGATGCACCTGCTGAGTTACCTGTACCTGCAAATAGAATATCATATTCGTTTATTTTATATCGCATTATGTCAGCGGTTGGTTGAACAAAGACAGGATTGTTATCAAAAAAATCATTTATTCGTATTAACCGAACACCATCACTTTTTAGATATTTAATTTGCTGAGAACTTGCACCTCTCTTTACTTCACCGACTTCTGAAATATTTTTGACCACCCAACCCGCCTTAGGTTTCAGCAATTCCTGCATGGCACCTTGTTTGATTAACTTCTTTTTGGCAATCATTTTCTCAAGGCTGTTTATTAAATCTTCTGTGTCTTTTAGTGCGGTGGCTATTGCGGTTTGTTCGGGAAGTGGCGGAAGGGGAATTAGCATCTTAGAAATCATCTCACGCCTAACAGAATCAACAGATGATTTAGCAGTTAACTGCATGCATATTCCGTACAAATTAGACCACCCATTCCGCGCCAAAGTAGACCACTAAAGTTAACTGAAAAAATGAATGTGTTTTCTGCCATTTCACAAGTACAAGTTTAGTTAATTAATTCTGATTGATTTTCTATTTTATTAGTCATTCTTTTTCTTAATGATTCGCCCTTCAATTCAAGGCGGTGTGCATTATGTATTATGCGGTCCATTATTGCATCTGCAATCGTTTGTTCACCTATAACCTGGAACCATTTTAGTTCGGGCACCTGTGATGTGATAATGGTTGATCCTTTGCCGTGCCTGTCTTCTATGATTTCCATAAACATAGACCTGCTTTGGCTGTCGAGCGGCTGGATCCCGAAGTCGTCGATGATGATTAGTTGCTGTCGTTCTATTTTTGCCATTTCAGTGATGTAGGAGTTATCTGCTTTTGCCATCTTAAGTTTGGCAAAGAGTTTAGCTGCATTCAGATACATAACGCG
>JACMQU010000082.1 GCA_014376805.1 Bacteroidia bacterium
ACTAATAAAATAGAAAATCAATCAGAATTAATTAACTAAACTTGTACTTGTGAAATGGCAGAAAACACATTCATTTTTTCAGTTAACTTTAGTGGTCTACTTTGGCGCGGAATAGGTGGTCTAATTTGTACGGAATATGCAATGTGGTCAGACAACGACATTTCAACATTAAAGCTGACACCTTGGATTCCAGAAAAAAAGGATATAGTTCATATAACTGAGAGCATATTTTCTCAAAAGAATTTTGAGGTATTTAAAGTTACATGGGATAAAATCGATGATTGGAATGCGGAAAAATATAAAAATCCCACCCAATATATGATAAAGAGGATGGACAAAATTGCATCGTATGCAGCACAAATAATGGAAGCAAAGAGTATTCACGGATTTGTTTATGCGGCGCAAGATTATCCAGAATTACCTTTTTTGCCAAATTCATTAGTGATAGTCGGAATTAATCCATTTAAGGTGGCTAAAGATAACTACTTAATGAAAAAAACTGGATTAAGCCAATTCGAAGTAGGTAAGGTCCCAGACGAAGCGATAAATATATTGCAAATTATTCCTGAATTGGCCAATAAAGCTCAGGTTGTAAATGAAGAAAACGAGTATTTCAATGATTTACTTATAACTTGGGATAATACTATTACAAAAATAGCATTCGATGTCGTCGAACTTATGACCTCAAATAGCATAAACAAATCCTTTGAAAGAGGTTGGGGAGGAATGACATGGGAACAATTTCAGAAAAACATGCTGGAGGATGCTTTAGGATTTAATTATAGTGTGAGGGCAACAGGTTTAATTCGGAAATTATTTGTAGATTATACTAAAGAGGATTATAAACATATATCGAAGTATGGATACGAAAGTCACCCTACTCTAAACCATGGAGATATCCCTACTTTCATAGTGGATTATTTGAATAATCATTTCCACTTTAGAGAATTTTTGCTGAGATTATTTGATCCATATTATGAACTTAGGGATGATTTTGATGAGGATGAGGAAAACCATGAATAAATTGGGTTTCTGCTATTGAATTCCGGAATATTTTCCAAGACCAAGAAGCGAAAAATAACTGAAAATGTCATTTAAATGTACAATTCTCTTTTTGTTTATACCTAAACAAAGAAGGGGAGCTGGAAAAAATTACAATTTAGTGCGGCAATGTGCGATTCAATGCTATGGTTCCGACATCCGAAATATCAGTTCGAATTCTTAGAGATCCATTAGAACTTTTGCCCAAGAGAACAAAAGTTATGCGTCTTTCGACCGCAGTAAACATAACCATCAACTCCTCAAAACTCCAAAACAAGCGGGCATTTTCCCACTCTAAAACTGCCCCCTCATTCGCCTGCATGCATATTAACTTAACTGTTTTACTTATTTTAAACGCATTTAATGCGCATGTTAATTGTTGATTGCCAGGCAGGTGATATGCACATTATTAAGGCTTACGAGCTGTTTTGTAAACTACGCGTGTAATTTGTTGATTTTCATTACTTTGCATGATGATGGATTGGAGGAAAAGAAAGAAATTTCTCCTATTTGATAGGTCTGTTCACAAATAGTTTGTATCTTTGCCCCACTTTATTTATAATTACATATTATACTTGTGTACAAATCAATCATTCATATGAGCAAACTACAAGCGTCAAACATCTTGATTAAAGATGCTAAGTTGTCTACATTAAAGCTTAGTGGCGCTGCTATCATGAAACAAGTTGATGAAACCAAACAAAAGCAAACAGCGGTTCTCAAGCTTAAGGAAGTGGATCAGGATCGTCTTAGGGTGGTTGTCCAACTCTAATAAGATTTCTAGTGTGCAAATTTTACCCTACTCAGAAGAAAATCTCGCATCAGCTTTAAGTAACAGTTATACTTCAAAAGAGGTAATTGCCTCTAAGAATCATTTCAGTTATTTAAGAGCTTATTTGAATAGTCATGAAATTGCTGCCAAGACTATAGTCATAGAAGAAGAGTATATTAGCAAAGATTACTTGCATGATTATGCCTCGTATTATGCCTATTGTTTTGAGGAATATCCAAAGTTTTGTAAGCGGGTGCATTTCTTTGATAATGTTTTCACGGAGGATGAATTCAAGGAGGTTATATTAAGTTCTGAAAATGATAAAACAGAGTTTTGGAATCATTATCTTGGTTTTATTGTTGTTAAACCTATTCCTGTTACTGTCTTAGGATATACAATTCTAAAAATCTATCCTAACAGTCAAGATTTTGATAGTAGAAATTTTTGGGGAGTCCGTGATTATTCCGTGCACTTTTATGGTAATGAAATAAAGATAAAATCATTAGCATTTCAAGAGCAAGATAGCGTTTTAGCGGCTTGTGCAACTACCGCTATATGGTCAATGCTAAATAAAGCAGCAGTTGATTTCCATACAACATTAAAATCTCCTAGTCAGATAACAAAAGACGCAGATAATGTGTCAACGGATGGAAGTAGATTGTTTCCTAATAAGGGACTTAATATTATTCAAATATGTCAAGCGATTTTTAATTCAGGGTTAGTTTCGGAAGTGAAACAGCCAGATTATATAGTAAGAGACGAAGAAGGGAATGTTATCGTAAGATATGTTTCTCATCAATACTTGAAAAAGCTCTTAAACGCGTATTCGCCAATTGGTATTCCTATAATTTTAGTGATTAGAGTGCCTAATGGAGGAGTTCACGGTTTACATGCAATTACTGTATCTGGATTTAAACAAAATGCCCCAGTTTTATCTGAACCCCAGGAGGAAATAAGTTGGCTTTCTGACAACATTACAAAGTTCTATGCCCATGATGACCAGTGGGGACCTTTCGCTAGGGTTGGGTTTGCAGAGGATGCAGCAGGGCTAATCACAGAATGGACGCTATTAGATGCTGAACAGCAGTTTACGTATGTTACACATGTTATAGTTCCCGTTTATCCCAAAATCAGGATTTCGTATGAAAATATTGAGGTTATAGTATTAGGCCTTGATAGAATATTAAGCAGTTTTTTTGACAAACAAATTATTGCTGATCTTGCTTGGGATATTAAGGTTGAGTTTTCTGAAAATGTGAAAAGCCAGATTAAAAATTCCAGTTTAGATGATACAGACAAAGTTGATTTTTTAACGCGCAGTATGCCTAAATACCTATGGGTTGCCTCATGTTATATTTCTACCTATAAAGTGTTTGATTTTACATTTGATGCGACAAATGTTAGTAACGGAATGATGGGTACACACCTGATTTGTTATTTGCCAAATGACATTAAATCTTTTCTCATTGAATTTCTTAAAAATAATGAAGAGAATTTTCACGTGTTATTCCCACACCGCAATAGCAATAACTATTATCATTTCATAATCGAAGAGCTTTCCAAGAAATGCAATTAGCCAACATTATACCCAAACTACTTTTCCTTTCTTAACAAAGAAATGGCTTTTACATCCTGTTTTTCTCCATAGGGAAGGATGCAGCGTTATTTTTTTTTCACCGCCAATTTTATACGTCCAACATGGATGTTGTTCTTCAATAAAATTGATATAAAGGTGTTCTTTACATCCACAGGGACATAACATAACTCCCTGCCAATGGTAACCTTTATTACCTACAATGTAGATCTTACCTGAACTTATACTTTCAGGTACGTCATCTACAAACTTATATTTGTATAAGTCATCGTGCTTGATTAAGCCTAATAACCAGTTAAACAGCCTTTTCAACATTACTTAATTCAGGGTTATTTAAAAGTGGTTCAATATCTCCTTTGCCAACAAGCTTAGAAAAATAGCTGCAGGGCTCATTAAAGGATTCTCCGTACATAACGCAGTCGCCAAACAAAATGCTCACAAAATCTATCTGGGAGTTTTCTATGTTACGATAAGGATGGATTCTTGCAAGAAACTCGTTTGCTGCCGTGGCTGCTACCTGCATATTAATTGTTATAACAGCAGGGCTTGATTCTTCAACTTCAACAAGATATTGATTTCGTTCAAACTCCTCCTTATTTAACCTTTTTACTCCCGCAGATCGGAGATTTTCTAAGTCGTATTGTCCACGACTCAAAAGACTAGACCCTCCTGGTTGTATATAATGAACGGAACCAAAAATTCCATTGATGCCACCTTTTCCATCAGCAACTAATTTAACACCCATATCCAAAAGGGGGACAATGTAATACGAAGAGATAAGGCTTAATTGATGACGCGCTTCAACGCCAGCTCTATCGACACAAGAGAATAACACATCACAGCTTGCAAGCTTTTTAATGATGTCATAATGGGATGTTGTTGAAGCAAATGTTGTTACAATAGTGCCAAATCCAGTCTTTTCAACCTCTCGTTTCATTACGTCAACTTTCAGAGCTTTATTTTTAGCATCCTCAAGAGTTGAGCCTACAATCCTATTAAGGTTGAGCATATCTATAAAATCTGGATCGCACAAAACAAGCTCACCGACTCCCAACCTTTTTAATTGCTCTATTGTAGGGCTTCCTGTACCAGAGCAACCTATTACACCTATCCTCATTTTGCTTAGCATTTGAATAGTTTGCTTGCCGAATGTTTGAATATTGCGAATCTGTATGTCTTCATTCAGTTCCGTTTCTTCAGAATAGTACCAATTCAAAATATTATCGCCTGCAACAGAAATTTGCCTGATAGGTTGTGGTTTAATATCACCATAAAACACGCGTCCAAACATTCTTCCGTCAGGCAACATTATGCAACTGGCATGAGGTTGATAGTTGTTTAAATAAGCATGAATACTTGTAAACAGGTTAAAATCCGATTGGTTATCCAAATCGGAAAATCTTTCGTAACCTGTTGGATGGCAATGAATCTTTAATAGTGCAGATCCATCTTTAGCTGCCTTTTCAAGGAGTGGATTTATTACATCAGTTGGCCAACTTATAAACTCCTCTCTGCGTACATGGCATACATCATAAGGGATTAGCAATAATTCTTTCACCAAAAGCACTTGCTCCCCGTCATATAAGCTTCTGCCACATAAGGCAACGGCAACGGCCTCCTTTCCATCTCCAGGGAAAAGATGATTTTTAAGCTGTTGATAATAAATACCTGATATTCTTAGTTTGTTCATGGGCTTATCATTTTAAATCGTTTAATAACCAGTTGTCAACAAGACTTAAATGTGTAGAAACATTATCTACGCCCGGAATCCAGTCTCCTGATCTCCTGTGTCTTGACCATTGCTGAAAATCCTTGCTGTCAATAGGCAGATTTGATATCGCATTAATAGCACGTCCGGAATTTTTTTGAAGTGCAGGGTGGAAATAAGCCATATCAATTTGGGCAGCATCATAGTGAGGAGGGATTCGTAAAGCAACAGTTGCCTTAAGAACATTGTAACCTTCAGGAATTGGGTAATCATGTATTATTAACCATGTTGTCCCATTCTCTAACAGGGTCTCCCAAAGGAGACCCTGTTTATCTAAAAATTCGACATCTTCTTGTGGTAAAGAAAAGGTTCTTCTAACACCTCTTCCATCGTCCTGTGTTTTTGGTTGCACGACAAAGCGAAGAAGGCATCTTTCTGTTAGATCAATCACATTTTCCGGTTTAAGAGTGATCGGTTTAGAATCATTACTTAAAAACTTCAGGACATTGAAGTCTTTAGCATGTGCGTTATTACCCTTGGCAATTTTCACGATCTCCTCAAATGAAATGAATGGCTTTTCCCAATCTTTAACGACCTTATCGACCTTCACCTGATAAATCCTTGAAATAGGTACTTCCTTACAGCTTTTGCCATACTCTTCAATGTTGACTACATCAACCCATTTTGCAGAGACGAATCTCATTCCAGTACAAACCATTTTAATTGGCTTCTCCGGAGTGTAGGCAAAATTGATCTTGCTTTCATCCAGATTATGCAGAATTAAATAATGGTTAGCCGGATTAATGCCTGCAAGTTTGAGGATTTCGGTCGGTGTGAGTGCCTTTTCTTCTGTAGTTTCAGGCTCATCATTTACGAAATAATTAAACACCTCTGGCTCTTTAGTAATGAATCGTTCGATACCAGCATCAGACAGATCAACGATCTCGTCAAGGCTGATTTTTTCAAACTCGCATCCTTTGAGCTTTTGGTATAAGGTATAACATTGAGGCGGCTCAAGACAAGCCTCTTTTAAAATTTGCAACCCTGACACTTTGGGTTCCTTAAAAGCGATTTCAATTTCATTTACTATCGCTACATAAATACGGGGCTTAGTATGCCCGCTTTTTTCTTCTTCTTTCATTGTTTTTGGTATAAATTAATAATAATACAAGGCCTCCCCTTTTGGGAGATTAGGACACAGCGTTGCGCTGGATTTGAGAGTTTTACGACTTCCTTTTTTGCCTTGCTTTTTATTAATTTGTCACACCAAGAAGAGAGCGTTATAAGAAAATGATTTTCTTTAGCTTGTAATTTAGAAACGGGTGCCTATATTTGAATAACGACAATCAAATACGAACAGGGTGCAAACCTGTTGGATCCATTTGAAAATTACAAAGCTGAGTAGTTCGCTACTTGGCTTTTTTTATTTTAGCTGACGCAAATATATGACGGACTTTTCATTTAAACAAAATAATCTTACAAATTAAAATAATATATGTAAGTGTCACTTACGTAATTGATATTAACATATTTTTATTATCTTTGTATAAGAAACAGACAATAATATGCTAAGCAAGGAACAACAGGATATTTTCTACAAAAAGTTAGGAGATAATATTAAAGCTACCCGGGGGGATAAGTTTGTTCAAGATGAATTAGCTAATAGGACAGGATTAAGTAGAATATCAATTGTAAATATTGAACAGGGAAAGCAAAAGGTTCAATTGCACACTTTGGTAGAGATAGCAGCACTCTTGAAAGTACAGTTATCTGAAATTATTCCCCCTTTAGATGATTTAAAAGTAATTGACTCAAAAGTTGAAAAGATAATTCAGAAAGAAGTTGAGCAGTTTCAAGATGTTGAGAATGTAGGTTCCATCTTAAGAGATTTCTTGAAGCTATCCCAATCAAAATAATTAGTAATATGTTTTCAAAAGATTTTTATGAAAAAATTGAAGAGCAGGTATCTAAACTGTTGCTTCTAGAAGGAGTCGAATCCTACCCTGTTCCAGTTGAGAAAATCGCCTTATCACTCGGAGTGGATGTTATGCCATATAATCTTGGAGAAGAAGTCTCTGGGATTTTAGCTATAAATGACGGGAAAGGAACTATTGGTTACAACCTCCAACATTCAAAAGGTCGTCAAAGATTTACTGTTGCTCATGAGTTGGGGCATTACATTATGCATAGGAACACGAAAAAAGAACTGTTTGTTGACAAAGACTATATCTTAAAATTCCGAAGCAATAAAAAATATTCATCAACTGAATTAAAGCAAGAAAGGGAAGCAAATGCATTTGCAGCTGCGTTACTAATGCCCAAGGATTTTATTTTATCCGAACTGGCTAAAGAGCAAACAATAACCGAGAATGAGCTTATTGAGGTCTTAGCAAAACGTTTTGAAGTAAGTGTTCCGGCCATGACATATAGAATAGCAGATCTTAACAGCTTTTTGTAGCATAGGTATATCCTAAGCCCTCTATAAAATTCTGAAATTTAAGTGTGTTCGAGAATCCTAAAGATTCGGAATATGAAAGGTATACCGAATAGAGGGCGGTCTTTTTCATCAGAGTGAATTTGATATTGAGACTGTTAATTGTAATTTAAAGTTGAAAAATTGCGGAATGGAAAATGATGGAGGGTATGACGGTTAAAACTCCATAATTTGAACAACTTCAAGTTTTGCATCCCAGAATATTATGTTGAATTCACAATTATCAATAAGAACTTTTGCCCAAACGGACAAAAGTCAACTGCCTTTCAACCCCAACAAACGCAGCCTTCTAATCCTCAAACCCCAAAACGAGCGGGCACTTTTTCCCAACTCAAAACTGCATGCAAATTCGCCTGCATGAGTATTAGCGGAATACGCTGTTGAAACTTATCAAAACTGTATATATTAGCAGGCAGAAAGGCATAAAAAATCCTGCTAACTACTGGTTAACAGGATTTTACACTTCCATTTTTGTGGTGTGGGAGGGTTTCGAACCCCCGACACAAGGATTTTCAGTCCTTTGCTCTACCAACTGAGCTACCGCACCTTTCATTCACCATGTTTTAACGAAGGTTAAATGACGCTTTGTTGTTCCCTGTTGTAATTTTAACTCCTGTTTTAATTGCAACCGGGCAGCAAATGTAAGCGTTTAAGTGTTTTCTCCAAAAAAATAAAAAACATTTTTAGTAGTTGGCTTACAGATAAGCGAATGAATTACTTTATGAATATACAGATTCAGCTACATAACCTCTTTTAAAATATTTATTCCTGGTTATGCTTACCTATGGATTGTTTTGCCGGAATCTCATCATTCCATACCCGTAAAATATCTATTGCAGGTGCATAAGGATTTTATGCTGCCCCTTAAAGGGTGCTATCAGACGATTTCTGCGCGCTATTTGCCTGGGAAAAGGAATTTATGCTTATTGAGCCAAAGGTGCTATCAGACGATTTCTGCGCGCTATTTACCTGAGTTTACTACTTATATTATATTAGAGCAAGTGATCATAAAATTAAAGCAAGTAAATCGTTCAAAATGCCTTTAGGATTAATCCTTATGCATTTTAATTATGTAATCTGATCCATAATGCTAAATCGCAAATCAACCTGAAAATTGTATAATCAATTCAGCGTAAATTATTCTGATGAGAAGGTAACTGCCAGAATTAAGAAATACCAAACCCCGGAGTAGTAATGATATAAGCTTCTTCTGCGGGAATTACGCTAAGAACAGGTATTTTAGAATGATTTACGATCCGTTGCGCTAAAGCACCCATGAAAATTCCTGATGTTTGCGATTCATGTCCGGTATTAATTACAATAAGATCGCAGTTGTTTTTATCTGCATAAGCTAAAGCAACTTCGGTAAGGTCTTCTCCATTTTCTAACGTTTTTACAAATGCTAAATTTGCTGTATGAATAGCTTGAACAATTGCGTCAAGTTTAATTTTAAATTTCACGTTTTCTTCTCTTTCTTCAGTAGGAAGAAGTCCGAGAATATGGATTTTAGACGCAAATATTTCCGCAAATTTTATCGCAATTGCAACCTTATCATTGCTATGTTGTGAATTATCAATCGGAATTAATATATTTTTAAATTCATATTTAGCTCCCGTTTGCATGGTGAGCACCGGAATTTCGGAAAGAGTTACTACACGTTGTGCATTACTACCCATAAAAACCTCTTTATAGCCAGAAACACCATGCGTTCCCATTATAATGAGATCTGCCTTAATTTCCTTACTTACATTGCCAATTTCCGTATATATGTTTCCGGGTACTGAAAGTACGTTCACCTTATTAACCCCGTTATTTCGGATAGAAGTTGCCAATAATTCTAATTGCTGATTACTTTCCTCCCTTAAATTATTTTCATACTCAGCGCCACCGGGCACAGTCATATAAAAGGGAGGAGCACTGGCAGAAACACTATCCATAACATGTAAAAGGGTAATTTCAGCGAAGTTGTGTTTTGCCAATGCTGTAGCCGCATTTATAACGCCTAAGGAAGCCGGAGAAAAGTCGGTAGGGATTAATATTTTTTTTATGTCAGGTTCGTTCATAATATGTTTTTAAAATTGTGGTAATAAATAGAAAGCTAAAAATTTATAACTTATTGATCCGATGTAGGATTTAAATTATAAAAACAAATTTGTGAAATTTAAACGTTCAAATTATTTTTAATAGTTGCATAATTCCTATGTTTTTTATACTTAAGCAGCATTTTTAATATGCTTTAACCCTGCCTATAACTTAGAGGGCATTATTAATCTTGCTTTTAATTCCACAATGATGATTAAATAACTTGCCGAATCACGCCCGGATGGTATTAGCAAGTGGAAAACTACTGCTTTGCAATTAACGGGAATCTTAGGATTGCATCTTTTGATTTCTCAACAAATTTCGCAAGTTCTTATTTAAAATTGCTTCATATACTCAGATATATTTTTTTGATCACCATTCTTCACTTTCCAGTTCGAGAACTGCTGTAAGCTATGGGCAATAGTTTGCAAACCTTATGCAATAAAAACTTTTACGAACTGATGAGGCATAAAGGCATTGGCCGTGGATAAGCTTTGCACTTTAGGGTAATGTTGGAACAGGGTAAACGCAGGAGCATTGAACCGGTAGTAAAGTATAATATTATTAAATGCAGTACTGACAGGCATTAATACGTTGCACCGTTGCTTTGTTACCTGCCGCACTTTGTTTAACAAAGCTTGCTAAGTTGACTGAAGAATTTTTGATCGTTTGCTGAGGAGAAATAATTCGGTGATATGCCCTGTACAACATAGTTTTGGCGATATTTCTTATGCCATTGTTGATGCACGAGATTAATCTTTAAGCATGCTCTTAAACAAGGAGCTTGAGCCTGGGAGTTAATAATTATTAATATTAAACTTGAAAATAATTTTGTAAAACCAGCCTAAGGGAGGTATAATATTTAAACACTTTTGAGCAGGCAATTTTAATGTTTACTGAATGTTTTAACGAACCCTAATAAACCAATTGCAAAAATTATTTCATGGTCAATACAACTTGTATTAAGCAGTAGCCCCGCGTTAGGGATAGCAGCGGAAAGCCCGGAGGCGGAGGAACGAAGCCGAGGACTTGCAGCGAATAGCCCGACCCTTTGGGGAACGCCCTGCAAATATTTAAACATACGTTGGAAAACCTACTCCACTATAACCTTTTTACAAACCGCGCCACTATTGCTTGTTAGTTGCAGAAAATAAATTCCTTTTGCGGCATTACTTAAATCTAAAGCAATGCCTGTGTTTGTATTGTTACAAGCTTTTTGCATGATTATTTTGCCGGTTAGGTCATATAGGGTTATCTGATTAAATTGAGCTGTTGTGTTGAGTTGGATATTGATAATACCTGTTGTTGGATTGGGAAACACGCTGATATCGCTTGGTGATGGTTGAGAATTGACAACTGTTGTGAGGGGAGGTAGTGAAAATGATTGTGTGCCGTCGGTAACGATATCCGCCGATCCCTGGCTGGCATAAAAGCCAAGGCCGCGGCGGGCAAATGCTTTCCACAGCAAATTGCGGTTGGCAAAATTATTATTGATGGAGTCGGCTAATAAAATAGCATTGCGGGCATCTACAAAACCAGGCATGCAGGGTTGCAATTTTAGTCCGTCCATTACCAGTTGAATCGCTTTGTTATTGCCACCGGTGCCATTATAAATGTCATTGTTGAACCCATATTTATCGGCCATATCCCAAAAAATATCATACAACATGGTACACCATACAAAGCCAACAAAGTGTACTTCGGCGTTTGTTTTTATATAGTCATACGTGGCAGGGTTTACGGTCATGTTGCGGCTGTATTTGTAATCTCTTATGCCTAAGCCAGTGGTATCTTCGGCTATAAGGTAAGTGCCTATACCTTTGCCAAATGCAGGGTTATCGCTTGCCCGAGCGGTAAGTGCCAGGGCAAAAAAATCGCTCCACCCTTCACCTCCTTGCTCGGCATTATACAGGCAATTGGTATTAAACGGACCACCTGTTAACCGGTTAGAAACACCATGTGCAGATTCGTGTATGATAACACCATTATCAAAATCGCTGTCAAAATATTTTGGTCCGCCGGCCGAATCTACAAGGGTAATATTAACAACCGAATCTGATGCCAGTAAACTTTTAAGGGAGTTGCCAAGTGCCTGGTTAATCATAACCGATGGAATATTTATGAGCTTATCTTTGGTACCTGCCGTGCCCATAGAAAAAGGCGCACCCGGGGTGTTGTTAATAATAACCACAGCTTTGGCACCGGCCAGTTGGGCATTATAAACCTTGTCTACAAAATAACAATTACCGCGGTCAATAAGTGCAATTTTACCGGCTACATTATTTACTATAGTACTGCAGGCATAAGTGGGTTGTGATGTGCCATCGTTGGTAAGTGCAAGATTACCGGTAACACCGGGAGGAGCGGGATATGGGCCAAATGATGCAACCGCAGCCAAATATTGCCCTTTTAAATAGGCAGGGGTATTGATATTAAATATATTGCTGTTAGAAGCAGCTTCCCAAATAAACATTTGCATGCGCGGGTTATTGCCTTCGGGGGGTGTTGAGAAGTTGGCGTTATTGGTGCCGCTGCCATCCTGCGCGTCGGCCAATACATAATCTTCGCCAATTCCTGCCTGGGTATAATTGTATTGCTGAAAATTACCCGATGCTTCATCAAAACCATAACGGTAGAAAATATCATGTACAATGTTGTTCCAGTAGAATAAATTGGTAATGGCACTCTTTAAATAACTACGAGGATATGCTACAGAATCGAAAGGAAAGTCGAATATAAGAGCTGAGCCGCCATCGGGCGCATAACCACTGCTATCGCGGGCAAGGGTATCTTCTTTGGCGTAAACATTATTGCCCCTTGTAATGGTGTATTCCGATCCGGCAATGCCATCAACATCATGCCAGCCATAAGGCGAAGCGGTAGCAGTGGCCTGGCTGTTAATGAGCACTGGGTTGCTTTTTTGCGGACTTTCAAACGGGAATGGGATAACTCTGTATGAGCCGGTGGCGGCTTTTTTTAGCAGTACTTCATCATCGAAACTGAAACTGTAATAATCATTTTTTTTTACCGCATGTTTTACCTGCGAAGTATTGCAATGTGTAGTCCAGTTATTTTCATCAATGATCTCCCCATTTTGCACATCAACTCTTTTATTCCACCAGTCGCCTTTTTTATTGTCGTAAATCTCTATGTTCCATACGGCAATAAACTGCTTGTTTTTATAAAGGTAATATATTTTAGCTTTAACATCCTGTGCCGATGCCTGCGGGTCGTGCACAATAAATTCGCGTGCATTATTGCTTAATTTGGCAAGCACAATATTTACTTTTATATTCAATTGCGCAGCTACTTTATTTATAGCCGTTGCATAGCTTATTCCGTTTTTTAATTCTGCAACAGTGGTTGGATCAACCGTAATAAAACCGTTATTAAAATTAATAAGCGCATCGTTTTTATCAAAGTTAAGTGATGAGTTGGCGTTAAAAACTTCAATACCATTAAGTGTTTGCCGCAGGTACACATGGGTAACGCCATTATTGGCCGATGTGTATTGCGAGGTAATGATATAAGGAGTTTTTTGCAATAAAACTCCTTTTGATACAAGCGCATCAGCTATTTGCGATTTGCTGATACCGGCACTTGCCGTAAAACAAAATAAAGGTAAAATAAAAGCGAGCAATAATTTTTTCATAAGCGATTTACAATCATCAAACTTACAATTTTAGCCGCAAAGAATCAATGCGTTAAAACGTTATTTTAAATTCGCATAAGGGTAATTACTTGTGTAATGATACTTATATAACAAAACAATGTACGAAACAATTGTTTTAGGCCTTACCGTTTTAAATATGCCGGCTGCCTGTTAAAAAAGAAGAAATTAAAACATTAAACACCAACAGTGTTAAGGGCATTAATTAAGCCGAAGATACCTTAATGGCAACCACCTATACATTTAATTCGATTGTTTTTAAAGACCATGATACCGTTGCAAAAACAAGCAATACCGCAGCCTGTGAAGAAGAAGTTTTAGTTTAAGGCTAAACACTTAAAGCAGGGTATAAAATGCGGTAAAAATGCGTTTGTTTGTATAATGATTCAAGTGCCTTTTACGCACATTTTAGTGTAGCCCATTTTTTAATATATCATTAGTTGTAAAGGGTAAAAGATGTAATTTGATAATCGCCCGGATTCTTTTAAGTTTGACAGGTGTATATACATACATTGTTTAAAAGAAATTTGTATGATGAGCTCAGCTAAAAAACCACCGGTTATATTGTTTAAATATGTATGCATAAGTATATGCCTGCTTATTTCTTACAATAGCAGGGCCCAGGTTAACAATCTTTTTTTGTATGACCCAATAACGTTTAATGCTGGTGATAGCGGGCGGATTGGATTTTCTGTTATAAACAATAATTACCTGCGCAATACCGAGTATTATAATAATATTGAAGTAGGACGCACACTGTTTGGTTATCAGCTTATACCCTCGCTGTATTACCAGGTAAATTCACATATTAAACTGCAGGGGGGCTTATTTGTGCGTAAAGATTTTGGTGGCGATGAACCTTATACAACGGTAACTCCCACCTTTACCCTTAAACTTAAAAATAACAACTGGCAAATATTATTCGGTACTCTTGAAGGATCAATAAACCACCGAATGGTTGAACCTATGTTTGATATTGCCGCATACATTGAAAAACATATGGAAAATGGCTTTCAGTTAAAACACGTATCAGATAAGTTTTTTTTTGACACATGGATTAACTGGGAAAAATTTATTGAAAGGGGTGCCACAGAAAAAGAGATGCTAACAACGGGTTTAAATTTACAACCCAAAATTACGGTAACAATAAATCAATTCTCTGTAACGCCAATTATTCAGGGTATGCTATCTCACAGAGGCGGGCAAATAGACAAAGATTCAATCTCCTTTTATGTGATCGCAAATTACGCTGCAGGTATCCGGTTTATGAAACAAAACAATACAGGTTTTATAAGTGAGTGGCGTTTTGAACCATACTTGTTACGGTATAGTCTGAATGATGGAAATATATATCCTTTTAAAGAAGGCAATGCTATATATATAAATGCAACAGTAAAGGCAAAAAATCTTTCGGTGATGTTTAGTTACTGGGAAGGCAACAGTTATATTGCCCCTAAAGGTTCACCCATATATAGTTCATTATCACTTGACAGGCCGGGGCATATAGAACCTAACAGACATCTACTTTTTATCAGGTTGTTTTATGAAAAAAAGGTATTCGAACATATATCCATGAGTGCACGTTTTGAACCTGTTTATGATTTAAAAAATTCGTTATTAGATTATTCGTATTCGTTATATTTAACGTATAGGGGCAATTGGAATTTTGGGAAGAAATAAGGTTTAAATCTAAATTGCTTTTTAAAGCAATGTTTTGTATCACCAACCGGCTGTAAAAATACTTTAATTGTTTTTACGGCAGGCATAGTCTTATAACCACGTTAGAAAGAATGAATGAACAGTGGTTACTTTTGCTTCTTAAGCAGGCTGTATTACTTTGGGCTTAATGCAATGTGGCTTACTTTAAATAATAAGATACTGTTGTCTTTTACTTACCTTTATCCGTTTTAAACACTGCAACTTACAAATGCTTCGTTCTAACGAAAATATATTTTTATTATCCATAAATATACAAACCCGCTAATTAAATTTCAGGCAAGCATGGAGTTATAGTTTTAAAAATTATGTATGTTGAACCTACCCTTTATGAAGGTACTGTGATTCTAAAACGTTAACTTTATATCCACACAAAAGCAACAGCATACTAATGAAAGATGAAAGTGTAATTTTAGTTGATGAACACGATAAGGAACTTGGTATAATGGAAAAGCAGGAAGCTCATTTAAAAGGTTTGCTGCACCGCGCATTTTCGGTATTAATTTTTAATAATAACGAACAACTTTTGTTGCAACAGCGTTCGAAAAATAAATACCATTCGGCGGGCTTATGGACCAATACCTGCTGTAGTCACCCACGGCCGGGAGAGGCTGTTATTGAAGCTGCTCACAGGCGTTTAAAAGAAGAGATGGGATTTGACTGTAAACTAATATTTAAACAAAAATTTATTTATAAAACCGCTTTTGAAAATGGCTTAACAGAGCACGAACTCGATTATGTTTATACAGGCATTTATAATAAGGTGCCCCTTTTTAATACAAATGAAGTGGCTGCTTATAAATGGATGGAAATAGATGATGTAATGAAAGATTTAGTGCTGCATCCTACATGTTATACAGCTTGGTTTAAAATTATTATGAATAAATTATCATCTTACAATAACTAAAATTTAATACTTAATAAACCTACCTGTGTACACTACTTGCCCTAAATAATATCGCACTAGGTAATTTCCGGGAACCATAGAAGATATATTAACATAACCATCGCTTACCTTAAACTTCATTCCTTTGCCCTATGCATAAATTATAAGTATGTGGTATGTTTAGGTGCCGGGTAAAAAGATGTAATAAAGTTTTGCAAAGGCCGCACCCGCCAATATTTAACGATGATTCCGAATGAGGCAGGCAGGCTTGCATATATTTACCGCCCAATAATTAGTTTAAACTGAATATAAGTTGTGTTGCCATAACGGGCCCTCCTTAATATTGGCAAAACCGAATTAAATGAGAGCAAACAGAAATACGAAAAAGAATTAACATCATTTGCTGTAAAGTCTACATCATAAATTAATTCTTTACCAATATAGGGTTCAAAATAAAGCGTTTAGTGTATAGCTAATAATAAGATTGATTTTTGCAGGCTCAAAATTACCGCTTACCTATTTTACCCTGGCAGGTGTTAATTTCATTATGTATTTGTACAAAATAAATAACCTGAGATAAGCTGATAAAATAAAATTTTGCTGAGAGGTTTACATAATATTCCAATTAATTACATACAATTAATTTTCCAATATTGTTATTTGTGAATAACAATTTTAAAAACACTCTTTAGTATTTCAATACGCCCATATTTATATAGTCACAGTTTTCTTAAACATTTAATTCATAAAAAAGCCCGGCGATTAGCCAGGCTTTCTTAAATAATTTTAAAGATCAGATCTCCATAATATTTCTTAAACAACATCGGCAATGCCGGTTGATGTTTCGTGCGGCATTACTTCAACCTTGGCTTCTTCCTCGGTATGCTTATCGTGTGGTCGTTTGCCTAAAATTTCAACAAGGTCAGCCTGAAGTAAGATTTCACGTTTTAAAAGTATTTTTGCCAGTTCTTCCAGCTTACTGCGCTTTTCATTTAATAAAGCTTTTGTTTTTATGTAACAACTGTCAATTAATTTTCGCACTTCAATGTCTATTAATTCCGCTGTTCTTTCGCTAAAGGGTTTAATAAAGGTTTGCTCTTGGTTGGTATCATAAAAACTTACGTTTCCAATGGTTGCGTTCATACCATAAATAGTTACCATGCCATACGCCATTTTGGTTATGCGTTCCAAATCGTTTTGTGCACCGGTGCTAATGCGGCCGAAAATAATATCTTCTGCAACCCTTCCGCCTAAGGTCATACACATCATATTTTCTAATTGTTCGGTAGTGTACAGATATTGATCTTTAGGAAGGTACTGAGCATATCCTAAAGCCGCAACACCTCGCGGTACAATACTTACCTTTACTAATGGATCAACGCCTTCCAGAAACCATCCGGCAATTGCATGTCCGCTTTCATGGTAGGCTATTATTTCTTTTTCCTCCGGCGATATAATTTTATTTTTCTTTTCCAATCCGCCAATAATCCTGTCAACAGCATCCTGAAAATCCTGCATATCTACTTTATCTTTGTTGTTACGTGCAGCAATTAATGCCGACTCATTACATACATTGGCAATATCAGCACCTGCAAATCCAGCAGTCTGTATAGAAAGTTTCATCGGATCAACTCCTTCTGCCAGTTTCAATGGTTTTAAATGCACTTTAAAAATCTCCGCCCTTCCATTTAAATCCGGACGGTCAATAGAAATCTGTCGGTCAAAACGACCCGGACGTAACAAGGCAGAATCCAATATATCCGGACGATTTGTTGCCGCTAAAATAATCACACCCAGATCGGTTGCAAAACCATCCATTTCGGTTAATAACTGATTCAAGGTATTTTCGCGTTCATCATTACCGCCCTGAACCATAGATTTTCCCCTCGCCCTACCTACAGCATCAATTTCATCTATAAAAATTATACAAGGTGCTTTTTCTTTGGCCTGTTTAAAAAGATCGCGCACTCTACTAGCACCCACTCCAACAAACATTTCAACAAAATCTGACCCTGATAAAGAAAAGAAAGGAACACCAGCTTCACCCGCAACTGCTTTAGCAAGCAAGGTTTTACCTGTTCCGGGAGGACCAACCAGTAAAGCTCCTTTTGGAATTTTACCACCCAGATTTGTATATTTCTTTGGATTCTTTAAAAAGTCAACAATTTCCATTACCTCAACTTTGGCTTCATCTAAACCGGCCACATCTTTAAAGGTAATATTTACACGGGCATCTTTATCAAACAACTGCGCTCTGCTTTTTCCTATATTAAAAATTTGTCCACCGGCACCACCGGCACCACCACCCATGCGCCGCATTACAAACATCCATAAACCTATTAACAGAACAAATGGCAATAACCAACCTATAATATCGCCAAGGTAATTGTGTTGAGTGGCTGTTTCAAGTATTATTCTTTCATTGGCCGGGTAAGCTTCCTGGCGTTTGTTCAGGTCTGTTTCAAAACTGCCTGCATCACTTATTTCAAAAGTATAATGCGGACCTACATCATCGCCAAACATTCCGCGATCTTTCAGGTCTTTATATTTTTCATTTTTTAACGCATCCTTTTTTAAATAAATTTCAACCTTATCTTTATTAATCAACACTACCTTTTCAATATCATGAGATGGCAATATTTCTGTAAGGAATTTAGTTCTGGTAGTTTTCATTGCCACATCTCTGGGCATAAACTCAATGGCAATAAATACCACTGCAATAATTCCATAAATCCAATAAAAATTAAACTTAGGCATTACCGGGGGTAATTTAGGCCTTTTGCTTTTGTTATCGTTATTTTCCGTGATGCTGTCTTTATTCGTATCTGCCATGTTTTTGTATTTGGGCTACTCTGTTATAAGTTGCTAAAATGAGAATTTGTTTTAAAATATCTGGGGGTATTTTTAAGCCTGAACCAAAAATACAATTTGTTTGCTGATCCAATTTTGCTGAAGTGGTTGCAACCAGTTGGATAAAAAATCTGATTTATGTTGAACCAAAGGATTAAATGCAATTGTTTGCCCTGTTAAAATACCCGCATTAATAGCCTCCTGCAAAGTTTTTTTGTTATATGTTGTAACTTGGTTATCTGTTAAGGTTTGAACCGCTAAACGGTTAAAAAAATCAAGCTGATATTTGTTATTAATTGTTTTTATTAATTGAACCGATTTATCAATACCACAACCGCTTATTTCAGAATGGGCCTCATCAACCATAATAACAACAAACTGGTTGTAAAGTATTGCCGCTTCTGCCTTTAAAGCGCGCTCATGTGCTGTCCAGCTTTGCACAAAATCTGTTAATTCTGCTTGTATCGCATGTTCTTCTGCCGAACTTAATTGCCGGTTAGCGGCATAAATCCATGTTCTGGCGTTATTTGGCATGCTTGAAAAAATTTCCATTAAAAAATATTATTCTACGAAAATACCAAAAATTACGCCATTGACAGTTTGGCAGCGGGATTTATTTTTAAAATTTTCAAAAAATCTTTTATCGTCTTGTCTGTTGCCCGGTTTAATATAGCTAAATTTAACGTTGTAAGTTAGTTTTTTAGATTTTTGATGAGCGCTAACCGATTAAATAACTATTTTCGAAGCCGCTTAGGTGAGTGAGTTTTTATTTATGGCAAATACGCAAAGTCCAGAAGATATTGTTATTATTGGTGCAGGGCCAGCCGGTTGTGCCACCTCCTTTTTTTTAAGCAAATTAAAAATACCTCATACCATTATAGATAAGGCTGTATTTCCGCGGGATAAAGTTTGTGGAGACGCTTTAAGTGGAAAAGTGGTTTATGTATTTAAACAATTAGATGAAACTTTATTAGATACTTTCTCTAATCAACCACAAAGCTTTTTACCAAGCTGGGGTGTAAAATTTGTTGCCCCTAACGGAAAGTCTATTAACATTCCTTTTAAAAGTGATGTAAGTAATGAGAAACATGCGCCAGGATTTATTAGCAAACGCATAGATTTTGATTATGAGCTTTTTAAAATGCTTGACCCGGCTTATGCAAACATCCATCAGGGCACGCTGCTAAAAACCATCGAAAGATCTGATAGTGGAATTAACCTGTATTGTGAAAATGAAGTAAGCAAAAAACCCCTGCATTTTAAAAATGTAAAATTAGTAATCGGTGCAGAGGGTGATCGCTCTGCAGTAGCTAAACAACTGGGTTCAATAAAAAAAGAAAACGAACATTATTGTGCAGGCATAAGAGCCTATTATAAAGGAGTTACAGATATGCATTCTCAAAACTTTATAGAACTGCATTTTCTTGAAGAATTGTTGCCCGGTTACTTTTGGATTTTTCCTTTGCCGAATGGCATGGCCAATGTAGGTGCTGGTATGCTAAGTTCAACGGTGAGTAAAAAACGGATTAACCTGAAAGCAGATATGTTAAGAGCCATTAAAGACAATCCGAATATAAATGAAAGGTTTAAGAATGCAACTCTTTGCGGAAAAGTTGAAGGATGGGGACTTCCTTTAGGTTCAAAAAAACGTGAAATTAGCGGTGATAACTTTCTTTTAACAGGTGATGCTGCGAGCTTAATTGATCCTTTTACAGGGGAAGGTATTGGTAATGCCATGTATAGTGGCATGCTGGCAGCTTCACATATTCAAAACTGCCTTAACAATAACAGGTTTGATGCAGCCTATAATAAGGCGTATGATTTAGCTTTCTTTAGCCGTCAATGGGATGAATTAAAACTTAGCCATACCATGCAGAAATTATGCAAATACCCGTGGCTTTTTAATTTTGTAGTTAACAAAGCAAATAAAAATAAAACCCTTAGAGATACCATCAGTTGTATGTTTGAAGACCTGGATATGCGCGCCAAACTGAGAAGCCCTAAATTTTATTTGCAGTTATTGTTTAATGATTAGCTTTTTAGGTATCAAAAAGTTATCGCTGGTTTATAATGTTTAGCCTGTGCGCTTTCTAATAATCATTAGCCCATCTCTTAAAGGTAATAACATATTCTCAACTCTTTCATCTGTCTGTATTTTTTTATTAAAAGCATCCATCGCCCGGGCATCTTTATCTTTATTCAGTTCAACTTCATTAACAACTTTACCATTCCATAAAACATTATCTGCTATAATATATCCTCCCGGTTTAATCCGGTTTATTAGTAAGTCATAATATTTATGATAAGAAGTTTTATCGGCATCAATAAAAACAAGATCAAATGTTTGAGTTAAAGTCTGGATGACTTTAAACGCATCTCCGATGATTACCTGTATTTTTTTTTCAAATCCCGCATTGGCAATATGCGTTCTCACCACCTGTTCCAACTCTGGATTATTGTCTATAGTAACCAGCTTACCATTTTTACTAAGTCCTTCGGCAAGGCATATAGCAGAGTAACCTGTAAAAGTGCCTATTTCAAGTATATCATCGGGACTTATCATCTTACTCATCATTGCTAAAAACCTACCTTGTAAGTGGCCACTTAACATGCGGGGCTGTAATACATTTGCATAAGTAAACCTGTTTAGCTTATGTAATGTTTCACTTTCATCAGAGCTATACATTTCGCAGTATTGACTGATGGTATCAGAAATAATTTCCATTATTATTGTATGGTATAACGGATAGAAAACCCTCCGCTGGTAATAACCGTGGGGAATGAATTGGATGTAAAAGGATTGGTTTGGCGTCTGTCGTAAAAAATACGAAGCATTAATTTTTCATTGATCATATAATCAATTTGGGGTTTTATGCTGTAAACAGTTTGACCGAGTACGGGATCATTGCTGGGTCTGTCTAGATTTCTTATTTTTGTTTGATTTTCACGGATCGTAAAATCGAATCTGAAATTTATATCATTCGTAAGCTGTCGTCTGCGGCCTGCAATAGGAAAAGGAATCACTAATTTTGTTGTGCGGTAACCAATTCCAAAAACAAATTCTTCTCCTTTCTGCTCATTCAGTTGCCGGTTCCCTAGTGCAAAGTTTAGCGTTCGGTCTTTATTGTATTTTACTGAAGCAGTAACATTATTATTCAGCGTTACATCAATTCCAATCAATGGGCCAAATCTTTCGGTAATAGAGATCTGCCTTATTACATAACCAGGCGTATAATCCTTGCTTAAGGTGGTATTTCTAACGGTATCAATTACAGTTTGAAAACCCGCCACGTTATAAGTTGACTGATAGGCATGCTGGATATTAATATTGGAGGCGAACTCTTTTATTGCTTTTATCTTACTTAAGCCATTGTAAGTAACTTTCCAGTTTGGAATAGGGAAATTCTGAAAAGGACTAAGTGCGACTGTTGAGGCTGACTTTCCCTGATAGGCTGCCAAAAACGCAGGAATCAAAACATCCTGTTGATAAGGGCCAAAACCCTCAGGGAAAGTATCTGAAGGAATTGCTATACCACGTTGTAAGGCCAGTCGTCGGGCAATATCAATCCTGTTCTTTTCAAACTGTTGAAAAACTTCCGTTACGCCATCATTGTTTTCTTTGGAGAATGCTGTTCGTATAATACTGTAACTTATACTATAACTTCCCTGTTCTATAGGCTTTCCAAAATCGCGGTAGGTTCCTCCATTACTATCCGGATCATACCTGAAATAAGCTGTGGTGGATTTTGAATAATTTTTGGAAACATTCAATTCTATCCTAAAATCTTCTAAAGGCTCAACCAATGCTCTTGCCGTTATGGCTTCCTGGTAATTTTGTACATAAGGATTTACAATTCGCGGATCTGAACTAACCCAGCCATTTTTAGCTGCTTTAAAACGATAATTAGGATCTTGCAAACCAAAAATAAAATCAAACCCGGGAGCATTGTTATTAAAGTTCTGTCCGATATATTGCGGCCGTGGATTAAAGCCGGGTAATAATGTTCCCTGAATTTTGCTGTAAGTACCACTCATGTTCTTTATACTGGTGAGCAGTTTAATTGGTAAGGTAACCCACAATGGATAGTTGTCCCGGGAGGTTTCTTCTTTGGCTTTTTTAATTCCCTTTTTATCGCCTTCAGCTATGGGTGTTTTCGATTTTGGTTTGGCAGGGGCCGGTTGGCCCGGGTTATTTATTTTTCTTAAAATTTCGAATTTATTATAGAGTGAGGCGAAATTTAAATTAGTATTCCATTGCTGCTGTTGCGAATTCTGTATTGTATTGCCAAGGCTGTCGGCGGCCGGAGGTGCCTGTAACCATTGATAATTTACTGTATAATTATAACTCAACTGGCTAACCCAGGCCATATAAGGTAATTTGTTAATGGGAATATTATAATCTATCCGGGCTGTCTGATCATATTTAGTTGTTCTTCCTCCATTCCAGAAATTATGTTTAATGCTATCATTTTTCTCAGGAGTTGATGCATCAATTTTACCTCTCGGCTCATCAATCCTTGCATCTAAAGTAGCGTTATAATTAACTTTAATATTTTTTGTAAGATCCCACCTCATTTCATAATTACGGCGCATAGTAAACATCTTATCAAATAACACCGGCAGAATTGTTTCTTTACTATCATTGTTACGGTTCAGCAATTCGCCATACCGCCTGTCTGCTTCTACCCTTACTCCCCAACTTGCCGGTAAATAATTCAGGCTAAACTCCTTAATCAGTTCCAGATTCTTGTTGCTTAATTTTTTAAATGGTTCAAACGGCTTATTAACGAATGTATAATTATACGTTACCATTCCCTTATAATTTCTTAATAAGTTATAATCTACAGTTTGATTGCGCCTGAAATTTTCATTAAAGGAATAAGTGAAAGTAAAGTTCTCAATATCCCAGGGATAAGCAGCTTTTGAACCTACCCGATTCTTTCTTACATTGGTAAAATTAAAACTTTTCCTGGCTGTATAGTCATCTGATGCCCTGCTTATTTGACTGCTCCTCTCAGGGTTTGTTGTTTCATTGATCTCCTTTTGCAATTTAGTATCCGGATTTAAAGGATTGTAAAATGGCCTGATTAAAGTGTTTCCATAAGAGAAAAAAAATGGAATGGATAATCCTGAATTTACGGGAAAGAATTTGCCTAACTCAAAATTTGTTTGCAGATCATACTGATAGTTATCACTTAAATTTCTTTCCAGTAATTTTTTATCAATTCCACCCCACCCAACTCCTTTATAGCTTCCACTTACAGAAACACTACCAAAATCGGCAAGTTTAGCCACAACTCTACCGTTTGCCGCATCTCCGCCCCGGGTATTAAAATCAGTCATCCGAAGTTCATTAAACCATACTTCAGAACACTTTGAAAAGCCATCGTCTGTATTACTTCCAGGGATGCGTTTTGGATTTCTTACCCCTAACATAAATACTTTACACTGACTAAAATCAGGAAGGCCTACAACGGTATAAGTTCCATTACCAACCTTGCGGTTATAAGGAGAAGTAAATGCCCAGTTGCTGTTTGTACGGGCAATTTTTGTGTTTATCATTTCTTCCAGCGAAATAGTCATTTCATTAATCTGCGGCCAGATAACTGAAGGATCAAATGCGCCCTCGGGTGTAATACTTAAAGGTATTTCATATTCATAGTAATTATTGGTAAGGTCGGTTCCAAAACGAATAAAGGCTGTTAATTCATTAGACTTCACATTTTTTCCTTCAGCGTGTAAAAACATCCGTAAAGTTCCATATTGGCGAAGATCTAGTGTGGAGTTTTTGAATACTGCCCTTGCATCTCCATCTTTTAAATTGCAGGTGAGCAAACTAATTGACTGTTCATTTTGCTGAATACTATTTGGCGAACTAAAATCTATTTCGCGTTGAATACCCGGAGGTACTTTATAAATAATAGGCTTACGTGCACTGTTTTTCTCAATATTTACTGTTGATACCACAAACTGCGTATTATCTGTGGGATCAATAGGTTTGTGTTCTCCACCGGCTTCCAGGTTATTTAAATATTTGCGCCAATCGGCCCTTACTAATTGCAAAGAGGCGAAACGTAAAACTGTTGGTTCAGCAAAACCACGCATATACATACGCATAAAACGGATAGATTTAAAATCATTGATCTCCCCTACTTTGCGTTCAAATTCTCTAACAGGAATTTTTAGTTGATACCATATTTCTGAAGCATAGGTTCCATTAACGAATTTAGCAGATACCGTATGCGTATCTGTAACATAATTTCTTCCTATAGTAAAGGCATTTCGGGCAATTTCAATTTTGTACTGGAAATAATCTTCAACACTGTTAACGGTATAGTCTTTGTTTAGATCTTCATTATCCGGAAAATTGGTTGATGCTGTTGGATAAGCTTCATCCTTAAGCGATTGATCTACTGTTTTTGAATTGCCCTGATGGCGATTAAATTTGCGGTAACGATCGAGTAAACCAAGTTGCTTCCCATCATATTCCTTTCCCAGGTAATAATGGTAATCGTCATTAGAAGGATCGGCAGAAACGGCTGCATAAGCCGAATCAGAGAGTCTGGCTTTTAGTTGTTGTAAATAAGAAGAGCTAAAAAATGTTTTTTCATCGTCATCATTTAAACCGTCTAAACCAATATCCTGCCTTTGGCGCGAATCTGGATTTGCATCAAAAGCATAATTAATAACGGGTGCCTTTGGTACCCTGCCCCAAACGGTAGAATCTGTTAAAGAAAGTGGATCTATATCATTGCTTTTGGGCAAACCGTTTTCGGCAGATCTCCGGTTATCGCGCAAAATATCTTCAGAAATATTTCCCAGGTTCAGGTATAAATAGCCCTTATCAACACTATTTGGTTTGTCGGCAAAAGGATCCATTACCCAAACTTCTATATAATCAATATTTGCCTGTTCAAAATCGTTCTGATCAATTTTTCTCATAATGCCACCCCAGTTGTTTGCAGGATTTTTTAGAGTACCATCAGGGTTTACATCATTTATATTGTAGTTATAAGGGCCTTTTTCTGAAGGGAAAAAAGATAAATCCAATGTAGGTAATGTGGTAGGTAAACCTTGTTGAATTTGTTTACTCGGAAAAACATCCTGTTGCAAAACTTCGCGGGTGTTATGTGTTGAAAGCGCATTTGGATTTGAGGTTAAATGTTTAGGGGTGTACGTATCATTGCGCCAAAAAGTAGTTGCAATTGTGTACCAGGCAAGGTTGGCTCGTTTGAACCCATAATCAAGGTGCCCTAAAGAATTTCCTTCCGGAAAAAGTTCAGGCTGCCCCTGCGGCGTGCTGGCAAGCGACCAGGCATTACCCATCCGCAAATCAAATGGTGTTTCTGCACCTTCAAAATCATCTATATAAGCCGTGCCTTTTTGGTTAAGTGCTTTTTGAATCCCTGGTATTAACCGCGCATACTCACCCGAAACGGTAAAGTTCGACATCTCTTTAGTTTGAATAAAGGGCAGTTTATCAACCAGTTTGGTTAAAAAAGGCGACTGCCGTGTATAGGTTCCATCTAAACCAACTATGGCATTTGATATGGGTTCTTCACCAATATTAACTTTTGGTGTAAGTGGCCGCTCATTTAAATACATTAATGTTGATCCGAAAATAAGGTCTTTGCTATATTTATAATCCAAACGGGCTCCAATGAGGCTCTTTTGCTGAATCTGAAATAGGTTATTACTTTCGGAAGAAACTTTAATTACAGCACCCGAATTTAACAAAGCAGTATTCACAATTTTAACCCTACCCAGGTTATAGTCTACAATAAAATCTGAATTTTCTGTTAATGGTGTTCCGTTTGCAGTAACTTTAACAGAACCCCGGGGCACATTGGTTGAACCCAGAGAGATTTCATTTGTAGTAGAACCCTGGTAGGTTCCTCTAATAAAAAACTTATTAAACTGAGGCAGTTGAACAGCAGCAAAACGGGTTGAATCATAAAGAGCAAAGTAACAATAATAGTTAGCCAGGGTTGGATCATTGATGAATTTTTTCTCCAGGTATTTACCAAAGGGTTCAACAGATGGTAAGAAAATTCTGCCTGTTTGAGAGTTGATCGTAACACCTTCAATATAATCAAACAATCCATCAGGGGTTCTTTCCTGTTGCGTGTTTAAATTGTCGAGGTTAAATACAGTGAGTAAAGGACTTCCGCTCAGTAGTGGTTCATTTTTAACAGGCAGATAATTTAAATCAGCTCCCGAAGGATCATCGGCATAAACAATATTTAGTTTAAAGTCTTTGGGCTGAACCTGAAAAGACCCTAAAGAATAAACATTCTTCATCATCAGATCCCAGATAGGAAGATCGGGCCTGAGAGACGGACCTTTCAGCATTTTCAAAAACAGAATTTCGGGTTTTGTGGTATTGCGCGGAACATCCTGGCTAAACTCTCCTACCTTAAATGGCACGCCACTAATAGTACCCTCAAAAGCCACGTTTAAAATATCATCATTATTTAGGGCTTGGTTCAAAGAAACATACCCAAGCCGAGGGTTAAAGGAATACTCATTTGGGCCCAGTTGACGAGCATAATTAACAATCTGATATTGGGTAATGGGCTTTAAACCTGTAGTGGAAAAATCTGCAGAAAGGTTATTTTCTATTTCATAACTGGCTCTGTATTTGGCTGCACTCCCTACATTTCCATAGCCATTTAAATAGCTGTATAAACTATTAACCTGGTTGCCTAATAAAGCATCCTGCGGATTTCCGTTTACTAACCAGTATTTATTATCTCTTTTAACAGACTCTCCAAGATCGGTAAAACCTATAATATCTCTGGACTGCTCAAAAGATCCGCTTCTGTTAGTTACCCATGCCTCTACTCTGGTTATTACTACCGGTGAGCCTACGAAAGGCAGATTATGTAACCATTTTTCATAATTATCTCTAAAGTACTGTGCAAGAAAATAGTGGCGATTTACATCATAACCATCACTTTGAATATCGAACTTATTAATGGTTGAACCACCGGCTAATTCAACTTCCTGGGTTTTGCCCCGTTGTTGTGTAACTACTGCTGTAACAGTTAGTTTTCCGAACTGCATAGTAGTTTTTACGCCAAATAAACTTTGACTTCCCTGAATCAGGCTGGAGTTTAAGGGTAAGCTAACATTTCCCAGTTCTATTTTTTTTATGATATCATCTTCTTTTCCTGCAAAATCGAGTTTCATTTGGTTTTCAAACTCAAACGTTGCTTCCGTATCATAATTCATATTCACCTTTAACTTATCGCCAACCTGGCCTGTAACATTAAGTTGTATTTTTTGACGAAAATCGAACTGCCCGGTCTTTTGCTGTCTAAGTGAGAATGCCGGATTTCTAACGGTGTTAAAATTTCCTGCAAAAATAATTTCTGCGGTACCTCTTGGGCGAATATCTATAACCCCATTTCCAAAGATTTTATCTACTACTTTATTTCCAATATTTATTTGAGGCACAATGCTATTTCCTTTAGCAAAATTCTGTGCCTGTGCCCTTTGTCTGAAATAGCTGTTATCACCACGTTTACCATCAGATTTTAATTGTTCGAGTACACCCGTGCTGGCTGGCAACTTATAATCCAGCGCACCTATTTTAGAAGAGTAGTTATACTTATAACTTTCAGGATCGAGATCGTATTTATTTTTGATAGCAGGTGGATCGGCCAAATCTAACGGATGGAGTTTCCCGTTTTTTTCATAAGCCTTTTTATCCCGCAGTGGATAATGCAGTTTTACTTTGCCTGTATCCGCTTTTATACTGTCGGGAGGCAACAAATTATAGTCACTTACACGCCTGGGGGCAGAGCGTGGAGTAGCATGCCATACCATTGTTAACAATATGGCGAGGGACATAACTATGCGTAAGAATGTATTTTTTAAACTACTTAACAATGTAGAGTTTTAACCATCAAAGAATTTTTAAGGTGAGTTTAACAAGTTGTTCAACGCTACTTGCCGGATTTTGTTGTCTTATTTTCAGAAGCCCTTTTTCTGCCTCCGCTTTGCTAAAGCCAAGCATTATTAAAGCAGCGAGTGCTTCTTCATAGGCAGGGTTATTAAATTGAGCAGACTGCAACTGATCTGGCGATTCCACTTTTTTTAATTTATCCTGCAAATCAATTACCAGGCGTTGGGCAGTTTTAGGGCCAATTCCTTTTATTGTTTTTAGCAGGTTCCAGTTACCATTCAAAATTGCCAGTTTAGTTTCAGAAGGCTTCAAACTTGAGAGAATCATGCGTGCAGTATTAGTTCCTACCCCACTTACAGAAATGAGCAATAAAAATAAATGGCGCTCTTCCTCATCAGCAAAACCGTATAAAGTATGGCTATCTTCTTTTATTGATAAATGGGTAAGGAGTTTAATACTTTCCGATTCGCCAATTTTACTATACGTATGCAGGGAAATTTGAATTCCGTATCCAACTCCACCACATTCTACCACCATATAGGCAGGAGATCTATAGGTTACTTTTCCGTTTATATGTGCAATCAAAGTTTTATCATTTGCTAAGTCTGTAAAAATAATAAAAGTTTTTTAATTCAAAAAGACTCCTGACAGGTATTATTTTAATGACACAATAGTTTGACAATCAATCAAAAAAAACTACTCCCCTTCATGTTTTAAAATAAAGCAGGTCTGAATTGCCCATTTTTCTCCGAAACTTCAGAATTACCTAAGCATTTGTTTATCCTTATAAATCCCATTAATTTTGCAGTTGATGCTTAAAAAAAATCTATTCTGTTGCATATTAATGCTGAGTTTTCTGTGTGCTTTCTCTCAAAAATCGTTTAAAGTAAAAACTTATTTTGCTAATGGTAAATTAAAAGAAAATGGCAGGCAACTTGGTATTAATAAAACCGGGATATGGAATTATTACAGTGCCAAAGGTTCGCTTGAACGCAAAGAAAGATGGCTAAACGGAATAATGCGGTGGGCAATTTTGTATAATGAAAAACAACAGAAAATAAAAATAATTTCTTCAGATGGAACTGAAAAATTATACAAGGGTTGTAACTGTAAAAATTAATTGTTTTTAAAAGGCACCACTAAAATAAATTCTGGTATTTTAACTTCAAAAAGCTGTCCGTCAATTTGTCTTTCCATTAAATAAGTACCATACATTTTACCCAACTCCGACTGTAATGCGCACCCCGAAACATATTGATGCGTTTCTCCGGGCTCCAGAATTGGTTGCATGCCAACTACACCCTCACCTTCAACCTCACTTTTGCCAGAAATAGAATCAACTATATACCAATGCCGGCGTAATAGTTTTATAGTGTACTCGCCTTGATTAAATATGGTGATCCGATAAGCAAACATGTGTTCGCTGTTGTTGTTATTTGCCTTACTATTCTGATAAGCAGTTTCAACAACAATTTTTACATCTTTGGTAATGGCAATTTGCATACTTTTCAAATATCGGAAATATTCTTAATAAATAATATAACTCACCTAACGTAAAAAAGTTTAAAAATATATCAACTCTTTTTTACTTCTGTCAAAACTGTCATCAAAGACCTTTTAAACTGCTCCATTTTATGCACGTATCGGCTGTTTTAACAAAGTGCTTTTCTGAATCGCTTATCCATAATAGTGAAAAAATTTAACAATTAAGTTACATCAGATAGTATTTAAGGAAATATTACAGTTGTTTTTTTGAAAAAACCAATATATGGTAAAGAGGAAAATTAAAGTATCTGTAATTTCTGATGTACATTTAGGAACGTATGGTTGCCAGGCAAAAGCATTGAACCAGTATCTTAAAAGCATTGACCCCGAAATTTTAATATTAAACGGAGACTTTATTGATATATGGCAGTTTAGTAAGAATTACTGGCCCGATAGTCATATGAAAATTATACAAAGAATTTTTAAGATGATGACAGCAGGAACCCTCGTTTATTACCTTACCGGCAACCATGATGAAATGCTTAGAAAATTTACTGACTTTAAAATGGGAAGACTGGAGGTATTAAATAAACTGGTATTGGATTTGGATGGCAAAAAAGCCTGGATTTTTCATGGAGATGTATTTGATATTACTATGAAAAGTAGCAAGTGGCTAGCCAGATTAGGAGCTAAAGGTTATGATTTTTTAATTGTTTTAAACAGTACCGTAAACTGGTTTAGTAAAAAACTTGGAAAAGATAAATTATCCTTTTCTAAAAAGGTAAAGAATGGAATAAAAAATGCTATAAAATTTATTGATGACTTTGAACAAACGGCAATTGATATAGGTATAGAAAAGGGATATGATTATGTTATCTGCGGTCACATTCATCAACCGGCAATACGTTTGGTTAAAACAGAAAAAGGAAACATTACCTATTTAAACAGTGGCGATTGGATTGAGAATTTAACAGCACTTGAATACCTGGAAAACAAATGGGAACTGGTTTATTATAAAGAACCTGATAATACCCAACAAACGGAAGACGAGTTTACACAAGAAGATCATTTAAATATGGAATATTTATATAAATCAATTGTTAATGGCACAAACTGAATAGCAGTTCTGAGGAATAAATCTTAGCTTAAACATGAAAATATTATACGCTTTACAAGGCACTGGCAACGGCCATCTTAGCAGAGCCCGCGAAATCATTCCATATTTATTACAATACGGAGAAACGGACTTACTGGTGAGCGGGGAATCGCATGATGTACAAATCCCATATCTGTTAGATACCGGAGACGGGGAATTGGATTTACTTTTGGTAAAAACGGTTCAGTAGATATGATTGATAGCATTAAACGTTTAAAGCCTTTTGAGTTTTTGAAAGACATTTATACTTTTCCGGTAAACAGCTATGATATGGTTATAAATGATTTTGAACCTATAACGGCATGGGCCTGTAAAATTAAGCATAAACCCTGTTTTTCTTTAAGTCACCAGGCAGCCTATCTGTCTCCAAAAACGCCCCGTATAGCACATAGAAACAAGATGGCAGAAATTATATTAAAACATTACGCACCTGCAACTTACCAAACCGGTTTTCATTTTAAACCTTATGATAATTTTATTCATACTCCTGTAATCCGTTCACAAATAAGAAAATCAGAAATTGATAATAAAGGCCATATAACTGTTTACCTGCCGGCCTATGCCGATGAATTTTTGTTGAAACATTTTAATAAAATGGCAGATGTAAAATGGCACTTGTTTAGTAAACACAGTTATGGCAGTTACCATAAAAATAATGTTTTTGTACAACCTGTAAATAATGAAATATTTGTGCAAAGTTTATGTACAGCAGACGGATTAATTACCAACGGCGGTTTTGAAAGTCCGGCTGAGGCAATGTACCTGCGTAAAAAAGTTATGGTTATACCAATGTGGAACCAATACGAGCAACTCTGTAATGCATTTGCTTTAAAACAAATGGGTGTAACAGTATTAAATAAAATAAACCACGATTTTAATTTACAGTTAAAAGAATGGTTATATTATGCAGCACCGGTAAAGGTTAATTATACGCATCAATTACCGGCAGTTCTTGCGCAAATATTTCAACAACAGCAGCATCCATTGTCTATTGCTGTTTAATATGTTGTTTTAAATAGCTATTAAAAAATAGTAACAGGTTACTTGTTATTTATTAAAGACAAAAAACTACAAATAATAACAATTGGTATAACAGTAGTTTACCCTCTATTTTGAACCCACTGTTGCAGGATTTTTTGAGGAGTAAGAAAAAAACATCAATTTTGATGTATGCAAGAGATTGAGCCTTTTTACAAGTGGCGTGATATTTACCAGAGTGAGAATGATAAAGATTCTCCTTTTTATGAGCGCGAATACAGTGAATTCGAATTTACAAACCACATTTACAACTATGCCATACATCCGCAATGGGATGAAATTGGGTCAAGCACTTTGTATGTTAAAATTTTGTTTGCCGATTATGAAAAAGGTTTCGTTATAATAGAATTTTTAGGAGAGTGGAATGATGCCATAAACAATGATATAATGTTATTAAAACGGGAGGTTATTGAACCCTTAAGCGATCGTGGTATTTTTAAATTTATTCTCATAGGAGAAAATATACTTAACTTTCACAGCAGCGATGACAGCTATTATGAAGAATGGTTTGAGGATGCAGATGATGGATGGATAGCAGCGATCAACTTTCAGCAACATGTATTGGATGAATTTAGAAAAGCCAATATAGATTATTATATAAATTTTGGTGGAGAACTGGATGAAATGGAATGGCGTAAGTTTAACCCTATGCACCTTTATAGTGCCGTGCAGCGTGTAATGGGCAGGAGACTAAATTGATTTTAATGCAATAAGTACTTCACTTTGTTACCCTGTTTCCGCTGTATTTGGTGCAAGCGCCGCTATATTAGGTTAAACCTTGGGTATATTATAGTGAAGCACCGGTATAATATAGTGAACCACCACTATATTATAGTGAACTTCCGGTATAGTGAAGCTCCGGTAAAATATAGTGAACCGCCGGTATAATATAGTGGAGCGCCGGTATATTATAGTGGAGCATCAATGTATTTGGTGCAAGCGCCGGTATATTATAGTTATAGTACAGTCGGTTTTTTTTTAAATCGGGACAAATTTGTTTAGGCGTTTTGGTTTTTTCTTCGGACTATTTTGTTTCACCGAAAACTTATTTTTCCACGACATTTATTGACTTCACTTCATTATTTCCGGGTGACTGTTTTGCCACTGTGACAAGTTAACTTTTCACGACACAAATACCATTATGGGAAAGTTTTCAAGGACAATTTTGTTAATCAATTAAAGCAGGTTATCTCGACAAATTAAAGGTTAGCATTTAAAACATCTGGGACAA
>JACMQU010000083.1 GCA_014376805.1 Bacteroidia bacterium
CACGTTCTGACCTGAGGACTGAATATTCCTCTGTTACGTGGTACACATTATTTTCAGGATTTTTCCAATCTATATATTTAAAGGAAAAACTTTTCTTATCGCCCAACACATTTTGTTCAAAGCTTTTTCCTAAAGTCACTATATCAAAAAAAGCTTGGCATGCTGCCATGAAACCATCCTGCAGAGGCAAGTCCCTAAGTGCAAGAATTGCTGTATTTATGTTGGTTTCTGTGAAAGGAAATTCTTTGCCTTTATACTCAATCTTATTAATCTCTTTAAGTTGCTTTTTTAAAACAGCTTCCAGCAATACATTTGAGCTTCTTCCTGTTCTTGCTTCTAATGCCTGCTCCGGTGTTAGGTATCTGTAACCTAATTTCATCAGCAACTGAAGTGCCGGTATTTGTGATATGTGATCTTCTTTAAATGATGGAGTTTCCATAAATGTTTAGCTAAAAAAAGTATTAATAATTTCATTACCGTTATTCTGAAATGCTACCTGCGCTTTCTCTTTAAGTTTAACGAGTTTTTTATTATCCTTTTCATCCAATTCAATAATACAGGTTTCATCCAACTCTGTGTCAATCCGCTTATAAGTAAAGTTGGGCTGGTGCCCTTGCTCTCTGTCAATACCATTCTGAAGAAGGCTTATAAGATTTTGAACCAGTTGTGATTGACCTTGCATGAACAACTCAATCAATCGTTTTCTATCGCTTTCAAGCATCCAATATTTTATCCCCCATCGTTTTCTTTCACATGCATCAGCAAAGCGTTGGTAGCCTGTACCAACAGATAGTACCTGCAAGTCTGATAATTGTTTATTAAAAGCTTTTTGAGCTTCAATGATTGTAAGAAGTGTTGGATTGTTCGCAACTACGCCACCATCTACTTTGTTGCTAAATGATTGCTTCATTCCGTGTAGGTCCGTGTAACTTGCAGAATACGGATCAAAGAAAGTTGGTGCGGCAGATGTAGCCAATGCAGCCTGATAAGCCGGAATATGATAATCCCTTATAAAACGTGGGTGGTAATTGTTTTTTAAAACGGATGGTTTGCCTTGCATTAAATCATAGATAGGAATGCAGACATTTGTTTTGCAGTCCTTCAGTATAGGGTCTGTTCCGCCATTTGCTTTTTTAAACTTCTCCCTAACTAAGTTCTCCAAAGAACCTCTTTCATGTGCTGAATTAAAAAGCCTTCCAATACCATTTCTCTTTTTTCCAAAAATAGCTGCAGCATTATCTAAGTAGAGATCCAGTATTTCTGCTGCAGGTATGCCCAAGGCTGAGGCAATTGCTATGATACCTCCTGTTGATGTTCCACTTATTAACTGGAAGTTTTCATAGGTACGGTATTTCTCAACGCCCCGTGATTTTAGCTCTGCTTCAATAGATGCCAAAAACATAGCTGGGAAAATTCCTCTTATACCGCCTCCATCAATTGTCAATATGTTGAATTTCTTTTCCATTTTAGTCTTCTACTTTTACCCGGATTTCTCCAGTTAATAATTTTTGCATTAATCCCTTTTTCTGTTGTTGTAAAGTGGCAAGTTTTTGTTTATGTAGATGCACTTCCATAATTGCCTTTGAAAGTACTGCTGCTATAGCAACCTGTTCGTCATATTCAGGTACTTCAACTTTCACTATTGCAAAATCTTTAAACTTACAGTTCAGTGTATCTTCAACTAATCCTTGTGAGTTTCTAAAAAACTTATTTACAACTACCGGCAGCTTGAACAAGTATGCATAGAATAAAGAATGTTGTTTTTCTTTTGGCGTAGCAATAGTATAAGCAGGGCTTACAATACCTTCAATACTTGACAATGCACTTCTGCCTTGCCACATTCGCATTGTATTATAACCAATATCACCAGGGGTAATTCTTTTGTATTTTGATTTATCGGTATTAGAAATATCCTTTTTTTCAGATTGTGCCTGGGGATATACGCCTAATGACCCAACGGACAGCAAATTCAATTTAATAAAACCTGTTTCATTCCTTTCATTGAAAGCTTCACCCAGATGTATTTCATTCCACGGCTTACTAAATACTTTCAACCTTTTCTTACCTGAAAGTAATTGCTGCATCAATTCTTTATTACATTGTTTCAGTTGGACAACGAGTTGCTGTGTAATTGTGATTGCTTCACCTAACGTAGAAAGTACAGAACCTATTTTCTGACGTTCCCTTAAAGTAGGCTGTATAACTTTTAGTTTCTTTACGTCCGATGAGTTGATAGCCGGATAGTTTGACCCAACAAGCAGCTGATAAAATTGTTTAGCAATGTATTGGCTAAATAAATATTGGTAGATATATTCACCATCATCTTCTTTAGGAGTAATTACTGCAAATCCTGTAGATGCAATCAAATTTTTTACATCCTCCTTAATGTATGTAAATCCTTGAAGAGTTGGTCGTACCGTAGACATCAGTATATCACCTTTAGATACCACCCTTCTTGCTCTTGATGGTGCTGTTTTATAAACTTGTTTAGAAGTAGTTATTTCAAAATGTTCACTATCTACATCTGAAAGAGAAATATATTCAAAGCAATAATCTTCAGGTGTATTCCCATTCAAACAAAACTTATCGATATCAGCAACATCTTCAAAATGTTTCACATCCCATTCTTTTGGTATCCATCCTAAAATTGTATGTTTATAGCCATGTTTATCAGAACTAATCATTGTCGTTTTGTTTTTTTGGTAAATTATTTTGAGGGTGTACACCGCCACCCGTCCATTCTCCAGTTCCTAACCAAATTTCATAATGATACAGCCACTCGTATGTCCATGGTATTACCGTATTAACAAGCAACATCGTTTTATTCCATTCCTTACCATCCGGATAGTAAAGACAAAGACGCTGTTCTAACTGATCATAACAATGCGGCAACTTTGCTTTTCCTTTCGCCAATGCCAATGGCTTCGGCTCAACAACATAAATCTTTGGAGCTTGTGAAAGATGATAAACCAGCCTCACTTTATATTCACCGCCTAAGGGAGATGGTATAATCGTATATGTCCAGGTTAATTGCTGATCGTGAAGTGTTGCTACCTTGCTATCAGAGAATACCCTTTTAATATTCATTGCTTGCACTGCGATTGGCAAAGGTTTAATCTTCTGTGCCATAGAAACTGTGTGGTTTAATTGCATTTGCTGCTCCCGCTATAATGCCTGCCTTTACATCAAAACGATTTGCACCCTGCTCAGTTAATAATTTTGCCCTGTTGCCAATGTTGCTGAAAGTCTTTGTTATCTCTGGTTCACCAAATGCTTTAGACAAACTCTCCATGATATTTTGGCTACCCCGCTGAATTGTGGCATTAGAAATATCTTCTTTTACTTTCTTCAACCAGTCCATAAACTTTTTCTCCTTAGCTTGAGTTTCTCTCCATTTATCAGCAAAGTTTTCGCAATCATTCACCGGGTTTTCAACACACCTGAAATATTCACCGGTATATGGGTCTTGTTTCGTTTTTATGAAAAGATCCATTCTGTCAATCACATCAACTAACGCTTCTAAAACATTTGTCTGCTTTCTATAAGCATAAGCAGCAAGTGTGGTAATGATTATTGAGATAGGTTTCTCTTTATCATCCTTAAACGTCATGTCCCTGTGACGCTTAAGAATTTGTACCACTCTTTGCAATGGCATTCTACCTTTCTGAAATTTTGGTACCGGTTTTATAGCTTCATTAAGCGAAAACAATTTCACACCATCAACGGTAGATCTGTCAATAAACCATTTTGCATACCCAAATGGATTACTCTTTAACCAATATTCCGGTCTCCGTTCTGTTTCGTAATTATCTTCTTCGGTATCAGTGATACTAATTGCAAGGTGCTCTACGCCGTTTGTAGTCACGTTTGAAAAAGATTTTTCGAGAAGTACCGAATATCCTGATGCAATTACAGCGGGAAGTATATCCATGTGGTACTTATCATTTTTCTCCGAGTTCTCCCTGTATCTTAAGGTCCAACACCTTCTTCCTTCTTCATCTAATAAGCTTTCATACGTTTTATGACTTTCAAGTTGTTCACCTACAATATCTTTAAGGTTCTTTTGTGTCCACCAATCATTTTTACCAGATAACTCGCAAACCAAATCTATATCCATGTCATGGTTTTCATCATACGGTCGGATGGTTGTTCCAAGTAAAAAAGAACCTTGAGGCTTTATAGTGGGGTTATAAGGTTTTAGTAACGAACCATTATCACAAAGCCAAGTACCAACTGCTTTATAGCTTTTTACGGCAGCATCAAACTGCACTTCTGAAATATCCAGTGTGTTACCAAGTTCTTCCAGAATTTCATTAAACTGTATTTTTTGTTCTTGTGTAAGCATGTTATATTAAGTTTAATTCTTTTAAATAATTTTCCATTTGAATTTCTACACCTGCTAATTCGGTTTTTAACCTGACAATTTCTGCCTGAGTTGTGGCTATATCAATCGGTGCTTCTTCTTCAAACGTGTCCACATATCGTGGTATGTTTAAGTTGTATTCGTTTTCTACCATCTCTTTCAGCGTTGCCCGGTAAGCATACTTCTCTTCTACCACAACACCTTCTTCGGTCACTAAAGGTGCTGCTGCTTTAAATGCTTTGTAAGTATCAACAATGTGTTTAATGTCTTTATCTTCCCGTAAACGGTTTTGGTTCTTGCCTTCCTGGTATTCCCTGCTGGCATCAATAAATAAAACATCTTTATTATCCCCCTTACCCCTATTAAAAATGAGAATGGCGGCCGGAATTCCGGTACCAAAGAATAGGTTGGATGGTAAGCCAATAACAGCTTCAAGCAAATTCTCTTTAATTAATTGCTCTCTTATTTTGCCTTCACTGCTTCCACGGAATAGTACACCATGTGGTACTATGACACCGACCTTCCCTACGTCTTCATACGTGGTTTCAATCATGTGTGTAATGAATGCATAGTCGCCTTTACTTTTCGGCGGTACACCACGATGAAAGCGGGTAAACTGATCTGCAAGTGCATCCTCTGCACCCCATTTATCCAATGAAAAAGGTGGATTTGCAACTACGATATGAAACTTCATTAATTGATCTCCTTCCAATAAGCGTGGGTTGTTTAAAGTATCACCCCACTCAATTGTTGCATTGTCCATTTCGTGCAGAAACATATTCATACGAGCCAACGCCCATGTACTTCCATTGTTTTCCTGACCGTACAAAGAGAAATTATTACTACCCACTTCACGGGCAACTTTAACCAGCAGAGAAGCAGAGCCACAAGCAGGGTCACAGATACGATTTCCAGGCTGTGGGTCAACCAATTTTGCTAACAGTGTAGATACTTCTCCTGGAGTGTAAAATTCGCCTGCTCTTTTGCCAGCATCACTCGCAAACTGTGCTATTAAAAATTCGTATGCATCTCCAATAATATCGTTGCCTTCAA
>JACMQU010000084.1 GCA_014376805.1 Bacteroidia bacterium
AACTGTAAAATGTTTTTGTCGCACAGGCCAACGCCGCTCGGGCCAAACATTTTACAGTTCACACCACCGTTGGATCACAGCCGCACCCTAAATGTCGAAATCTTTTTCCCATTTATAGGATAGTCGAATGTCGGAAATTCCAATCAATTTTTCTAACTTTAACGAGTCGTTTTATGAGCATGCCTTTTAAAAATAAACTTTTACGCCTTGCTCGTAAGACGACTCGGTTTAGCATTTTTCAGTTACACAATTTTTGCTTTTGAATGCTGAATATTAGCCCTTCGCTGAGTCTATAACGTTTACCACTATCGGTTCGGCACCTGTAAGTTTTATGAGTGCACTTATGAGTAACATAATTTACCGAATGGTTATTAATACGAGAGTGATAATACAGGTTGTTTTGGTTGGGATAATTTTTGATTTATCTGAGGTATAAAACTACGTTATTCACTTACGGATTGTAACCTGGTTTCTTAAAGAATATCGGTATATTTTTGGAAACCACTATATAAAAGAAAGTAATTGTATCTTTGAACGCTATTTACACAATTACAATGGAAACAATTGAACCTGATAAAAGAAAATGCCCCGTACATCTTTCTAATGTTGCATGCACTAAAAAGCTTGTTCCGGTGCAGGATGCACTTTATATATTAAGTGGCAAATGGAAATTACAGATTATACTTTCACTAACTTTTGGGATAAAACGGTTCAAACAAATACAGCTCGAAATTTCCGGACTCTCACCAAAAATGTTATCAAAGGACTTAAAAGAACTGGAAATAAATGAACTACTGGTGAGACGTGTTTATGATACCTTGCCAGTAACAATAGAGTACGAACTTACCTCTTATGGCAAAACACTAAAACCTCTGATTAGGGAGTTGCATAAATGGGGTACTAAACATAGAAAAAGGATCAGTGTTAAAAACTACTAAATGTTTTAAACATTTGTGAGCTTGCATTTTCTTAAAAGTGAAATGGTTGCTAAAAGAAGTAAATTAATTTGAGAGAGTGGGTAGATTTTGCTATTCACTTACATTATCAGAAATGAAATAATACTATTTAAAAGTATCAAAATAGGTGCTGTTTAAATGTGTATATTATTTACCAGCAACTCCAGATAAAATTGATCTGTAGTATCGAAGTAAGCGGCATTTTCGCTGTCTACATCCAGCACTGCAACTACTTGTTGGTTCAGACCGAAAACCGGTATAACAATTTCTGAAAGTGAAGCATTGCTACAGGCTATATGACCGGAGAAAGCGTTTACATCAGGTACTATAATTGTTTGCTGCTGCTCCCAGCATTTTCCACAAACACCTTTCCCAAACGCAATGCGGGTGCAGGCCACAGGCCCCTGAAACGGACCCAATACTAATTGACCCTCTTTAACAAAATAGAAGCCAACCCACAACCAGTTAAAAGCCTCTTTTAAAGCAGCACAGATATTGGCCAGGTTAGCAATTATGTCTTCCTCACCTTTAACCAATGCGTTGATCTGAGGCAAAAGGCTTTCATAAATTTCTTTTTTAGATGCCTTCCTATTTACCTCAACCGTATGCAAAAGAAAAGCTATTTGGTTGTTGATGAATCTTTTGCGGCACTATCTGCAGGCATTGCTACTGTAGCATCACCAGCTTCCACATTGGCACGGTTAACTGAAAATTCAGCTTTATCGCCTTTGTAGAGTTCATTGGTATTCAGGGTTTTTTTTGCCTCTTCTTCACCATAGTGACAAGCCGAAAATGTGGCTGCTAAAGCGAATAATACTAGTAACTTCTTCATTTTTATAATTTTTGACGCTGCGAATATAAAAAAATGTAATCACATTTAATGAAAGTTATAAGTTAATAAATTATATAGCCTTCAACTTATAAATTTTCAATATCTGCATCTGCCTCTATATGTAAGAATAAGCTATTTCAATTCAAATGCAGAACTCCCTATCCTAAAGCCTTCGCAAAACAATTCTGCCTTATAATTTCCTTTGGCAAAGGCACTACCTTTATCCCAATAAATATTAACACTGGTGGCATCCTGATTAAATTCAATTGTTTTTTTTGTGCTGTATAGCGACTCTTCGTTTTGGTATTTGAACGTACCTGAACCGGCTGTTTGATTGTAAATGGTTGAACCGTCAGGGCTTATTACTTTCAGGAAAATATCTTTATTTCCTTTTTCAGAAACATAATTTTCACCCACAAAAAAAGTAATTTTTAATTGATCAATCTGGCTAACACGAATCGTTTCTTTTTCTTTACCATTGCTTCTTATTTTTATACCTGTAATAAAAAGATTTGAGGTAGTTAATTTTGAACCTACCGCTACCTTAGTTCCCAACCGCACATTATCCATGGTGAGGTCTTCATTTTTTCGTTTCTGGTTTTTAATATCTGATCGCAAAACAGTATTTTCAGTTGTAATAAAAGCAATAACAGTATTTAAAGAATCTATCTGACCAATGTATTTGCGTTTATAATACCTAAGCTGATCCAATTCATCATTTGCTTTGGCCAGTTCTTCACGGGTTAGTTTTCCCTTACGTAACAAGGCTTCAATTCTGTCTGCAAACTCCTGCAATGAGTCGTTTTTTTCTCGCAAAAACTGATCAAGCTCTGCATTTTTCCCCTTATACTCTGTTAATTCAAGGTCTGTTTGTTTTAATAAATTATCAAGAACTAATTTTGTAGAATCGCTTTGGAATAATTCAACTTCTTTTACTAATAATTTTTTATCAGTTTTTGAATAGTTGAACATAAAAAATCCTAATAATAAGAGAAGAAGCACAATTACAGCAGCTTGTACAATTATTATTAGTCGGTATCTTTTTATTTTTACTTTTACTTCTGGTTCCATAGGGCAAAAATAATCATAGTTATCATTATACAAACCTGCCTTTTTCCACGAATGTTAAGTTTGATGAGAAAAACTAATGACCGATGTATTATAATTGCTAAATTTTAAACACATTTTGAAAATAACAAAAACTTTTATTGAAGGTCTCTTAATAATTGAACCACAAATATTTAATGATATAAGGGGTTATTTTTTTGAAAGTTATAATGAGGATAAAATGAAAGAGGCTGGCATTGATGCAAACTTTGTACAGGACAATCAGTCCCTATCACAAAAGGGTGCTTTACGTGGATTGCATTTTCAATCTCCTCCATTTGAGCAGGGCAAACTGGTTAGGGTAGCTTACGGAACGGTAATGGATGTAGTAGTGGATATTAGAAAAAACTCTCCTACTTATGGAAGTAACTTTAGCATAGAACTTTCGGATAAGAACCAACTAATGTTCTGGATTCCCCCGGGCTTTGCTCATGGCTTTGAAACACTTGCCGATAACACCATTTTTTTATATAAATGTACCCAAACCTATAATAAAGCAAGCGAAGGTGGCTTGTTATGGAACGATACTGAACTGGCAATTGAGTGGAGAACACCATCACCGGTTGTTTCTGATAAAGACAAAGTGTTATCTTCGTTTAAAGATTTTGTGAGTCCTTTTTAAAAACTACCGGTATGGATGAAATTCTAATTGATGACGATGTTAAAAATCTTATTGCTAAGCTTAAAACAAAATACGAAGTAAACAGCCAGGATTTTAAAGCTTACCTGGAAGGCTTGGTTTACCAGGAATACACTAGTTACTGGGATTATATTATGGTTGATACTTTATTAAGCCTTCAAAAGCCTAAAACGAATATCAAGGATGAATCTATCTTCATCATGTACCATCAGATAACAGAGCTTTATTTTAAATTATGTTTGCATGAAATAGAACAAATGGCTGAACGCAAAGGATCATTAACTGCTGATTTTTTTGGAGCAAGAGTGAAGCGGATCAACTCCTATTTTAGAAACCTTACCAACTCATTTGAAATTATGGTGGAAGGGATGGAGAAGGAGCAGTTTCTTAAATTCAGGATGAGCCTGCTGCCTGCCAGCGGCTTTCAGTCTGCCCAATACAGGATGATTGAAATTTGTTCGACAAACTTTATAAGACTGGTTGATAAAAATTACCGGGATAAATTTACGATCGATTCTGATATGGTAGAAATGTTTGAATTTGTTTACTGGAAAGCGGGTGCTACAGAATTCAGTTCAGGAATAAAAACATTAACGCTTACCCAGTTCGAATATAAATATGGCCAATCTCTTATTCAACTGGCAAGAGATTATAAGGAAAAAAATCTCTCTTACCTATATGAACATTTGCCCGAAAGCGAAAAACAAAATCCTGCTTTAATAGAGCAGCTAAAATTACTTGACCAGAATATAAATGTTAACTGGCCATTGATGCATTATAAGTCGGCTGTGAAGTATTTACAGAAGCAGCCAAATGATGTTTCAGCCACTGGAGGCACTAACTGGCAAAAGTACCTGCCTCCGCGATTTCAGATCAGGGTGTTTTTTCCTGAGTTGTGGAAAGCTGAAGAAATGCTGGAATGGGGTAAAAGCGCTTTTCAATAAATAATAATCGGGGAACAATACCGAAGCATAAATAATTTTAGAAAATGATTGAAGAGGTGTTTAAAAAGCAAGTCCTTTCCCTACATAAAGTAAACGTATGTTTTAAATTATGGAATGCTCCTTGCTTTTTTGTAATCTCCTTTTTATTTTGGACCGGTTCAATAAACGTGTTACATGCACAAATATTAAAACCGGAAGATTATGGTAAAACATATTATGACAGCAGCTATAAAAAAGTATATGAAGTTTTCCATTTTGCACTGGAATATCATTTTGTAACCGATGTGAAAACAAATAAAAAGAAATTTGATAAAACGGTAACTATAAAGGATGGCCCTTACCTTAGTTATTACCGGGATGGAAAATTAGCCAGTACGGGTTTTTATAGCCGGAATGAGAAAGATAGTTGCTGGAAATATTATTCAATAGACGGAACTTTAATTAAGTCAGAATTATACAGAGATAATCAACTGTTACCATGAAACTAATCTTAACTCTTACACTTTCTATTTTGTTGTTGCATACAAATGGACAGGATCTTATTGAAAAAAAACTGGAGGTAGGCAAATACCTTACCATTAACCAATGCAAAAAAGGGGTAAAAGAATTTACGGCTATTGATATTTATGCACGAACCAAACCTTATAATAAAAAGCAGGTGAACATGGCTACAGGGGATGGCTTATTAAAAACTTTTTTTGATGATTCAAGTATTGATGCCAAACGTTTACCCTGCGTTATGGGCGGCAAAAAATATAAGATTGCTGCGTTACAGGAATTTAATGATAAAGGTATTAACAAGCGCGTAGTATTATGCTATACCACTTATAAACTTACTCTAATCTGGATTGAACTAGACAAAGCTCTGGAACTGGAAGAAATTACCTATTAATTTTTTGTTATTTTCCGGTAAGGCTTATAGTTGATAAACTTGCTATTAAACAGGTAAGAAAAATCTAGAACAAATTTTTCTTTCTGAAAAAAAACACCCCTAACAAAGAGAGCAGTAAAGCAATCATGGTAACAATCCAGAATGCATGTGGGTTGTTTTGGAAGGGTAAAGGCACATTCATTCCATAAATACTGGCAACCATAATAGGCAACGTTAAAATAATGGTTACGGTTGTTAAATATCTAATGGTGATGTTTAAATTATTTGAAATAATTGAAGAGTGCGCACCCATCATATTTCCTAAAATATTACTGTAGATTTTTGCCATTTCAATAGCCTGACTGGTTTCAATACTTACATCTTCTATCAGTTCGCGTTCTGTTTCTTTTGTTAGTTCGTACAGGTGATTACGCTGCAAACGTTGCATCATCAGTTCATTAGATTTTAAGGAGGTGCTAAAGAAGACAAGACTTTTTTCAAGTTTTAATAAATCCAATAACTCGCGGTTACGGGTACTTCTGTGCAGCATCATTTCAATCTCATCGGCTTTGTTATTTATATATTTGAGGTATTTTAAAAAAAGGAGAGAAGAACGGTAGAAGATTTGCATAACAAAGCGTTCGCGGTTAGCGGTAAAAAAATGTTTTACCTTACCCTCTTTAAATAATTGTATAACTTCAGTTGGTCTGCTGCAAACGGTTACAATCAGATCGCGCTTTAATAAAATACCCAGGGCAACAGTAGAATAGGGCAGATGTGATTCGTATCCATTTTCGCAAGGGATCCTGCATACAATTAACAGTGCATTTTTATGGCTTTCAACACGAGAATTTTCATCGGGATCTAAAGGGTCGCTGAATACTTCGGGTGGCACCAGCAGTTGCCCCGAAAGCATTTCTATTTCTTGTAAGGTAGGGCTAACCACATTGATCCATCCATCTTTTTCAATGGATTCAACTTCAATAAGTTTGTTATAACTGCTTTTAAAGAATTGAATCATAAGACCTTTTTAGGTGTTGCAAAAGAAGCAGGAGTTTAGCATTTAAACAACCGTAATATTTAATGTTATACAATTGTGTAATAAACAGGTGTTTTGAAATAGGTTCATATTTAATTTTTAATTAAATTAATAATGTTGATAGCGTTCAATTTAAAAGAGTTTAAAACCCGTAAGTAATTTTTGTTTTGAAATGTGTTCATTTGCAAAGTGAAAATAAGTATTTATACCGATGGTGCTGCACGGGGTAACCCTGGCAGAGGCGGCTATGGCGTTGTATTGGTGAGTGGATCTCATAAAAAAGAATTAAGTGCCGGCTATAGGCTAACAACAAATAACAGGATGGAACTAATGGCTGTTATTAAGGGACTGGAAGCAATGAAATTACACAACCAGGATATAAATATTTACACAGATAGCAAATATGTTTGTGAATCAGTTGAAAAAAAATGGGTATTCAATTGGGTTCAAAAAGGATTTAAAGACAAAAAAAATCCAGACTTATGGCGCCGGTTTCTTGAACTCTATAAGTTACATACAATTAAATTTAACTGGATCAAGGGACATAACGGCCACGCCATGAATGAGCGTTGCGATGAGCTGGCAACAGCCGCAGCAGATAGTAAACAACTTTTAATAGATGAAGCCTATGAAAAGGAACAGGTAGAAAATAATTTATTATTATAGCAATTTATGATGTGAAGCTATGTAGTAAAATTAATGTTTAAATAATTTAAAAATTCAATAAAAAATGAATTCATCAGTCATGAATAAATAAAGAATTATAATGAAAATGCACCCTACTTTTTTTCTTAAATATTGCCTTAACTTTTTTTAAATTACTTAAGCAAAGAACATGTTATTAACTACTTTGTTGGGCTAACAACTCAGGGCACTTGGTTTTTACATTAAAATCTTTTAATTTTGGATTAGAAGAAATTAAGAAACATACAGTTATGCTGTCTATTCTGGTACCAACAGATTACTCTCCTGAAGCTAAAAATGCATTGCATTATGCTTATCAGTTTGCATTGTACACCAATAGTAATCTGGTACTTTACCATGCTATGCCTGCAATAGTACCTGTTACAGAAATGCCTTTCGAAAGTTATTATCTGGATGAGGATGAAGAGCAGCAAATGTTATTAGATACTTATACTAATTTTATTTCCGGTTTGGGTCTTAATCCGGTTAAAGTTCAGGTTAAGGCATTGGTAGATATGCAAACACAAATCACAACAGGTATTAAGGAAGCATTTGAAAAATCTAATTGTGACCTGGTTATCATGGGAACTCACGGAGCAAGTGGGTTCAGAAAAGTTTTTTTAGGAAGTACTACCGCTAAACTAATCAGTAACGCAATATTTCCGGTTATTGCTATACCGGGTACCTATAAATTTGCACCTGTCTATCATTTAATTTATGCTTCAGACCTCCAGGAATTAAATGATGAACTGGCTGTATTGATTCCTTTTGCAGAAGTATTCCATGCCGTATTGGAAGTTATCTATTTTGATTACGCGGGCCCTGAAAGTGAAAAGCTGATGATGGATGCGGAAACTTATATTCTTTCACTCTCTTATAAAAACATTACCCTCAGCATTAAAAAAGGGAATCTGCAATTAAACCTGGCAGAAAATTTAAGAAAGCACATCAATTATAATAATACGCAACTTTTAATTATGTACCGCGGTTCTCATACCTGGGTAGATAATTTATTCATGGGTAGCAATTCACAGAAGATGGTTTTGGAATCAGGGTTGCCGGTTTTAATATTACAAAAGATAATCGATTAACGCTTATCAGGAAATTGTATCCCGGGTAATTGCAATTTAAGTAGGATAGATTTCAATTTTAATTTAGCGCAATTCTTTTAAAAAACTTAACTTACTTCTTCCTTGCTCTGTTCTTTTCAACTGCACGGTTTCGTGGTTTTGTTTTATGTGGTTTTCTTTTGCGCGGCCCTCCCAGGTGTTGTTTTTTGTTTTTAACTTTTTTATCATGTACCAAAGCTTTAGCGGTTTTAACTTTACGGTTTTTATCATGATTTTTTATTAAAACGGCTGGTAATTCTTCCTCAACAAAAATTAGTGATATTTCTATTTCCTCAGGCAATGGAATTATATCTATGCCTCTCTTCATTAACACTTCAATAGCGGTTAAAAGTAATTGCTCCGGATCATTGCTAAAAGTAATTGCAGTACCATTTTTTCCCGCTCTGCCTGTACGCCCTATGCGGTGCAGATAATCTCCCGGTGTGGTGGGGGTATCGAAGTTTATTACATGCGTTACATCAGCAATATCCAAGCCTCTGGCTGCAATGTCTGTGGCTATTAAAATACGGTGATTGCCTTCCTGAAACCGGGCCAGTGTGGCAAACCTGTTGCTCTGTGTTTTGCCTGAATGAATTAAGGCTACACCGTCGTTAAAATTTGTATGTATCTGCTCATATAAACGTTCCGCTAATTTTTTAGTAGATACAAAAACCATTACCTTGCTTAAACTCTTATCACTTTCCAGTAAATGGTTAAGCAGGTTTACTTTTGTATGATAATTTGGAACCTGATAGCCACTCTGAAGAATTTTATCTAAGGGAGTACCATGCGCAGCTATCTCTACTTTTTGAGGGTTTATAAAAAAAGTGGAAATGAGCATTTCAACTTCTGCTGTTATGGTGGCAGAAAATAAAATGTTCTGTCTCTTAGCAGGCATCAGGTCAAGGATAGTAGTGAGCTGTGAACGGAAGCCATGGCCTAGCATTTCATCTACTTCATCAATTACTAAGTGCTGAACCGATTTTAAACTTAAAGCACCGGTTGCGGCAAGGTCAATTAAACGGCCCGGCGTTGCTACTAAAAGATCAAGCCCGTTAAATACTGCTTGTTTTTGTGGGTTAATATTGGCTCCGCCATAAATACCTGTATAACGAAAATTAATATATTTACTAAGCTTTTCTATTTCCTGGCAAACCTGCGTTACAAGTTCCCGTGTAGGAACCAAAATTAAGGCACGGGGATTTTTTATTTTTGAATAGGAATACTGTCTTAAGATAGGTAATAAATAGGCAAATGTTTTTCCTGTTCCTGTTTGTGCAATTCCAATTACATCCCTTCCCGACATAATTACGGGAAATGATTTTTCTTGTATAGGTGTTGGATGTATGTATTCCAAATCCTCCAAAGCATTGAGTAATGCAATGCTCAGGTTTAACTCTTCAAAATTTAGCATGTAAATAATTTGGTGCAAGATAAGCAAAATTGCCTTCCTTCACTACTTGTTTGGTATGATGGCAAGTTTGGCAGATATCAATTACCAGGGAGTTGCCGGTGCAAAAAAAATTAGCTTACTTTTGTAGAATAAATAATATAAAATAAAGTGCCATTTCCTAAGAATATAGAACATAAGCTGGGTTTCGACCAGGTTAAAGAATTACTTTCTGCCCGCTGCCTTTCACCTATGGGGCAGCAATATATTGATAGAATCCGATTCATGAATAGATTTGAGCTGGTTGAAAAAATGTTGCAGCAAAGTAAGGAATTTAAGACCCTGCTGTTAGAAGAAACACCTTTTCCTAATGAAAATTATTGTGATATAGGGCCTTGGTTAAATAAAGCCAAAATTCAAGAATTGTGGCTATTGGAACAAGAGTTACATCAAATCAGACTTGCCATGCAAACCTTTTTGCACATTGTACGTTTTTTGCGTGACAGAAATGGTAAGTATCCCCAACTGGAATCTTTACTGGAAGGATTAATTTATAATGACCTGATCATTCGCAGGGTTGATAGAATTCTGGATCAGCAGGGTTTTTTAAAGCCAAATGCCTCACCTGAACTGGCAAAAATCAGCGGTAAGATTAATGAAAAAGAAACAGAGATCCGCAAGCGTATACAACGCATTTTTGATAAAAGTATGGATCTGGGTTACCTGGCTGATAATATCGGTGTATCCATAAGGGATGGCAGGCTGGTATTGCCTGTTTTGGCTGAACACAAACGTCATATCAATGGCTTTGTACATGATGAATCTAATACGGGTCAAACCGTTTTTATAGAACCTGCTGAGTGTTTTGATATGAACAATGTATTGCGGGAATTACAAATAGCTTACCGCCGCGAAAGGGAGCGGATTCTGCTGGAAATTACGGATCAAATACGGCCGGAAATTCCTGAAATTGAGCGGAACCTGCAACGGCTTGGTTTGTTCGATTTTATAAGAGCTAAGGCTCTTGTTGCAATTGATATGAATGCGGATCTGCCCATTCTATCAAAACATCCCGGATTGGTAATGTATAATGCTTATCACCCTTTGCTTCGTTTAAGTCATGATAAGGCAAAACAAACAACTATTCCCTTAAGTATAGAGTTGAATAAAGAAAAACATATTGTAGTTATATCAGGGCCTAATGCGGGCGGTAAATCTGTATGTTTAAAAACTGTTGGATTATTACAATATATGTTGCAATGCGGTTTCCTAATCTCTTGCGATAGCCATAGTGAAATAGGTATGTACAAGGAAATTATGGTTGATATAGGGGATGAACAAAGTATTGAAAATGACCTGAGTACTTATAGTTCACACTTGTTAAGCATGAAAAGTTTTTGTGATTTCGCCGATGGGAAAACCTTGTTTTTAATCGATGAGTTTGGAACCGGAACAGACCCTCAGTTTGGTGGTCCGTTAGCGGAAGCAATCCTTCAACACCTAACGCAAAAGCATGCACACGGAATTGTAACCACACACTTTAGTAATTTAAAGAATTTTGCAGCAATCACCAAAGGTTTAATCAATGCCAGCATGTTGTTTGATCACGAAAAAATGCAACCTTTATATGTATTGCAGCTAGGTAAACCGGGAAGCAGTTATGCATTTGAGCTTGCTGGAAAATCTGGTCTGAGCCAACATATCATTAACTATGCGAAAAATAAGGTTGGCGATAAGCAACGTAAAGTTGATGATTTGCTGGTGGAATTAGAAAAAGAGAAAAAACAGGTATATGACTTACAGATACGGTTTTCAGAAAAAGAAACAAAAACGCAGAAATTACTGGAACAGTATGAAAAATTAAATGAAGAACTTATAAACGGTAAGCGGGCAATAATAAAACAAGCCAAATTAGAGGCATTATCCATCGTTAGTGAAGCTAATAGTAAAGTGGAAGCCACTATCAGGGAGATTAAAGAAAAACAGGCCGACAGTGAAGTGCAACGTAAAGCACGCACAGAAATTAAAACTCAGATTAGCGAACTAAAAACTTTTGTTGAAGTTTCTGAAATTGAAGAAATACCTTTTAGGAAACCTGCAAAAGAAGAAGTTTTTAATGGCCGGCTTGAAGTGGGTGCTTTTGTTATGGTTGGTGGCCAAACGGCCATAGGCCAGGTGTTGAAATTGCACAAAAACAAAGCTGTGGTTGCATTTGGTGATCTGCGTACAACAGTATCTGTAGAAAAACTGGAAGTTGTTAAACCTCCTGCTAAAGCTAAACCAGCATATAATACACCTAAAGGAATTGACATCAATGAAAAAATGCAGCATTTTAAAACTGAACTGAATATAATTGGCACACGGGGTGATGATGCCATGAAGCAGTTGAAAGAATATTTGGATGATGCATTTTTATTAGGGACCAAACAAGTACGCATTGTACATGGTAAGGGTTATGGGATATTGAGAAAACTGGTACGGGAATATTTAAAAACCAGCAATCTTATTGCAAGTTATTCTGATGAACACATTGAATTAGGTGGTGATGGTGTTACCATGGTGTATTTTAAGTTGTAATGCTTAAAAATATTCTGCTTTGTATTAAAGCTACAATTAGAAATAAAAAATAATTACCGGTGTTTAATTACCTGTAAATAAAGTACTGATCCCTGTTCCTTTACCTGTTGTAATACTGCTCTTATAATTTTAAAAGCGAATTACTTTCGGGTCAGAAATTACCATTAAAAAAACTTGGGTTTTATTTTAAAATACTGAAACAGTTAAAAGCCGCACGCAATAAACTATTATTCCAATAATTCTTCAATTTCTTTTCTGATTCTATGGTTCATCGGGCTGGTGGTGGGAAGAAAATAATCTTCTACCATTCCATGTGCATTAATCAAATATTTGTGAAAATTCCATTTAGGAGCAATATCTATTTTGCCATTGCATGCTTTGTTACTTAAAAAATAATAAAGCGGGTTTGCATCTCTGCCTTTCACTTTTATTTTATCAAATATTGGAAAGGTAGTTTTGTATTTAACAGTGCAGAAAAGCTGTATATTATTTCCCATTAATGGCTCTTGTTCGCCAAAATCATTACTCGGAAAAGCTAATATGATAAAGGATCTGTTTTTATACGTTTGGTAAAGTTCTTCAAGTTCTTTGAATTGGTTATTAAACCCGCATTCGCTTGCCGTATTTACAATTAGGATAACTTTACCTTCATAATCTTTTAAAGATACTTCATTACCTGAAAGGTCCCTTACCCGGTAATCATAAATTGTATTGTTCATGGATGTGGAATATACTTTTAAAAAAAAAGCGTGTGTTATAAGACCGAATATTACAGTCAACAAATGACCTGTAAGATGGTTTTGCTTTTTAAATAATTAGTGTAACTTCGATTTTATACTTTTAATTAAACTTATGAAAAAAATTTACTTAACCATCCTAATGGCTTCAATCATTTTGCAAAATTTGTCAGGACAGAGTTTTACTGATAATTTTGACACATATACCGCGGGTGCATACTTAGGAACAAGCAGCAGTATCTGGAAAACCTGGGGCAATCATCCCGGCGGTGCAGATGATATTAAGATTTCAGATGCAAAAGCTAAAAGTGGCAGTAATTCATTGTATTTTACTTCAACAATTTCCGCCGGAGGACCGGTTGATGTGGTACTTCCATTTGGAAGTAATTATAGTACCGGAACATTTAATATAAGTATGTGGATGTTTGTTGATAATTTTAAAAAAGGCTATTTTAATTTACAGGAACAAACTTTATTGGGTAAAGGTTGGAGCATTGATGTTAACTTTGATTCGATTGGTAAATTTAAACTTGTTAATACAACGTCAGGTACACTTTTAACCGGTTCTTACACCCAAAATGCCTGGATGAAAGTAGAATTTAACATAGATTTAAGCACCAATACCTGGGATTTTAAAATTGATGGTGTTTCAAAAGGTGTTTTTCAAAATTCATACCGTCAGGTTGCCGCAATGGATTTTTATCCAACAAAAGGTAGTTCATATTATGTAGATGATGTAAGTTATACCTATACCCCTTATATATTGCCGGTATTAAATGCAGCTTTAACTTTTATTGATAAAGTAACCGGTAAACTAGCCACTCAGGTAATCACTCCATCTGTAGAAATCAGAAATCTGGGAACTACAGCTATAACCTCGGCCACAGTAGAATTAACTTATAACGGTTCAACACAAACCAAAACTTTAACAGGTATTAATATTGGTTCATTAAGCACCTATACTATAGTTATGAATAACCCTGTAACCCTTATTGGTGGCAGCAATAATATTTTAGCAAATGTAACCACTGTTAACGGTGGTGCAGATAATAACCTTGCAGACAATTTGAAAACGCTCACACTAAATACTGTAAGTCCGGCACCGGGCAAAATGGTGGTAGCGGAAGAGTCTACAGGTACCTGGTGCCCCTGGTGCCCGAGAGGAACTGTATGGTTAAAAAACATGGATGATAAATACAATGGATTAATAATGGGTATAGCAGTACATAACGCAGATCCGATGACAAATCAAAACTATGATAAAGGTCTGGGATCAATAAGTAGTGGATATCCAAGTGTTGTAGTAGATAGAGGCCCTGATATTGATCCACAGGCAATAGAGGCAGATTTTCTGGAAAGAATTTTAGTTCCTGCAGCGGGAAATATTCGTAACGGTGCTGTTTATAATGCAGGCACAAAAGAATTAAAAGTTAGTTTAACTACTAAATTTAATGCAACTGTAACTGGTGCTTATAAAATTGCTTTTGTATTGTTAGAGGATAGTGTATCCGGTTCTGCTCAAAACTTTGCTCAGGCAAATAATTATGCAGGAGGGGGACAGGGCGTAATGGGCGGTTTTGAGTTATTACCAAACCCTGTTCCGGCATCTCAAATAGTTTACAATCATGTTGGAAGAATTATTTATCCAAACTTTAATGGTTTACCAAATTCTTTTCCCTTAGCAATAAACGCAGGCGATTCATTTACACATAATTTTAGTGTAATCCTCGATCAGGGTTATAAAATGAATAATTTGCATGTTGGCGGTTTATTAATTAACCCGGCCGGAAGAATAGATAATGGTTCAAAATCTTCTATTGTGGAAGCCACTCTGAATGGTTTTGTGTCTGGCACCCTGGTAACAGGTTTGCAGCAGGAAGTACACAACACGCAGTTTTATGTTTATCCTAATCCATCATCGGCTTCCTTTAATATACAAATACCGGAAACAATTAAGGGAGCCGTGAGTATTCAAATTTTTGATATGCAGGGGAAGTTAATCCATACTGAACCTATTAGTGGAACAAATACACTATTTGTTAATGCTATTACGTTTACGCCAGGTTTTTATACGGGTGTAATTCATCACCATAATGGAAGCACACAATTTAAACTCATCAAAGAATAAATATTTAATTACAATCCTTGAAAAGGCTTCCGTATGGAGGCCTTTTTACTTTAAATACATATTGGTTTTTTTATTCAATAAGACACTAACTTAACGCATGAAATATTTTATTTGCATAATTCTGAGCATGCTAAGATCATTAATATGATGCAGTTATATTTGTAAAGAAAAATTATAGAAAACAGTATATAAAGTATGCGGAAATATAAATTGATAGAGGTATGAAAAAACTAGCAGGACTTTGTATAATTATTTTATGCCTTGGATTTAAAAACCAGCATTTAAATAAAGATGTTTCATTTGCTCATTTTAAAAATCGGTTTATATTGGCCTACTGGAAACAAAACCCTATGATAGCCACAAGTGCAGGGTTTCATAATTATGATTCGCTTTTGCCAGCTTACAGTGAAAATTTCCGGAAACAGTATAGAATTTTTTGTCATACTTATTTAGATAGTCTTCATAAGTTTGATTCCGAAAAATTGGATGCTTCAGATCAACTTGATAAAACCATTATGTATAATGCGTTAACATCTCAATTGTTTTATCAGGATACATTTAAAGCCTGGCAATGGGATCCTTCGGTTTATAATATTGGTTCAGCACTGGCCGAAATATTACAGGCGCATAACCTGAAACCTACAGAAAAACATACCTGTCTGATGAAAAGAATATGGTTGATCCGCGAATATTACGAACAAGCAATGGATAATATTGTTAACCCAACACTAGAACATATAAAAATTGCAATAGAACAAAATGAAGGTACGATAGCTTATCTTAAAGGAGATTTCTATAGTGAAATGAGTAGGTTAGAGCAGGTAAGTTATACGGCGGGTTTCGACCTTAATTTATATATTGAAGTAAATGCAGTGGAAGCAATTCAAAATTACATACTGTTTTTAAAAGACGTGCAATCAAAACAAAAAAACAAAGGTAAAAATTTCAGAATAGGTAAAGCTTTGTATGATAGGAAATTTGAACTGGATATTCAATCAAATGAAAGTGCTAAAGAAATTTATCTGAAAGCTTTGAAAAGAAAAGATGAAATGCATACAAAAATGACTGCCATAACAACGCAACTATGGCCAAAATATTTTAAAGAAGCGCAACCGAAAGATTCCTTAAAAGCCATACGGCAACTTATTCAGAAAATTTCACTCAAACATGTTTCACGCGATTTATTTTTACAGCGTATAACGGCACAAATTTCTCAGTTAAGCAATTTTGTTAAAGAAAAAAACCTTATTTATCTTGATCCGGATAAGCCATTAATGGTACGCAAAACTCCGGCATACATGGATGGAGTTGCAGGTGCGAGTATTAGTGCACCCGGGCCATACGACAAAGAAGCTGAGACCTTTTATAATGTAAGTACACTAGAAAAAATGAGTTCGGGTGAAGCGGAGAGTTACTTGCGGGAATACAATTTTTATGCACTGCAAATTTTGAATATACATGAAGCGATACCCGGACATTATGTTCAATTGATATATGCAAATCAATCTCCTTCACTTATTAAAACGTTATTTAGTAACGGAGCAATGGTGGAGGGCTGGGCCGTTTATAGTGAACGTATGATGCTGGAAAATGGATATGGGAACAATGAACCTGAGATGCAATTAATGTATTGTAAATGGCATTTACGTTCTGTTTGTAATACGATCCTTGATTATAGTGTTCATGTGCTTAACTGGGATCAGGAAAAAGCAAATTTACTACTTACCAAAGAAGCATTTCAACAACAGACAGAAGCTAACGGAAAATGGCGAAGAGTGAGTTTAACACAAGTACAGTTATGTAGTTATTTTTCTGGTTATACAGAAATATATGAACTTCGGGAACGTTTAAAACAAAAAGGTGATTTTGACCAAAAAGCCTTTCATGAAAAGTTCTTAAGTTTTGGCAGTGCTCCTGTTAAAGAAATAGCAAAGATTATGGAGTAAAGCAGTTAAATTTATAAGAAATATTTTACCCTGAAAAAACTAATAACCAGGGCTAGTGGATTATAATAAAAAAAACGATCTCAAAATTTCTTATGAGACCGTTTCGGTTGTAGTATTTAATGAGCCAAAGGATCAAAAAATACCAACTTGGGTTAGAGGTTAAATTGCTAATGTGAATTAACAATTTCAGAACTGTTTCGGTATCATTACAGACCGTTTTCATAAGAAGATCCCCCCATTTAACTTATACACTATATAAGTTGTATCACAATTCTTGTGTACAGCAATATTTTTCTCTGCTTAAAGGCTCTAAAATATGTTGAAATTCTCTATTCAACGTTAAAGTAAAATTTACAAAAACACTCTTAATATTTACTTAAATTTTTGAAAATCAGTAATTGATATAAAAGATAAGGAGATTTAAGGATGGATAAATCCAGGTTGGTTATTAATAAATCTGACTATTATTGAAAATATTTTGAATGGATTAATTAAAGAACAAATTATAAAATAAACCCTCTTTTCTTTAAGTAAATTATAAAGTTTAACTATTTTGTAATTAATAAAAACAGGTACGCTTTTATTAAACAAAATAAAAATGTAATATCTAATTTTTGTCCAGTTTTGAAAGTGTCACTTGTTATTAGCGTGTATTCGAAATTATTAACCAATAAATAAAAAACCAAATGAAAGAATTTTTATTATTGTTTCGCAGAGATGTAACTCCTGAAGAAACTCAACCTTCGCCTGAACAAATGCAGGCTATGATGAAACCGTGGCAGGATTGGATGGGAAGCATTGCTGCTCAGAATAAACTAGCCAGTTCAGGTAACCGGCTTGGATCAGAAGGTAAAGTGGTAAAGCCCAAAAATATTGTTACTAACGGACCGTATGTGGAAATGAAAGAAGCCATTGGCGGTTACATTTTGGTGAAGGCAGAAACGCTGGATGAAGCCGCTGAACTTGCCAAAAATTGTCCAATTTTAAATGATGGTGGCAACGTTGAAATACGGATGGTTGTTGCTATGTAATATTTAAAACTAAAAGCCATTTGTAACCGGCTTTTTTATGGAAAACCAGCAACTATTAATACCACATTTATTTAGAACAGAGTACAGGAAAATTATTTCTGTACTCTGTAAGTTATTTGGTTTTGAGCATATAGAAATAGCAGAAGATATTGTAAGCGATACCTTTCTTTCGGCATCTGAAACATGGGGACTTAAGGGCATTCCGCAAAATCCAACGGCTTGGTTATACAGTGTTGCTAAAAATAAGGCACTTAATAATTTACACAGGAAAAAGGTTTACGATGATAAAGTTACTTCTGAGTTGAAGTCATCTTCATCAGAATTTACACTCACCGAAATAGATTTATCAAACCGTAATATTATTGATAGTCAGTTACAGATGATGTTTGCCATTTGCAATCCGGTTATTCCACCTGAAGCACAAATAGGCTTATCTCTTCGTATTCTGTGTGGCTTTGGAATAAATGAGATAGCGGATGCTTTTCTTACCAATAAAGAAACCATTAATAAAAGATTATTTAGGGCAAAAGAAAAACTAAGAGAAGAGAAAATTAAAATTGAAATGCCAAGGCATTCTGAAATTAGTCTGCGACTAGAAACGGTATTATCTACCTTGTATCTTTTGTTTAGCGAAGGATATTATTCAACCCATCAAAATAGTGTTATTCGCAAAGATCTTTGCCTTGAAGCTATCCGGCTTACTTACCTTTTAATTGAAAACGTTGCGACCGATAAACCTGTTGTTAATGCTTTACTTTCTTTAATGTGTTTTCATGCTTCACGGTTTGATGCGCGAACAAATGAATTGGGTGAAATAATTTTATACAATGAGCAGAATACCGATTTATGGAATAAAGAATTAATTACAAAAGGAGCATATTTTTTAAATCAATCTGCAAAAGGAAATATACTTACCAGATACCATTTGGAAGCTGCTATAGGATACTGGCATACCCATAAGGATGATACTGCCGAAAAATGGGAAAACATTTTGCAACTTTATAATCAACTTTTGCAAATTGAATATTCTCAAATAGCGGCATTGAACCGGACTTATGCACTTTATAAAGCAAATGGGGTAGAAGTAGCAATTATGGAAGCTTTAAAATTAAATCTTAATACAAACCATTTCTATTACACATTACTTGGCGAACTTCATATAAACATAGATTGCCATATTGCCAATCAATATTTTGAACGTGCATTGTTATTGGCAAAATCAGAAACTGATAAGAATGTCATCAAAAAGAAAATAAGTGCTTTAAACGTGACTACTAAAATAAAAAAGGAAGTCTGATAAATTGTATTTTTAGAAATAGCCGGCAATAGGATCACCCTTTTTCTAAATTTACTAAATCGAGTATAAAATGAATTTTTGATAACTTTTGCTATTTTGCCATTTCTTATATAAGTGTATGGATTTAAAACAGCGGGTCAATTTACTCATCATTGTTGCGTCATTAGGTTATTTTGTAGATATCTACGACCTCATTGTCTTTAACGTGGTTAAGAATGAGAGTTTACAGGCTTTAGGCTTTACAGGTGGCCTGCTAAAAGAAAAAGAAATATTTTTATTTAACCTGCAAATGACGGGCATGTTAATTGGGGGTGTGCTTTGGGGCATAATGGGTGATAAAAAGGGACGGATATCTGTGTTGTTTGGGTCTATTTTTTTATATTCAATTGCTAATATTGCCAATGCATTTGTTACAAATATAAATCAATATGCAGTAACCCGGTTTATTGCAGGAGTTGGCCTTGCGGGGGAGTTAGGTGCCGGCATTACACTGGTGGCTGAAAACATGCAGAAGGAAAAGCGTGGTTATGGCACTATGATTATTGTAACCTTTGGGGCATTAGGCGCAGTAGTAGCCAGCCTGGTGGGTAAGAATTTTGGCTGGCAAACAACTTATATTGTTGGTGGATGTATGGGGCTTGCATTGTTGTTGCTAAGGGCAGGCGCTTATGAGAGCGGTATGTATAAAAATCTGGTGGAACATGCAAATATAAAACGAGGTGATTTCTTAACTTTATTTAAGCGCTCTGATTTGTTTTTAAAATACCTCGCCTGCATTTTAATTGGGCTTCCTATCTGGTTTACTATTGGCGTTTTGGTGAACCTATCTAATAGATTTGGTGAAGCGATGGGTTTAATTGAAAAAGTTAATGTGGCTGATAGTGTAATGTTTGCTTACCTTGGGCTTTCTCTCGGAGATCTTTTTAGTGGCTTATTAAGCCAGTTTTTAAAGAGTCGTAAAAAAGTAGTGCTTATTTATCTGGGACTTTCATTTTTTTTACTTTTGTTCTATTTGTTTAATACAAATGTGAGCATTTCCTATTATAAGACCATGTGTTTTTTATTAGGTTTTGCAACGGGTTACTGGGCATTGTTTGTTACAATTGCCTCAGAGCAATTCGGTACCAATATCCGTTCAACCGTTACCAACACTGTGCCTAACTTTGTTAGAGGGGCTGTTGTGCCAATAACCTTAAGTTTTGCGGCAATTTCTGCTGGTAATGGGCCTGTATGGGCTGCCTTAATTGTTGGTATGGTGTGCCTCTTACTGGCATTTGCAGCAACCCTGTATATCAAAGATTCATTTGATAAAGATCTGAACTATTTTGAGATTGATTAATGAGGATGTTATTTATATGTTATACTGGTAATATTGATGTATTAAAATGCCTACAGGGCTTTACAAAGTTGCCTGTGTAGGATCTGGCCTAAAGGTGCTGAATACAATTAAAAAAGGTTTTTTTTAAATAGATAATTCTGCTATTTTCTTTTCATCAAGTCTGTAAACTGTCCAGCCTTCCATAGGCACAGCGCCTAAGCTTTCGTAGAATTCTATCGCGGGAGTATTCCAGTTAAGTACACTCCACTCAACCCTTCCACATTCACGTTGTTTTGCAATTTTTATCAATGAAATTAAAAGGGCTTTGCCATAACCTTTTGCTCTGTATGCCGGATCAATAAAAAGATCTTCCAGGTATATGCCGGGTTTAGAAACAAAGGTTGAAAAATTATGAAAGAACAATGCAAATCCTATGGCTGTTTCATCTTCAAATGCAAGCAAACATTCAGATACGGCTTTCTCTTCAAACAAATGTTTTTTTATTTTTTCAGGGGTTGCTTCCACCAGGTGGCTTAGCTTTTCATACGCCGCAATTCCATGAATAAAACGGAGTATAAGATCTGTATCTTCAACTGTAGCAAAACGTATAATTACCGACATCTTAATTGATGAGTTTAGCGGATTTAAAATTTCCTTTTAGTTTTTTATTAACAGCCAAACCTTCTCTACCAGGTCGCGGTTCTATCTGCACATCAATGGATACAACCCAAATGTTTTTTTCGTTTTTACGACCTGTAATAGTTCCTTCATATAACTGCCGAAGCCCTGCATCCGGACAGAAGCAGCCACGGTTATAAATAACTTTGGCGTTTAAAAACTGGGGTGTTTTAATGCTAAAAGTATTCCCTTTTGGAGGGTCAATTTCAAAAATGATACTTTCAAAATATTCATCATCGGCGATCATCTCGTAATCTTTAGCTTTATATGAATACATAAACACCCATTTCTTTCCTTTGTCATAACTTAGATCAAAATAAATACTGTCGTAAATTCGTTTTGTAATGATGGTGTTTGGCTGAAAAACAAAACGTTTAACTTCTGGGTTTACCTTTTTATATTCGGGCGTGTCTTGCGCATTTACTGCGGGTATAAAAAACAGGATTGTTAAAAAAAATATTATTCTCATCTGGCAAAGGTAGGTAATGTAGTGTTTAAGTGTACACATAAACCGCAGCACATTTTTTTGTTTATAAAACAGTAAAATAAGTATATTGGTAACCCAAATGAATAAGAAGGAAAGATACGAAGCAGTTATAAATTATTTTATTAAGCACACTCCTTTTGCCGAAACAGAATTGGTTTATAATAATCCATTTCAGTTGCTGATGGCAGTTATTTTATCAGCTCAATGCACCGATAAGCGGATTAATATGGTAACGCCGGAATTGTTTAAAAATTTTTCAACGCCAGATAAGTTAGCAAATACAGATTTTGAAACTTTATTTCCTTATATCAGAAGTATCAGTTATCCCAATAATAAAACCAAACATTTATTAGGAATGGCTGCCATGCTGGTTGCGGATTTTAATGGTAAGGTTCCAGACAACATTAACGATCTGATAAAACTTCCGGGTGTAGGCAGAAAAACGGCAAATGTAATGGTAAGCGTTGTTTACAACCAACCCGCTATGGCTGTTGATACTCATGTATTCAGGGTTAGTGCACGATTGGGTTTAACTGTTAATGCTAAAACTCCACTGGCAACAGAAATGCAATTGATAAAAAATATTCCCAGTAAATATATTTCAACGGCACATCACTGGTTAATATTACATGGCCGCTATATTTGCGTAGCCAGAAATCCGAAATGTGAACAATGCGGGCTACGTGATTATTGTAAATATTACCAATCCAAAACTACTATAAAAAACTCCTTATAAATTACCGCACCGCATAACCACATTTATAACAACTTACAAATTAAATTTTGTTTTGTCTGTACTTTTTCTCTCACTAACTAAAAATCTACCTTTGATTTACATCTTATTCAATTTTGTATGGGTACTTTTTATTTTCTTTGTTAACTAATTTGTAATTAAATATAATTACACAAACATATTATGGTATATACAAAAGAGGAGTTATTATTATTACAAGGAATGGAGGGCAAATTGCTTCAAATGGTTTATTACCACCAATGGGTAAATAATGCTGACACCAATGGGATAATGCACTTTATTGATTATATGGAACTTCAGTTTACCGATGGCACTAAAGTGGTACTGCACCGGCCAGATGAGCAAGAGTGTATATTGCCTTTATTAATGGTAAATATACCAGCTTTAAACGCAGCTGTGGTTAAAGAATTTAATGGCAAAATAAAATATGTTACCAAAGATTTTTCGGATACTTTACTGTGGAGGGGTTTAATTGGAAGGCCACTTACGGCAGTTTTATTAGATGAGGATGAACCCGGTATGTACACAACCGAAGCCCTTGTGCTGGAAGCTGGCGAGGCCAAAGTACTGATTGGATTATCTATGGGTGAAGGGCTGGAAGCCGGTCCATTTGGTATTGTAGACGATGAAGATTAATGCGGAGTAAAAAGGGCTGTTTCCTTTTCTACATTAATAAAGGGATAACGCTCTTGCAGGTTCTTTATTTTTTGCAGAATAACTTTTTTAAATTGTATATGTGCACTACTGCCGGCATTTAATGGGCGGTGTTGGATAGCCTGTAAAATGGGATCGAACTGTTTTAAAAAATCATTTGTAAACTGATCCAGACATGTTTCTGCAAAACGTTGCCATACATAACTTATAGCTAATGAATTTGGGTGAACCCAATCCTGTTTAAAGAAACGATAGTCTCTTAATTCATCGTTTACAATTTCATAAGCAGGAAAATAGGAAATGTTTTTATCCTGATCCATTAGTTGTTTTAAAGCAAGCATTAAGGTGGCTTTACTTAAATTGTTTTCATGCAAACCATCGCGTATGTACCTAACAGGACTTATACTCATTAATATTTTCAGGTTTGGGTTGAACCGGTGCAGGGTTTCAAAAAGTTTTTGATAACTGTTTTTAATTTCGGAAACGTTTAATAATCTTTTGGTAAACTGGTGCGCGGGAACTTTATGGCAATTGGCTACCAGCAAATTATTGGAGTTATGCTCATATACATAAGCCGATCCCCAGGTTATGAAAAGCCATTGTGCCTTTTTTAATTTTTGTTGTGCAACCTCATGCGACATATTAATCTGTTTCAGCAAATCATTTTTTGTTGAACCATTAAAACTTCCATGGTGCCACCATGAATACCAGATATCATCCTGTTCAAATAATAATGGATCATAGCTAAATCCTTCGTCACAATAACTATGGAGGGCATTTGCTATGCTTAACGGATTAAATAAAATACCATTGGTATTACAGATAACATCAAATTTATATTGTTTTAATTTCTCATAAATATTTTCTGCAAAACAGGAACCAAATAACAGAACACTATCATTTATAGAAACAGGATATTGAAGAGCCGGAATAATAAAGTTTAAGTTGAAATTCATTAAAACAAAACTAAAACAATTACTTCAACTCTCGAACATTAAAAGTAGCATATGAATTGTGTTTAATAATACAATTTGGCAAAGTGAATGCCTATTCAGAATTTTATGATATTGGCAGTTTTTTTTTTAATCTTTGAGGTAATGTCTTATTGGTCTTTCAAATATTTGGTAATCGGATTAATAGTATTTAATTTGCAGAAACCTTTATTCGAAAATTCATGAATCGCATAACTATTTTATGCTTATTGCTTATTATTTTTGCATGTAAGAAAGACAATGTTTCGGCTGTTAAACCGGTAATTAATCCGAATCCGGATTTTGCCACACAAATGAAGATTCCTTCAGGATTTAATTTTGAAAATGCAAGAACAGTTAACTTAGAATTAACTATCCTAAACAGTAATGATCAACCCGGCAAAAATATTTGTGTGATTATTTCTGATAACCCGTTGGATCAAAATGGAAAAGTTTTTTTAAAAGGAAAAACTGATGGTAATGGAATATTTAAAGCAACTGTGAGTATTGCTAAAACAATAAACCAGCTTATTTGTAATACAACTATGTTAGGTATTCCGCAGGATATTGTGATTTCAAATTTAAGTCAGACTGTTTCTATAACTTTTGGTGGCCGCAATCCACATTGGGTTCAAACCATAGGAAACCTGTTACCGGCTAACCATTTTACCGCTTATAAAAAAGGGGCTGAAAAATTTTCTTATCGTTTATTAACCGGGTGGAATGCCAATGGCGTTCCTAATAACCTACAACAACCCCGCGATGTGGTAAGCAATCAATTAATTAATGATATCTGGTCTTCTTTACCTTCCCGTGTTTCGGTAGCTGTTAATCATCCTGAATGGCTGGATGACAATTTAAGTAAACGCACCTTATTAATAACCCAAACGGCAGATGTTTATGTAACCTTTTTAACAGAAGGTGCAGGTTACAGAAACTCCTTGTTTTATTATAAATATCATAAAAATTTTCCACCTTCTTCTTCCGCTGCAATCGATTCTTTATATATTATTTATCCTAATGCCTCGCTCCTAAATTCAAATGGCGGATTGTTAACGGGAGATCGTGTTTTATTGGGTAGAATTGGTGCCGATACGGTGATAGCTTATGGTATTGCGGCCAATGGTTTTAACAATACCAATGCAACCATAAATGGGGGGGATTGGATTTTTTATGCGAATAAAAATTTTAATCCGGAAACTAATCCAACACTCAAACAGCATTTGGTAATGTTATATGATGCACCTTCAAAAAAATTTATAATGGGTTTTGAAGACCTTATAAGAACGGCAAGTGGTTGCGATCATGATTTTAATGACGTGCTTTTTTATACCAGTTGTAACCCTGTTAATGCAATTTCGCATGATAGTATCATAAATTTACCTGCCAGCAATGATACGGATGGAGATGGCGTAAACGATGTGGATGATGAATATCCGGCTGACAATTTGCGTGCTTTTAATAATTATTATCCGGCTAAAAATGCTAAAGCAACTGTTGCATTTGAAGATCTCTGGCCTTATTATGGCGACTATGATATGAATGATGTTGTGGTTGATTATAATTATAAAATTATTACCAATGCACAGAATGCCGTTAAAGAAGTAAATGGATTGTTTACGCTAAGAGCAAGCGGTGGTCAGATAAAAAATGCTTTTGCCGTTCAGTTTCCAACTAATGCTGCCAACGTTTCCATGTTAACGGGTGCAACCCAGGAAGGGGGGCAAAGTACAGCTGTTATTAAAATAATAAATGATATCAGAACTGTACAAAATCGCTGGAATACTTTAACCACAGAACCATGGGCTGATACTGTTAATTATGCGGTTGCATTCACCTTAAACTCACCAGTTGCAATTAGTACCTTTGGCTTAAATGAATATAATCCTTTTATATGGGGTAACAGTGATGGCAAAAGCAGAGCTTATGAAATTCATTTGCCCGGTAAATTGCCTACAGCACTTGCTGATGAAAATTTATTAGGCCAGGGGGATGATAGAACGAGCCGAAGCAATAATAAATATTATTTGAGTAAAGATAATCTTCCATGGGCTATTAACATTCCGGATCGCTTTGATTACCCTATTGAGAAAAGCGATATTGTTACCGCTCATTTAAAGTTTGCACAATGGGCACAAAGTGGGGGAGGTGTATATAATGATTGGTATAAAAATATAAACGGTTACAGAAATTCCTTAAAAATTTACGCTAAACCTTAATAAAATATTAGTCATAAAAAATGATTTTAAAACCTACAATCAATTTTCGACTTTTTTTTGAATTGAAAATTAAATAAATAATTGATATAGTATAAAGTGTTTGACTTACCTGATATTAAATAAATAAATTATAAATTATGAAAAACTTATCTATATTATTTTTGGTTGCAATTGTAACGATTGCCGGTTGTAAAAAATTTGAGAGAAAACAAGAAGATACGCCGCAATTACTTGTGGTTGATAGCATGGGGCAGATTAAAGTTCCTGCCGGCTTTAAATGGGAAACCGCCCGTGATGTTAGTATTAGGGTTAGCACTACAGATAATCGCTTTACAGGAAACCTTCATAAAGTTTCTATTTACAACGGTAATCCACTTGCAGGTGGAGTAGAGTTGGCTGCCGGTTCATTATCCAGTACCTCCGCATTTACAACTACTATTCATACCCCAACTACAGTAAATGAATTTTACCTGGTTAAGGTTGCGCCAGACCAGTCTACCATCATCCGTAAAGTAGAAATAAAAAATAATTCTGTAGATGCAAGTATTGTATTTGATCCACTTGAATTGCATAAAACGGGATCTGGACCAGACTGTTCTACTGGATGTACTGTAACCAGCAACAATCCTACAGGAAACCAAACCATATCCAGTGGTACCAGATGTATTACCGGTGGAGGAATTAATATTAGTAAATTAACAATAAGCGGCACTGCAATTGTGCGCATTTGTGGTACCGGAACTATTAATGATGTTGAATTTAGTAGCTCCACTGCCCAACTTATTATAACAGGTTCTGGTAATATAACTTTTACTAACACAATAGCAATTGATGAAGGATCTTTTATAAACTATGGAATTTTAAGTGTACCCGGTAATAGTAATTTTAATGTAGTTGCTACCGCAAATTTTGAGAACAATGGAACCTGTACTTTTGGGAAAGATTTTAACCCAAATGGAAGTGCCACCATCACCAATAATGGCTCCATAGAAGTTGACGGGAAACTCATTAACAGTTCTGGAAATGTTTTCACTAATAATTGTAAATTAATTGTTCATGATGATTTTCAGAATAGCGGTATTTTTTATAATTACGGGTATATCAAATGTGATAAAGAAACAAGTGTACTTGGAGGTACAAATCAGGTATTTAAACAATATAATGGAGCTATGATTTATACGCAGGATATACAGATAAATGGAACTATTACTGGTATGGGAAGTACTTCATTAATTAAAGTTATTAGCCAGTCTAAAGGGAACTCACAAGGTATTGTAAATGGAAATCAGGCTTATTGCGATTTAAATGGAATTGAACCATTATTTAATGCCTCTATAAATGGAGGAGCCTCGCAGAGTTGCAGTTTATATATTCCTGTAAATAGCTGCAACCCTGCCGGAAACGGTACTACGCCGGTTATTGATACCGATCATGATGGGGTAACTGATTCGAGTGATTGTTATCCTAGTGATCCTAATAAAGCATTTTGTAATAGTTATGGAACTGCAACTGTTGCATTTGAAGATTTATGGCCTTCTAAAGGAGATTATGATTTGAATGATGTGGTAATTAATTATAACTATAAAGTAATTACCAATGCTGCTAATAATGTTGTAAGAGTAGAAGCAACATATATACTGCGTGCCACAGGCGGTAGTTTTAATAATGGTTTTGCTGTTCAATTCCCCTGTAACCGTGCTTCGGTTAGCGATGTTTCTGGTGCCACTTTAGAAGCCGGACAAACTAAAGCTGTATTAGTCATGTTTACTAATATGCGTGCAGAAATGAACTGGTGGAATACTACACGCACACAACCTGTGAATGCTAATGTTACCTATACAGTTAGCTTTAATATAAATAATGGCCCTACTTTCGCTGCTTTTGGAATTGGAACTTACAATCCATTTATATGGAACGGAACCACTGGCTTTGGTAGAGGTTATGAAATTCATTTACCCGGTAAGTTACCCACTGAATTAGCCAATTCAACCATTTTTGGTACTTATGATGATGCTACCAATTTGGTAAACGGTGATACTTATGTTAGTAAGAACGGCAGATTCCCTTGGGCTATTAGTATTCCGGTTAATTTTGATTATCCACTTGAAAAAGCTGATATAAATACTGCTTACACCAAATTTGCTACCTGGGTTAGCAGCGGTGGCTCTCAATTTAACGATTGGTACACTAACAAACCCGGTTACCGTAACGCTCAGAATGTTTACTAAGTTATAGATTAACCTGAATATTTAAATAGAAAACCCCGGTAATTAGTTACCGGGGTTTTCTTTTTTATTAATGGGTAGAAAAATATATCTACTGATTTTTAGTATGAAATTTTTAGGCTCAAAATGGGAGAAATAATGAGGCAATAAAATTGATAACATATTGATTGTCAATTTATATTATTCTGGTTTGATTTTAGCTTGAAGATCATAAAATTCTGATCTTATGAAAAAGCTGAACCTCATTTTTTTAATAGTTATTATTTCTGTAAGTGCATGTAAAAAAGAGATTACTGAAAAATACGAAGGTTCAAAAAATGGAGCTAACAGCAATCTGGTACTAGTTGATAATATGAATAACATTAAAGTACCGATAGGATTTAAATGGGAAACTTCACGGGATGTTAGTGTTAAAATAAATACCAACGACACCCGTTTCCTGGGTGCAATTCATAAGGTTATGCTCTACCATGGTGATCCGGCAATTGGAGGATATAAAGTTGCAGAAGGCTCTGTAACTATAACAACAGCATTTAATGCAACTTTAAATTTAGCAAATTTTATAAATGAACTATACCTCATAAAAGTTGCTCCGGATCAAACTAAAATTATTGAAAAGATAGTAATTAATAATAACGCTGTAGTTACGGTAATTTCATTTGCTGAACCTGTAAAATTGCTTAAATCTGGCGGTGGGCCTGATTGTTTAACCGGATGTACTCAAACGATAACGACATCCAATACAAATTTGATTATTAACACAGGTGATGTTGTTTGTGTAACGGGCAACAATATAATAATAGGTTTTAATGCTAGCGGTGGAACTATACGAATTTGCGGATCCAATATTATAGTTGCAAATGCTAACTTAAACAATTTTTCTACTCTTATTATAAGCAGTACGGGAAGTGCATCATTTGGGAATTTAAATATAAACGGGGCTGCCACAAATTTTCAAAATTATGGCATCGCTACAATCAATAATACTTTCTCTCCGGTTGGCTCAGTTACTAACCATGGTACGCTGAATACAAGAGGAGATTACAATTTAAATTCACAGGCTGTTCAGTTAAATAATGGTATACTAAATGTTGGTGAAAGCATGAATATAGGTGGGTATTCAAACCTTACTAACAATGGTTCAATAACCACTGGTAAAGATTTTAAAATTAATGATCAGGGAATATTTATCAATAATTGTAAATTATGGGTTAAAGGTGAATTTCAAAATAGTAAAACCACAAAAAATTACGGCTATATGGTGTGTGATCAGGAATCGAAAATTAACGGAGGTTCTGAACTGGAAATGTATAATACGGCCATGTTTAAATCTGGTAGTATTATTATAAATGGTACCATTAAAGGCTTGGGTTCAACCTCACTGGTAAAGATAGCTGGAGAAACAAAAATAAATAGTGGGGGAGAGGTTACAAATGCGATTCAGTTTTGCGATGAAAACGGAATTGAAACAAATAATGGAAGAATAGGAAATGGAGCAATTTCAGAATGCGGTTTATATGTACCAATCAGTGCTTGTAATCCACTAGGCAATGGTTATGCGCCAATGGCAGATGCAGATGGTGATGGTGTGGCAGATGCAAGTGATTGCTATCCAAACGATGCAGGAAAAGCTTTTTGTAATCCTTATGCTACATCAACTATAGTTTTTGAAGATTTATGGCCCTTAAAAGGAGATTATGATATGAATGATGTGGTAATAAATTATTCCTATAATATAATTTCTAATGCATTAAACAATGTGGTTAGAGTAGAGGCTACTTATGTGTTGCGTTCAACAGGGGGCAGTTTTAATAATGCTTTTGCAGTGCAATTTCCAGTAAACCGCTCTTTAGTTAGTGGTGTAAGCGGGGCAACATTAGAAACTGGCCAGACAAAAGCAGTATTGGTTATATTTAACAATATGCGAACTGAAATGAACTATTGGAATACAGTACCTTCCAAACCCTCCAGTTCTACTATTACTTATAATGTTGGTTTTAATATCAGTAATGGTCTTCCACTTGCAACATTTGGTTTAAGCTCATATAATCCTTTTATTTGGAATGGAACTGCCGGATTTGGTAGAGGATATGAAACACATTTACCGGGTAAACTTCCAACTGATTTAGCTGATAAAAGTTTGTTCGGAACTAATGCAGATGGCTCAAATTTAAGCACTGGCGATACTTATTTAAGCAAAAACGGAAGATTTCCATGGGCAATAAATATTCCGCTTAGTTTTTCTTACCCAAAAGAAAAAGCAGACATCAATATTGCCTATACCCGATTCGCTTCCTGGGCTAGCAGTGGCGGAACACAATATATAGATTGGTACACCAACAAATCAGGTTTCAGAAATTTAGTTAATATTTATTAAAGATAAACCAAATAAACCTGTGCAAATAAAAAATTCTGATATGTTTTGCCGGGTTTTTTTGTGTAATAAAAATCAGGTATTTTACTAGCTATACCTAACAATAAAAGAGAGGGCTAATTCGGTTTGAACACAAATGAAGTTTGCAAAAATATATGCCAGTGCCAAAAAACAGTTGATTAAAACCCTTGAATATTTTGGTTCAGTTTAAATTATAAACTCAGACTTGTAGGTTCCGTGATTAGGATTTACACAAAAGACAGGAACATTACCTGAATCATTTACAATTTGCTGTGCATAAGTTTCTATGATATATTCTCTAATTGCTTTATCAGATTCCTGCTGAGTCATAATCATAATCAGGTCGGCTTTAGAGGTCTCAGCAAACTCAAGCGTTTTGCGGGCAAAGTCTGAATCGCTATCCAGGATTGTTTCTTCATGTTTAACACCATTTTCATCAAAAATATGTTCAATCTGACGAAGGTTTGCCATTAATTTATTATTCAAAAACTGGTCATTTACTTTATAAGTTAAAACATGAATAGTGGAGTTATACGCTTTACCTAAATGTATGGCCCATTTCATTTTCTGCTTAGAATCAACTGAAAGGTCTAAAGGGAAAACGATATTCTTATACGCATTAGGATTTTTGTCGGTTTTTACAACAATAACAGGCGTAGTACTGTAACTTATAGTGCGGCTTGCATTGCTTCCAATTACACGCTCCACACCACTTGCTCCATGTGTACCCATTATAATACAATCACAACCATGTTCATCAGCAGCGGTAACAATAGTTTTGTAGATCTTTCCACTGCGCACATCAACCTGGCAGTTGATACCGAACGCTGCTTTAATTTTTGCTGCCAGTTCAGTAAGGCGTCCGGTTAATGCTTCTTTAGCAAGACTTTCTTTCGTATCATTTTTACTAAAACTGAAAATGTTGCTTAAAAAGTCTTCTTCTAAAATACTTAACAAAACAAGGTCGTTATTAAAATGTTTGGCAACCTGAGCTGCGTGATTTACTGCATTCAATGAAATTTCAGAAAAATCAACAGGTACTAACATGATGTTTTTTTTCATATTGATAAACTTTATAGATAACTTTTTTTTGCAAAGGTAATTCTTTTACTTAGCTGTAAACTTAATAAATTTATATGATGGAAAAAATTTTAGCCAGTGAACTGATTTTAAATTCCGATGGATCTGTTTATCACCTCGGTTTACTGCCTTCTGATATTGCCGATTTAATAATACTTGTTGGTGATCCTGAAAGAGTTACTCAAGTGTCTAAATATTTTGACCACATAGAAATTCAGAAACATAAGCGTGAATTTGTGACGCATACAGGCACTATAGGAGCTACCCGTTTAAGTGTTATTTCTACTGGTATTGGTACAGATAATATTGATATTGTTTTAAATGAATTGGATATTTTATGCCATATAGATTTGGGTTCAGGACAAATTAAATCTCATAAACAAGATTTAAAATTGGTACGAATAGGAACCAGTGGTGCCCTGCACGCCGACATTGAGGTAGATAGTATGCTTATTACTACTCAGGGTTTAGGCCTCGATAATTTATTATGGTATTATAAGCTTGAACACGATGCCGATGTAAGTTACCTTGCAGCAGAACTCAGTCTGGATTTTGTTAAGCCTTATTTGTTTAATTCATCAGAAGAATTGTTGAATAAATTTGATGCAAAAAGCATTCGTGGAATTACAGCAACCTGTAGTGGATTCTATGGTCCGCAAGGGAGGCAGTTAAGAAAAGCAATTACTAAACCGGATCTGGTAAGCAAACTGGCTGGTATTAAAATTAACGGCAACAGGGTTACTAATTTTGAAATGGAAACAGCAGCTATTCTTGGAATGAGTAAACTTTTTGGGTTCAAAGCGATTGCAGTTAATGCTATTGTTGCCAATAGAGCTACTTATAAATTTAGCAAAAATGCACAGCAAACAATAGAAAAAACTATTTCGTATACACTCGGTAGTTTAATCGCCTAAGTATGGATTCAAATCCAATATTGTATCAGATTTCTTTAAAACTTATTCCGGGTATTGGCGATGTTTTGATCAGAAATCTGATTAGTTATTGCGGTGGGCCGGAGCAAGTTTTTAAACAAAGCAAAGCCAGGTTAGAAAAAATTCCTGGAATTGGTTCACATTTAGCAGATAATATACGAAGCTTTAAAGATTTTGACAGAGCAGCTAAAGAAATAGAATTTATAGATAAACACCAGATTAAACCTGTGTTTTATCTGGATAAAAATTACCCTGTGCGGTTAAAAGAAATTGCCGATGCGCCTACGCTGCTGTATGTTTTAGGGAATGTAGAATTGAACCCGCCAAAAACGGTAGGCATTGTGGGTACCAGAAAGGCAAGTGAATATGGTAAAGCCTTTACACAAAACCTTGTGCACGACTTAAAAGAATTAAACTGTGTTGTGCTTAGTGGTTTGGCTTTCGGTATTGATGTTATTGCCCATAAGGCCGCTATAGATGAAGAATTGCCAACTGTTGGCGTGCTGGCACATGGCTTAGATAGAATATATCCTTCGCAACACAAAACGGTAGCCAGAAAAATGCTGGAGAATGGCGGGCTGCTTACTGAATTTCCAAGCCTTACTAACCCCGACAGAGAAAACTTCCCAAAGCGCAACCGGATTGTTGCCGGCATGTGTGATGTATTAGTAGTGGTGGAAACTGCCATAAAAGGAGGTGCAAGAATTACTGCTGAAATTGCAAATTCCTATAATAAGGATATTATGGCTGTTCCCGGTCGAATTAATGACTACTATTCAGAAGGCTGTAATTACCTTATAAAAGAAAATAAAGCAGCAATGATTACTTCTTCGCAGGATCTTTTTAACCTAATGGGCTGGGGCAAAAAGCCTGCAAAACAGCAAAAGTCTGTTAATTTATTTTCTCAGTTAAGTGAAGCAGATGCTCAACTTTTACTTTTTATACAGCAAAAACAAAAAACCGGAGTAGATGATATGGCTTTTGAACTTAACATAGACCCTGGTGTTTTGGCTTTAAAACTACTGGAACTGGAGTTTGAGGGTTATATTAGAACCTTGCCCGGTCGATATTATGAATTAATTTAATATAACTTTATTTTAATTGGGGTTTGTAGCAATGTTTTCCGTTTTTTGCAAAATGAAAATGCGAACTTTATCTATTTTACTATTCAGCCTTTTAGTTCTGGCTGAACCAACTTTTGCTGGTCCGAAAAAACCAAAAAAACCAAAAAAAATTGTTTTCCTGATTGGTGACGGTATGGGTTTAACTCAAATTACCGGTGCTATGGCAGACTTTACGGGTAGAAATTCATTTGAACGATTTACATATATTGGCTTAAGTAAAACGGCTTCTGCCGATAATTATATAACAGATAGTGGTGCAGGTGCTACCGTTTTTTCAATTGGCAAAAAGACGTATAATGGTGCCATTGGAGTGGACAGTGCAGGTAAGGAAAAGGAAGGCCTTTTTGAAAAACTAAAGACGGCTGCCTGGGGAACAGGTGTGGTAGTAACTTCATCCGTTACGCATGCAACTCCTGCCGCTTTTTATGCGCATGTTACCTCCAGAAAATCTGAAGATGAAATTGCAGAATCTCTGATCCTGAATAATTGTGACCTGGCAATAGGTGGAGGTAAAAAGTTTTTTTTGGGAAGAAAAGATAAACGGAACCTTTTTGAAGAACTGAATGAGAAAGGTTTTACCATTGCCACTGATACCTTTTTAAAGATTTTTGATGCTAAAAAAATAATTTATACACTTGCAGAAAATGGTATGAAAACTATGCAGGAAGGTAGAGGTGATTACCTTATGCAGGCAACAAAATTAGCGCAAAAAAATTTAGAAAAACATTATGGCAATTATTTTTTAATGGTTGAAGCTTCACAAATTGACTGGGGTGGACATGATAATAATTTTGAATACATGAAAGCTGAGTTAATTGATTTTAACCAGGTAATAAACGCAGTGCTTGATGAGGCGATTAAAGACGGTAATACCCTCGTAATTGTTACCGCAGATCATGAAACAGGAGGATTAAGTCTGCTTGAAAATAAAGAGAATAAACATTTATTTAAGGCTAATTATGCAAGCTCCGGACATAGTGGTGTTATGGTACCTGTATTCGCTTATGGACCGGGAGCTGAACAATTTGCAGGTGTGTATGAAAACACAGAAATTTATTATAAAATAGTAACCCTCTTAAAATTAAATGGCAAATTATAATACCTTTTTCTGGATAGCGGGGCTTATTGGTTTAGGTTTGTTAATGGTTTATGTGATACTACCCAGAATAAGTAAAAATTACAATACGGAGAAAGGAATAAAATTATTAATTTTTTATGGAATGATGGGTTATTTATCCTATGATTTTTTTATAAAAGAAAAATATATGTACATGCTGTTTTTTGTGCTGGGTTCAGCCGCATTTACTTACCTTGTTTATACAGCTAAGAGAAAATAAATTTAAAGGTAAAAGTAATAAAATTAACAGTTGAGAATTTATTAAAAGGAGAAAAATATTACTTCTTACAAAGTTTAAGTAATTCATTAAAATTACCCTTAAAAACATTGAAATCAACATCGCCTTTTATGCCTTTAACACGGCCGCTTTCATTATGTTGCCAGAAATTCCATTTGGTAGTTAAGCGATTTAAATCATCGGTAGCATAGTGAGCAATCCATAGCGGATAGCGATTAAATTCTTTACCGCTAAAATAATGGCTGTAGAAAGAGTAGTTTGTATAAAGTATTGGTGTAACACCATAATATTTTTCGGCCATTTCCAACCACCTTTTCACACTTTTCTTAAGTCGGGCAGGAGGGCAACTACCTTTTATTTCTACATCCAAAACAGGTGGAAGATCTTCTTTTACTAATTTTACCTGACTTTTAAACAGAATAAATTGTTCATCTGCTGTTAAATGCGGGCGAAAAAAATGGTAAGCACCTCTTAACATATTCACTTCCTGAGCTTGTTTCCAGTTATCCTGAAACATTACATCTTTTATAGATTTACCTTCTGTAGCTTTCATAAAGATAAAACTAATTCCTATGTCGTTAGAAACGTGTTCACTAACTGATTCCCAATTTATTCTCCCTTGATGTTTTGAAATATCTATACCATGAACAACATAATCAGGAGGAAGCCAAATGCCAAAACCCGGAAAATTAACTTTTTCCGTTCTCCGTAAGCTCCTGCTCATTGCCTTAAAAGGTGGATACCCTACAAAAACTAAGGTGGAAATGGCCACCACAGCAATTGTAATACCACTAATTAAAACTTTTCTGGCTTTCATTATTAAATAAAGTAATGTATTACAAAGTTAGCATAATTAGTAAAATTTTACACAAAATATGTACCAAAATATGAGATAATAGTGTGTAAAGTAGATTTTATTATACAAAAAGCCTAATACTGATATATTTGAAAACGAATAGTAAAGGTGTTTGTTATTTAAAAGTTTATTTTTTTATAGAGCTGTTTTTTTTATATTTGCGGCCCCTTAAATGAGGAAATAATTTCCTGCTAAAAAGTAGACGGTTTAACTTTAATGTTTTACAGATTCTAATTTTCAGAAATTAATTGAATAAGACAGGTTAAGAAAAAGATGGCGGGGTAGCTCAGTTGGTTAGAGCACAGGATTCATAACCCTGAGGTCGGCAGTTCGATCCTGCTCCCCGCTACAGTAAAGAAAGAGAAACGGAAAGAGAAATAGCAAA
>JACMQU010000085.1 GCA_014376805.1 Bacteroidia bacterium
AGTTATTAAAGCTTTTTTTAGTTTGTATTATTTGTGCTGGCATTGTAACAATAGTTGTCTTTATTATTCAATCAGTTAATAAATAAAATTATGAAAAAGAACATGGGATCTGCCGATAGAATTATCAGATTTATACTTGCTGCGGTTGTAGCAGTTTTATATTTTACAAATGTAATTACCGGTACATTGGGTATCGTTTTAATGGTAATTGCAGGGATATTTGTTGTAACCAGTTTTATAAGTTTTTGTCCGTTGTATGCTTTGGTAGGCTTAAATACCTGCCCCTCTAAAAAATAATATCATGAAGATTAATTTATTTCTGGCTATTTGTTGTTTGAGTTTTTTAACTGCATGCAACAGCCAGGCACAGCAAATTAGTTTATCTGTAAACTAATTTGAAAAAGGCATAGCAAAAAGTAATATTTAATTGCTGGATGTTCGTACACCTGGAGAATATCAATCCGGGCATCTTGGTAATACTTTATTGGCAGATTGGAATAATGAAACTTAATTTCAAAAACGTGTAAACGCATTAGATAAATCCAAGCCTGTTTATACATACTGCCTTAGCGGAGCCAGAAGCGGAGCGGCTACAGAATGGTTAAACCAGCATGGGTTTACCGTATATAATTTAACAGGTGGTATTATTGCATGGAAAAGAGCTGAGAAACCATTGGAGCAGGCTGCTTTAGTGAAACAAATAACGCTGGATGAATATCTTGCTAAAATCTCAAAACACAAAACTGTATTGGTTGATTTTAGTGCGGTATGGTGTGCGCCTTGCAAAAAAATGATCCCATTTATTGATTCGTTGGTACAAACTATTGGCAGCCAGTTTGTGTTGGTAAAAGTAGACGGTGGCGACCAAACGGATATTTGCAAAGCATTAAAAGTTGAAGGATTTCCTACTTTTATTGTTTATAAACAAGGCAAAGAAGTTTGGAGAAAAGAGGGAATAATAGAAGCAAAGGAATTTTTAGACCAGTTTTAAAATCGCTCAATTAATCATACTTCAATCAATAATTATTTGCCCGCTTTGCGGCCACAAGCAGAACGAAACCATGCCCACAGATGCCTGCCAATATTTTTATGAATGTAAAAATTGTAAAATAAGGCTGAAGGCCAAACAAGGTGATTGCTGTGTGTATTGCAGTTATGGCACTATTAAATGTCCACCGATACAAGCCGGTAGTTCTTGTTGTTCTTCTTAAAAAAATTCATTTCAATTTGTTGAGAAACAGGCGGCTAAAAGCCGTCTTTTTAATGTGTAACCTTTGTTACCAAACCTGCCGGTAGTAAAATTTACTTTTACTTTTATGAAACACGTAATATTAAACAACTGGAATTTTATGCGGTTTTTTCGGCTGAGTTTAGGCATTGCCATCATTGTACAATCTGTAATGGGAGGTAATTGGTCAATGGTTATTATAGGATTGCTGTTTACTGCAATGCCTGTATTTAATATTGGTTGTTGCAGAACTGGTGGATGCAGCACTCGAACAAAGAAAACTGCTGAAACCTCAAATGTAATTAGTTATGAAGAAGTGGTTTAATAATAACCTGCTGAATATTCCTGGGGCTTTAATGGGTGCCATTGCCGGATATTTTACTGGCAGCAGGTTGGTTGTGTATCCCGTACTTGTTTGATGACATCAAAGCCACTCAACAGTACTATTTACGGCGCAGCAATGGGAGCTTTATTATTTGACATATTTAAAAAGCAAACTAAAAAACAAGAAAATAAATCTGCACAATGACATTTGATGAAATTATACAAACTGATAAACCGGTGCTGGTAGATTTTTTTGCAGAATGGTGTGGACCCTGCAAAATGATGGCACCTATTCTTAAAGAGGTAAAGAAAGAAATTGGCGATTCGGTTACCATTATAAAAGTAGATGTAGATAAAAGTCCGCAGGCAGCACAAGAATACCAGGTGCAGGGAGTGCCAACATTAATATTATTTAAAAATGGAAAACAGTTGTGGCGGCAAAGTGGTGTAGTGCCAAAGACCGGGCTGGTAGAAGTAATTAAAAAATTCATTTTATAAAATTCAAAATTATGGGCTTATTCCAAAATTTATTTGGCGGCGAACTATCTGCCAATTTAAAAAATATTATTGAGCAGGGAGCATTTTTAGTAGATGTTAGAGAGCAGGAAGAATTTTCCGGAGGTAGTGCAAAAAGTGCTGTAAATATTCCTTTAAATTCAGTAGCTACTCAGCTACATCAATTTAAAGAAAAAGAAAACATTGTTGTTTTTTGCCGCAGTGGCAACCGCAGCGGACAAGCCAAAACCATACTTGAGCAGAATGGATTTAAGAATGTGCTGAATGGCGGTACTTGGGAAGAAGTAAGCCAGTTCGTAAAATAAGACTGCAATATCGGGCTTCAGAATATTTAAAAACTTGCCGAATAAAAGCATCCATATTTATGGAAAGTATGGCATGTAGTTATGTAACATAAGTAACCAACTTATAATTTACTAAACCACATATTTACATAATTATAAACAAACAAAATAACTATGAGTTTTCTTGAATGGATAAAACAACCCTGGCCATGGTATATTGCAGGTCCTATGGTGGGCTTAACTGTACCAACCTTATTAATTATTGGGAATAAATCTTTTGGCATAAGTTCTTCACTTCGGCATGTTTGTCCAGCGTGCCTTCCGGCTAATATTCCATTTTTTAAATACGAGTGGAAAAAAGAAATTTGGAATTTGTTTTTTGTAGTGGGTATATTTTTTGGCGGCATGATTGCGGTGAATTTACTGGCAAATCCGGAGCCGATGCAAATAAGTACTAAGCTTACTGCGGAGCTTTCTGGCTATGGCATTACCGATTACAGCGGTTTAATGCCAAATCAATTATTTAACTGGCCTGCCTTACTTACTGTAAAAGGGTTATTAATGATTGTGTTTGGTGGATTTTTAGTAGGCTTTGGTACCAGGTATGCCGGTGGCTGTACTAGTGGCCATGCAATAATGGGTTTATCTACCTTACAATGGCCATCATTAGTTGCTACCTGTTGCTTTATGCTGGGTGGCTTTGTTATGGCTAATCTTATTCTTCCATTTATTCTTTCACTCTAATATATATTTCATGCAGGCATTTAAAGAAAATACAGATTTTGAAGTTCGAACATTAGATGCTATATGCGTTAATGATAGTAAACTCACTCACAAATGGTATCACAATATTAAATACCTGTTTGTCGGTTTGGTTTTTGGAATTGTATTCGTAAAAGCAGAAATCATCAGTTGGTTTCGCATACAGGAAATGTTTCGCTTACAATCTTTTCACATGTACGGTGTAATAGGTAGCGCGGTCGTGGTAGGTATGATTTCGGTTTGGCTTATTAAAAAATTCAGCATAAAAACCATGTATGGGGAGAAGATCGAATTTCATCCAAAAATATTCAACATGGGTCAGGTGTATGGAGGATTAATATTTGGATTGGGATGGGCAATCACAGGTGCATGTCCGGGGCCGTTGTTTGCACAAATTGGAACCGGTGCAACAGTGATAGTTGTAACCTTATTAAGTGCTATCGCGGGTACTTGGGTATATGGATACCTAAGAGAAAAATTGCCACATTAATTTATAAAAACGATTGCATATGCCAAAACAGCAAGACGACGATATAATGCCCCAAGGATTAATTTCAGTCATCAATAAATTAATATGGGTGATTGTTATTTTGGTTATAGGTCTTATTTCTATGCCATTTGTTTTCAATAATAACAATCACCCCTCAAAACCAACAGAAACAGTACAAAGCATACCATACAAAACAGAGAATACCAAAAAAGATGAAGCAGTTTATTGGATAGCTCCGGATGTTAGTAACATTACAGACATTAAACATAAAGACCAGGTTGAATATGGTAAAGAATTGATTGCACATACTGCTAAATATTTGGGCCCTAACGGTTCTGTTTTAAAAATAAGCAATGGCATGAATTGCCAGAACTGCCACTTACAAGCAGGCACAGCAATTTTTGCAAATAACTATGGCTCTGTTGCATCTCTGTATCCAAAATTCAGAGCCAGAAGCGGTGCCGTTGAAAACATCTACAAAAGAGTGAATGATTGTTTTGAACGAAGTTTAAATGGCAAAGCAATAGATACTGCCGGTAAAGAAATGCAGGCTATTGTGGCGTACATTAATTTTTTAGGGACCAATGTAAAGAAGGGAGAAAAAGCAGCAGGTTCGGGCTTTAAAGATGTAGCATACTTAGACCGTGTTGCTAACCCTGCAAATGGATTAACTATATATACAACAAAATGCCAAAGTTGCCACCAGACTAATGGAGAAGGTTTACTTAATCCTGATAAAACAGAATTTACATACCCTCCATTATATGGTAAAAGCAGTTTTAATGATGGTGCAGGCCTCAACCGGATCAGCAATTTTGTAAAGTATGTGAAGTATAATATGCCGCAGGGCACTACTTATCAAAATCCGCAACTTAGTGATGAAGATGCCTGGGATGTGGCTGCTTATGTATTGTCTAAAAAAAGGCAACACATTAATGTTCCTAAAGATTGGCCGGAAAAATCTAAGAAACCATTTGACCATCCTTTTGGCCCATATGCAGATAAATTTACTGAAGTACAACACAGGTTTGGACCATTCAAGCCAATAATTGATGAACAAAAGAAAATAGAAACTGAAACAAAAAATAAAACGATTGCATCTATAAATAAATAACAACCAAACTTTGCCACCATGAGTAATGATAGAAGAGATTTTATAAAAAAATTAGGCACAGCCACTGGTGCAGGTTTTTTAGCAACGATACCTATAATGTCAATGGCCGAAAAAATAAATAGCAGTGAAATAACTGCTGTTGATGCAGATGATAAACCATTCACAATTTCTATTTTGCAAACAACTGATGTGCATTGCCAGGTGCATCCGCATGATGAATTGTTTTGGGAAAATAACAAAGCAGTATTTCGCAAAACCGGTGGCTATGCTCACTTAGCTACTTATCTTCAAAAAGAAAGAAAGAAAAATCCCCATACTTTTTTAATTGACAGCGGTGACATGTTTCAGGGCAGCGAACTGGCAGTTAAAACAACTGGCAAAGCAATGGTGCCAATTTTAAATGCATTAGGTTACGATTTATACCTGCCCGGTAATTGGGAAGTAGTGTATTTTAAAAAAGCGATGCAAACCTTATTGGGGTCGCTGAATGGCCCAAAGGTTTGCGCCAATATGTATCATGATGCAGGCGAAGGTAAAAAAGGAGAATTAATTTTTCCACCCTACTACATCTGGAATGTAAAGGGGATTAAAATTGGTTTTGTAGGTTATACTGACCCTTTAGTTCCGGTACGCCAGTCACCAAATTACAGCAAAGGAATTATCTATACAAAGGCTGAAGAGAACTTACCTTTTTATGTTGATGTGTTGCGTAACCAGGAGCATTGTGCTTATGTTATTTTATTATCGCATTTGGGTTTGTCGCAGCAAATAAGCCTGGCAAATATGGAAGAATGCAAAGGAGTAGATTATATTTTTGGTGGCGACACACATGAAAGAGTGAGAATACCGATTGAATGTAAATATGCCAAAGTGGTTGAGCCTGGTGCATTTGGTAGTTTTGTGGGTAAACTTAATCTTACCATACAAAATGGTAAAGTAATAAAGGATGAATATTCATTGGGAGAAGTAAGTGCTGATAAAAATCCACCATCAGCCGAAATTAGTGCACTCATTAAAAATAATGAACAGCCTTTTGCGAAAGATATTTATAAAATAGCAGGGTATAGTACTGTACCATTATACAGGTATTTTGTGGTAGAAAATACTATTGACACGTTGATATTGGATGCATTGAAATGGAAAGTAACAGAAGTAGATATCGTTTTATCAAATGGCTTTCGTTTTTGCCCACCAAATACAACGCCGGACCACACAGGAAATATTCCTATAACCGATGGGTTTATATATGATATGCTGCCGATTGATAGTACTGTAAGAACTGGTACAGTAAACGGGCAACAAATTAAAGATTGGTTAGAAAAGGAACTGAATAATGTATTTGCTAAAAATGCTGCAGAGCGGTTAGGTGGCTGGGTTATAAAATTTAAGGGAATGCAGGTGTCCTTTAATGCCTTTGCAGAAAAAGGTAAGCGGGTGAAGGATGTTTTTGTTGCAGGCTTGCCGCTGGATATAAATAAAACATATAAAATTTGTGCTTGTGAAAGAGATGGAGACCCTGCGGATATGCTTTGCCGGATGAAAGGTGTATCCAATGCAAAAAATACAATACTTACGCTTCATACCGTTATGAAAGAATACCTGGCAGCTAATTCGCCGGTTACACCTATACCAGCAATGAACGCAAAAATATTAGATGCTCCGCAAACATTACTTACGCAGGTAACAGGAGTTGATTATCAGTTTACTTAATAAAACATCATTATGAAAAAACTATTTTTAGCTGTTATACTTTTTGCAATTACAGTTTCTGTAGTTGCAAAAAAAACAAAACAGACTTTACTTAATAATGTATCTGTATCAAAAGTAACCAACCAGCACAAAGTTGTTTTTCAAGTTACATCCGAAGACACATTGGTTCATAAATCATTAATAAAACAGTTGAATAATATGTTAACTGCTGCACCCGGTACTAAAATAGAAGTAGTATGCCATGGCTCCGGAATTAACATACTTGTAATGGATAAAACAATAGTACATGATAAAATTCAGCAAATGAAAAACAGGGGAGTGTTATTTATGGCCTGCGAAAATACACTTAAGGAAAGAAATATAGGTAAAGGAAAAATTATTTCCGAAGCCAGATTTGTGCCATCAGCATTGATAGAAATTATAACTAAACAGGAAGCAGGCTGGAGTTATATTAAAGACGGTTTTTAATCATGATGAACGAAATGCCGAACAGGATGAAAAGAGGCTTTTGTGTACTTGTCTTATTAATATTTTTAATCCCGATGAGTAAGGCACAGCATCAGGAAATTTCTGAAAAGTCTGATATTTATAAAAATAATCAACTTTCATTATCCGACACAACCTCTTTGCTATCTGCGTTTAAGAGAGGTCATTTTAATGGCCATTTCCGTTATTTTTTCATGAGTACCCAAAACCAAAAAGGGCTTACTGACTTTTATGCTAATGCGGTAGGTGGAAGCCTTAAATATGAAACTGCTATTTTTCAAGGTTTTCAATTTGGCGTAAGTGGGTTTTATAGTTTTAATATAGGCTCATCAGATTTTACAAAAGCAGACCCAGCAACCGGACTTTATAACAGATACGAAGTAGCACTCTTTGATATAGAAAATCCTGCGAATAAAAAGGACCTGGACAGGCTTGAAGAATTTTATCTGAAATATTTATTAAAGAAGTCATCAATTACGATTGGCAGACAGCTCTTAAATACGCCATTTATTAATTTGCAGGATGGAAGGATGCGGCCAACCAGCACTGAAGGTATCTGGGTTGAGATAAACGAAATAAAAAATTTAAAAATTGAAGGTGGCTGGCTGTATGCTATTTCACCCAGGGGTACTACAAAATGGTCCAATACAAATCAGTCTATCGGTGTAAGTTCTACAGGTGTAAATGTTGACGGTTCTAAATCTCAATACAAAAATAATTTAACCGGAAAAGGAATTTTTATGTTAGGACTTCATTCCAATTTAAATCAAAATATCAAGTTGCAGTTTTGGGATGTATTCACAGAAAACATTTTTAATACCGCCCTGTTTCAGGCAGATATAAGCATTCCTTTAAAAGACGAAAGCACTTTGTTTGCGGCTGCGCAGATAGTTAAACAAGATGCAATAAATTATGGAGGTAATACAAACCCGGCAAAAGCGTATTTTGAAAAAAACGGAGAGTCTTTAACCTTTGGATTAAGAGCCGGATGGAAAAATAATCGATGGGAAGCCAGTATTAATTATAATAGAATTACTGCAAAAGGCAGGTATTTAATGCCCAGAGAATGGGGCAGGGAACCTTTCTTTACGTTTTTGGCACGTGAAAGAAACGATGGTTTTGGCGATGTTCATGCTCTTTTAGGCAAACTAAGTTTTATTATTCCTGAAGCGAGGATTAAAACCTCATTGGGAGTTGGCCATTATCAGTTACCCGATGTAAAAAATTATCGTTTAAATAAGTATGGCTTGCCTTCATACAGTCAGGTTAACTTCGATATCAGGTACAAGTTTGCAAAGTTTTTTCAGGGTTTTGAAACGCAGCTTTTGGTTGTTGGAAAAATAAAAAATGGCGAAACTTATAATGATAAAAGATTTGAATTCAATAAGGTTAACATGGTGCTGTATAATTTCGTTTTAAACTATAACTTCTGAATAAATATGAATGTTAGACCCTCTTTTGATTCCACATTTGAACCGGCTTTATTAAAAGAAATTAAGCAGTTTGGCGAAATTAAATACTTTAAAGATGGAGACCTGATCATGGATTATGGCAAATACATCCGTATGATGCCTATTATTGTAAAGGGAACAATTAAAGTTTTTAGGATGGATGAAACCGGGAATGAAATTCTGTTGTATTATCTATCAAGTAATGAAAGTTGTTCTATGGCTTACAGCTGTTGCATGGAAGCAAAAAAAAGTGAAGTTAAGGCCATAGCAGAAGATGATGTTGAATTAATTGCTATACCGCACATCAAATTAGAAGAATGGCTTTGTAAATATCAAAGCTGGAAAAGTTACATCATGCGTAGTTTTAATGAACGTTTTTTAGAATTATTGAAATCAATTGAAAGTATTGCATTTCATAAATTAGATGAACGGCTTATTGGATACCTGAAAGAGAAACAACGCCTCTCCGGCTCCAGCGTAATAAAAGCATCTCACTATCTTATAGCCGATGAGTTGCATACATCAAGAGTAGTTGTATCCAGGCTTTAAAGCATTTAGAGAATGATAAAAAAATAATTTTGTACAGGAGTGAGATAAAATTGTTGAATGGGTTTAGCTAAACTCAATTTAATATTTTATTTAAAGTAGCAATTAGTACAATCAAAAATAATACAAGATTCTTTATGCTGTTATTCTTTTAAAATGGAATGAAAAGAAAGAAAAGCAATCGCCTGTGCATTTAATAAGTACAAGTTCATGCTTTCTATACTGCCCAACTGAATTAGGTTTTGCCATTGGGATATTTTTATACCCAATGGTTTTAATGCATGTGCAAAAGCTATCAGTGTACATAAACCTGGTTCACTTAACAGTAATGGAATCTTATCAGTTCTTCCGGGTTAATCACATCTTTTTTAACAAGCGGATGTTTGATATTTGCTACCAACACCAGTCCATCTTTCACAAACTCAGGGAATTTAAATTGTTTTTTGACTGGCCCTCATAATGCCTAAGTCAATATGTTTGTTTTGTAAAGCCTGTTCAATTTGCTCTGTATTATTTATGGTTAGCATAACTTTTATATTGTTAAATTTTTTATGAAAAGCATCCATCACCATTGGGACACCTATTGAGCCACGGTAGTATTTGCACCAATTCTTAATTTACCCATATGGTATTGCAAAAAAATATGGAGGTCGAACTCCAGGTTGCGGTACAAAGCAAAAAGCTGGTCGCAGTGTTGCAAAAGTACTTTTCCTGCAGGCGTTAATTTTATTTTGGTACCATTGCGTTCAAACAGTTTTACTTTAAAATGATTTTCAATTTCCTGGATATGTTTGGTAACTGCTGGTTAGGTAATAAATTATTCTTCCGCCGCTTTAGTAAAGTTGAGGCGTTTGGAAAGTATGTTAAAAAAACTGTTCCTGAAATCGAACATGCGATTAAGGTAAGTCAATATTTCTATTGGCTTTCATTGAATTAATTTGCCCAAATTACTTTTAGTAAGTTTATAAAACTTCTTATTGAATGACTACTTATTTTAGGATTTATCCAGGTAATGTAACTTTTGTAACCAAACTTAAAGGCTCTAAAAGACATCTTTGTGGTCAGACAAATTATACATCATGGAAATTATAGGATTTGCACTAGCTGCGTTTGTGGGTATTTCATTAGGATTGATTGGAGGTGGCGGGTCTATATTAACAGTACCAATCCTTGTTTATGTAATGGGAGTAAGTCCCCTACTGGCAACTTCTTATTCCTTATTTATCGTTGGTTCTACTTCGATGGTAGGCGCATTTAATAATTGGCGGAAAGGATTTGTACAAATAAAAACTGCACTTCTCTTTGGCCTTTCTTCCATCAGTACCGTTTTTATAACTCGAAAATTCATAATCCCTGCTATACCTAAGCATATTTTATCTGTTGGAAAATTTGATTTGACTGAAAATATCTTAACCATGGTATTATTTGCAATACTGATGCTGGTAGCCTCTGTTGCCATGATTAAAAACGGAAATAAAAAAGAAGTTGAACAAACAACAGATAAACTACCAGCTAAAAAAATAAACCTGCCCAAGCTGCTGATGTATGGTATAGCCATAGGATTAGCAACCGGATTGTTAGGCGCAGGAGGTGGCTTCTTATTAATTCCTACTTTGGTATTATTAGTGGGCCTACCCATGAAAGAGGCTGTAGGGACTTCGCTTTTGATTATTGCTTTAAACTCTCTGATAGGCTTTACCGGTGATTTAGGACACTTTGTAATGGATTGGGTATTCCTTACAAAAATTACTGCTATTGCAGTAGCGGGAATTTTTGTTGGCGGTTATATCAGCAAAAAAATTGATGGAGCAAAACTTAAGAAAGCTTTTGGATGGTTCGTTTTAATCATGGGCATCTACATTCTTATTAAAGAAATATTTTTAAAATAAATAGCTTAATCCAGAAGAAAATGTAACCAATGTTACAGACCAGCAGAGAAACTATAATGATATTTGTATAATAAAAATTAATAATAATGAACGTAGAACAAATATATACCGGATGTCTTGCGCAGGGAGCATACTACATTACCA
>JACMQU010000086.1 GCA_014376805.1 Bacteroidia bacterium
GTTATTTAGGAAATGCTTTAATGTGGTGGAAACGTGGAGGTGGCTACACTTGTGATATTAGACAAGCGGAAATGTTTACAGAAGAAGAAGCGAAGAAAATATGTGAACGCCCCGAAGATAGCGCATACAATTTTAAATACATTGACAATCTTACCGAAGCTCAAAAATTAATAGTTGATAGTCAATTTGTAAGTGAGGAAAAACGTCTTTGGAAAGACTAACGTAGTCTTGCTACTAACGGTCTGCAACTACACGTCTGTTGCGTAAAAACACAAAAATATCTTTCAGTTTAACACGGAACTTTAAGGTACAAAACAAAGCTTAAATTAATCACAATGTAGCAATAGCGTGTAATTGCTGTTATAACTCGTTTTAATATGGCAGCACCAACTTTAGAATATGAATTGAAAAAATTGTTATTAGAATTAAAAGAATTAGCTATACAATATAAAGAAAATGAGGATAATTCAGACGAAGAAAATAAACCTCAAACAACAAAATTACTTTATCGAGGCAAAAAAGAAGCGTATAATTATTCGTCAAATAAATTAAAAAACTTACTTCATTGGCACGGAATTATTGATTTAAACGATGGTTCTGGAAAATGAGTTATAACTCACGGCTACTACCTATTTACCCAGACATATACAACCAAACAAGATCGCTAACCGCTATTAACAAAACATGAATAAAATGAAATATCAAGATTTAATGTACTTCGGTTATGAATATGATGCCGATAGTAAAAAAAACGAAACTGATTTTATGAATGAAATAAGATTAATGTTTCCAAACGTTCAATTTAAAGATGCCTATGACGGTATTAAAGGCTACCGTCAAGAGATTTATTTAGAAGAAGCTGAAGGTGATAATTATTGGGCTTGGCTAATTGCTTTTGGTTGGTTAGAACTTTCTTTAACAGGTCAATTAATGCTAATGGATAAAAACCAAAAAGAAAAACTACATAAATATATTAATCTTGCAAAAAGTCAATATCCGCAAAATTTTAAATCTTAACAAAAAATGAACAGACTAAACGAACTATTGAAAGAACGCGAAATATTATACAATCAAGGCCGCAACGACGAGGCTGTAAATAGTGAAATCCGGGCGTTACAAAAATCATTAAGAGAAACCAAATAAATGAAACAACAACCGGAATACATTTTACAGAAATCAATTTGCAGATACTTATCGATAGCATACCCCGAAATACCGTTTTTAAGCGATACTGTGGCTTCAGTTCAATTAACTATACCGCAAGGGGCTCGAAATAAGGCTATACAAAAACAAGGCTTTAAAACTCCTGATTTATTAGTATTCAAACCAAACGATAAATATCACGGGCTATTCATCGAACTGAAAACCGAAACCCCGTTTAAAAAGAATGGAGAAATTAAAGCAAGTCAAAAAGATCATTTACTATTGCAGCAGCAGACAATTGCTGATTTAAACGCTCTTGGATATCACGCTTCGTTTAGTTGGGGTTTTGATATGACTAAGGAAGTTATCGATAAGTATATGACGCTAAAGTAAAACAGATTTAAAACCAATTAAAATAGAAAGACAATGGAAATAGAAAACTGGAGAGCCAAATCTAGCATAGAATTACAAGATTTAGATTGCAACTGTAATAACTGTAAGTGTTTTGTTCGGGATGTTAAAAAAACTAAAATTAACAATACAAACGAACAAATAGTAGCAAATAAAATCCACTACGGATTTTGCGATAAATTAAAAGAAGATGTTTCTGCAATTGCAAACATTTTATTGCTACATACTCAGAATTGTTTTGAAAATAGAAAATCAAATTAAAATATTTAAAATATGACAATACATTCAGATTTTTGGATACACTTTAAAAGTGCGCACAAGCTAAAAAACAAAGACGTTGCCAAGATTATCGGAATGGCCGAAAGTTCAGTAAGAAACCAAACCCAGCCAAACAACGAACTCCCACGATGGGCAATCCTTGCTATTTATACTTGGATGCAAAATAAAAGTAATTAATTCACTTACACTTAAATAAATTGTCTACATTTGTAAAGCCGCGTTATGCGGTTTTTTTACAATTCAATTATTAAGATAGAACGATTCTAAATAAGGAATATGGCAGAATGGAGCAATAAACAAGCGAAAGACAAAGCAATTAAGTTAATGCTTGATCTTATTGCTAATGGTCAATCTCTTAAATCTATCATTGACGAAAGAACCCGAGGTGAAGTGCCGTGTTATGCAACGTGGTTGAATTGGGTTAATCAAGATGCCGAACTTTTAGGCAAGTACATGAGCGCGCGCGAGGAGAGAGAAGAAAAAATCTTTGATGAAATTCTAAGTATTGCCGATGACACCTCCCGCGATACTCTTAAGCTTGAAAAAGGCGAAGCCCCAAATGCAGAATGGATTTCAAGATCTCGATTAAAGGTTGATGCGCGAAAATGGTATTTAGGTAAATTAAACTCTAAGCGTTTCGGCGACAAAGTAGACGTTACCACAGCGGGGGATAAAATAGAATCAACTACTTTTATAAATTTCCAAGGCAAAGACATTCCAATATAAATGCTGTTAACCCCAAAGCAAAATGAGGCAATGGAAGCCCTAGCCTCCGGAAACTACAATTTCATAACTTATGGTGGTGCAATTCGCGGAGGCAAATCCGTTTGGGGTTTTTCAGCTTTACTGATCTTATGCCAAATATTCCCAAGGTCCAGGTGGTGTATTATTCGTGAGGACATGGAAAAGATTAGAACCACGTCGGTACCGTCATTCAAAAAAATTGAACCTAGCGGAACGTTAAGGCAATCACCATTCGAGTACACACACCCAAACGGGTCTGTAATCCTTTTTAAATCTGAAAATTACGCACAAGACAAGGACCTCGATTGGATGAAGGGTCTTGAAGTAAACGGATTTTTATTTGAGGAAATAAACGAGTGCCAAGAAAAAACACTATTTAAAGCATTTGAAAGGGCAGGGAGTTGGATTATACCTAACACCGAATTACAGCCAGAGCCGATTATTATGGCGACATGCAATCCTACATTCGGATGGTTCAAGAAACTTGTTTACGACAGGTGGAAAGACAATACTTTACCGGACAAATGGCTTTACATTCCTGCAAAGATTACCGACAACCCGCATTTGCCACAAGCCTACATAGATAATCTTAAAAACCTACCAACTTTTGAATATATGGTATTTGTTGAAGGTAATTGGGATATCCAACTTAAAACAGGCGGGGAGTTTTATAAATGCTTTGAGATTGACACCCATGTAAAACACACTAATTACAACCCAGACTTACCGCTGCATGTTAGTTGGGATGATAACGTAAACCCGTATTTGCCATGTGGTATTTTTCAGATCCAAGGCAAGGAATTAAGAATGATTGACGAAATAACAGGAGTTAGCCCAAACAATACCGTGAAAGCCGTATGTAATGAAATTAAAAGAAAATATAACGGCCATCAGTCAGGAATGTTTATATACGGTGATGCCACAGCAAACAAGCAAGACACTAAACTCGAACACGGTTATAATTTTTACAGATTGATAACCGACTACTTATCGGAGTTTAAGGCTCAAAACAGGGTGTTGACATCAAACCCAGCCGTAGTAATGCGAGGGAATTGGATAAATACCGTCTTTGAAAAGAATAACGCGGGATTGTCTTTCATTATTGGCGAGAATTGCAAAACGGCAATATCTGATTTGATTATGCTAAAAGAAGCTCCAGACGGCACGAAGTTCAAAGAAATGGCCACTGACCCCAAAACAGGAGGAAGGTATCAAAAAGTAGGGCATTTTACCGATTTATTCGACTACATAGTTTGCGCGGCGTTCGCTTCGGAATACCAATCTTATCTAAGAGGTGGACGACCCACAAATATAAGCATCGGTAAAAACTACTCTAAAGCAGGTTATTAAAATAAAAAGTAAATAATCTACTTACTATTGATTATTTTCACTATGTTTGTTTCATTATTTTAACTTGGTCTAAATAAGAATAACAATGCCATACATAACCGCATCGGACTATCTACTACATATCCAAGACATGCAAATTCAGCAGGTTATAAACTCAAACGAGGCGATACGCGACGCTGCCAATCTATTAGCTATTGCGGAAGCCCGTAGTTACTTAATACAAAAATACAACATCGATGCGGAGTTGGCAAAAACAGGAACTGACCGCGATGCGCAAATGTTATCGACCATTATCGACATTTCAATTTATCATTTACACACTCGCATAGCCCCTAGAAATATTCCAGAGTTAAGACAGGTCAAATACGACAATGCAATTGCGTGGCTTAAAATGTGCGCTTATGGCGAAATAACGCCGGCATTGACTAAGATAGACCCCACACAAGGAATGCGCACAAGGTTTGGAGGCAATACTAAAAACATCAATCAGTATTAATGGAAAATAATTTACTTAAAGTATTGAACTTTATTGGTTTAACCACTACCACTTCAACTCCTGATAAAAAGAACTTAGGTAAGTCAATCGTTCCGGTTCAATTGCCTCGTATCAAACAAGACACTTTAACGTGGCGCACCGCAATCGAAGAAATGGAACGTGCTTATTTTCCTTTTCGATACCTAGCGCAACAATTGTACATCGATACTAAACTAAACGGTCATGTGCAAGCTTGTATGGAACGCCGTAAAGACTTAACGCTTTTGCGTGACTGGCAAATAACAGACGAAAAAGGAAATTTAGACGAGGCTACTACTGCTATGTTAACTCAAAAATGGTTTTCTACTTACATCGACCTAACCACAGATGCTTTATTTTTTGGATATACTTTGATTTCATTAGGCGACGTTATTAACGGAAAATTCAAAGATATACAGACCATCAGGCGGTGGAACGTTTCGCCGGATCGTATGGTCGTTATGAATGTGCCATACAATCCAACAGGTGTAGATTTTAGAGACAAAGAGTATTACAATTGGCATGTATTTGTTGGCACTCCCAACGACATAGGCACGTCAACATGTGGTTACGGACTGTTGTACAATGTTGGAATATTAGAAATATTTTTAAGGAACATTTTAGGTTACAACGGGGATTTTGTCGAAATGTACTCGCAGCCCTACCGTATTGGAAAGACCCACAAAACCGAAGAGGCCGAGCGTAACGAGTTTACACAAAGCGTTGCTAATATGGGTTCTTCAGGGTGGATGGTAACAGATACCGATGGCGATACGGTGGAGTTTTTAGAATCAGCATTAGGAGGCACGGGATGGCAAGGGTACGAGAATTTCGAACAACGTATTGAAAAGAAAATAAGCAAGATAATTTTAGGACATGCCGACGCGCTTGATTCGGTGAGTGGAACATTAGGGGCTACCCAAGGCGAGGAATCACCAACGGCCACCGCTTTAAAAGACAAGCAGACAAAAGATGGTAATTTCGTAGCCGATAACATCAATAGCGAGTTATTGCCAAGGTTAAAAAACTTAGGTTTTAAAATTCCAGACGGTGCAAGATTTGAATTTAAAAATGATTCAGAAATCAGCGAGAATAACAACAAATTAACCGCCTTAGCCGTAGAGATTAAAAAAGCAGGGTTGCAAATGGATAAAGATTACTTTGAAGAGCAAACGGGCGTTAAATTAAGCAATCCGGTTGTTGCTCCAATAGCCACCCCAAAGCAAACTATCGAAAACAGAATAAAAAACCTTTATAAGTAAATGTTCAAATACTCGCAGGAATTTTTAGATCAGTTAATATTAGACATTTACAACGGGATTGTAACTGTTGAGAATTTACCGATTAATCTATACCAAGCGATTTCTGAATACTTAATATCGGCTTTTGATAAGATTGAAGGCAAGGCAAGTCAAAGTCTGTTATCGGCTTTGTCAACAAATGTACATGAGTTTTCGGCCGCTAAAGTATATCAGCAAATTAATGAAATATCACTCGTAAAAGATAGCGAAGCAATTAAGTCTTTTGCAGCATTTAAAGACGAGGCGTTGCAGATCTACGATAAATATAATTTGAACTGGTTACAGACTGAATACTCAACAGCAATAGCGCAAAGTCAAAACGCTGTCCGATGGGAGCAAATACAAGACCAAAAGAAAACATTGCCTTATTTGCAATATAGCGCGGTCCTAGATAGTCAAACATCGGAAATATGCGCACCGCTTGATGGTATTTGTTTGCCGGTGGACGATGCTTTTTGGGCTACCAACGCGCCTGAAAACCATTGGAACTGTCGTTGTTTATTAATCCAATTGGATGATCTTGATGCGGTTGTCACGTCACAAGAGGACGCGTCTAAGGCAGACGCGGAAACATCAGAGTTAAGACAACCTATGTTTGCTAATAACGTGGGAATGACGGGGCAAATATTCCCGAAAGACCACCCTTATTTTAATACAAATGGCGAATAAATTTAACTTCGACAGAGTGTTAAGGAATTTCAAAGGCGTTGATCTATCACTAGACATTGCCAACGTGGCAAAGAATGATTTTTTAGGCAATTTCAGAGCGCAAGGCTTTGGAGGGAATCCATGGCAAGACGTTAAACGTCGCACAGATCCAACTAAAAAGCAAATATCTGACGGCAGCAGCACGCGCGCAATATTGCAAGGAAAAAGAAGTGGTAAGTTAAGAAAAGACGTTGCTAATTCGGTAATGACAGGACGTAAGAACTCAAAACTATCTTATACGCTAGTGGTAGAGAATCCTTATGCCGGATATTTGAACGAAGGCACACCAAATATGGTTAAGCGGCAATTTGTTGGGACCACAATAGCCCTAAATAATAAGATCCTTAAAAAAATCGATCAGAAACTTAAGAATATATGGGCGACTTAGTAAATGAAATATTAGCAAGGCTTAGAGCCGTTACCGGAATTGATTACGTTACGGTATGGAACGAGCAATTTCGCTACTTAGAAGAGGGTAAAGGGTATTCTTTTACTATGCCGTGTGCGTTTGTAGAAATACAAACTGAAGAATTGCAAGACGTTGGAGGCCGTTACCAAGGGTCTGACATTAATGTTATAATTCACATCGGGCAGAATGTGCTTAACGTAGGTTTATTAGATGAAAACCTGACTATTTTCAATTTGCGCGATAATGTAGTGAAAGACTTTGCGAAATTTAAACCGGCCACCTCGTCAATGATGGTAAAGACGGCAGAAAATCAAGACTTTGACCATAACAACGTGTATCACTATAAAATTGAATATAAAACGCATTGGATTGACAACACGCAAGTACCAACCGAATATTACACCACACCGCCAACAAACGCAACAATAACAAGGACATGAGAACAATAGAACAAATACAAGCGGCCATCATTGCCGACGTGCAAGCGCAAACAGAATTAGCGTCGTTTTCGTCTAATACTTCGCGCCGTGCGATATGGCGAGTGTGGACCTTTGTGCAAGCATTGGCAATATTGCTTTTAGAACAGATTATTGATGTTTTTAAAGTAGAAAACGACTTAAAAATAAGTATGGCCATACCTGGCACTCGCGCATGGCTAACCAAAAAAGTGTTTGAATTTCAGTATTCGTCTACAAATCCACAAATCGTGCAGCTTGTAAACTTAGCCCCTAAATATCCCGTACTAGATGAATCGCTTCGTATTATAACAAGATGCAGCGTAGTGTCTACAATCTCAAATATTGTTATTATAAAGTCAGCTAAAAACGATCCACCGCAAGCGTTGTCAAGCCCAGAAATTACCAGCCTAAAAGCCTATATTGATATTATTGGTGTGGATGGAATTAATTATATATGTGTGAGTTCAGCACCCGATCAAATATACATAGATTGTGAGATTTACTACGATGGTCAATATTCAACAGTTATACAAGGGACGGTTGGCAATGCTATTAATACCTTTTTAGCAACACTACCTTTTAATGGCGAACTTAAGTTATCGGATTTAGAAGTTAAAATAAGAAGTGTGGTTGGAGTGAATGATGTATTATTGAAAAATGTCAAAATGAGAAGCGATGCCACACCGTTTGTATCAGGAACTTTTTTAGTACAGAACAACGCCGTAATAAGTAGACTATTTCCAACGGTTGCAGGTTATGTAATTTTGGAAAACAGCGTATCGAATAACATTAATTATATCGCCTCATAATGTACTTATTAGACTATTTCATAAAGGTAGAAGAAGGTTTGCCACCAGACAAAAGAACATTAAAAAATGTATCTTTTATGAAGGCTTTAGTTGGTGATGTTTCCAATTTGCATACACAATTATTCGGCACTTATAAAACGGCTAACTTTAGTTTAACACAATGGGACGGGTCGCCTATCAATAGAAATCAAAATGTAAGATACGGGAAGTCTGTATTTCAGTCTTTAATCGATAACAACACGTCCGAGCCTACCATGTCAAGTACGTGGCTTTTGATTACTGACAACTTTTTAGGCAGTGATTTCAGGTTGGCAATACGAGGGGAGCGATTGATATTTGAATATGCTATAAATGCGTGGTTTGATACTGTATTTAGACAGCCTACGCAGTTAAGTGATATTTACACGACCACAAATACAATTCTTTCGGTTCCCGTTTTTAGGGTTGGAAGTTCAGAGCAAGAAAGTAGCAATGTATTTTCAAACACGAGTAGTGAACTAGTGATAAATGATTACAATTTCAATTCACAATTCAATATGACAATATGGGTCCCTTTAGCCTTTTTCAATTCACTAGGAGCGACGAGCAGCTTAAGAGAATCCATTATTAGAAACTTTGCAGACAAATATATAAACGCTGGAATAATTTACAATTGTGCAACATATTAAAAAAAATTAACTATCTTTATAAAAAACATATATGATAATTAATAATGAAATATGGAAATCGGTTGTTGGCTTTGAAGGGATATATGAAGTTTCAAGTCATGGCAGAATAAGGTCTTTAGATAGACAAATTACTGACGGAAGAACTGAAAAAGGAATTAGATTAAGAAAAGGGGTTTTACTTAGACAAGGCAAGGCGATTTATATAAATGTAGCTTTAAGTAAAAATAAAGTAAAAACAACATATTTAACACATAGAATTGTTGCAACTGCTTTTTTATCTAACATAGAAAATAAGCCTTGTGTAAATCATAAAGATTCTAATAAACACAATAACAATGTTTCTAATTTAGAATGGTGCACGCAATCAGAAAATATAACACACTCATTTTCTGATGGGAAAAGAGTTCCTTATTGGACGGGTAAAAAAAGAGATGATAAAACAATGTTAGCTTTATTAAATTCAGTTAAAGGCATTCCTAGTAAAAAAATAGGAACAAAATTAAGTCAAGAAACAAAAAACAAAATATCAAACACATTAAAAGGTAATATCCCTTGGAACAAAGGATTAAAAAAAAATATTAAATGAAAACACTATCAACTACAAACATATCGACATCAGTAGCGATGCCAATTAAGTCAGGAACTTTGGACTTCCTGCAAGACGCGCACAAAGAAACAATTGCCGCAGTTGTCAGTA
>JACMQU010000087.1 GCA_014376805.1 Bacteroidia bacterium
AAGATGTTGTGCCATCGCCAAAGTTCCATAGCCATGAGGTGGCCAGGCTTGATAGATCTGTAAACGAAACGGTGCGGTTCAAACAGCTATTGTTTGTAACTGTAAATGCTGAAAATGGTGTACCGGTTACTGTTCCGTTAACTGCGAGTGATAACGAAACAGCACCTGTAGAGGCTATTGAAATATTTCCTGACGAATTACCTACTGAAGCATTGGCACTGAGTCTTATAAAAATGATTTTAGCAACTTCTCCATTTATGGGACTAAGTATTAAACTTGAAGAGTAGCTACTCCCATCTAACGAAATTTGATAACCTACAGGTGGAGTAATCAAAACATTATTTGTTAAATTTCTTCCACTTATTAAAAACTGCTCAGCAGCAGAAGCAGTGTTTTGTGGGGTGATAAAAGGATCAAGTTGCAAAGTAGAAATTTTTCTCACCCTGTGATTATTAGCATCTGCAACATAAAAATTACCTGAAATATCCTTTGCAATATTATATGGATCACCAAATTTCGCAATTAAACCCATCCCATCATCAGCACCCCAACTTCCGCTTCCTGCAATTGTACTTACCAGGCCAAGCGGCGATATTTTGCGAATCTTCAGGTTGTTTTTATCCGCAACATAAATATTTTGTAATGCATCAGCAAAAACTCCTGTGGGATTATAAAAAGACGCCTGATTACCTGCTCCATCCACGGCCCCAGCAATACCGGTTCCCGCCAATGTAGTTACGATGCCAGTGGCGGTTATTTTCCTTATTCTGTTATTATTATAGTCCGCAACATATACCAATCCATTTGAATCCACTGCTATACCGGTTGGCAGATTAAATTGTGCCAAAGTGCCGATATCATCTTTAAAACCTGACACACCGCTACCGGCTAAAGTACTTACAATTCCTAAGGAGGAAATTTTACGAATTACATGATTATATTGATCCGCAACATATAAGTTTCCGGATAAATCTACAGCCAGGCAGGTAGGAAAATTGAATCTTGCATTAGCAGCTGTACCGTTTACATACCCATTTAAACCATCGCCGGCAACACTACTTACGACGCCGGATGGCGAAATTTTTCTGATTTTGTGGTTAAACTGATCAGCCACATAAATGTTTCCAACCTGATCAGAAGTTATGCCGGTAGGTGACCTGAAGCGGGCAACTGACCCTGCCCCATCTAAAAACCCATAAACACCGGTTCCTGCAAACGTAGTTACAACACCTACAGGTGTAATTTTACGTATCACATTATTATTATAATCAGCTATGTAAATATTACCGGAGGGATCTGTTGTTATGCCTGTTGGGAGATTAAACTGAGCATTTGAACCGGAAGCATTCGAAAACCCGGGTAAGTTTCCTGCTAATGTAGTAATAAGTGTGGGATCAATGGTTAAGGTAGGTGTTTGAGAAAATCCATAGAAGGGGAGCAAACAAAATAAGCAATAATAAACTAGCCGTTTGCGATTGTTCAACTGTGAAAAATTATGTATCATAAAGAGTAAAATTTAAGTAAGCTATAAATCTTTAACTTATTTAGGATAAGCAATTTAATGGAGATACTTTTTCTATAAAACCCTTATATGATTAAAGGGTGTATTCAAAACAACAGTTACGTTATTAATATTCCAGTGGGGGTTAATAAATAAACAAGCTTAATACCTTTAGCAATTACGACAGTAAATAAAACAAAAAAGCCGTTCAGACTTGTAGTCGAACGGCTTTTTTAATATTAATACAATGATTATTTAACTTCTGATGATTCAGCATCAGTCACTTCAATGTTATCTGTTTTGACTAATTTTGTATCTTCAGCAACTTTTATTTTGCCTCTTCTTGTTCTCTTCGCTGTTCCACCTTTTGGTGATTTGGCTGATAATAGGCTTTCGTTGAAATCTACTAATTCTATGATTGCCATTTCTGCATTATCACCCTTACGGTTCATTAATTTTAAAACTCTGGTATAACCACCTGGTCTGTCACCAATTTTTTGTGCAACCGGACCGAATAGCTCCACAATAGATTCTTTATTTTTTAAATAACTGAATACTGTCCTGCGTGAATGTGTGCTATCGTCTTTTGATTTTGTTAAAAGAGGTTCAACATATTTACGCAAAGCTTTTGCTTTTGCAGCAGTGGTGGTTATACGCTTATGAATAATAAGGGCAGTGGCCATATTTGCTAACAACGATTTTCTATGCGAAGCTGTTCTCTTTAAATGATTAAATGTTTTTCCGTGTCTCATCTTTGTATTTTTAGTGTTTTGTGACTGTCAAAAGCAATTCGTTAACGAATACTAATACTTACACAATCCTATTCTGATTAGTCTTCGTTGAGTTTATATTTTGCTATATCAATTCCAAAAGTTAAACCTTTATCACGCACCAGTTCTTCAAGTTCGCTAAGTGACTTTTTACCAAAATTGCGAAATTTCAACAGATCAGCAATATCATAAGCAACCAAGTCAGATAATGATTTAATATCCGCAGCTTTCAAACAATTGTAAGCTCTTACAGAAAGATCGAGATCAGAAAGTGGTGTTTTAAGTATCTTACGAACATGCAGATAATTCTCATCAACTTCCTGAGCAGGTTCCTTCACTTGCGTATCAAGCGTGATCAGTTCATCAGAGAACAACATAAAATGCTGGATCAGGATTTTGGCAGCTTCTTTCAATGCATCTTCAGGATGAATCGAACCGTCTGTATTGATCTCAATCAACAATTTCTCGTAATCAGTTTTCTGTTCAACACGGTAATCTTCAACGCTATATTTTACATTTTTAATGGGTGTAAAAATAGAATCAATTGCTATAACACCAATATTTGCATCTTTTGCTTTATTTTCTTCTGAAGGAACATAACCCCGTCCTTTTTCAACGGTAAGTTCAACTTCAAGATGAACAAAAGGTTCCATATTGCAAATTACAAGTTCAGGGTTTAACACCTTAAAAGAATTTGTATGTTTACCAATTTCGCCGGCAAGGAATTGCTCCTGACCTTTGATGTTAATATAAACCTTTTCGTTATCAATACCATCAATAATGCGTTTGAAGCGAACCTGTTTTAGGTTCATTACCATTTCGGTAACATCTTCAATTACACCTTTAACGGTTGAAAACTCATGATCTACTCCTGTAATTTTCACGGAAGTAATTGCATAGCCTTCTAATGAAGACAATAAAATTCTTCTTAATGAATTACCAATAGTTACACCATAACCTTTTTCAAGGGGGCGAAACTCAAACTGACCAAAAAAGTCAGTTTCTTTATGCATGATAACTTTGTCAGGCTTTTGAAAAGCTAGGATACCCATTTATGTATCGGATTAATTTGTTACTTAGAATACAATTCTACAATCAGTTGTTCTTTAATATTTTCAGGTATCTGATCGCGCTCCGGATAAGCTAGGAATGTGCCTGAAAGTTCTTTGGTTTCCCAGTTTAACCAGTTAAATTTTCTTGGGTTACTGGTGGCTATTGAAGTGGAGATCACTTCCAAAGATTTTGATTTTTCTCGAACAGAAATAACATCTCCAGGTTTCAATTGATAGGAAGGGATATTTACCAGTTTACCATTTACATTTATATGTCCATGAGAAACAAGTTGACGACCCTGGCTGCGGGAATTTGCAATTCCCAAACGGAATACAGTGTTATCTAAACGGGCTTCTAAAAATTTTAAAAGGTTTTCACCTGTAATTCCTTTTCTACGTGCTGCTAATTCAAATGTTTTGTAAAACTGACGCTCTAATACACCATAGGTATATTTTGCTTTTTGCTTTTCATACAACTGAATTGCGTACTCAGTTAACTTGGTTCTTCTGCGTGAATTACCATGCTGACCGGGTGGCGTATTTCTTTTTTCGTAAGACTTATCAGGTCCGAATATCGGATCCTTGAAACGTCTGGCGATTTTGGTTTTTGGTCCTATATATCTTGCCATTGTTCTCTTCTTTAAATAATTATACCCTACGTGCTTTTGGAGGACGACATCCATTATGTGGAAGCGGCGTAATATCAGTTATCGACATTACCTCCAAACCTGCAGCCTGTAATGTTCTGATTGCCGAATCACGGCCTGAGCCCGGTCCTTTAATAAACACATCAATTTTTTTCATACCTGCATCAACTGCCGTTTTTGCACAATCTGATGCTGCCGTTTGTGCTGCATAAGGTGTATTTTTCTTTGAGCCCCTAAAACCCATCTTTCCTGCAGATCCCCATGAAATAACCTGTCCGCTTTGATTGGTTAAAGAAATGATGATATTGTTAAAAGAAGCTTTGTTATGAGCTTGCCCATGAGCTTCAATTGCAACAACTCTCTTCTTGGTAACTTTTTTATTAGTAGTAGCCATAGTTCGTTCTTTACTTATTTAGTTACTTTCTTTTTACCTGCAACTGTCTTACGTTTACCTTTACGGGTACGTGAGTTAGTACGGGTACGTTGTCCGCGAACCGGCAAACCTTTACGATGACGCAAACCGCGATAGCAACCAATGTCCATCAATCGCTTGATGTTCAATTGACGCTCAGAGCGCAACTCACCTTCAACAGTTACCTGTTCTGTTAAATATTTACGGATGGCATTTAACTCTTCGTCATTCCATTCGCTTACTTTTTTATTGAAATCAACGCCACAGACAGTTAATATCTTTTGGGCGGTTGAGCGTCCAATACCGAAGACGTAGGTCAATCCTATTTCTCCTCTTTTGTTTTTGGGTAAATCAATCCCTGCAATACGAGCCATACTTCTTATTTATCCTTGACGTTGTTTAAACTTAGGGTTCTTTTTGTTAATCACGTAAACTCTTCCTTTACGCTTAACGATGATGCAGTCTTCACTGCGCTTTTTTACTGATGCTCTTATCTTCATTTTACAAGTTCTTACTTATATCTGTAAATAATTCTTCCTTTAGATAGGTCATATGGCGACATTTCTATCGACACTTTATCTCCTGGTAAAATTTTGATGTAATGCATCCTCATCTTACCTGAAATATGGGCAATCACCTCGTGCCCGTTCTCCAATTGCACCCTGAACATCGCGTTACTCAGCGATTCGGTAATGGTACCATCTTGTTTTATTAACGACTGTTTTGGCATATTATCCGCAAAAGGGCAGCAAAAATACGAGTTTATTTATATATTTCAACGTATTATTTTCTTAAACCGCAACTCCTGTTGCAGATCTTCCCTTAATTCTTCCTGATTTCATCAATCCATCATAATGTCTCATCATCAAATGACTTTCAACTTGCTGAAGAGTATCTAATACTACTCCTACCAATATTAGTAGTGAAGTACCACCATAAAACTGTGCAAACTGACTGTTGATATTTAATACATTAGCCAATGAAGGCAATATGGCCACAAATGCTAAGAAAATAGCACCCGGCAGCGTAATTCTCGACATTACATTATCAATAAAATCTGCCGTTGATTTACCGGGTTTCACACCAGGTATAAAACCTCCATTACGTTTCATATCATCAGAGATCTGATTAGCATTCACTGAAATTGCTGTATAAAAATAGGTAAAAATTATAATTAATAAGGCAAATGTAATATTATAAGTCCAACTCATAGGATTAATAAAAGCTCCCATTATGCCTTGCATACTTTCATAGTTGGGGAAAAATTGTGCTACTGTAGAAGGAATGAACATTTACGCCTGTGCAAAGATTATTGGCATAACGCCGGCAGCATTTACTTTTAGGGGAATATATTGACGAACACCACCATATTGTCGGTTGCCAACTACTCGTTTGGCATACTGTACAGGTATTTTTCTTGTTCCCTGAACCAACAGAATAGTGATCATAATAACTGCAAATAAAGCGGCTAGTTCAATTAGGAATATCACAAGTCCTCCACCACTTTCTGTAAGTTTAAAATCAAATTCTTCTTTTAGCGCAAATGGCAATCGGGCAATAATACCAATCATAATAATAAGTGAAATTCCGTTGCCTATACCTTTTTCAGTAATCCTTTCACCCAGCCACATCACAAACATAGTGCTGGAAGTTAGTA
>JACMQU010000088.1 GCA_014376805.1 Bacteroidia bacterium
ACCGAAGCCATGTCAACTGTGCTAGGCTTGTAGCGCATAGTCCGGTTGCTTTGCGAAAAAGCGCTTATTGCTGCTAACAAAGCTGATCCTAATAATATTTGTTTTTTCATTGCTTTTTGTTATTTGTTTTAGATGTTAATTAGATATTAATGTAGCTAAGTTAGTTATAAAATATAACTGTTTAAAAAAATAAATTGTAAAATAAGTAAATTGTAAAGGATTTATTTAACTGCCAGCGCTGCATTGGAGACTGCCGAAATTGCGCTGTACAAATTTACAAAATAATTTAATTGATAACAAATTTCTCAAAAAAAAAGCTGCCGGATAATCCGACAGCTCTTAATATTATTCTAATGCAATTATTTTCCTTTGTTACCCGAACCGGCTAAATCAGAACCTGCTTTGAATTTTACAACTTTTTTTGCAGAGATCTTAATTTCTTTTCCTGTTTGTGGGTTACGACCTAAACGTGCAGCACGCTTAGCTACTGAGAAAGAACCGAATCCTACTAAAGAAATTCTGTCTCCTTTTTTTAATGCTTTTCCTACTGCCTCGATAGTAGAATCTAATGCACGACCTGCGTCAGCTTTAGTTAATTTTGATCCGTTTGCAATTGCTTCGATTAATTCTGCTTTGTTCATGTTGTTTTTTTTTAAGGGTTAAACTTTTAAATTAATTACATTACAAATGTATACGGTAATCCCTATTTGTCAAGTGTTTTATAAAAAAAAGTAGTGAATTTGTTAATAAAATGGCTCATTGTTAATAAATATGCCCTGAATCGCCTTTATAACGTGACTTTTGGATCAGGCATGAGTCTAAAATGTCAATTGGTAACCTTTTTAAGGCTTTCATAAGTGGCATTTACGATTAATAAAGCATCTATCGTACCTATATAAATTTTAAACCTGGTTCTATTTTAAATCCACGCAAAAATTCTTCAATCATCATTCTCTTTTTTCCAGCCATCTGAAGTTCCTTAATAGATATAAATCCATCATTACAGGCAACCTTAAAAAAAGTTTTACCATCGCTCTCCACTGCACAGGGCATTAAAGAGTGACTTACTTCTTCCATTTCTGATGTGAAAATTTTAATTCCAACTATTTGATTATTCTTATCTATAAACTCTGTAAAGGCAGCCGGATAAGGTGATAAGCCACGTATCAAGTTGTAAATTTTTTCAGATGAATTATTCCATTCTATTTTACAGGTCTCTTTATATAATTTAGGTGCATGAATACTTTGTGAATCATCCTGTGGTTTTAATTCATAGTTACCACTTTCAATTGCACTAACTGTTTTCAATATTAACGCTGCACCAACCAGCATTAATGTATCATGTAACTCACCTGCAGTTGTTTTATTATTTATGGGAACTTTAGACTGGAACAACAAGCTTCCTGTATCAATCTCATGCTTCAGTTTAAAACTAGTCACACCAGTTTCTGTTTCACCATTGATCACTGCCCAGTTGATTGGAGCAGCTCCTCTATACTTCGGCAATAAAGATCCATGCAAATTATAAGTTCCAAGAGGCGGCATATTCCACACCACTTCAGGTAACATTCTAAAAGCAACTACAATTTGCAGATCAGCATTTAACTCCATTAGTTCATTAACAAAAGATTCGTCTTTTAATTTTTCTGGTTGTAATACTTTTAAACCTTTATCAAGTGCGTATTTTTTTACAGCAGATTGCTGCAATTGTTGGCCACGGCCCGCAGGCTTATCAGGAACGGTTACCACAGCAACGACATTAAAATTATTCTGTATCAATATGTCTAAACTTGCTACTGCAAATTCAGGAGTTCCCATAAATATAATTTTCATACCCAATGTTAGTTACCCGCTGATCTCGCTGATTACGCTGAAATAATAGCAGAAATAATTTGGATTCAAAAATACATAGAAAGACTTTAAGAAGAACATTTTAAATGTATTTTTATAAATTAGAAAGTCATCTGCAAATTCTGCGGGAATAACATTTAAATACTAAATTTGTTTTATTATATAATGAATCAAAATAAGTCAAAATATATTTTCATCCTTTTAGGGCCAATTGTAGCAGTTATGATGTGGGTTTTCACAGATTTAGATCCTTCTAATCATAAAGTATCTCTGATGGCAGGCATTGCGCTTTGGATGAGTATATGGTGGTTTTCAGAAGTTGTAAGTTTAGCTGTTACTGCCCTAATTCCATTTTTAATAATGCCCATGCTTGGGTTGGCAGATACCAAATCAGTAGCGCAACAATATACAGACAGTATTATCTTTTTATTTATAGGTGGTTTTATGCTGGCCTTTGCTATTGAAAAATGGCATTTACATAAAAGAATTGCTATTAAAATTCTATCCATTGTCGGCACCAAGCCGCACCATATTTTACTGGGAGTCATGTTATCGGCTTACCTGATCAGTAATTGGATTTCAAACACTGCCACCACCATGATGTTGTTTGGAGCTGTATTAGCACTCATCAGCGAAACCGATGAATTTATTCATGGTGAAAAAAGTAAAAATAACTTCGCTGCCGTTATATTATTAGGACTGGCATTTTCAGCAACCATAGGCGGAATGGCAACACCTGTTGGAACCCCGCCTAATATGTACTTTTTTAAAGCCTATAAAGAAGCTTTTCCTGATTTAAATGATTTGACCTTTTTAAAATGGGCCACCATTGGATTTCCTTTATCGGCCTTGTTTTTGGTTTGTACTTTCTTTGTTCTGCGCTTTTATTATCTGCGTAAGCAAGTGACCATTACAAATCTCGAGACAAATCATTTCAAGAATCACTATACCACCTTGGGTAAATTTTCTTATGAAGAAAAATGGATCACAGGAATTTTTATATCGTGTATGATTCTTTGGTTTACGAGGGCCGACATTCCCTTTGAAACCTTCACTTTTAAAGGCTGGAACCATTTATTTTCAAATCCTAAACTAACAGATGATGCAACGGTTGCCATTGCCGCAGCCCTGCTATTATTTTTAATCCCCAGCAAAAAAAATAAAGGAGAAGCTTTACTGGAATGGGAGGATGCTAAAAAAATCCGTTATGATATTATATTAATGTTCGGAAGTGGTTTTGCCCTGGCCTATGGTTTTGATGTATCCGGTTTAAGTGATTGGCTGGCACATTGTTTATCAGCTTTGAAAGGTGTTCCCATCTTTTTTATTATTCTGGGAATTTGTGTGATCGTTACAATTATCAGTGAATTTGCTTCTAACATTGCCAGCATTCAATTGGCAATACCTGTCATGATCTCCTTGCAAAAAGATCTCGATTTACCCCCTTTATTATTAATGATTCCTGCCACCTTTGCCGCCTCTTTAGGTTTTATGTTACCAGTTGCTACTGCTGCAAACACCATTGTTTTTGGAACCAAACGTATTGATATCAAAGATATGTTTAAGGTTGGTTTAGTGTTGGATGTGATCGGCATCCTCCTCATTACTATTTTCTGCTACTTGTTCTTAGGATAAAACCCTAAAAGGGTTTTTAAAATTTCAAATATCAAGGCAGACAAAAAATTTAAACCGCAGTTTACCAGAGTAAATGAGGATTTAAATTTTACCGTCCAACGCCGAGATTTGAAATTTTTAACACCTTTTGTTACCATTTTGTGTTATAGATATTAAGCAGGTTATTTATGAGTTTCGGAAAAGAAACATACAGTTTATTATCAAACATCAACAACGATGTGGTAAAATCACTTTATGAGATGTATGCTAAAAAGCTATTGGCATACACTTTTAAAAATTATACCATCGACAAAGATGATGCCTGGGCTATTGTTTACAAAACAATTTATAAAATAGCAGAGGTTGGTTCTAAGTACACTTTTGAAAACGAACAAAAACGTTCCGCATTTATTTTTAAAACGCACATCAACTTTCTGCGGAATTATTTCAGGGATAACAAGTCCTTTGAAAAAAATAACCGGGAAGTTGAATTACACGAAAATTTCGCTGATAAAGAACCGGAGTTGAATCCAACTCAAAACCTGCCCTTAACTGTTCTGCAACAGGAATTGGAAAAGTTGGAAGACTGGCAGCGCATTTTGTTATTAATGCGTGGACAGGATATGCCTTACAGTAAAATTGCAGAGTTCGTTAAAAAACCCGAGAGTCAGTTAAAGGTGTATTACGCAAGATTAAAAAAACAACTAACGGAAAATGTGAATGCCGAATTAGAAAAAATTAATACAACACAACATGTCAACCAATAATAAACATAAGGTTTCCGAAAAAGAGCTCGATAACCTGCTGGGTCAAGCCTTTTTAAATTTAGATTTTAATAATCCTAAAAACCAAGAACTTATGGAAACAATTTCAAATCAAGTGTTGGCTGTAAAGGCTGTAACCACGAGCATCATCAATAAAGCTCTTTTTACAAAACTGGCTGTAGCTATTGTCATCATAACGACCTCAGCCTTTATTTATTTCAATTATTTTAAAAACAATAATAATTATAACCCCATTCAAAATGCAAATACCACAGCTGCTGTTTCAAATCCTGAACAAATTCAGAAAACAGAAGAACACACTACTGCATCAGAAAATCTGAATGACAAAACGAAATCAAAAACAGAACAAGTAACGACTGATTATGAACCGATTCAAAAACAGGAACCGGTCTCAAATGAGTGGCCAAAGCAACCATTGCCACTTACAATTTATAGTGATAATGAAACTAAATTAAGACCAAAGGATACAAATTATGTGTTCCCAAAATTAACAGAAAAGGAAATCAAAGAAACAAAAAGACAAAAAGACAAAATGACAACCTTGTTATTGAAGCAAAGCAAAGATAGGTATGCTTTAATTATCCCAAAAGCCGCTCATTCTGTTATGAGCAACATTGAAGATTCGACTGCCCAATTTTTTATGCAAAACACAGAAGTAAGCAATTTAGAATTTAAAACATTTCTATTTGACTTATTAATAAATGGCGATAAAGAAGCATTTTTAAAAGCAAAACCCCACCAGGAGCTATGGCTGAACGCCCCAGGACATGGAAAAAAAATGGAGATGAAAGAAAATTACTTTTCGGACAAACGTTATAACGACTACCCCGTGGTGAATATAACTCCTGAAGGGGCTCAGTTATATTGCAAATGGCTAACCACTATTTCAAACGCTAAAATAGTTGCAAGATTACCTTTTGAAAATGAATGGATGAAAGCGGCGAAAGGCAAAAATCAGGAAGCTATTTATCCATGGCCTGGTGATTCTATTCAGAATAAAAATGGTTGCCATTTAGCTAACTTTTGCATACAAAAACAAAGTGAAAAACTAAGGGCTAACATCAAATGTGTTCCTAAAAATAAAAATGCCTATTCTTCTGCCGAATTGATGTTGGGAGATTCCATGATGACCTGCAAAGTATTTTCCTATAACCCTAATGATTATGGTGTGTATTGTATGGCAGGAAATGTGGCTGAAATGGTATATGATAATAAAACAGATACCGTCATAAGCAAAGGCGGAAGCTGGAACAGCGATTTGGAACAGTGTAAAATAGGTCGTAAAGAAGAGCTTAATGGCTCGGTAAAAGCGAACTCCATGACAGGTTTCAGGCCTGTGTTCAGAATTACTCAGACACATTTATTCGGTTCCGTTCCAAGAGAAAATCCCGAAACTGGATTACCAACCTTAACAACAGAAGAGATCAGCAGTTCGGAAAAGCAAAAGAAAAAAATGATAGACGCACTTGTCAAATTGAATAAAGAAAAGTATTCATACATTCCAATGGGCTCCTGTTCTTATAAAAACGAAATGGTTTCTGTACAGGCATTTTATATGAGAAAAACTGAAATTACGAATCTCGAATACAGGGCCTTTATGATGGATCTTTTGGCGAATAGCAGAAAAGAAGAATATTTAATTGTTAAACCGGATCAAAACATGTGGAAGAATAAATTCCCTTACAGCTTTAATGATCCACTGGTAAATCTATATTTCTCGCACCCGGCCTATGACGAATACCCGGTAGTTAATATTTCCAGGAAAGCCGCTCAACTATACTGCGATTGGTTAACCATTGAGACTAATAAAGTGTTAAAGGAAACTGATAAACTCCTCATGAATGACTTAAGAATTCCGGATGAATATGAATGGGCTTTAGCAGCAAGCAATGGAAAGGACAGTGCAAAATATGCAAACGGACAGGAATCTTTAAAAGACAATAAAGGCAAGTATGATGTGAATTACATGTGCTTTTCAAAAGAACAATGCAGTTTCGATAGTGTACTGAATTTATATGTTCCAAAAAAAGTAGTAAGTAAAGATAGAATTCTACAGGCTGCTTTTACAGACGATGGAGCTTTTCACGCAAATCAAACGCATTCATACAATCCTAATATTTATGGAATATATGGTATGGCAGGTAACGTTTCTGAAATGATCATCAATCATAAAACCAATCAACCGGAAACAAAGGGCGGTAGTTGGTTCAGCTGTGATTATTTCTTAGAGATCAATGCGGATGATGAATATAAAGGAGAAATCAAAGCGTCGCCGTTAATCGGCTTCAGACCCGTATTTACTGCACAAAAAAAATAAGAGGTAACCACAAAAAATAAGAGGTCTCATAATCATTAGATTATGAGGCCTCTTTGTAAATAGATAATTAATTATTTATTTAAAACAATGCGTTTAATGACGCTTTGTTTATCGGAAGTTATCTTCACAAAATAAATACCATTGTTTAATTTACTAAGTTCAATGTTTTTGTAGTTTCCGTTCATACTTTCTTCCATCACTATTTGACCCATCGCATTTAAAACCTGGATCTGGCCATATTCTTTAAGCATTGAAGAATTCACAATGTATAAAGCGCCGGTACTAGGATTGGGGTACACATTCCATCCGTTTTCGTTGGCAGATTGTGAATGAATTCCGGTAATGGTTTCAATGGTATTGATAGCTGTGTTGGTTACAACAGGCGCGTTGAAATCAAAATAAATATAAGCCGTATTTTTAATTTGTGTTCCGGGTGCATTGTTGTTTGTTCGTTTGATTCGGTACTGAATATAACCATGACTGGCAGGTTCGTTAGTGCCGCTATCTGCTAACATAATATTGTTGAACTTCCAACGCAATACATTTCCGGGCAAAATATCAATATTGTAGTTATGGCTTGCACCTAGCATTTCAAAAGTATTGATATTAACGTTAGGAGATAAAGTATCTTTCACCACAATGTTTACAGCAGGGCCATTTCCTGTATTTTGAAAGCGAATCAAATAAGTTAAATCCGTTTCAGTAGCAGCAATATCACCGTTAGCTCCAACACCAACCGGGCTCACTGTTTTGTCGTTAGGGTCGTAAGAACCAGTTACCATTCGCTGATAACAAAAAGTATTATTGGTACTATTAAAATCAGTCATGCTTGCTTGTGCAAAAGCACAATTCATAAATAAACTGCCTAAAGGAGTACTTTGAGGTGGCGTAAAATCAATACGATAATATTGAGCGCCTATACTGTATGTAATATTTGAGAAATTCCATAAAATTGTATCTCCTGAGATTGTATAACTTGAAGGAATGACATTAGTAATATTTGGAATGAATGAACTAGGAAGTGTTATTTTTAATATTCCTGAGCAAGTTATCATATTTAAATTTTCCAAAGAATAACTTATATGACAGGATATTCCAGGCACGACACCTGCATTCCAACCTGTAATTTGCATATCGGGCTGAGTGGCTGAATTGAATTCTATTGATAAATTATTATTTATTGAATTTGGATTTCCTGAACTAACGGAAGTATTTATTGTAGTTGTACAAGTTGGATATATGTTTACAGTATTATTATTTAAAGTAATTGAATATGTTCCGTAGGGCAAATTATTGACAACATATGTTCCATTAGAGTTTGTATATGCATATCTATTTCCCGGATTTACTGTTATCAAAGAATTTTGAAAATTATTATCGCCAGTATTATTATTGCAATCACTATTATTGTCAACATATACTTTTCCTAATATAGTGCCACAGTTTATTCCTATCGAACTAACTGTATCAAAAATGGTAGAACAATTTGAGTTTGCATCTACGATTGTGACAGAATAAATATTTGATTGGAGATTATAAATATCTTGAGTAATAGCACCATTACTCCATAAATAAGTAAAAGGGCCATTATTTGAGCCTGATACACTTAAATCGATACTACCATCAATTGATTGAAAACATGTTTCATTGTTTACAATTGATGTTATTGTCGTATTTGGTATGGCATTATTTCCAGAAGCAACTATATTGAACATAATTGATTCCGAACATTGACTACCATTATCATTTACTACTAAGGAATAATTGCCACAACAAAGATTAGAAATACTTGAAGTGGTTGCGCCTGAAGGTAACCAATAATAAGAAAAAGGCCCTATACCTCCTGTTATATTAGCACTAGCTGAACCATCACATGTAATATTACATGTGGCATTTGTTTTATTAGCAGTGACTGATAATGTTGGCGGTTGAATAATATTTATAGTTGTTGTTCCAGTGCACCCGTTAGCACTTGTTACTTGAACAGAGTAAATACCAACACATAAATTACCGTTTTGATCTGAAGTAACTCCATTGCTCCATAAATAAGTGTACGGCATAGCGCCACCAAACGCAAACACTTGCGAATAACCAGAACAAGAGCCATAGCAAGCAGCATAAGTATTTGTTTGTACATTAATTTGAGTTGGTTGAGAAATATTAACCACCAAAGAACTCGTATTAGCAACCGCATCTTCTACATTAACCGTGTAAGTACCTGCCGCTACACCAGTTATAATTGATGAATTCGTGTTAGTGGGTGTCCACGTATAAGTATAGGGACCCGTGCCACCTGTAGCTGTTACTGTTCCACTTCCATTGCTTCCTCCAAAACAACTCACATTGCTTATGGTGGAAGTTAAAGTGATTTGTGAAAATGCATATGAATGCATTAGCAACATCAAAACTGAAAGTATTATTTTTTTCATAAAAGTAATTTGTACATCTAAAATAGACTTAATTATTTAGTCTATAACAATCTAATTGGTAAAAAGGTGTTTTGAATGAGTTAATTATTTACTCAAAACAACGCGTTTAATGACGCTTTGTTTATCAGAACTAATCTTCACAAAATAGATACCATTATTTAGTTTACTCAGATCAATATTTTTGTAGTTTCCGTTCATACTTTCTTCCAAAACTATTTGACCCATTGCATTCAATAACTGCACTTGACCGGATTCTTTAAGCATTGAAGAATTCACAATGTATAAAGCGCCGGTACTAGGATTGGGGTACACTTTCCATCTGTTTTCGTTGGCAGATTGTGAATGAATTCCGGTAATGGTTTCAATGGTATTGATAGCTGTGTTGGTTACAACAGGCGCGTTGAAATCAAAATAAATATAAGCCGTATTTTTAATTTGTG
>JACMQU010000089.1 GCA_014376805.1 Bacteroidia bacterium
ATTAGGTCTTGTTCAATTAAAAGGCAAACAAAATCAGATTGACATTCATGAATGTTTCAGCGGAACCACTGAAGAGAACATATTTAAAAAGCAAAAAACTCTATCAACCTTCAATCGAGGCATATATAATTTTTTGAATAAGTCCTTTAGCGCTGCTGAACAAGCTTTTTTATCGGTGGCCGAAGTAGATCCTGAAGATAGGACTGCTGAATTTTTTCTGCGAAATTCCAGAGCTTGTATTGCGGGTGGAGTAAAGGAAAACGCGAAAATTAATAAATAAGATCGTTTAAAGCATAAATATGATAAGAAAAATTTAGTCGAAAAAAATTATCACATTCCCCTTCTTTTGCCCGATTAGAACATACTTATAAGCCTCTCCAATTTCATCCAGCTTATACCTTCTATCTATTAAAGGGGCAAATTTTCCAATTCTGATAAGTTCATCAATATATTTTATGCTCCGATGTATAGAAAAAGGAATTGGGAATTTTACTTTTTTACCTGGCATCAGCGGCTAAAAAAGCCAGCCAAACATGTACCATTTTACTAATATCGAGTTTAACGTTTAAAAGCTGTTCGGCTGAACCCCTGTATTCTCCATAAAAATTCCCATAGAGACGCGCATTTTCTATGTCATTTACCAAGGCGTTTGCACCATTCATTCAATACATAACCGTTATGGGAGCCTGCCTTACCGATGAAGGGTACATTTAGCCCGTTAATCAATCTGCACCTATTTTAAGGGATTGATGGAAATATGTTTTGTTCATATTTCCCGAAAAAAGCAATTTAAAAGCATAAGCAATGTATACCCGAATTATATTTTGTTGATTTACAATAGCTTGTCGATTTGACACTCGCCTTTTGATATTAAATGTTTATTTAATGTTAACAAATTGTTAAGTTTAGTTACTCGAATGATTTGAGTTGATCTCCATCGAATATAAATATATACTTATCGCCAGGGAAGTTGAAGATCTGGTATCGATTAATTAATGTTCCGTTAATAGCCCAATTTTAAATTTGCAGCATTGTTTAAGAGAGTGACATTATTACTTGAAATGGCGAAAATGAGTCAATAGGCATATTAGAAACATAATCCGGCCCTGAAGCAGGACCGGCTTTCCAGCTGCAGATTTGGATTTAGGCCCATGCCGCAGTTCTTTGCAATCAACTTAATAATTAACTAAGTATTTGAAAATATGAAAATATTCTTACTGCATAAGCAGAAGAGTGTGCTTATAGGTATGTTCCTATTGGTGCAAGCTTTATTAGTTTTCCCAACACAAATAGTTTACTCACAATCAATAACTGGCCGGATCACAGGAAAAGTTACTGATGAGAATGGCGCACCTCTTCCAGGGACGAGTGTCAAAATAGAAGGTACAAGCAATGGAGTGCAAACTGGGTCTGACGGAACGTTTACCCTAAACGCCCAACCAGGTACCTATACCATAGTTGCGACATTTATTTCTTATCAGTCAAAGCGTATAACAGGCATTGTGGTAAGCTCCGGACAAACTTCCACTAGTAACATCAGTTTGCTCCCGGAGTCAGGAGTATTGAATGAAGTTGTCGTTGTGGGTTATGGAACTCAGAAAAAAGAAAATCTAACGGGGGCGGTCGACCAAGTGTCAGGAAAAGCTCTTGCAAACAGGCCGATAACTAATCTTAGCCAGGGCCTGCAAGGTGTATTACCCAACTTGAATATCAGGCTTGGTGATGGTAAGCCTAATCAGGCTCCATCTTATAATATCA
>JACMQU010000090.1 GCA_014376805.1 Bacteroidia bacterium
TACATTTAAAATCAAATTATCGACAGCAAACTCACTTTGCTGCCGTTTTATAGTTCTCACAAAAAAACTAAACATAAAAAGCAAAAATAGTTTTTAACGAAGCAATTAATAAAAATAAAATGCTTTTAATTAATCTAAAATTTATATTGTTTGGTATTGTTAAAAATGATAAGTGGAAACTTGTTGGGTGTAGTTGAAATATCTATTTCCCGATACAAAACTTCGAAAAAATATTCCCCAACAAATCATCATTGGTAACTTGTCCGGTGATTTCCCCTAAAGCCTCTAACGAATAACGGATATCAAGGGCCAGGAAATCACTTTGGATGTTGGAGCTTAAACCTTCGTTTACTTTTATTAGAGCTTTCTGAGCATTATTAAGCGAACTAACGTGGCGCGAGTTGGTTACAATAGTATCTGTGGTATTAACAGTGCGTGTATCAAACAAATTAACGAGGGTATCTTTTAATTCCTGAATGTTGCGCTGCTCTTTAGCAGAGATGAATAAGATATTCGGCACATCAGCAAACTCAGCTTTTAATTCTTCTAAATTTTCGAAATCTATTTTGTTACCTACCACCAATAACTGTGAGGTGCCTATGTGATCCTTAATCACATTCATTTCCAACTCAAGGTCGCCCCTGCTGAGTTCATGCGTATCGAACAAATAAATAATAATGGCAGATTTTTTAATCACTTCAAAAGCTTTGTTCACACCTATCTGTTCAATCACATCAGTAGTAGTTCTTATTCCGGCTGTATCTATAAAACGGAACAGCACACCATCAATAATCAATTCATCTTCAATCGTGTCGCGTGTCGTTCCAGGAATTTCGCTCACAATAGCGCGGTCATCATCCAACAACACATTTAACAACGTGGATTTTCCCGCATTGGGTTTTCCCACAATAGCTACCGGAATTCCGTTCTTGATCACATTACCTACTTCAAAACTGGCAATAAGCTTTTCGATGATGGATAAGATCGTATTGATTAATTTTTTTAAATCAGTTCTGTCTGCAAACTCCACATCTTCTTCACTGAAGTCAAGCTCAAGTTCAATTAACGACGCAAAGTTTAGAAGGTTCTCACGCAGTACCGCAATTTTATTACTAAAACCGCCACGCATGTGTTGCATAGCTACTTGGTGCGAGGTGGCAGAATTACTGGCAATAAGATCCGCTACGGCTTCTGCCTGGCTCAGATCCAGCTTGCCATTTAAAAAGGCTCGTAACGTATATTCGCCCGGCTGTGCAGGCCTTGCCCCATGTTTGAATAGAACCTGCAAAATTTGTTGTTGTATAAACACCGAACCGTGGCAGCTGATCTCTACAATCTCTTCGCCGGTGTAGGTCTTTGGTGCTTTAAATATGGTTGCCAGCACCTCGTCAATAATCACGTCATTTTCCACAATCAATCCAAAGTGAGCCGTATGACTGGCTTTGTTAGACAATGTTTTCCGTTTTAAAGACTTTGTATAAAACACCTTTTCAGTAATGGCTATGGCATCTTTTCCGCTCAGGCGGATTACCGCTATTGCCCCTGCACCATGCGGAGTAGCAAGTGCAGCAATGGTATCGTTATTTAAGGTGTAGTTTGCCATTCTAACAAATTTATTAATTATTGCGACTTGGAGCAATTCATGTTCATAAGATTTGGAACTTGCTTAAAGTTTCAATTAATTTTCATCCCTCGCTTTTGCAAAAGTGCCGTGAATAATTAAAACAACGACGCCTGGTAAATGAAATACGCATTAAGTATCACATACAAGGCTAATACAATAACTGCTGCCCGGTTATCAAAACGGTTTGCTTTCTCTATATCCTGTTTCTTTATCAGGTTGAGTGCGTATACCGTACAAACGATCACTACAAATATAAAGAACAAGGTAATGCCATGCAGCAGGTCAACCAATGTAAAAGAAGAAGATTCAGGAAGCGAAGAATCGATCACATATTTATTTCCAATAACTGCAAACAATGATCCTACACTTAATCCAAAACGCGACTCAATACTATCGGCATGAATAAAGAAACAAACATAAGCTATAAAAAACGCCAGGTACATTCCAATAAACATTTTCCAGAATAATCCCATTGCGTCCCTTTGCAGACCCATGTTTACGTCGTAGGACGCATACTCAGAATGAGGTTTGGAAAGTCCCACATCACCAAAAGCTGTTTCATAGGCTTTTATTTTTGTGCTGACTTTAAAGGTATCGATGGTCCAACCATTAAGCGTAAAACGGGGATCAAAATATTTTCCAAGTGTATCGGCAGCAAACACTAATGCCTTGGAATCGTATTGGGAATTCTCGATGGAAAGTCCCAATTTTTGGCGATCGAATGGGAAGTTACTGATCTCCCAGGAATCTTTCATCACGCATTGCAGTTTCATTAATAAATATACCTGGTTATCTGAAGTATCCACTGTAGAAAAAGATTTGATGACAGTTTTTGCGTGAGGTACTTCCAGATTTTGTACAAAGTCAAAATCCATATTTTTATATTTTAACCAAAGCCAAAAACTAACCGTGTACTCTTTTTGCTTAAAATCTATATCATGGATACTGGTAATGTATATGCCAGTGTAAACTGTATCGGGAGTTTCATCCTGAGCAAATGCCTTCTGTGAAAAGAAACTATTTAAAATCAATAAAATAAAAAAATAACGAAGGTATTGCATGGGTTTAGAATTGGTGGATAAAGATAACGTTTTGAAGATAGCCTTAATACGGCTTTTTGCATTATCATTTTTAATAATTACATAAATGCTTCATAGCAGCTGAAAGCAAAGGGATTGGCCTACATTTATAAAATATTTAAACAATAAAACAAAATCAATCATGAAAAAAATTCTTCTATTAACCGCATTTGCAGGATTAACAATGGCTTCTTGTAAGAAAGACAGGGTTTGTACCTGTAGCGATTCAAACGGAACATCAACAACAACATTAGTACATGTATCAAAAGCACAAGCTAAAGCCAACTGCATCAGCACTTCTCAAACAGAAAATGGAGTAACTTATTCTAACATGTGCTCTTTAAACTAATACAAAAAAAATGAAAAAAATCATATGTATGATGGCCATTGTTAGTTTAACATTGCCATCCTGTAAAAAAGACAGAGTTTGTGAATGCAAAACTTCCACTGTGGTAGTTAATAGTAATAATACCAATTCCTCATATCAGGTTGATGATATTGTTTTATTAAATACCACAAAGCGTACAGCTAAATTAGCATGTATCCATAGCAAAACTGTTAAAGTAAATACAAACACAACAGTTACAACTGAAAATGACTGTAACTTAAAATAAGCTCAAACTGAAGATAAAAAAAACCGGTCGTTGAAAAGCGGACGGTTTTTTTGTGTTTCATTTGATCATATCCCTTTACAAAATTTCAGGATTCTTCGTGAAGTGAATAAAATACACGCCTGGTCTAATAAAAGCGTAAAATATTGTATGAAATAACAATTTATGATTAAATTAGCGCATCAAAATTATAATTCACGAATTCAATAAATAAAACAAATTATGGGCGTTCTAGTCGGAAAAAATTCAAAAGTAATAGTACAGGGTTTCACTGGTGGAGAGGGGACTTTTCATGCCACACAAATGATCGAATACGGAACTAATGTAGTTGGTGGTGTTACTCCCGGTAAAGGCGGAACAACTCATTTAGAAAGGCCTGTATTTAATACGGTAAAAGAAGCGGTTGATAAAGCTGCTGCTGATGTATCCATCATTTTTGTACCCGCACCGTTTGCAGCTGATGCTATCATGGAAGCTGCTGACGCTGGAATCAAAGTAATCATTTGTATCACAGAGGGTATTCCGGTGAAAGACATGATTGCCACTAAAGAATATTTAAAAGGAAAAGCTTGTCGTTTAATCGGTCCTAACTGTCCTGGAGTAATTACTGCTGGCGAAGCAAAGGTTGGCATCATGCCGGGCTTTGTATTTAAAAAAGGACGTATCGGTATTGTTTCCAAATCAGGTACTTTAACTTATGAAGCAGCAGACCAAGTTGCGAAAGCAGGCTTAGGAGTTTCTACAGCTATTGGTATTGGTGGGGATCCTATTATTGGAACGCCAACTCGCGACGCGGTGGAATTATTAATGAATGATCCTGATACAGATGCCATCGTAATGATCGGTGAGATCGGCGGAAGCTATGAAGCTGATGCTGCACGTTGGATAAAAGCAAACGGAAATAAGAAGCCGGTTGTTGGCTTCATCGCCGGGAAAACTGCTCCTGTAGGCCGCACCATGGGTCACGCAGGCGCTATTGTTGGTGGACATGATGATACAGCGCAGGCTAAAATGGATATTATGCGTGAGTGCGGTATTCATGTTGTTGATAGCCCGGCAAGTATTGGGATTACAATGGCTGCAGTTTTAAAAGGAGTTACTGTTTAATTATTCAAGCATTTTATAAACAAAAAGAAAGGCCGGTTTTGCACTGCCCCCAAAAAGTTAGACACTTAATGGGGGCATTTTTATGTTTAAAAGAAACAAGTACAATTACAAGTTTAGGCTTGGCTGCATAAATTCAGTTTTAAAAGGGAATCACTCAGTTACATGGGTAGCAAAAGAAAAAGGTATCACTCGCAGTAATCTTAGGCTTTGGTTAAGCTTCTATAATCAATACGGTATAGAAGGCTTGAAGAATAGAGAAAGGCGTAATTATAGTGCATCTTTCAAACGAGAAGTTTTATTGGTTATGGATAAGGAACATTTATCTTTGCGTTCAGCTTGTGTGCGATTTAATATACCGAGTGAATCGGTCATCATAAATTGGCGAAAGGCTTATGAATTAAATGGACAATTAGGCTTAGTGCCTCAACCAAAAGGACGACCTAAAAAGATGAAACTACCGATAAAAAGGAAAGCAAGAAAATCAGCTAAACCCTTAACTAGAGAAGAAGAATTATTACTTGAAAACGAGTATTTAAGAGCAGAGAACGAACTGCTAAAAAAGCTTCAAGCCTTAGTTCAAACCAACAAAAAACAAAAGCCATAATGGAGCTAAGGCATAAATATGATTTAACAATATTGCTAAGTTGCTTAAAAATGGCAAGAAGTAGTTTTTACTATTATTCCAAACAGATAGGTAATACAGATAAATATTTTGAAGTAAAAGAAATAATTCAAAGGATTTATCATGAGCATAAAGGAAGGCTTGGTTATCGACGTATAACACTTTTACTTCGTAAGCAAGGACAAATGATCAATCATAAAACAGTATTACGCTTGATGGGCGTTTTAAAACTAAAGAGTGTTATTAGATTAAAAAAATACAAATCATATAAAGGGGAGCAAGGAAAAATAGCTCCTAATTTTTTAAACAGGGCTTTTAAAGCAGAGCAGCCCAACCAAAAATGGGCGACAGATGTAACCGAATTTAATGTGTCAGGAAAAAAATTGTATTTATCGCCTATAATAGATTTATACAATCAAGAAATTATTAGCTATGAATTATCCGAAAGCCCAAACTTTAAAAGTGTAATGACAATGCTAGATAAAGCATTTAAAAAAGTAAATATAACCCAACCTTTGCTCTTACATTCTGACCAAGGTTGGCAATATCAAATGAAACATTATCAACACACGTTGCAGGAGAAAGGGATAACACAAAGTATGTCAAGAAAAGGAAACTGTTTGGATAATGCGATAATAGAAAACTTCTTTGGCATAATCAAATCAGAATTATTTTATTTAAAAAAATATGATTCAATTCTTCAATTGAAAAAAGAAATTAACCAATACATAAATTATTATAACAATGACAGAATAAAACTCAATCTAAACGGAATGAGCCCGATACAATATCGAGCTCATTATTATCAAAATTAATTTTAAATTTGTCTAAACTTTTGGGTTCAGTCTATTTTAGATCGGCCTTTTTTAATTTAATCCTTATTTAAATGAAAAAGTTATTATCTCTCCTTTCATTCCTGGCATTAACTATTGTGATGCATTCGCAAAGTATCAATTGGGTTAAAAATATGGAAGGACTTAGAAACTGTGAAGGCAATTCCATTGCTTTAGATGCTGCGGGAAATGTATACACCACCGGCTATTTTGATTCCATTATGGATTTTGATCCGGGATCCAGTACATACACCATAGCCTCACTAGGAAGAAGAGATGTATTTGTTTCTAAATTGGATGGTTCAGGGCATTTTATTTGGGCAAAAACCTTTGGTAATCTATGGGGGGATGAAACAGGAAATGCCATTAAAATTGATGGGTCAGGCAATGTGATCACTACAGGCATTTTTTATGGGGAAGTAGATTTTGATCCAGGAGTAGGAACCTACACGCTTAATTCTAATTATGGAGATATGTTTGTTTCGAAGCTGGATAATAATGGTAATTTTATTTGGGCAAAAAATATGGGGGGATCAGATTTTGTTGAAGGCAGATCTTTATCCATTGATCCCTCGAATAACGTATTATTAACCGGTCGGTTTAAAGGGACGATTGATTTTGATCCTGGAACAAATACTTATCCCATTACCTCTTTTAACGGGAACGGTCATCCAGATCTTTTTATGGCGAAACTAGATGCCTCCGGTAATTTTTTATGGGCTCATGGTTATGGTATTTTCGGGTGGCATGAAAGTATGTTCATTACAAACGATGCGTCCGGAAACACATATATGACAGGGACTTACGCGGGATCTGTAGATTTTGATGCAGGTGCAGGCTCATCTATACTTTCATCGCCAAGTCATAATAATACCTATTTTTTAAAACTTGATATAGGCGGTAATTTTATGTGGGTTAAAGAATTAGGAGACAGCACCCATCATAGTTACGGATACAGTATGGTACTTGATAACGCCGGAAACATTTATTCAACCGGATCTTTTTCCGGCACGAAAGATTTTGATCCGGGTGCAGGAACTTTTACCATGACTGCGCCAAATCCGGTAGGAGAAGATTCTTATGTTATGAAATTAGATGCGTCCGGAAATTTTGTATGGGCCAGGCAAATGTCAGGTACTATGGCAAAGGGATTTGGCATTAACCTCGATAATTATGGAAATGTGGTTACAACAGGTGTTTACGATGGCACATCCGACATTGACTCGGGACCTGGAGTATATAATTTAAGTATTGCACCTGGCTCACCGGGAATGTATTTTATGAAAACACATCCTATAACAGGTGGGGTATTGTCGGCAAAAATATATGGGGCAGGTGGTTGGTGTCACGGCACATCCATTGTAACTGATGGCCAAAACAATATTTATACTACCGGCTTTTTTGGAAGCACCGGTGCCATGGTTGATTTTGATCCGGGCCCGGCAACCTTTACTTTAAATACAACAGATCGTAACACCAATTTTATTCTAAAATTAAGCGATAACGTAATAACAGCCCATGACGAGCTGAATGATAAAGTCAGTCCTATCTCAATTTCTCCAAACCCAAACAACGGCCACTTTAATATTAGCACTAAAGAAAAAATAAATTTAAACCTTATTGATAACCTTGGACAAATTGTACAAATAATCGAATTGCATGAAGGAAACAATTTTCAAAAAAATATTCAGGTCCTTAGTTCAGGGTTGTATTTTATTTCCGGACAATCTGATAAAGGATCAATCAATCAAAAGATCATTGTCACTCAATAATTAGTACCGTATAATTAAACTAATCATAAACTTTGTCCTCTTTTTAAGTGCCTCCTGCTTTTCCCAAAGTATTGAGTTCATAGAAGTGTTTCAGCAAAAAGCAAAATATGGCGCGGAGTTTAATCATTTAAATTCTTTGACTGACACTTTAATTATTGAATATATGGGCAAAGTAAAAGTTTCATACAGCACCACTAAATTAGATGTTCAGAAATTATTTAAAGTGTTGAAACAAGTTGTTGAAAAAACGACAGCTGCCAATTTTTATTCTGAATATATTTATACAAAAACAGATTCATTGGTTATAGTCTGTTTTAATTTATACTATTCCGAGGATCAAAATTCTATGATCAAAAACGATATGGCCAATTCAAATAAAGTATAAGTATTTAGCAGTTTAGATAGGCCCTCCCTCGCTTATTTTAAAGTTAACAGCATACGTTGTTGATCTGCCGTTTGGAACCTATCATTCTACCGATCTGAAAAAAGAATTAAAACTTAAACTGAATAAAGGTTCGCTAACAGGTGAAACAAGAACTTACAGATGGAAAAGAGAAACAGGTTCAAAATTTCTTACATTTTCGAACTTTGGGCTCTCACTCGATCCGGTAATGTCCGGCATTTCTATAAACACAGGGAGGTTTTATGAAATGGATCCAAAATACGGTTTGTTCCTCGTATCCTTATTTAAAGAAATCAATAACTGATCTTGCTCCTTTAATCAAAACCACTAATGGAAACTCCAATGGAACCTTCTTTTAATATAGGTTTTATAAAATTTATCCTCTATTTTTGAAGTATCAATCCCCCGGTTGAACTAATTTCATGAAACATAAAATTCACTTTTTAATTTGCCTTTGTTTAGCATTACAATTACAAACTCAGGCCCAATCGGTTAAAGATTCCACGGTTCGTATTCTGATGATTGGGTTTCATTTCAGTGGCCAATTGCCTCAAAAAGATCTTGCCAAACGTTTTGGCCCTAGCCTCAGCGCCGGAGCAACCTTTACCTGGAAGACCAAACAGAATTTATTATTCAGCGTGGAAGGCAGTTATTTTTTCGGAAAGAATGTCAGGGAAGATGTAGTAGCCAACATGCGAAATTCAGATGGAGTAATTACGGACAATGAGGGTTATCCTGCTGATCTGCGCTTAACAGAACGTGGCTGGAATATATACGGCAATATTGGTTATCTCATCTCCAAACTGGGCAACAATCCCAATTCAGGTCTATTTTTTACAATGGGTGCAGGATGGATGCAGCATAAAGTAAAACTATATGATGCCAATCAAAAAATTGCAGCCGTAAAAGGTGATCTTAAAAAAGGTTATGACCGCCTGAGCGGAGGTTTAGGTTTCACTCAATTTGTAGGTTATAAATATATCAGCAATAACCGTTTGGCCAATTGTTATTTCGGTTTTGAATTTTATGAAGGCATGACCCAAAGCATGCGCGGCTTTAATTATGATACCGGTTTAGCGGATAACCAAAAGCGGTTGGATGTTTTGATTGGTTTCCGTTTTGGATGGATCCTTCCGCTTTACAAGCGTACCAAAGATTTTTATTATAATTAAGATATTTATGAGGAGGTGCCGGCGAAAAGGACAGGCGCCGTCGGGCTGCCCGTTCCAATCTTTTGCAGGAGACAGGCAAAAGGATTTTCACTCACATCCCTCACCCAAGTATTACTGAAAAGATCGAGTCAACATTTCTTTCATTCAATACCAGAAAAAATAAAAGTCATATAATGGCATTCAACTTTTGCTTTTTGCGATAACTGCGTGAAGGATTGAAGTAGAAATCCTTTCTCATCTTTTTCAGATGTGAAAGATTGGAACGGAAAGCCTGGTCCGCTTTTCGCGGACACGCCCAGAATAAATTTATATTTTAGGTATGTATATAAAAATTGAAATGGCAACCTACTCTATTATTATTGCTATTTCCAACCCAGACAATTATTTACCTCAACAAAGTAACATGCCCAACATATTCATGTTTTTTTCCAAGTACATCTTTCAATTTCACTTTCCAAATATATACATCTTGTTTCTCAACTCCTGATTTTCCTTGTACTTTACCATCCCAACCCTTTGCTATATCATCCGAGTAGCAAATCATCTCTCCCCATCTATCGAATACCCAAAGCTCAAATTTCTCAATCCCAATCCCCTTACCGGTAAAAAAATCGTTCACACCATCATCGTTTGGTGAAAAGGCATTTGGAATATAAAACACAAACTCTGGCCCTATTTCTACTTGCATATAAGCTGTATCCTTACAACGGTATTGGTTAGATACGATCAAGTATGTGGCATAAGTTTGTGCTGTAACCTCATCGTAGGAATGTGTTGGATTTTGAACTAAACTATCTAATGAACTGAGATCTCCGTAATACCACCACCATTTGGTGTAATCCTGAGATTGATTGGTAAAATGAACTAAAGGCTGTAAAATTGTTCCAATATCGAGGTCTACAACATAATTAGCTATTGGTTTAGGGTAAACCGTAATAGCATTTGTTTGTGTCTTAACAGCACTGCAAGAACTATCTGTAGTTACTTTTAAACTTACTGTATAATAAGCTAGCAAACTGCTGCTACTATTAGTGTAACAATTTTTTTGGGAAGCATTTGTATTTACTGAATTAGTATTTCCATCGCCAAAACTCCAGTTCCAGTTGTTAATTTGTGAAGGTCCGTTTATAACCGGTGTATTGTCGCTAAATGTTACACAATGAGGTAGCGGACAACCACTCGGTTTATTTATTAAAAACTGAGGATCAGGAATATAATTTATATAAATATTTCTTGTAACGGTATCTCGGCATCCATTAGTTGTTACCCCTATCACTCTAACTGTTTTTGTACCTGTGCTCGTAAAAACAAAACTAGGTTGTTGCCCATTAGCTTCAATAGTGGCAATGTTAGAATTCATATCCCAAAGCCACTGATTAACAGGTCCGCTATTAGATAATATATTAGCTGTAAAACCAGTGCTCGCTCCTAAACAGACTGCTTGCGTTGCGCTAATAGTCATGTATGGTTTTTCATAAACTTCAACTTGTTTAGTTATTGCTGACTGACATCCTTTGTTTGATGTTGCAGTTAATGTTGTTTGATATACTCCCGCTGCTGCATAAATATGGGTTGTTGTGGCAGATGCTGTTGAATTTACTCCTCCATCGCCAAAAGCCCAAAAATATGAAGTATTTGTTCCTATAGCAATCGTTGATGAACTAGCATCAAACATATTTGGCTGCGCATTTATGCATGCATTAACAAATGTAAAATCCGGAGTTGGATTTGGATTTACCCAAACGGTAATAGAATTAGTTATGTTACTGCACACCACACCCACAACCGGCGATGTTGATACGGTATACGATACGTTATTATTACCTATTGATGGGAAAATAAAAGTTGGATTTGGTACTCCAAATATATCTACTGATCCATTACTTGAAAAATCCCAGGTGTACGTGTTAACTACGTTACCATTACCAGTACTGGCATCAGTCATCTGTGAAGATGAACCCAGACAGACGGAATCTGAAGTAAATGAAGCTGTTGGCAAACTGTAAACCATGGTAGTTTTTGTAATAGAATCTTTACAATTATTAATGGTTGTTACAACAAGTTGAACAGAATAACTAGTATTTGTAAGGCTATTACCTGGTGTTGAATAAACATGATTTGGATTTTGATTAGTATTACCTGATCCATCTCCAAAATTCCAATTCCATGCAGTAACGGTTCCGGTATTTGCCTGTGAACTTGTATTTGTATTATCAGTAAAAGTGGCTGCTGTTCCAAAACATATAGGATTCATATTAAAATCAGGAGCCGAATGTCCCCAAACATTTACTAATACTTTCACAGTATCTTTACAGTTATTGTTGGTCGTAACTACTAATCCTGTTGTATAGGTGCCTGATACCGGATACATGTTTGTGGGAGTACCAGAAGTATTGTCTGTGAGGCCATCGTTTGTAAAGTCCCAATCCCATGCTGTAATTGAGCCAATTGATGTTGTGGATAGATCTGTAAATACAGTAGTGATAGACTGACAAACAGAAGTTGTACTGAAATTTGCAATTGGTTGCGGGTAAATTGTTACTGTATTAGTAATGCTCGCCGTGCAACTTGTATTAGCAGTAACCGTTAAGGTTATTGTTTTTATACCACTGTTATTATAAGTTAGTGTTGTTGGATTTTGAATATTACTTGTTGAGGCAGGCACTGAACCTAAACCAAAATTCCAACTATAGCTTGATATATTATCCGGCAAGGCAATAGTTGAAGTGCTCCCTAACACAACATTAGAATTCAAACAGGCATTACTTATTGAAAAGGAAGCGACAGGTAATTCATAAATAGTTACAGGAAGTGCTACAGAATCTGTACATCCGAATACATCAATCACTGTTAATGAAACGCTTTTAATACCTGAAGTAGTATAAGTATTAATTGGATTTTGTAACGAAGAAATTGATGGGTTTAAATTCCATAGATAGTTTAAACTACCTGCCGTCCCTACACCATTGGCACTAGTGTTAGTAAATTGCACAGCTCCATTTTTACAACTATTATTAAATGTAAAACCTGGAACCGGTAAACACCTAATGATTACTGGTCGTGTTACAGTTCCTAAGCAGCCACTGTCAGATACAACCACTAAAGTGGCATTATTAATAGCGCTACAATTATTGAAAGTAAATGTTGGATTTTGCACTGTACTTGTTGGAGTTGGAATAGTACTTGTTCCCCCAAACGCCCATCCCCATGAAACTAAGCCTCCACTTGTAATGGTTGTTTTATCTAGAAAAGAGGTTGCTTTGCCTAAACAAACGGTATCTGAAACAAAGGAAGCCTGCGGAAGAGGATTTGCTAATATTTTAACGGAATCTTTTTTAGTACATCCTACACTATCGGTTACAGTAACAACGTAAGTTCCTTCAATTACTCCGCTAATAAACCCAGTTGTTTGAGTTGGAATCGTGTTCCAACTATAAGAATATGGCGAACTAGTTGCTGCCATATACGGTGAACCGCCTCCTTGAACAGTTATGCTTCCGGAACCAGTTGCTTGTCCAGGACAAACAGCTCTGCGCATAGGCTGAGTACTAGTAGTTATCGCTGAAAATTGTGTGAGAGTAATTATAGTATCTAAAGCACATCCTAAATCTGAAACAAGTTGAAAAGTATATGAACCATTCGCCAAAGCTGTGCCTAATATGGTACTATCATTTATTTGACTATTAGTAATGCTAGGTGTAATTGTATAGGTAATGATTTTTTGACCTTGCGTTAACCATACTAGTAATTGCCCATTAGAACTGCCAAAACATGGTCGCGTGATTATAGCACGAATCGCTTTGGCGGCTTTAAATTCAACAGTATCTTTTGTGAATTGAGGAACACATGAGCCATCCCTAACAACCACCACATGTTTACCGGGTCCTAGATTTATTCGTGTAGAGTCTGTATTACCATCATCCCATAAAAATGTAAAAGGGGCAACACCCAGTAATGGTCTTATCGTTACAGTGTTAATAGACGGGTTACAAGGGTTACTTGTAATAATAGTTTGCAGTGTTCCGCACGTTTCTCTGCCAAAAGGCAAGCTAGTGGCGAAACCTACACCGCAAGCAATAATATCTGAAGTAGTCGCATAAGCTATATCATAAACAGGCGCTGACGTTGCTTTAAATTCTTTTTGCACTAAGTTAAAATCGTACCGGTATACACCTAAATTAGAACCTACAAATAAATTATTGCATTTGTCAGCTAATATACCGCATGATTTAATTGACTGCCCTCCGGGTATAGCAACACTTCCTAATAAAGCATACGTATTTCTATCCCATTTGTTAAGTGTTAAGCCATCTGATGTAAATAAAAATGTAGTGCCTCCAAGTGCCATCATATTATATCCATGCCCTTCACCCGGCGCGTACCATGAAAACGTTTCCGTATGAGTATAGCCACTATTAGCATAGCTTACTGGATTATTTGCAGCATCCGTAAAAACTATTTGATTGCTGATTCCATCATGAACATATGATTTTCCCAATTCATCAACACACAAACCAGACATATCATGGCTTCCGCCTCCATACAACTTTATAATATTAATTAAAGCACCCGTATTAACATCTATTTCAGCAATATTATCTGTTGGTAAAGTGGTGCCACCACCTGCAACTATTACTTTATTTGTAATACAATTTAAGGCCAGTCGCCAGTGTTCCCTGAAGCCACCACCAGGTGTTGTACTTGTCCAAATTGGAGTTGCATTTGGGCCAAATTTAAAGGTTCGTGCCCCTCCTGCATTAAATCCTTCAGAAACATAAAAGTTTCCACTTGTTTCCACAAGCATATCTCCGTAATAAGTAGTAACAGGACTAAGCATTGACCATATAGCTACGCCTAAGGGTGTATATTTTTCAACATAATAACCTGCGCCGGTTCCTCCACTTAAATATACATTGCCGGTTGCATCTACACCGTTATCATAAGCTGGATTTGCAGTTACTGGTGTAAGAGTCCAAGGGTCGATGGTGATCGCCTGTTTATCGGGATTTGCAATTAAAAACGAAATAATGTTGTTTTTGATTACAAATTTTGATGGAATAATTTCGTTTTTACTATCTGTTAAATAAGTAATTGGCGCATGATCAGTAATATCACCTTTCAGTGATTTAATGATGATATTTCCATCTTTAACTAACAATTTAGTTTTTGAATCATATTGCATTTCTATTTGGCTTAAATCTGCCCCTTCACTTACAATCAGATTATATTTAAACCCTCCTTTTTCAGTAAAAAAGTACTCGACATCAATACCGTTATACAAATTTTTATAGGTGAGTTTATTATACCCTTTACAACTTTCTGTATAATTTTTTTTATCTTTTGGCCTTAAAAAATAATTATAAGTTGTGATTTGTTCATCACTCACTTCGATCGTTACATTGGGGTTAGCGTTTAGCCATTTCATGTTTATGTACTGGAATTCAACATCAACTTCATGTTCAAGCTCTTCGCGCTTTTCTTCGCTCATAAAAATGGCTAAGGTTCCTATTTTTTTATGATTAATTTTTTTTACCACGTGGGTTAAACCTTCTTTAGTGAACAATATTTGAGCACCATTATCAATACAATAATTAAAATTTTGATATAATTCGGGTAACTCAGCTTTGAACTGATCTTTATTTTCTATAAAAGCCTTACGTTCAAAAGGTACTGCCCGGAACATGCTATTTTTGCTTTGCGCGGTTTGGGCTTGAAAATTTTGGCAATAGATTATGACTAAAATTAATAAGAATGTTCTTGTAATGTTATATGTTGCGCCCATCATTTTTGCTGGATTGATTGAAAAATAAAAAAATAATGATTTTGAAGGTCAATTTACGCAAGTTACAACAGAAAATCAATGAACTTTAAGAGTTTTTACCAATACAAAACATATAACTTATTGAGAGGCCTATTACAATGAGTAAAATAATTTTTTCTTAAGAAAAGCAATGCTTCAAGACTAACAATAACTAAGTAAAATTGGGTATGGTAAAATAAAAAAACCATCAGTCAATTGACAGATGGTTTTTTATTTTATTTATGACAAACTAGTATTGAGAAAACCCTTGTCTGTCTGTAACCTTATGTTCGATCAATAAACCAACACAAGCGGCTTCCATTGGCTTGTGCTTGTCAGCAGAAGTTGCTCCGTTAGGAACAGTTACTTCGATGATTAACTGGCGACTTGCTGTACTCTGGAACTCAAATATTGGTTCATTTTGCGCGGTGGCGTTATCATATAATAACTCACTTGTTCTCGCATCAAAAACTTTGTAGTTCAATTTATCGCCGATTGCTGTTTCACAGCATACATTAATCCTGTAATCCATCCCTTTGTAGATCACGCAGCGGATCTTGGAAGTAGAACCCTGGTTGAACAATCCGCTTTTTGATTGCGCATTATATAACCAGTCTGATTTGCCGTTCTTGGTTTCTACCACGCAAAATTTGCGGTGAAACTGTCCGCATACACTAGCCTGTGAAAATAACATCACAGAACTCAATATAAATAATGATAAAAATATTTTTTTCATGACCTTAATTATTTAGTTAATGTATAAGAGTTTCTAATTGCTTTTATTTTATCTACGATTGCTTTGTACTGATCAGCAGTGATCGCTAATTCTTTTCCTCCTCCTAATACTTTTTTTGTTTTATCAGATGAAGCTGTTGCCGCATCTTTTTCACCAATCTTGTTAAATTCAGCCTGTAACTCTGCGAATTGAACCAATACAGAAGCAACGTTTGCATCACTTTCATATTTTTTTAAAAATTCAATTAAATTATCCAGCGTATATTTCTGATCTGCCAAACGCTCAACAACAGGGCTCTTTGCGTCATACTTTGCTAAGCTTGTAGCGATGTATAAACTTTCGATCCAGCCACCTGAAACAACCAATGATAAAGTTGGACCTTGTTTTCCTTGTTCTAACGTTTCGAAAGAAGAAAAATAAACATCATCCGTAATCACGGATAATGAATCAGGATTTCCTAAATTTCCTTCCAAACGTTTTAAAACGGCAGGCTGAATAGCAGAAGATACGCCAATCTGGTCACCTAACTGCTTCACAACTTTAAAATACTTCAAAGCTTCAGAACCGATCTCAAAAATACTGCAATAGCTTAAATCGCAACTATAGATACCGAAATTTAAAGCTTTTGATTTATTATCGGTATAATTTTTTTGATTATCAGGGCTATTAAGGAAAGAAACATTTTTATTATTTTTTCCTCCAACCATTTTTATAAAAGTCAACATCTCACCCGGAGAGGGAACCTGGAAAAATGTTTCAGTAATTTGTTCAGTCTGAGTTTCTGTTTTTAAAGTATCCACTCCAGACATATCATCTCCGCTTTCCGTTTTATCACCACCACATGAAGCAAGCATGAAGCCTACTGCTAGCGGAGCAATTAAAAAATGTTTACGTTGCATCATAAGTTTATTTTTTGTGTTTTTTATTTAGCGATTAATTTTGCTACTAAATCTGCAGCTTCCTGTAACTGAATGGCCGAATATACTTTTAAGCCGGAATCATCAATTAATTTTTTAGCAGCTTCAGCATTTGTTCCCTGTAAACGAACAATGATAGGCACAGTAATATTACCCATATTTTTATATGCGTCGATGACACCCTGTGCAACTCTGTCGCAGCGAACAATCCCACCAAAAATATTAACTAAAATTGCTTTTACATTTTTATCTCCTAAAATAATATGAAATGCTTTCTCAACGCGTTCCGCATTTGCTGTACCACCAACATCTAAAAAGTTAGCAGGCTCACCACCAGATAATTTAATGATATCCATTGTAGCCATTGCTAAACCTGCACCGTTAACCATGCAACCAACGTTACCATCTAACTTTACATAGTTTAATTCTGCTTTGCGGGCTTCTACATCAACCGGATTTTCTTCCATTTCATCACGCATGGCTTCAATATCTTTATGGCGATATAAAGCGTTGTCATCCAAAGATACTTTTGCATCCACAGCGATGATCTTATCATCAGACGTTTTTAAAACAGGATTAATTTCAAACATGGATGAATCAGTTGAATCGTATGCTTTGTATAATGCTGCCACAAATTTGGTCATTTCTTTAAACGCATTTCCGCTTAAACCTAAGTTGAAAGCTACTTTGCGGCATTGAAAATCACGTAAACCCACTTTAGGGTCGATCTCTTCTTTCCAGATCAAATGAGGAGTTGCTTCCGCTACCTGCTCAATATCCATTCCACCTTCAGTACTGTACATAATGATATTACGGCCGGTTGAACGGTTCAACAAGATGCTCACGTAAAACTCTTTGGTAGCGCTGGCTCCAGGATAATAAACATCCTGAGCTACTAAAACCTTGCTCACTAATTTACCTTCAGCGCTTGTTTGAGGAGTAACTAAATGCATACCGATAATGTTGGTAGCAATTTCTTTAACCTTTTCGAGGTTTGGTGCAAATTTTACTCCGCCTCCTTTTCCACGACCACCGGCATGAACCTGGGCTTTGATCACAACACCGTCGCACTTATATGTTTCCATAACCTGTTTAGCGGCGGCAACTGCCTGCTCAGGAGTTTCAGCAACGATACCTTCCTGGATCGCAACACCAAAACTCTTTAATATATTTTTACCCTGATACTCGTGAATGTTCATATGATCGTATTTAGTTCTAAATTTGCTCTCAAAAATAGGATTTTTATTGTAAAAACAAGTATTATTTAAGAAAATAATTGCAGAGAAAGTACTTACAATTGATTCAAAAAATCTTCAATGGTTGTATAAACAGACTTCAACTCACTTTCAGTTATACAATAAGGAGGAATAAGGTATAATACATTGCCTAATGGTCTTACAATAATTCCGTGTTTCAAAAAATAAGAAGCCATACTTTCCGAAGCACGATTGAGGTAATGTGTATGCTCCTCTGTTTTAATTTCTAATGCAATGATGGTCCCTTTACTACGAATATCGCTTAATGATTTATGTCCGATATGTTTTTTAACAAACTCATTATGGAGCTCTGATATCAATTTAATCTGCTGCCATGTCTCTTCTTTTTCCATAAGATCTAAACTTGCCAATGCCGCCGAACAAGCCGTTGGATTAGCAGTATAGCTATGGCCGTGAAAAAAAGTTTTAGTCTTGTCATCACACACACAGGCATCATAAATAAACTTCGCACAACTGGTTACACCCAAAGGCATAAAACCACCAGTGAGGCCTTTCGATAAACAGATAATATCAGGCTGTTGCGTTAAATAATCACTGGCAAAAAAATTTCCAGTCCTGCCAAAACCTGTCATAACCTCATCAGCAATACAAATGATCTTATTGTTCTGACAAATGGCAATCAAATCATCCAGGTATTTTGCTTCATACATGAGCATGCCCGCTGCTCCCTGCACTAATGGCTCAAAAATAAAACCGGCAATATCATTGTGATTTGTAAACCACGTTTGCAACGTATCTTTTAATTGCTCAATGTTTCCCTCATCAGGTAAAGGAATGTGGATCACATCAAATAATAAATTCTCAAAGGCATTATTAAAAACATTCCTTGCCCCCACACTCATCCCTCCAAAAGTATCACCATGATAAGCGTTTTCAAAGGCAATAAATTTTTTCTTTTGAATGCCTTTATTGTGCCAGTATTGAAGCACCATTTTTAGTCCTACTTCAACAGCAGTTGATCCATTATCTGAATAAAATATTTTGGATTGATTCTCCGGTAAATGCCCGATTAAACGTTCCGCTAAAGTTACAGCCGGTTCATGTGTAAACGAACTGAATATGGCATGCTCCAGGGTATGCAACTGCTCGCTGATTTTTTGTGATATATAAGGATGACAATGTCCGTGTAAATTAACCCACCACGACGAGATCACATCCAGTAATTTATTGCCTTCTGCATCATAAAAATAAGCTCCTTCTCCTTTTACAATATGAACAGGCGTTTCGGCAGATTTTAAATGGGTAAACGGATGCCAAACATGCTGTTGATCTTTATTTATGATTGATGACAAAGTTTGCGGGTTTTGAATTTAAATCTTACAAATCTAATAAAGAAAGTATTATCACATACAATCGGTTTTTTAATTTAATTTTTTTGAAGCTATTTCCCGCTTTCCGCTATATCTTTTTGGCAAAGAGACCGCCAAAAAGGATGCCGCTTCTATCGGGGCTAAACTGGTTTATTTTTTTATCAGAATTTTTATTGAAAAAAGCCAATTATTTTACAATACTTATATATTTGTTACCTAAAATTAAATCATGGACTTAGAATTTAATAAAAACGATGATAAAATGCGTTTGCTGATTTCTCAAATGCAGCAACGCTTAACTAAAATATATGAAGGTGGCGGAAAAAAACGCATCGAGAAATTGCATGAACAGGGCAAAATGAGCGCTCGTGAACGTATTGATTTTTTATTGGATAAAGCTACACCCCGTTTTGAAATGGGTGCTTTTGCCGGTTATGAAATGTATGCGGAACATGGCGGCTGTCCCGGTGGTGGTGTTGTAATTGTTATTGGCTACGTAAGTGGCAAACAATGTATTGTAGTTGCCAATGATGCAACTGTAAAAGCAGGAGCCTGGTTCCCTATCACTGGTAAAAAGAATTTACGTGCGCAGGAAATTGCCATGGAAAACCGTTTACCAATTATATATTTAGTGGATAGCGCCGGTGTATTTTTACCTTTACAGGACGAAATTTTTCCTGACAAGGAACACTTTGGTCGCATTTTTCGTAATAACGCAATCATGAGTGGAATGGGTATTTTACAGGTATCCGCTGTGATGGGAAGTTGTGTGGCTGGTGGCGCGTATTTACCAATCATGAGTGATGAAGCTATGATTGTGGATAAAACAGGTTCTATTTTTTTAGCAGGAAGTTATTTAGTAAAAGCCGCTGTTGGAGAATCGATAGATAATGAAACATTAGGTGGGGCTACCACGCATTGCGAAATCAGTGGTGTAACAGACTATAAATGTAAAGATGACGCCGATTGCTTAACACGCATCCGCAATATTATGGGTAAAGTAGGAGATTATGATAAAGCCGGCTTTAACCGCGAAACTCCTGCCCTTCCTAAAAAAGACCAAAAAGAAATGTATGGCATCCTTAACGATAAGCAATACGAGATGCGTGAAATTATTGAACGCCTCGTTGATAATGGAGAACATGATGAATACAAAGAATTATACGGACAATCCATTGTTTGTACATACGCCCGCATTGATGGTTGGGCTGTAGGTATTGTTGCTAACCAACGTAAAGTAGTAAAAAGTAAAAAAGGCGAAATGCAATTTGGTGGCGTTATTTATAGCGATAGTGCCGATAAAGCCGCACGTTTTATTATGAACTGCAACCAAAAGAAAATTCCATTAGTATTTCTGCAGGATGCGACCGGCTTTATGGTTGGCTCGCGCAGTGAGCATGGCGGCATCATAAAAGACGGAGCTAAACTAGTTGGTGCAATGGCTAACTCTGTTGTACCTAAATTTACTATTATATTAGGTAACAGTTACGGAGCTGCCAACTATGCCATGTGTGGTAAAGCCTATGACCCAAGATTAATAGTAGGATGGCCAACGGCGCAAATTGCCGTTATGGGTGGTGCGCAGGCTGCCAAAGTTTTAGTACAAATTGAAGTGGCTTCATTAAAAGCAAAAGGCGAAGAAATTACTCCTGAAAAAGAAGCAGAACTTTTTAATAAAACTAAAGATCGTTACGACACTCAAACAACGCCCTATTACGCCGCCTCACGTTTATGGATGGATGCAATCATCGATCCACTGGAAACCCGAAAAGTAATTAGTATGGGTATTGAAGCTGCTAATCATTCCCCTATCACCAAACAATATAATGTGGGAGTTTTACAAACCTAATTCAAATGTTGACTAAAACAAACCTGTATACTATAAGTGAAATCGATTTACCTGAAGTGAATATTCAGAGAAAATCAAATAATATAATTTACGTTTTATTTAAAGACAATTGTGCTTTGGATATTAATTTACAAATGAGGCTGCTTGATCATTACAATGATATTGCAGGAAACAAATTAATGCCTTTTATTTTTATGGCTGCCGAAAATGTTTCAATAACAAAAGAAGCAAGAGACAATGCCACAAAAATTGAAGATAGATCTATGATAGGATCTTCAGCAGTAATTGTTACAACTTTACCATATAAGCTGATTGCAAATTTTTATTTAAGATTTAATAAACCTAAAAGACCATTCAAAGTATTTAGTAATGAAGAAGATGCAGTTAAATGGTTAAAAACAATTAACCTGTAATATGAGATCTATAGGACTGGGCTTGTTTTTTTTATACTGTTCTGTCTCGGCGTTTTCTCAAACCAAAACTCCTGCTATTTTTCGATGGCAAGATAAAATGGCTTCAAAACACCTTTATAAATATGTGAAGCGCGATACTTTAATTGCAACCGATAAAGCATTATTGCATATCACTTATAACAATGATCCTTCAAAACCCTATTTATTATTACTTCACGGCATGGGTGCGAATGCTCGCACAAATTGGAGCAGCCAAATTAAACCTTTGTCAAAAGAATTTAATCTAATCCTTCCTGACCTTATCTATTTCGGTGAAAGTACTTCTTCCTCCAATAATTATTCGGTAGAATTTCAGGTGGAACAGATACACCACGCTCTTTTAAAATTAGGAATTACTGGAAAAATAAACGTTATAGGATTTAGCTACGGCGGGCTTGTTGCAGCAATGTATAATCAATTGTACCAACCTGATGTAAATAAATTGATCATCCTTGACGGGCCAGTTAAATTTTTTTCAGGGCATATGGCAGATAGCCTTGCTGACATGGTTGGTGTAAAAGGCCTCAACAATGTAATTGTTCCTACAACTATTGATGAATTTGATGGAATGATTAAAGCCGTTATGTCAAGGTCATTTCCAATTACTAAGAGAATGAAACGTAAAATCCTCCACTATTTTTTTGCACCCACAAAAGTCACCAGGGATAAACAAATGAATTATCTGATTGAACATCAAAAAAAATATCAAAACTACAATTACAATTTAGACAAAACGAACACCTTGCTAATCTGGGGTGAAAAAGATGGAGCAGTGCCTGTTAGTGTAGGAAAAGAATTACATAAAGCATTTCCAACTACAACACAACTGCTACTGTTCAAAAAAGCCAAACACGATGTTCATTTCAGAGAGTATAAAAAAGTCAATAAGGCGGTGATTAATTTTATTAAACAATAATTGAAATTCCATTTCATTAAATTAAATTTGTGTATGCAAAAAACAAAAATTTTAGATTCTATCCAGATCAATCAGAAGTTGAATCGCATGGCCTACCAGGTTTATGAAAATAATTTTAAAGAGAAGGAATTATTAATTGTAGGTATTGAAGGAAACGGTTATAAAGTGGCTGAGCGTATTGCAGCCATTTTGAATAAGATATCTGGGATTAAAACAAAATTAGGAAAAATAAAAATAGATAAAGTAAATCCGTGGTCGTTTGAACCTAAAATAGATTTTACAGAAAAAGATTTTGAAAACAAATCGGTGATTTTAGTGGATGACGTTTTAAACAGTGGCAAAACTTTAATTTACGCCGTGAAATTATTTTTAAACAAACCTGTGAAACAACTAAACACCTTAGTTCTTGTTGACCGCAGCCACACTCGCTTTCCCGTAAAGGCTGATTTTGTAGGACTTTCCTTATCAACTACCTTACAGGAACGCATCGATACAGATTTCTCAAAGAAAGATAAAGAAGCCGTTTACTTGGTTTAAATAGGGTTCACTCAATAAGTCAATTTTACTTTTTACTTTCTTTTTGCTTGGCCCTTCGACTGCGCTCAGGATAAACTGCAAAGAAACAATCACGCCTCGGCGTGACAAGGCGAAAGACCAACTCCCATTTTTTATCGCACAA
>JACMQU010000091.1 GCA_014376805.1 Bacteroidia bacterium
ATGTGGTTTATGGAATTCGAGAGAAATTGCAGGTTACGGTGTGGGCAGTATTTTTTTATCCAGGGCATGCGTAGCAATTGCTACCCAAATTGGTTTAAAAACCTTATTTGCCTTATGTGCCCCGTATACTGTTAATATGGGGTTTAATTCTGGATATATAATCGAGACAAGTATTGGTAATGGAGGTACCTTCTATTATCCAAAGCTGGACTTGATTGCTACAACCATGATTTTAAAAGATGCCGACACACTTAATTTGGCAATTGATGAAGAAAGAAATGCAGTATTCAGCTTAAGGAAGTATCTAAATGTTGTTAAACATGAAGTATTAAGGAAGAAAGAAATTGAAATCCATTACCAAATTGAAATTCCGAACCTTGAAAAATGGAATTTGAAAGACGTTATCGCAAAAGCAAATAAAAATCAAAATAAACAATCTATCAACGTGGGTGATCTAAATCTTATGTAAGTTTATTAAACGATCACCGTGTATACTATCATCTATGTCTACAAAGCATTACAACATCAAGTATCTTGAAAACACAGGCGAATTCCTGAAAAAGTTAAAAGAGTTTTCATATGAACCATTTCTAAAATGCCAACCAGGCCTCATTGTAGATGTGGGCTGCGGTACCGGAATGGATGTAATAAACATGGCTAATTTAATAGGTAAGAGTGGTAACTTAATGGGAATTGATCATGATCAAACCATGATTGATAAAGCAAATTTGTCGAAGGGTAACTTAGCAAATGTGGAATTTCTGGTTAGCGAGGTGAATTCGCTGCCATTAATGGATGATTCTGTAGAAGGTTTGCGGGCAGAAAGGCTCATTCAGCATTTAACAGAGCCCCAATCAGCCATTGGTGAAATGTATCGAGTTTTGAAAAAAAATCAGCCACTTGTAATTGTAGAAACTGATTGGGCAGGTCTAACCATTTATAATGAGCACACAGAAGCTGCTAAAAAACTGACCGAATATTTAACTGAGGTAAAAATTAATAATGGCTATGCATCCAGAAAACTTACTTCCTATCTTAAAAATGCTGGATTTAATACTATAAGCATCTCTATTTTCTCATTTGTAATTAAATCATTAAAAGAAGCAAATGAGTATTTATGGCTGGAGCATATTCTAAATGAGGCGACCAAAAAGGGATATCTGTCAACAGATGAGAACAACGAATTTGTTAATTCGCTAAAAAGTGCTGATGAAAATGGTTATTTCGCCTGCTGTTTAAATATGGTTATTGCTAACTGCATTAAATAAATAATATGATAAAGAAAACCTATTTGGTATTACTGTTATTTTTTATTTGTGTTTTAAACGGTTATTCACAAATTGTAGTAACCAATAGCTTGGAAAGAGCATTAATCGGTTCAAAATGTTCTTATCTAATAACGTCTAAAGAAACCTCGTTTAGAAAAGTTAAGTCAGCTACTAATTTTAAGTTGGGAAGTGGGAATGTGCCTAACTTGGGTGTACATGAACAAAGTATTTGGATAAAAGTCAGCGTATCAAATACCACTAGCAACCCTAATTTATTTCTTGAATTAGCTTACCCCATTTTGGATGTTGTTGAGTTTTGGGCGCCCATCGGCAATGGCATTTACCAAAGTAAGGTGTTGGGGGAAAGTATCCCATTCAACAAGCGTAAGTATAAACAGCCTAATTTTATATATGATTTAACTATCCCGAAAGGAGTTACCTGCACCTATTTTATTCGGGTAAAAAGTGTTGAGCAGATTATTTTGCCTTTATACTTAAGCCGGTCAACGCCAACATGGCAACATATTAGCGAAGACACTGCCATCAACGGCATTTATCTAGGCATCGTATTGATTATGTTTTTATATAATCTATTCGTATTTTTTGCTGTTCGGGATAAAAGTTATTTATACTACGTTTTTTATATTGCGCTGGTTGGGCTCACCCAGCTAGGTATAAAGGGATATACTTTCCAGTACCTATGGCCTGAAAATCCTGAATTTGCGTTAAAAAGTGTCATTATTTTAGCCGCTTTAAGTGGGATAGGTGCTTTATTCGTAACGAAAAGTTTTCTGCATACCAAGGCAAACAACCCTAAACTTCATATTGTATTGCTTGTTCTGGCTGGCTTGTTTGCGGTTGCCATAGCGGTTACCGTTTTTGGTGCTGAACTTTTGGGCTTTACAATTATGCAGATAGTAACCAGCATCACGACGCTGTTTATTTTGGTAATTTCTTTTATGATTATGATAAAAGGATATAAGCCTGCGGTGTTCTTTTTTTCTGCATGGTCTATTCTGGTAGCTGGGGCGGTGGTTTTTCTGTTAAAAGATTATAATATTTTTCCCTACAATACCTTTACAAGTTACTCCATGCAAGCCGCTTCGGCTATTGAAATGGCATTACTTTCTTTTGGCTTAGCAGACAGAATAAACACACTTAAAAAAGAAAAAGAGGCTTCACAGGCACAATCTTTATTGATTGCTAAAGAAAATGAACGGATAATACGTGAGCAAAATGAAATTTTGGAAGGCAAAGTACATGAACGTACAGTCGAGTTGATCGCATCGAATGATGAATTACATAAAACTTTAATAGAC
>JACMQU010000092.1 GCA_014376805.1 Bacteroidia bacterium
ATAACAATTATGTGCTTTCAAATGGTCCGGTTACCGATTTTAATCGCTTATATCTTTCTTTAACGGATAGCCGCATTAGCGATATAGATGCATTGGAGAATATTATAGTAAAGAACGATGGCATACGGTTGGTGAGGGTAAAAGATCTTGCAAAAGTTGAAATAAAAGAACAGGTAGAATTTATTGTGATTAATGCAAATGGACATAGTGCTGTTTTGATAGACCTGGTAAAGCAAACTGGCACTAATCTGCTACACTTTGCCAAAAATTGTGAAATAAAGGCCGCTGAAATACAAAAGCAATTGCCCAAAGGAATGGAACTGAAACCTTATTATAACCAGGCAGCTTTTGTAGGTGACAGTATTGGAAGCGTTACCAAAACAATTTATGAAGGATTGTTCCTGGCCTTAATTGTGATGATCATTTTCCTTGGTTCCTGGCGGGCCAGCTTAACAGTTATGCTTACGATTCCTGTAACTCTTGCTTTTACCCTGCTGGTTTTATATTGTGCCGGTATCTCCATTAATATAATGTCGTTAGGGGCTATTGCAGCCTCCATAGGATTAATTATTGATGATGCTATAGTGATTATTGAGCAAATATACCGTAAGCATGAAGAAGAACCGGATAAAGATCGTTACCAGGTGGTGAAGGAAGCCATCAGGAATCTCTTTCCGGCCATGATCGGATCATCACTGGCTACTATTGTAATCCACTTCCCTTTCCGCTTAATGAGTGGCCTTGCAGGCAGTTTTTTTAGAGAGTTGTCGGATACTATGCAACTTACCATGATCACTTCTTTTCTTGTTACCTGGTTATTGTTACCCGTATTGCATATCCTTATCGGATTTAAGCAACCTAAGAATGCACCGCAACAGAATAAAACGGATAGTGTTAAAAAGTTAAAATGGCTTACCTGGTTTTTTAATAAACCCATTATAGCTTTTTCACTGGTTCTGTTATTTTTAACAAGTGCCTGGCTTAGTTTTGGTAAACTTGAAACAGGTTTTTTGCCCGACCTTGATGAAGGTTCTATTGTATTAGATTACTTTACACCACCCGGCACCGAACTGAAAGAAAGTGACAGGCTTTGCCGCGAAATGGAAAAGATAATTCTGCGCCATCCCGATGTATCAACTTATTCCCGTCGCACCGGAACAGCCATGTCATTCAGGTCGGTTCAGCCAACAGAAGGCGATTACCTTATTCAGTTAAAAAAAGACAGAGTTAAAAATACTTTTGAAGTAATCTCAGATCTCAGAAGGGAGATTAACCGTGAAGTATCCGTAATGGATATTTCCTTTGGACAACGAATTTCTGACTTGTTAGGAGATTTGATGAGTACCTCCAAGCCCATAGAAGTTAAAATTTTTGGAAATGATTACAAAATTTTAAAAGCTTTATCCGCAAAAATAGAACCTGTTTTATCTGGCATACCCGGCATTGCCGATGTTAACAACGGAATGATACCGGCAGGGCCTACTTTAATAATTACACCAAAGCAGGAATTGCTGATGCAGTATAAAATTTCACTGATCGATTTCCAATCGCAGTTAGCTGCATATACAGGCGGAATTGCCCTTGGCAGCAATGCAAACCAACCCATACTCTCCCCTGCACAAGCCGCAATGACTGCCGGAATACAAGTTGGGCAAATGCAGGATGGGGAACAAATGCGCAGAATCATTTTGCGTTTCAATGAACTTGATATAAATGATTTAGAACATCTTAAAAAACAACTAATATTTTTGCCTGATGGTTCAACAAGGCTCCTAACTTTTTTTAGTGAAATAAAAGTTATTCCCGGAGAAACAGAACAACGAAAAGAAAATTTAAAATCTGTAATAAGCTTAACTGCCCGCCTCGACAATCGTGATTTGGGAAGTGCTATTAAAGAAATAAAAAAACAGTTGAATGCGCAAATAGCTTTACCCAAAGGATATTCTATAGTTTATGGAGGTGCTTATTCAGAACAACAACAATCTTTTAAAGAGCTATTGCTTATTCTTCTATTGGCTTCCCTGTTGGTATTTGGTGTATTTATGTTTCTTTTTAAAGAATGGCTGCTTTCATTACTTCTGCTTTTTATATCCGTTATGGGCATCTGCGGGTGTTTAATTGCTTTATACCTAACCTGTACACCTTTAAATGTAAGCAGTTACACCGGTATTATTATGATTGTTGGCATTTTAGCGGAAAATGCGATATTTACGGTTAGCCAGTTTAGAGCTAATATGAAGGAAACCGGTAAGCTTGACGAATCATTAAACTACGCGATTGCCTTACGGATCAGGCCAAAATTAATGACTGCCATTGGAGCTATTTTAGCTTTATTGCCACTTGCACTGGGTTTAGGATTAGGTGCGCAAATGCAGCAACCTTTGGCCATTGCCGTTATTGGTGGTTTTGTTATCGGACTTCCCATGCTACTTTTGGTGTTTCCAACTTTTATGCGTTTAATTTACAGCGGAATAAAATCTTAATAAGGCAGCATTCTTTAAAACCATATTATTCTTTATCCTGAATTTTATATCAGTAAGGATTTCCATAGCTACTAAGATTCAATCTGCAAAACTCAACAAGTTTTTTTGTAAGTACAAACTAAAAGAAATTTTTAAATACTACTTACTTAGCAACTGATTATTTGAGAAGGAATTTAATTGCAGCTACTATTAATATTTCTCAATCTTAACGTGTTCTTGTTTATCTGCTATAGATAAATAAAGAAGATAAGAGCCCGATGGCAACTCTTCCATATTAATCTGAGAGAGATTCTGCCCATTAGATTTAACAGCAGATTTTACAAGCCTTCCTGTAAGATCGTACAACTTATAGTTATCTATTGCAGTTAATACATTTACAATCCCTGTTGTTGGATTTGGATAAACATTTATTGCTGCTTCATTGCCAAGTTCTTTTACTCCACTTGAAGGATTTTGCTTGTACACAATGATTTTCGCAATGTTTTTGCAACCCGCAATATTGGTAACTTCACTTGTAATATTAATGGTATCAACATAATCAAGTTGCACTGTAACGGCATTGGTTCCAAAACCTGCAATTACATTTCCGGCATCAATATCCCAGGTAAATTTGTTAGTTGAATTGTAAGGTACAGAATAAGTTATTACCTGATAAGGTGTTACATACTGGTGCGCACCCAAAATTGAAAAAGAAGGAACAGATGATACATTAACCCTGATAGAATCCCTTCTTGTATAGGTTCCATTTTTCATTTCCACCCAGTAAGTTGAAGATTTAGTAGGGGCTATATTTAAATAAGGTGTACTATCATTGGTTGACCATTTGTAAATAAGGTTTTTACAGGCATCTGTGCTGTTTAATTTCAGGCTTGAACCAAGACATAATACAGTATCCTTTTGTTTAAGTTTATCCACATAAAACTGAATGTTGGTTTTACCGGAATTAAAAAAATAATTCGGCGTTTTGGTATAAACATTTACCAGATTATTATCGCGTTTTATTTCAAAAAAATCAGTTAAAAGGAAAGGAGGAAGAAGGTTGCCGGCCAGATTTTCATAAGCTGTAGAAGAATCTATATTGCAATATCCTAATGTATCCCTGAATAATAGCGGAACCTGGTTGATGTTAATAATGCTATCCAGATCATCATACCGGTGGCAACGATAACTCCAGGCTAACCTTCCATAACTTACCTCCATTACTTTATTATTTGCTGAGTCAATTTCGGTAAATGCGGGATAAGTTCCTCCCCATCCAATAAGTGTATTTCCATTGCTCATGCGTTGCACCCTCCCAAGAAATGGTCCAAATACTTGTTGTGAATCATCATATTGCCATACCATACGTACTTTCTTATGCACCTCATCAACTTCATACTCTACAGCCCTCGAATAAAGGTTGCCGCCACTTCTAAAATTTCCATTATCAAATAAAGTAATATTTCCATTTGGCAACCGTCTAATATCGTGCTGGTAAGTAAAGCCTTGATCTGTGCCAAAATTAAAATTATTATGATCTGCATTTAAACCCATTCGCCAAATTATATCCCCGGTTCTTCTGTCTATTTTTGTAATTTCATTTAAATGTCTGGAACATAATAAAAGTGAAGTATCACTATCAATTTCAACAGCATTACAATGTACATAATCAATATAAGAGGCTGCCAGGTTTTGTCCTTTACAAGAAGTTATCGCTAAGTGATCTAAAGTCTTCCATTCAAATACAACATTGCCTTGCTGGTCAATCTCCTGAATAATCAGACCCAGTACATTGGCATTTGGATTACCTCCGGCTACACTATCAGACATATTAACCTGTACACTTTCCTGCGCTAATAAAATATAATTTCCATTTCTTTTATCATACTGCAATTCATGATTGTCTGTAAGGTATCCGTTACCTGCCTTTACAATTCCTTTTTCCTCAAACTTACTATCAAGTAAATGATAAAAACCATCTACAGTATTGAAAAAACTAAATGTTTGGCCGTGTAGTTTTTTAAAATCTAATACAAATTGCGAGAACTGTTTATCGTAAATAATCTTTCCGTTATTATTTAATATAATACAACTGTGCGGATAACTGGCACTAGTGGAAATTGCAGTCATAAAATAATAACCTTTTGAAGTATGATTGTTTGCAGTAACAGCAATAGGAATTTGATTTTTGATAATTTCACTTATAGTCTGACTTCCCGTTTCACCTGTAGATGAAACCATTTTATCAGTAGATTTACTATCCTTCGGTAAGGAAGGTTCATTGTTTACAAAATCTTTTGAGATGCCGGAAGTTGTATAAAAATCAAATTCAAAAGGCCTCACTACTTTATTATCACCGAGCGTTAGGGACTGTGTCAATTCCACTTTTATTTTTGCATCCAGCGGCAATGGGCTTAGCGGTTGTAATAAAATGATTTTATTACCCTCAAGTATTTTTACTGAATAAGCAATATTTATTGAATTGGAGCTAATACTAAAAACCCCTTTACCTATAATTAAATTAAGGTCGATAGGGCTTTGCAGGCGAACAATTATATTAGTTGCAGGATGATTATGAAAACTCTTTGGCTTAGGTGAAAGGTAGATAATATTTGTTGGGAGAACATTTTGTGCTGAGAGTAAACAGAATGATAAAAGAAAAAGCAAACCAGCACAAAAGGCATATTTATTTAGATTCATAAAGCTTATTTTATTCCTCAAATATAAAACTATATGTTTATTAAAATATTCTTAATTTTATATTAGATGCAATTTAACATTTTTTAACTTCCACTTAAACGTTTTTAAATTACTTATTTATAAAAATTATGCAGTTATACTGTTTATTTTTTTTAAAAATATCCAAAAAATCAAGGAAACGCACCTGCCAAATAAAATTAGTATAATCCCTACTTAATATCATTAAATTGAACTTCCTTACTGATGGTATAATTTTCTTTAACAGTAAATTCAATTTTATGGGTGGCAACAAAAGTAGTAAGCAAAGTATTGAATTTTAATATTTTATTATTCGCGAGTGAGGTTTTAAAATCATAACTCAAATAATCAATCATTCCGTCTTTTTCACAATAAATTCTGATGCTACAGGTTACAGGCTGCCCCCATTTAAAATCGTTATCGTTTAAGAATTGTTCAAATCTGTTAAAAAACTGTGTATTGGCAAGTTGTATATTTCTCTGATCCAATGATGTTTTAAAAGCAGAAGACATCGTATCGCCAGATGCCAAAAAATTATATTCTTTATCAAGGCGTGAAATCATAATGTGTTGTTCTGCCAGTTCTGCTTCAGTACCTATAATAGCTGTTGCCAAAATCTGCTTCTTAACATTCTCGCGACAAGAGATAAGTATTGTTATCAGAAGCAGATAAGTGGTTAGTGATAAATATTTTTTCATAATTGATTTAATTGTTTACTTATAAATTAGTTATATAAAGTACATGCCAAATGTATGTTTTAAAATAAATCTAATTATAAATTTAATTTCCAAACAGATCAACATTGTATATAAATATTAAAGGGTCCATTTTATAAGGTATAGCTAATATAGTTAAAACATCAGTGCATAAAATTAATAGTACTTTCTTTCAATCTATGATCATTCAATTTAATGATTATGAAAAAACAATCTTCTTTATTTATGGTATGTTTCAGAATGCAAAATGCGGGAACAACATTAGTATAGCCAACCCATTAAAAGGCGATGAACCTTTTTAGATGACAGCAGAGGTCTTTGCAAAAAACTTTTGTAACACAATGATCCGCTTTAGAATCAGCTGTTGCTTATGAAAGCATTGCTACACACGATAGCCGCCATATATTAAAAGATTGTATGCTTGAACCAGCTCAAATTGATCTGGAAAAAACAAACAAACCGCTACTGTTCATCGGTGGCGAAAAAGAACAGATAATTCCGGCAGATCTCAACAAAAAAAATGCAGAAGCCTGTATGGATAGCCTTGCAAAATTTAGCGTATTTACAAGTAGAGGACATTTTATTTGCGGTCAGCCTGAGTGGGAAAAAGTAACTGATTATATGGAATTAGAGCTTCAGAAATTGCCTGTTCAAAATTTAAACAGAGCTTCTTACTTAAGTGCAGTATAAAGTTTACTTTTCCTTTGGGTATTTAGGTGAAGTACACTTAAAAAAAAGCAGGCGACACATTTATTTGTTTATGGGATAATTACGCTACAGGTTGACTAAAAGAAATTTTTATTTTGCAACTGTATTATATAAGTTACCATAAAATATATAATGCAGTTGTGGAACCGCATTAAAATAGTTTTAAATGATGCAGCTTTTTTAATATCCTGAGTTTATCAATGGACTATTAAAAACTTTAGAGTCCAGGCAATAATTTTTCAGCAGATGTATTAGTGATAGAACCCTGGTTATATTCATGGTGTCTCTTATAAAATTTTAAAAATTGAAACACATTTATATAATTTTAATTCATGCTTAATGCCAAAAATTTTATAAATAATTTTTGTAAAAATGTAGAAATTATTTTATTGAAAGATATCCGGAGTTCTAATAAAAATATATTCAATTATGGTTTATGTTTGCATGATTTTAAAACCCCGTAATAACCCTGAAAACATGATTAATTTTGAATACATAGAAGCCAATAGAGATAAGTTCCGTCATACTTTTTTGCATGCTAAACCTTTTTGCAACCTGGCAGTTGACGGCTTTTGTGATCCTGCTAAACTTCAGGAACTTTACAACAACATTCCCGAAATTGAAACGCAAAGTGCGGATTATGTTTTTGCAAAAAATAAATTTGAAAAGTCGAAGTTCTGGACAATGGGTGGTTTATTCAAAGAGCTATATGACGATCTCATTTCGCCACGTTTTACAGAATGGGTAAGGTATGTAACCAATGAAGATATTTTTATTGATCCGGAGTTTTATGGTGGAGGAATTCATCAGGGTAAAGCAGGTAGTTTTTTAGATATGCATGCCGATTTTAATTACCATCCTTTAAAGGAAAACTGGTTCCGCAATTTAAACCTGCTCCTCTATTTAAATAAGGACTGGAAGAAGGAGTATGGTGGTCAATTAAAACTAGAACATTCTGAAAAAGGAGAAAAAACTCAAGTAGATGTGCCCTTTAACCGTTTTGTAATTATGCACAGCCGGGGTTATACCTTACATGGTTATGATCCGATAAAATTCCCTGAAAAAAATTACCGTACTTCTATTGCTGCCTATGCATTTACACTGCATGAGAAGCAAATGGAAGATAGCAGAACTACCGTATGGCATGTTCAAAAATCAAACCCTGTTAAATACTTATTGTCAAAATTATGGGTGCCTGCGGTAAAGCTTAAAAGTAAATTCTTTAAAAGCAAAACAGCAGGTCATTAACTGAATAACCACACGCACAAGTTTAGGTAAAAACAATTGAGGTGCCTGTCTTTTTATCAGGGAATATACTGAATCGGATTGTATTGCTATTCCTTGGTGATTTTAATTTTAAAAATAGTATGGGATTATCTACAGAAGAAATTGTTCAGCTTTTTATAGCTCTTATTATTGGTGGTATTATTGGCATTGAACGTGAAGTTAGCAGCAAGGCGGCGGGTTTTAGAACTATGATTCTGATCTCAGTGGGTTCAACTTTATTCACCATCATGTCTATTAAACTCGGAAGCCACGGCAGTGAAGACAGAATAGCGGCCAACATACTTACCGGAATAGGTTTTATTGGCGCAGGCGTGGTGTTTAAAAATGGCTTTAACGTTATAGGATTAACAACTGCAGCTACTATCTGGGTAACTTCAGCATTAGGTATGGCAGTTGGTTCAAAAGATTATATGCTTGCCGTGGAAGGAGCCATACTTACTATTATAATTTTATATCTTTTTGAATACCTTCAGAATATGCTCACCAGTTATCATCAGCACAGGGGCTATAATATTATCTTTACAGATGTGGCAAAAACAATTGAAATTGAAACAAAACTTAATGCGTTAACCATTAAATATACACGCCGTACAGAAACAAAAAACAACAACGAACTTCGCTTATCAGTTGATGTGTATGGAAGCAAAGCAAAAATTGAATCTTTTAATAAATACTTATTAAATGAGCCTGAGATAAAAAGTTTTGATAGCTGGGTATAACATTGGTTAACCATACTCAATTTTGCAACTTTTTAAAAAGGTATTTTCATTTATAATTGCAATTTTATTATCGTAAAAAGGTGTTTTCACATTATTTTTTCACACTATCCCACCATTTCAAAACCGGATAAATACTATCTATAATTACATATTCACCAAGCATAGGTGTAGTCATTTTTACATGGAGTTCTATCGCTTTTTTCTGCGAACGTTTAATGGGTTCATCCCAGGCATGAGTTGACAATGCAAATTTAGACCAGTGAATGGGCATCATAACTTTAGCACCCAGATCGGCAGCAGCCTGCACGCTATTTTCTGGCATCATATGTATATTGGGCCATAAGTTATTATACTGCCCGGTTTCTATAAAGGCCATATCAAACGGGCCATACTTCTCCCCTATCATTTTAAAGTGTTTTTCATAACCCGAATCGCCACTGAAATAGAAACGATACTGCGGCGTTATCATTACATAAGAGCACCATTGCGTTTTATTGAAGGCAGGTCCTCTTCCTGAAAAATGACGTGAGGGTGTAAAAACAATCTTCAGGGATGAATCAATTACACTTTCTTCCCACCAGTCCATTTCCCTTATTTTACTAAGTGGTATTCCCCATTGTTCTAAATAAGCACCCACTCCCAACGCTACATAAAAAAGTTTTGTCTTATCTTTTAACTGCATAATAGTATGATAATCGAGATGATCATAATGGTTATGTGAAATGAGCACCACATCAATTAATGGAAGCTCCTTAACACTACAAATCTGAGTGCCTTTAAAAGCAGAAGGACCGGTAAATTGTACAGGTGAAGGTCTTTGGCTAAACATGGGATCAGTTAAAATATTCTTACCATTTACCTGTATCAGAACAGTAGAATGTCCAAACCAGGTAATCACCGGCTTATTTGTTATAGATGCCTGTAAATTGTTTTTAACGCAAGGCAATACCATGGGAGGCGTATTGTTTTCATCTTTATCAAAAATAAGTGTCGTACCCATTTTCCAATAGGAAACACCTTCGGGTTTCATCGGCGTTTCAACCAGGTTTTTAAAAATACCGTCATGAAAATTGGGAGACTTTTTAATACGCTCCATGCGTAAACCTGAAGGTTCCTGACCGAAAGAAGGCTGCTGTAAAAATATCCATACCGTTGCCCATAAAACCAATCCTGTTGTAATTATTCCAAAAACTGTTTTCCTTAAAATACTTAACATTATTTTCATCAGCCAAACTTCTATACTTTTATTTTCTATTCCAAATATGATAGTTAAACCTATCTAAATAATCGATGAATGATTTGACCGATCAAAGAACCAAAATGGTATAACGTTAATCTATACTTAAAATTTTAAACTCCATCCTATCATCATGCTGTAATATTTTAACAGCACATTCACTCTTTTTATTGCATAGGCAGTCTGCATATTTTCTACCATAAGCTTCAAGTAAAAGTCGGTTTGATTCAACCTCTTTTGCCACAAGGAAAACTTTTACAACTAAGGCTCCTTTCATTGATAACTGTTGTTCCTTTTTATTGCTCCCACTACAAATGCCAATGTCCGCCAATTCTAAGGAAGTGAATGATCTGGTAGAAGCAGGCACCTATTTCAGCGTCAATGATGCATTGATGGAAACCATTTACAAAGATGGAATGCATCGGGAGTTAAAAAGTTACCGCCAGTGGGTTAAAGCAGGCTTTCAAATCCGCACAGGTGAAAAACCCTTTTACTTTTTGATTGCTTATGTGGCAGTTAATATTAATTATAAAAATCAAGAGCATAAAATCTTGTGGAGAAATTCTGATCAACATAAAAAGGGGCTGGTCATTAACTGAAACCGCCCCTTCTTACCTACGTTTATATCAATAATTATTAATTTATAACTGCCATTGATCTAGTTTGTTTAATTGAGCCATCAATGATGATTGAATAATAATATAACCCATCATGTAAAGCTGAACCATCTATTTGTATTTTATCAATCGGCTTTAAAAGTTTTTGACTAAATACTTGCTGGCCTAAAATATCCGTAATTCTAAGTTCTGCGTTGGTATATCCTTGCCATATCTGATAGTCAATAATTGTAGTGTTCCCTAATGGATTTGGATAATTTGTGAGAGCTATAGGTATTTCTCCATTGGCAATTTGTTTTTGTACCTGTTGCCGTAAATCAGAATTTTTTGAATTATTTGAACCAGAATGATCAGGTGTTTTTCTTGTAAACATTTCTCCACCTAAATGAGCACTATCAATTCTCACCGTATCACAGAATGTCCATGATCCGCAATGATTGGAAGCAATCAGGCACACAACATAATTACTGTCAAATGCAGGAAAGGTGTGAATCGGGTTTAGATCGAAACTATGTGCGCTACCATCGCCAAAATTCCATTCATATGAAGTTAAATCACTCAAAGGTACCGCACTGTTTCCCAAATAGGCCGAACTATCAAATTGCATTGAGGAAATAAAGCCCGGAGTAAGTGCAGTATCTAAATAAATGGTTATTTCATCAATTTCAGCGGCATCCGGTGTAATCACAGAGAGGATATAGGTTGAAGTGATGGTAGGTGCGTCAACCGCTATGAAATAGTTATCCCATAAGGTTAAGGAAGTAGTATCCTGATCGGCTATTTTTGACCAACTTGCGGTTATATCACCCGTATGGCTGGCTAAGTAATTATCATACTCAAGGAATATTCCATCGATACACATAATTACATTAGTCCATGTATCCATCCCATCGAGCGGAACGCTCAATGATGAATCATGGATTACCGCTGTATTAAAATCTGAAAGTGCCTGGAGGTTGTTATTATTGAAAGATGTAAAACTTTGGTAGAACGATTTATACCAACGCTGTTTAAAAAACAACTCCTTATCAACTGTTGTGGTGAACAAATCATAGAGACCTGTCGGACATGCGTTTGACTGATCTTTATACGTGTAATAGTGCATATAATGGGTAAAGTATCGAAGGTAAGCTGGATTGTTTGTCGAGTTATGAGCATTATAATAACTCATAAAGCCGGTTGGGTTGTAGTAATACAGTATCCCTAAAAACAATGACATATCATAAGGAAAGCCAATTAACGTTTCAGTGGATACAGTATTGGTATCGTAGCAAAGCGTATCGTTGTATCCTGCATTTGCAAAGTGATTGTATTTTATGTATGTGGTATCAGTTGCAACACAACTTCCACTATGAGAAATTAACACATAGGTAATGCTGTCTAACGGTGTACTTATCGGAGTGAGTACCGTAGGGGTATCAAGCCATGTGGTAGGTTCCCATCTAAAACTGTCACTTAAACTTACATATCCATGCAATTTGATAGCTACCGCTCCATTTACTGGTTGTGCATACGCTGTAGGGCGTTCAAGTCGAATGTATGCTCCAGCCGGTACATCTACCGTATCATATTTTGTTAACTCACCACAGGCATTGGTAACCGTTAACGAAACAAGATATTTTCGTGCCCCTTGAAAATTAAATCCGGGAAAGTCAAATGAATCCGGTATTGTACCAGTAAATTCAGAATGAAATCCAATATCCAAACTTTGCTTTGGTTTAAGTACGAGTGATAATCGACTTGAATCGAGTATATCGACATCCCAGGAATAAGTTCCAGTAAAATTTTGCCAGATGGTTGCAATAACAGTTCCAATTCCGGCACACGCAACTGGTGGCACAGAGAAGCTAAATGCGGGAGGTGATTGTGCGAAAACATAAAAGGTGGAATCAATATTATGCCCGCAATCATTATCCAATTGGATTGTTACCCGGTGCCGTGAGTTTGTTTTAAAACGATAGATAAGCCGGTCTGGAGCACCATGAGGGGAATAACAAATCTCTGGATTAAGCGAATCTGAGCTTACGGAATCAATTATGCAGGTATCACCATAAATGAAACCACCATTGCCATTGCCAATAATTACCGAATCCATACGACATACCTTAAACCAGAACCTGTTATCATTTAACACGCGTTTGAGATCAATGATCATTTCTTCACCTGGGCACAGCGTATCATTTTTCAAATAGATATTTGGTACGGGAGGCATAAAATTAGCGTAGCCCCAATCATTGTTATACACGGCTGGTGCCATAACAGTATTTAAACTGCATATAGGTGTTACTGTATAGGTAGCGGGGATTATAGTATCAGCTTTGAGTAAGCTATCTATAGCAGGGCCCACATCAGCAAAGGAAGTATGCCCTGCCGGATTCAATTTGAAAAAAAGAAGATGTTTATCAACGGTATCCCCTATAGTTTTATAGAACTCAATATGCGCATTAGGCTGAATATAAATATATGCACCTTCATCAGCAATTATTTGTCCTTTTCCACAGGCTTCCTTACTGCCGATCTGAAGAAAGGCTCCGTTCTTTATAATCAACGTCCCACCACTTTGGATAAGAATCATTGTATTGTTACCAACATAGGTATAACTATTGTTATCTAATACTAAAGCACTTCCATCTTTAACAATAATTGCAGAATTTGGCTGCCCCTTATATGAGGTTCCAACTCCTTTACAGGGTTTAGCCTCCCAACTTTCATCGCAGATTCCCTGAAGAATTAAACTATCTCGGTTGCGTAAATATTTATTGCATGTAATTTCCATTTTCGACCCGTTAGATATTACCAGATTCCCATTCAATGGCATGATATTTAGTTTATGTCCCAATGTTTGCTCAGTACCATCATCAAATAAAAAAGTTGAGATGATGGTTTCAGCCGTTGAAGGAAAATAACAACTAACAAGGCAAGGATCAGCAAGTTCAATGCTAAATTCGGTATAGCCAGCGGGCATCCAAATTGCTATCGTCCGGGTTGCAGTATCATAATGAACGCTATCTATTTCACCTCTGGTTGCATAAGCTGTCATTTCGTAACCAGAAATGAGGTCCGGCAGAAAAAACTTTACTATGGTAGGGTCATTTGTTATTTGAGCATATCCAGTATATTTAAATTTACCTACAAATTTATAGTAGGCTTCAGCTCTATTATTTGATGATATGTAAACTGTATCATGGTAAATTAAACTATCCCCATCTGTAATACTTGCTTTACGGAAATTGGAATAACTAATACACCTTCCTGATGTCACGAGTCGGTTAGAACTATAGCTAAAAAAGGCTCTCTTAGCATTCGTCTTTAATATTGCGGTAGTATCTATAGCTAAAGGATTGTGAACGGTATCATATCCCGATCCACCATTCCGTGTAAAGTGGTAGTTATAGAGCATTTCCATGGAGGTTGCAATACCAAGTAAATGGGAGGTATATCTATTATTCATGACCATGAGTGGAGGAGTTTGATTCTCGTTACATCCAAGAACTTGTATCGTTGTTTTGAACTGAACTTTGTGATCAGCAGCAACTGATACAGCTTTTATCATTCTTGAATGCGACCCTATTATTTCACCATCCAAAGTAGTGGGATTTGATAGTTCTTTCTTTGCAGAATTATAGGTATTTGAACTTATATGAGTATTATAAATAAAGTTATTATCACCACCGGCATTACCATGCAGTTGTTCAGGAGTATAAATAAGAACTGCATTTGTTGTGGTAGATGAATCCAATAGGGTTGTTAAGGAAACTTGCATTTTATAATTATCATTGGAATTATGATCCTTTTCGCAAGGGTAATTCCAGACTACAGTATTAGTTTTCCCCGGATAAAAATTACAGCTTCCATGCGCTGCGCTGCCATTTCCGTTCAAATTAAATTGAATATTCTCATGGTCGTACCAATTGTTATTTTGCACTTCATCATCTATTTCATAATAACGTAACCCTCCCTCATCATATGCATGAAAATTTCGATTCAAGAATGCCTTTGCACTTGTTCTATTTCCTAAATGATAATTCCAGTATGCGTATTGGAGTTCAATACCACCGTCGGACTTTATTTTTGAACTCATCATAAAATCATCCACGTCCGGGCCTTCACCATCAATTGTTATCAAGTTGTGTTTGTTACCAGGTGCTACATAATATCTGTCATCATATTTGAAGTAGGGAGGGTCCATTACCAATACATCTTCTCCTGCTGCAACAATAAAATTGCTTATGTCTCCATGTTCATGTGATCCGCCATTATTTAATTCGGTCTCAACATTCACATGAAGGTAATGGTCTGTAGGTAATGAATCTGTCACTTTCCGAATGATCAAATCTCCACTTGGATATTTCATCGATTTTTTATGCACTGGTTTCACAGGATGATTAAATGCTCCAAGATAATCCTGCCGCAATTGTAAGCCTGTCACTCCCCCCAACTGTAGTCGGCTAAACTCTGCATTGTTATATTTTTCTTTAGTCTTTCTTGCAAGAGCTAACGTACCGCTCATATTATATCCAGCACGGGTATCATCAACTGTTGGGTAATCGCCATTTGGTAAACTGATGTTTTTAATCCATTTATATAAGTTCTGTTCAAACAGAGGCTCGTATACATAATTTCTAACTCTCTCACCATTAAAATTAAGGGCTTTGGTATAGTAAACTCCATTTTGATCCTGATCTAAGAAGTTTTGAAACGTAACAAAAAAAGGTAAAAGTGCTTCAAATCCATATTGAAAATAACCAGGGCCCTCAGCATAACCTGCAACACAGGAATCGCACATACCAAAGTTATTTGATCTGGGAGCTGTGACCCCGACAAGCCCGCTCAGGAAACTTGGCCCAGTCCATAGGGTTCGATTAATGTATGCATGTGCTGCATTTGCCCAGCGCTCAGGTCTTTTTTGAATTCTCCAAAAATAAGTTCCTTTGTCTGAAAGAATGCAAGCTGCCATGCCAATAGCTCCAGCCGTTATTAACGTTAAATTGGAATAACGATCTAATGTTGAGCCAATATTATTTGCATGGCTGTATAATTCATAAGTAAAGTCAGCAAGTACAACTCTCACATCCTCATATTCTGCATAAGAGGTTATACCAGCATTTTTTGCAACGGTTAAGTAATCATGTGCCTGGAGGAGTTGCATCAATTCCTTTGCACGCCATTGGTGATTATCTAATCCACTAAAACTTCCATATTTATCATCTGAAACTTTTAATATATCTCGCGCCACCTCATAGAAATGTGTTCTACCTGGATCGCCAACTCCATCCAGGTCGTCACCACTTTCGTCAAATCCCATCAAGTAAACAAAAGCGGCATCTTTTGCAACCGTAGTTATATTGCAAACTCCTGCATCGTAACAATGTCCTATAGGGTTAGTTGAGCCAATATTTGCATTATTGTATATTAACTGATAGATTTCCGCATAATGAAATGGGTCGTCATTCATTTTAATATAGCTCCTTATGGAATCCCGTATTTTTGAGTATACATCGGCTCCTCGATCAAAAGTGGTAAGTGGAGAACTTCGATTAGAATTTCCATCTTTATATTTTCCTCTGCTTTGGCCGTAGACAGAAATAGTAACGATGACAAGACCGAAAATAAAAGCGAATCTTAATTGTTTCATAGCTTTAAATATTTATTGTTTTTTAAGGAGTTCCCACGTTTCTCCTGATGCGAAGAAAAGTTTAATTATACCTTCAGTACGGGTGTAGTAACAGCCATAATTAGTTGGTTTAGTCCCGGACAGATCACTTGAATAAAAGTATATATCGTAATATTTTTTATTTTGTATAGTGATAGAATCCTTCATTTTTCCAACACGACTGAATAGAAGTCTAGTTTCAATAATCAAATCCTGAAACTCAATATGAAATTGAGCGTTACCTTGATCCGTTATATATTGGTTTAACGTTATAGGATAATTGAACGATTGGCTTTTTAAAGCAATCCCTCTACCTTCTCGTTTTGTTTCAATAGAACAATCAGCTCCACCAAATGATGAATTTGAGTAGCTCGTCCAATTTGGTTCAGTTACAAAAATATGTGTATCGTTAGCATTGGTATGGATGAATGTTAAGATTTCATTACCTTTATAGGGAATTAAATCCTTATCCGATTGGGCAATATTTTTTGTTTCAATAGTATTTTTACATTTCGGTTTATAGCAAGAAATAAATGTCGAACTTACGACTGTTAGGATAACTACTAAGATTAAAATAATTCTTCTATTGCGCATACTTCAAGATTATTAATGTGTTAGATTTTACAAATATTTTGAAGAAGTAAACATAAACGATATAGAATTCTAAAACAATACCTACATATAGCTATATTTTGATTTTGATTAAAAATTTGTTTCCTGTACACCAACGCTTTATGTTTTGATTAGTGGTTGCATTCAAAATACATTTGGCGGCAAAACTCATTAAATTCTGTTTTATCAACATTTCCTGTTTCCAAACAAAAATCTTCATACAACGACTTTAAATGTGTAAGATGAAGGGTTGCCCAATCGTATATGAATTGAGGCATTACATCGGGTTTTGCTTCCATAATAGGTATGAATTACTACTTGTAACGTTACTCAAATATAGAAATAAAAACGTATTAGGCAAATTTGCCTAATACGTTTTTGAAAGTTTTTCCTAATTGCTCTTGTGAAATATGCGAGGGAAGAAAAATTTATTAAGAGTTTAGGTAAGCATATACGAAAATTACGCATTGCAAATAATCTGACTCAGAATCAGCTTGCGTTTGAAGCTGGTTTAAACCTCAGTCAGGTCAGTAGGATAGAACGAGGGCTGATTAATACAAGCGTGACCCACATCTACCTTATCGCTCAAGTATTAGACTTGCATCCAAAAGCTTTACTGGATTTTAAATAACAAGCAAGGTATTTGAATATATGTTCTAATAGAATCCCTCAATTTCGAATACACATCAGCACCGCGGTCAAATGTGGTTAATGGAGAACTTCTATTAGAATTTCCATCCCTATATTTACCCATACTTTGGCCATAAGAAGAAATACTAAAAATGACAAGAATTAAAATAAACGCGAATCTTAATTGTTTCATAGCTTTTGGTGTTATTGTTTATTAATGAGTTCCCAGTATTCACCGGTTTTGAAAAATAGTTTAATGATGCCATCAGTACGGGTGTAATAACAGCCGTAATCAGTTGGCTTCTTGCCTGAAAGATCATTGGAATAAAAGTAAATTTTGTAATATTTTTTATTTTGAATGATGATGGAGTCATGTATTTTCTCATACGGACTATCTAATAGCCTTGTTTCTACAATTAAATCTTCAAAGTTAATTTCAACTAAATTATTGCTTTGTTCAGTCATATATTGATTAAAAGTTATAGTTTTATTAGAGGATTGGCTTTTAAAAGCAATTCCTCTACCTTCCCTTTTTTTAGTAATCGTGCAATCAGCACCACCAAAGGATGAATTATAATAAGTTGTCCATGTTGGTTCACCTATGAATATTTCAGTATCCCCCGTATTAACATGAACAAACGTTAACTTTTCATTACCTATATATGGGACTACGTCCTTGTATTCTTGTAACATATTTTGTGTTTCAATAGTATCTTTACATTTGGGTTTATAGCAAGAAATAAATGTCGAACTTATCACTATTAAGATAATTACCAGAGTTAAGATAATTTTTATTTGGTACATACTTCAATGTTGTTGATGATTTTGAATTTACAAATATTTTGAAGAAGTAAACATATATAATTTTGAATTCCGAAAATATACCCATAATTAGGTATATTTTAATTTGTTGCAAATGCACA
>JACMQU010000093.1 GCA_014376805.1 Bacteroidia bacterium
TATTTAAATCCTTCAAATAGGATTATATTTTAATAGAAATAATTTATCGTTTGTCAATCTAATTTAGGCTACCAATTCTAAAAGGAATTTCATTTTGGCTATCGAAATATCGATATTTAATTAATTCTTCTGTATGCATGATGGGCATACTCATAAAATGTTTGATTTGTAATTTTTAAGTAACAATTAATAGAATCAATTTCTATATCGTCACTCCAAGCAATTGAACCGTGATCAGTAACATATACTTTTAAAAAATTATCAACCTTGTTCCAATAGTTAAAAACAGCCTTACTTTTAAAATTGCTTAAATCTACTTCTCCTTTAATACCATCTTCAAATTCTAAGAAAAGCTTGTAATCAGGTAAAGCGACTGCTAATTTTATGTTTGGCACTATCTTGTTCACAATCCTAATTTAATTGTAACCTACACTCAGCAATAATTTCGTCTACTTTATCTTTTGTTAAATGCTCTCTGTAAGTTTTACCTAATTGCATCATCGGCGCATAACCACAGGCGCCCAGGCATTCCACCGTTTTCAGAGTAAACAATCCATCAGTTGTTGTATCGCCTACACCTATATTTAATTTTTGTTTTATATAATCAATAATATTATCACTGCCATTTAACATACATGGCCCTGTGTGACAAACTTCAAACAAATATTTACCGACTGGTTTAAGGTTGTACATGCTATAAAAACTAGCCACTTCATACACTTCAATAGGTTCAATTTGTAATAATGAAGCTACATAATCCATTACAGGCGTATCTAACCAACCATTAAACTCATCCTGAGCCAAATGTAAAATGGGTAATAAAGCACTTTTTTGTTTGCCTTGCGGATAACGAGCTATAATCTCACTAACCTTATTTAATTTCTCTTCAGAAAATGTTATCATAATACCTCAAACTCCCAAAGGAGCTTATGCATTTTATTGTTGAATAATGATTTGTCTGATAAAATAGTTACAGTGAAATAATATTGAACATTATTTTCTGTGCACACATTTGATTGACAATTTATTAAGAACTAAACTTATTAAAATATTTATTTTCCTTCAGGAAGATGAAGTTATGCATCTAATTCACCGGCAATTAAATTTAAACTGCTCATGGTTATAACCGCATCACTTAACATTCCCCCTTTAATTAATTCAGGATATGCCTGGTAATAAATAAAACATGGTCGTCTAAAATGCAATCGATATGGCGTTCTGCCACCGTCACTAATTAAATAAAACCCTAATTCACCGTTTGCACCTTCAATAGCACTGTATAATTCGCCTGCCGGTATATCGGTTTCACCCATGATGATTTTGAAATGATAGATCAACGCTTCCATTTTGGTGTACACATCTTTCTTTTCGGGCAAATAATAAGCGGGAACATCAGCATGAAAAACTTCCGCTTCAGCACCTTTAAATTCTTTTACTTTAGCATAAGCTTGTTCAATTAAACTTAGACTCTGCCACATTTCTTCGTTTCTTACTAAAAAACGATCATAACAATCACCAGTTGTACCTACTGGTACTTTAAAATCAAAATCCTCATAAGAACTATATGGAGTATGTACTCTAACATCATAATCAACACCTGTTGCCCTTAAATTAGGACCAGTAAAACCATAATTTAATGCACGCTCAGCAGTTATCGCACCGCATCCAATGGTACGTTCCATAAAAATACGGTTACGCGTAAATAAGTTTTCGAATTCTTTTAATTGCTTTGGATAAGTTGCTAAAAATTGCTCTAATTTTTCAAAAGCACGTGGAGTAAAATTTCTTTCAAAACCACCTATACGCCCAATATTAGTTGTTAAACGAGATCCACAAACCTCTTCATAAATTTCATAAATTAGTTCACGGAACTGCATCAGGTATAAAAATCCAGAGAATGCACCGCTATCTACACCAACAATAGAATTACAAATAAGGTGATCAGAAATTCTGGATAACTCCATGATGATGATTCTTAGATAATCTACTCTCTTAGGAAGAGTAATACCCAATAATCTTTCGCAGGTAATATGCCATCCCATATTATTGATAGGGGACGAACAATAATTTAATCTGTCCGTAAGTGGGGTAATTTGATATAAAGGTCTGCGCTCTGCCAACTTTTCGAAGGCACGATGAATATAGCCCACTGTTGAAACCGCCTTCATCACCCTTTCACCATCCAATTCCAAAATATTCTGGAAAACTCCATGCGTAGCAGGGTGCGTAGGACCTAAGTTAAGTGTGGTCGTTAATTTTTCTATACTTCCTTCCGGTAATAAAATATGATCGTTCATAACCTTTACCCCATAAGGGTTTTAAAGCTTTTTTGTGTTTATTTATCTTTTCCGTTCAACTATTTCCACTTATTCATAAATCAATATTCAAAAGTTAATCGCTAAATAACTATCCCCTTCCAAACATTTCATCATCTTTATCTACTCTGCTTTGATCTTCCAAAGGAAATTCTTTTCTCATGGGGAAATAATCCATTTCATCAACGTTTAAAATCCTGATCAAATTAGGATGTCCTGTAAAATTAACGCCGAAAAAATCGTAGGTCTCCCTCTCCATAAAATTGGCAGAGGCATACAATGCAGTGGCACTATATACATCAGGAGTATTGATATCAGTAAATACTTTGAACCTAAGCCGAATATTATCGGTTAGGTTATGCAAATGATAAACTATGGCTAATTCTGCGCCCTTACTATCCGGATAATGTACTGCCTGAAGATCAGTTAAGAATTGAAACTTTAATTCAGTATCATCAAACAAAAACTGAAGTACTTTTAGATTCAAGTCTTTTGGCGCAGTAAAAGTTAACATGCCATAAGGTTGTACCCAATCAATCAATTGATCGCCAAATTTATCTATGAGTTTTTGTTGTATTATTTCGTTTGTTAACGGCATGTAGCTTTTAGCTTAAATATTTATTGTAATTATTAAGTTTTAAATGATTTTTATTGGATTCCGTAGCTATCCATCAAATCTTTATATTTCTCTCCTGTTCTTCTCCGTAAACTTTCCTGACCAACTAATTCCTGAATTTTTAAAAATCCGTCTAAAATAGCTTCTGGTCTTGGCGGACAACCTGGTACATAAACATCTACAGGAATAATTTGATCTATACCTTGTAGTACTGAGTAGGTATCAAAAATACCACCGCTGCAAGCACAAGCACCTACTGATAAAACCCAACGGGGTTCTGCCATTTGTAAATAAACCTGGCGTAAAACAGGTCCCATTTTTTTAGAGATTGTTCCCATAACCATTAACAAATCACACTGGCGTGGAGAAAAACTCATACGCTCTGCACCAAAACGGGCAAGATCATAGTGACTGGCAGCTGTTGCCATAAATTCGATACCACAGCAAGATGTAGCGAAAGGTAATGGCCAAATTGAATTTTTACGGGCTAATCCTACTACTTTTTCTAAAGAAGTAGCCATGAAACCATCTCCCATCATACCTGCAGGAGCTTCTACCGTTTTAAGTTTTGAGTTAAATTGTACCGGACGTGA
>JACMQU010000094.1 GCA_014376805.1 Bacteroidia bacterium
GTATTAATTTCCGTTAAAGACAATGGGGGCGGCATCCCTCAAAAAATACTCGACAAAATATTTCAACCATTTTTTACCACCAAACCAACAGGGCAGGGAACGGGGCTCGGCTTGTCCCTGGCTTATGATATTGTAAAAGCACATGGCGGAGAGTTGAAAGTGGAAACGAAAGAGGGAGAAGGGAGTGAGTTTATTATTCAATTACCTGTTTAACAAAGTACAATGGAAAATAAAAAATCAATCTTAAAGTCACCGTGGGTATTGCTGCTGATTTTATTTTTTGGAGAGGCCAACGCCCAGCAATCCCGGGTTGACTCTGTAATTAGCCTGCTCGATAAAAGCAACATGGCGAAAGGCTTGGATACCCTTAAATTCTACACTGCACGGCAATTAATAAGAACGGCTGTTTTATCAGATGCACAGATAAGCCTGATAGAAAAAGCGGCAGAGCAGTTTAAAAAAGGGAATAATGAAGACCTCTGCTATGCAGTGAAGTATGTTGTGTTAGTAGGTTTAACCGCATCTGATAAATTTAAAGCCATTAAGTATGGTAAACAGTGCATTCAAAAATTAGAGAATAGTTCAACTCCCCGTGCCAAATATTTAGCCCAGGCATTTTTAAGTCAACTACGGTTGCCATATCGCAATTCTTCCAAACTTCCGGAGGGCTTTCAGTATTATGCTGAAAAATTAAACCAATATAAGATAGCTAAGGATTCTCTTGGGTTATCCACTTGCTATTATGTGCTGGGTGGATTTTACCGAAACATTGGTTTATACGAACCTGCCATGTATAATATGAAGAAATCCATCAGCTTTCTAGATTCAAGTAAGTTCAATAATCAACGATATTTAAACTTTACAGTTAATATCGGCAAAGCCGGTTGGATAAATAATTCATTTATTATAGGTGATTTTTATGTACAAATGGGAGAATTTGAAAAGGCAATAAAACAAAGTGAAATGACGCTGAAAACTGCAATTGATTATTACAGTGCCGGAGGTAAAGGGGTAACCGGCGCAGGTATTAATCTCCTATTTGGAGCAAGACATTTAGTGTTGGCAAAAATATTGACTAATCAATTAGACAGTGTTGATTACTATCTTAAACTGGCAGAGAATGCAACTACAAGATCTGATGATAACAGTGGTGAGGCTTTTCTTTTACAATACCGCTCATTGTATAATATAAAAAGAGGGGCATATAATGAAACAGATTCTCTTTTGCGGCAATGCTGGAAATTAGTTAACCGGTATCAAATTCCTGTTTCTGCGTCATCTGGTTTTGTTGAACCAGACTATTACATGGCCTTATTGAGGATAGAACAAAAAAAATACCCGGAGGCAATTACCTTACTGCTAAAAAATATTGAGCGGATAAAAGCGGTCAGACAGAATGTATTGAGGGATTATAAACTACTGGCTTTACTATATGAAAAAACAGGCGATTTTTTGAAAGCAAAAGAAGTTTATAAATCTTTTATTAGCCTGCAGGATAGTATAAAAGCAGACCAGTCAAAATATCGGACCATAAGTTTTGAAACAGAGCAACAGATTACGGATAATGAAATTGCTATTTCAAAATTAGAAAGTGCAAACAAACTTTCTGCCCAGTCAAGAAATTTCACCATTGGTATTGCTGCATTGTTGTTAATACTTGCCGGAAGCATTTATTATCGCTTTCGTTCAAAGAAGAAGGCAAATGAAGTGTTGGAAAAAACATTGAGTGAACTCAAATCCACTCAATCCCAACTCATTCAATCAGAAAAAATGGCCAGCCTCGGAGAACTTACCGCAGGTATAGCACATGAGATACAAAACCCACTAAATTTCGTCAATAATTTCAGTGAAGTGAATAAAGAATTGATTGGTGAAATGAAAGCTGAGATCGAAATAGGTAATCTTGAGGAAGTTAAAGCCATTGCAAATGATATTGAATCCAATGAAGAAAAGATA
>JACMQU010000095.1 GCA_014376805.1 Bacteroidia bacterium
AAAAAATTGTCATTTATTATCAATTGAAAGGAAATCTACAAAAGGCATGGCATGTTTATCAAAACTGAAATGTGCTGCGGCTTTTAAGCAATTGCTTTGATAGGTAGGGTATTCAGATTGAATAGTTTTGAAATTTTAATTTATTTATTCCTTAATGAGTGTTCTAATAATAACAAAATTATCAATTTCTACTTTCATAAAATAGACACCGGCATTGCTAAAATATGTTTCATCAAGGTTTAATTGTTGCTTTCCTTCTGCAAGTTTTCCAAAGTTTGTTGACTTAACTTCTCTCCCTAATAAATCACTAACTGTTATTTTTAGGGTTGATGGATTTTTCAACTCAAAACTAACCAAGGTGCCATTTTTTAAGGGATTCGGATATGCAATAAGATGAAAGGCCAGGGTTGCATTTTCCTGAATCCCCAAAGTCCTATTTGATGTAAGCGGGTTTGTTAACAGATAATTGCTGTAACCTCCAATACCGTTAAATTCTAAAACCGCAAAATAATAGCTTTTATTTGGATTCAGGCCACTAATGTTAGCTGTAGACCCGCTATCAGCATAAACAACAAAATTTCCTGTACCAATTTGCGTACCTAAGCCGAAGGTGGCATAAGCCGGATAAAAATCGGTATCTCTTGGCCAGGCATTAACAGCACTATTTTCTTTCGCTAATATAATTCTTCTTGCTCCGTTACCTTTTGTAAAATTTAAAGTTACGGATGTGCCATTTGTAACAACATTTAATGATGTGGTTTGAATGCCCGGTTCGGCGGCTAATATCTGATTCTTTAATATTGAAATCTTGCCTGCGCTAAAATTCGTAACAATCAAGTCAGGTCTTAAATCCTGATCTATATCTGTTGAGATTGTGCCTACTGGCCCGGCACCACAAGCGTAATTTGTTTTTGATGAGAAGGAATAAGTTGTAATTGGTCCATTCACCTGATTGTTTCTAAACACAGTTACCGAATCATTACCCGCCATTGAAACAGCTAAATCAAGATACCCGTCATGGTCATAATCTGTTATGGCTATACCTTGCGTATAAAGTGCAGGAGCCAATACAATATCAACCCTTGGTGCAAATGTTATCCCCGATGTATTTGTATTACTAAATATAGAAACACTGCTGCTTCCCCAGTTAGAACAAACTACCTCTTTTAAACCATCATTATTAAAGTCAACTATTTTTACCCAGTACGGATTAGATTGCGTTGTTCCCGCAGAGATAGTACCTACTAATGTAAATGACATAACCGAAGTGGTGCTACTGTTCCTGTAAACCGTTATAGAATTCGAGCCCCAATTAGTCACAACGATATCTATTTTACCATCATTGTCAATATCGCCGGTTGCTGATGCATCAGGGGCATTTCCTAATGGATATATTAATGGAGTAGCAATTGAAATATTACCTATTGTGCTGGTGTTCTTAAATACATACAGGTCGTTTGATACATTATTTGAAATGGCAATATCTGTTTTTCCATCATTATCAAAGTCGCCTGATGACATCCCTTCAGGCTTGGTGCCGGCATTGAAGTCAAATCGTTTAAAAGAAGAACTGTCTAAGGTTGTTCCATTATACTGATTCAGGAAAACAGAGAATTGAGTACCTGTAGCACTTGCATACCCTAATAAAATATCTTTTTTACCGTCTCCATCAAAATCTGGTGAGGAAATTAATGCCGGACTATTTGGTAAGGTTGCAAGGTTAAAGTTTGAAGAGAAAGTTGTGTTATTAATCAAACCAGTAAGAGCATTATTAACAAAAATACTAAGCATGTTTCCATTTACATTACCTACAAGAATTTCATTTTTACCATCATTATTGAGGTCGCTTATTTCCATTCCTTGTGGTCCGGCTGAAGTACTAAAATTAGTTTTATAAACGAAATCGTTACCCTTAAAAGGAATGTTTATAATGTTTGAACCGGTTAAAGGATTATTTAAAAGGTAATTGCTATAACCTCCGTCACCATTAAATTCAATTACTGAGAAAAAATAGATGGAACCTGCGTTAAGTCCGGTTATCAAAACACTTGAGCCGGTATCAGCATAAACAACAAAATTTCCTGTACCTAATTCTGACCCTGCTCCGTAAGCCGTGTTTGCTATGTAAAATGCAGTATCCTTTGGTAAGGCATTCACCGGATTGCCGGCCTTAACAATCACCATTCTTTTAGCACCATTTCCTTTAGTAAAATTTATAGTTGTTCCATTAGAAGAAACAAATAAATTGAAATTGCTTGTTTGAGCAGAAGGCTCAGTTGCAAGCATTCTATTCTTAAAAACACTAATGTTATTTGAACCGTAATTTGTGTTAATGATGTCGGGTCTTAGATCGTTGTCAAGGTCTGCTGAGATAGCACCGACCGGTGATGAGTTGGCTGTAAAATTTGTTTGAGCAGAGAATGATGCAGCTGTTATTGGACCACCGGCGTGGACGTTACGCAATACACTCACATAGTTATTACCTGCCATCGATACGGCAAGATCCAATTTGCCATCATGATCATAATCTGCAATTGCGGTACCTTGTGTATATAGGGCAGGAGATAACGAAATATCTACTCTGGGGGCAAAACCTATCCCCGGTGTAAGGGAGTCGCTGAAAATGGATACACTGCTACTTCCCCAGTTAGAGCACACAACTTCTTTAACGCCATTATTATCGAAATCAACTATTTTAACCCAATAAGGATTGTTCTGTGTGCTTGCTGTATTTATTGATTTAACTACCGAAAAATTCATTCCTACAGAAGTACTCATATTGCGATAAACAGTAATTGTATTGGAGCCAAAGTTGGTTACGGCAATATCAACTTTACCATCATTATCAATGTCGCCAACAGCAGTTGCATCAGGGGCATTGCCTGTTGGATAAATGAGAGGCGTAGCAAGTGAAATATTGCCTGGCGTGCTGGTGTTTTTAAAGATGTAGAAGTTGTTCGATACATTATTTGCTATGGCAATATCAATTTTACCATCATTGTCAAAGTCTCCAGACGATATGCCTTCTGGCTTAGAGCCTGCTGTAAAATCAAATCTTTTAAATGAAGAGGTATCGAATATAACTCCGTTGTATTTGTTTAAATATATTGAAAATTGAGTGCCCGTGGTACTTGCATAGCCAAGTAGAATATCTTGCTTGCCATCACCGTCAATGTCTGGAGTTGATATCAATGCAGGGCTGTTGCCAAGTGTAGTAAGTTGAAAATTATTAGTAAAGCTTGAATTGTTAAGAACCCCTACAGCCGAATTATTGATAAATACACTCAGGGTATTCCCATCAACATTTCCAACAAGAATATCTTTTTTACCATCATTGTTTAAATCACAAATATCCATACCCTGTGGGCCGGCAGTAGTAGGGAAATTCATTTTTGAACCAAACGAATTGCTTGCAAACTGAGCATTTGAATCAATGCTGACAAATGTGATGAAAAGCAGTGATAATGCAAAGGATTTCATAACTGTGATTTTTAAGGAGAAGTAAGATAGAAATTATTTTTAATTAAAAACAATTTTAAACGATATCAGTTTAAATTTTGCCTTAATGTCAAGCACCTTTTTTTAACTATTTCTATCTTACAATGATCACTTACCATTCTATTGAAATATTAATTAATAGAAGTTGGGTATTATAACCTTTTTATTTTTCGTCTACCTATTAGTTCTTTATACTTAGATGGGAAGTAAGTTAACAATATCATCTTTAAAAGAAATACCAAAGGGCTCGCTTTAAATTTTTCGGACATATACACGGCAGGAGCATTGTAATTGATATAATATGAATGTTTCTTTTCGATGTAATTTTTTAAAAGATTAAAATTCGGAGAGGTGTCTTTTTTAATCATTGAATTGTTAGATACACGATAATAAAAGCCTGGTTCGGAAATATGATAAAATATATAACCGTTAAAACTTAGGTTGAGCCAAAATTCCCAATCTTCAACTCCCATAAATGGCATATTTTCATCATAACCACCTACATCTTCCCAGGCACTTTTTCTGAATAATGCACATGCATCAATAAAATTTCCTGTTATTAATTGTTGAAGGTTAAAGTCTTTTACAGGTATGTATCCCTGTTTGTCTCCATAATAAAAAGCATCAGAATAAACAACAGCAATTTCTGGGTGTTCTTCCAGATACTTTACCCCGGTATGAAGATAGGCAGAGAGCAATTTATTATCGGCATCTAAGGGTAAAATGTATTTTCCACGAGCCCTTTTAATTCCATTATTGCGGGTTTTGCCAAGTCCTTGATTGATTTGGTTAATTATAGTGTATCCTTCAAGAGCCAGGCTTTTTAAAATAGCTAGGGTGTTCTGATCTGTTGAGCCGTCATTTACAATAATAACCTCTACTGAAGTATGTTTTATGATAGTGATACTATCAAGTGCTTCCCTCAAATAATGACCATGATTATAGCAAGGAATTACAATAGAAATAAGGGGAGTCATAATTTATTTTTTACCTATTGCTACGTAATTCATTGTATTAATCGGGTCAAAATATTTATTATCAAGCCAAATAAATAATTTGTTATGAATCAATTTTAATATTTTAGGAAATGTTATCCATGTTGGTAATGTTTGTATAATAACCTGACCCAATAAAGCCCATTTTCCGCCATTAGAATTAACTTCTACAACTTTAAAGCCGGCTTTTTGCAGCGTTAAAATAAAACCATGTTTAGTGAACCGGTGAAAGTCATAAGGCTCTTCATGTAACGGCCAATACATTGGGCCAGAAACAATAAAATGACCGCCAGGTTTACAAACGCGGTATGCTTCGTTCACCATTTGCTGAAAATCTCCAACATGTTCAATAGTTTGGGTTGAAAATACAGTATCAAAAGAATTATCCGGTATTGGTAATTTTGTTGCTTCACATAAAATGTCAACACTGTTATTTGAAGATTGAGTGATGTCGCAACCAATATATTTACTCACTTTAAATTTAATCCATTCAGAATATGGTTTATTACCACAACCAATATCCAATAAATCGCCAGAAGCAAAATCATTAATAGCTTTCCTTAGGGCAATGTATAAATAATAATAAACGAGATATTCGGTTCTATATGCTGGATTAGAGGTATCTTTAAGCCTTTGAAGGTTTAATTCACGGTTCATATTAACGATTTATGAAAAAGTAAAGCTAATAAATTTCTTTATAGTATATATAGGGTTTTCAATAAATCTTCCAAGTGGGCTATCAATTTTTTTCTGATAAAATATCATTTCTGGATGAGTTAAATTATAATTATCCTTTTTGTTTTTTTCATACAAAGTTTTTAAATGAATATTTTTATTTATTAAATTCTGTTTTACAAAAAGAAACATATTTTGTTTGTACCACCAATCAACTCCTTTTTTTGTCCAAATATTTTTTCTAATCAGATCAATTGGAAGAAAATCAAATTTTGCAAATTTTTCTATCCAATATTGTTGCGGTTGTTCATTAATATGGTAAGTGCCGCCTTGTCCGGGAACAGCTGCAGAGAATAGAATAAAGTCGCCATGCTCTACTAAATTTGAAATAAAAAGATCTGCGTTTTCAATAGGAAGATGTTCTGCCACTTCTGTAGAAATAATTAAATCAAATTTTCTATTGAGTGTGAATGTGTTTTTTAGATCCGCACTTATGAATTTATTTTTTGGTATTTCAAGTAAATCGTTGTGTATATAATCGCCATCAATCCCTATATAATCCTCAATCCCTAGCTCATTCGCAATCTTTAACCATACACCTGTACCACAACCAACATCTAATATGCTATGTGGATGAATTTCATTAAAAACTATAGGTAAAATTATTTTTGCAGAACGCTTAGAGATAGGCATTTGAATTGCAAAAAAATCTTGAGTGTATTTTATTTCTTCTATCAACGTATGTATTCTTAAAGGTTTAATAATTAAAGGAGCAAATTTATCTGACTTTTTTTTTACTTAACTGAGCCAATAAACCTTGAATGTTTTTTAAAGTATTACCTCAATATAATTTTGATATAATTGCAAGTATTATTACAAAGCACGAAGTAAATCAATTATTTGTCTGAAAAAAAGAATATACTAATTGGAACTCAAAATATGTATTTTTTTGATAGCACATGAGGTCTCACTTTGTATTTTAACCAATATCATCTGAGTAAACATGTTATCAGGAAACTTTAAAGTAACATGGGAGTTTTCTTTTATTATTTCACATTCAATTTCTTTTCCCTCTAATGTATAGGCTGTTATTTGAAGTTGGTTTGTATTTAACTCTACACCGGCTAAATAAACTAATTTATTTGCGGGATTTGGGAAAGCCACTATATTATTATCATTATTTATAACTTTTGTTATAGATGTAGTATTTGAAATTGCATAAATTCTGGAAATGTCACTGGCAGTTAACGCCCTTGAATAAATTCTTATTTCATCAAGTTTTCCATTAAAGTATTCTATGCCACCCGGATCGTCTTTTCCTATATACAATGGATTGTTATCATTTAAAGTAAATGAAAATGGTAAATAGGTTTTTCCAACATATTGTCCGTTTAAATAGTACTTTAAAGTATCATTTGAAATAACGGCTGTTATGTGGTACCATTGATTAGTGATTAATGCCGGACCAGAAGCAATGTTTCCAAGTTTGCTATTATTAATTACAGAAAGTCCATCTCTTCTTAGTGCAAGACGGTATTGAGCATCTGAATTGCTGTTTGATTTACAAATAAGCGCAGAGTAATCTATATTATCAATACCGGTTGTAAACTCCCTTACATTTACCATACAGCTCATAGAAATATTGTTAACCGGGCTTTTTAAAGAGACTGAATTTGCAATTTGAATATAGTCGGATATGCCTGCAAAAACATAGCTTTTAGAAACATTTCCAGCTTTATCAGTAGAAAAACCACCGCCATTTGCTATGCCATTATTACCATTGCCAGAGTAATCGTTTGTGTTTCCATCAAATGGATAATAGGCGATAAGATTTAACATTAAACTATCTATAATAAAATCCCGGGTATTGTAAACTGCCTGAATATCTGTTATCGTTAATGCCCGGCTATAGATCCTTATATCATCAAGTTTGCCATCAAAGTATTCTATCCCTCCGGCATCATCCCTACCAAGGGTTAACGGGCAGTTTTTTTGCAATCCATAAGTAGTGTTTAATGTTCCCTCACCAACCTTTACACCATCTATAAATACTTTAGCATTAGTACCTGAAAAAACTGCAGATAAATGAATCCATTTATTTACAGGAATATTAATAGATGAACTTATTTCACCTAGATAGCCATTATTAACCAATGCAAATGAATTTGGAGTAACAGCTATCCTGTAATCTGCTTTGTCTTCATTATTTGCCTTACACACAAGTACTGCATAATCTTTTCCGTCTAATCCATGATCAAAGTCACGGATATATGCCCATAAAGAAATGGTGAGACTGCCGGAAACAGAACTTAATGTTGTGGAATTTGCAATTATTACAGATTGGTCTGTGCCATTAAAATCATAAGCAGTAGATGGCATAGGAATTCTGTTTCCGGTAATAGTTGCTCCAGAATTAGTACCATTGTTCGCATTTAAAGTTGCATCTGTAACGTTTGCATTCAATTTATAATGAGCAATTAAATTTGTTGTAATATCCTGGGAATTTCCCGTTTTGCAAAAAAGCAAACATATAGTAATAGTTCGTATTAAATGTTTCATAAGTAATTGATTTATGCAAGAATATGGATAAGTTATATTTAAAACAAGTTAGAAAGTGGAAAGTTAAAAATGACTTAATTTTGCTATTAATTAATATATTCAATTAAAGTAAAAAGTGAAACCCCCCACGCCTAAAAACTCAGCAGTTCTTCCAGTGCTTCTGTGAGTGCCTCGGGGCCCTGTAATTTTGCGTAGTTATTTAATTTTCCCATGTCAAAATTGTGTTCAAAAGGCATTTGTAACCGCAACAAATTTAGGGCGTTAAGGCTTTCGCTCACTTTGCCGTTTACTCCAATTCCGGTTTTAAAGCTGGCCAGCAATTTGCCGGTCATGTCATTTTTTGAACCTATTACCGGTTTATTAAAAAAAGCAGCCTTACTTAACAAAGGATGGGGTAAATTATAATTACCGTCGTTAAGATAGCAAACATCAAAAGTAGTTACCAGATCGTTTATATATTGGCGTTCATCAAGAGATTGTAATATAAAATATGTATTGTTTTTACCCGATTGCAACAATTTATCCAATGCCTGCTTAGCTAACTCCGATAAGGTGGAGGGCTCTATAACTCCGGCGCATACAAAAAAAAATGTATCACTGTCTGCAATTGCAGCCATTTTTAAAAAGTTCTCCGGATTTTCATTTTCTAATAAAATGGTCCCTGTAATCATTCGCCCGGCTGCCATTTGTTTTATATGTCTGGAAGCTTTCAGAGGGGCGTCTGGCAACGTATAATCACTTATATCTGGCATTACTATTACCTTCTTATAAACCCTGCTCTTAATGGCCTCGCTTTTATACCTGTCTATGGTGGCAACAGAGATGCAGTTTTGCGAACCTAACAAATAATCGGCATCTGAAAATGCAGGATCAATGTTTAATTTTAAGTTGTTTTTATAATAGCTATCCAGGTTAACTAATAGTCCGCTCCATTTATAAGCAAAAGCCCATTTCATGGTTTTTTTGCCAAATTTAGGTTTGATCCAATCATCAACAGGAGCAAAAAAAACGCATTCTATTTTAGTCTGTAGCTCTCTTTCGGCTTTTTTTAAACGGCGGCTTAACTGCAAATACTTAGCAAATAAAGCAAAATTAGAAATTGCCGCAGTGTCTGTTACACATTCATCAAGCGGATAACACTTTATAAACTTGGCTTTATTTTTAAAATGGGTAAGCAGGTAATTATTAAGATTAATCCAATCTGGCGAAAAGATTACCACCTGTTTTTGCATGGCAAGCAAGCTGCCGGCATACTGGCAGGCATAAGATTGATAGCGGTAGTTATTACGGCTGAAAACCAATGCAATACAAAATGGGTCATTCACTATACAAATTTTATATTCTTTGGTTCAAAATTGCAGTTTATTTTTGCACATACACACACTTTTTCAAGGTTAAACACCAATTAAAAAATAAAGTAATTTCACATTTCCGGAAATTATTTTCCTAACCGTTTTAATTTTTCGTTTTAAATTATACCTTTGCGCTCCCTAATTGACCGATGGTGTAACTGGCAACACATCTGATTTTGGTTCAGAGGAGTCTAGGTTCGAGCCCTAGTCGGTCAACCAATAAAAATAAACCGCAATATGTCGGCGCATAACCAGGTAAAAATTTTCTCCGGTACTAATTCCAGGTACCTGGCCGAGGAAATTGCAAGATTGTATGGAATTCCATTGGGAGACTGCACCATTACGAAGTTTAGCGACGGTGAGTTTCAGCCAAGCTTTAATGAATCGGTTCGGGGTTGTGATGTATTTCTGGTGCAGTCAACTTTTTCTAATACCGATAATTTAATGGAACTGCTGCTGATGATTGATGCTGCTAAGCGCGCATCTGCTCATTATATTTCAGCCGTAATTCCTTATTTTGGTATGGCCCGCCAGGATCGAAAGGATAAACCTCGTGTATCTATTGGTTCAAAAGTAGTTGCAGATATGCTAACTGTGGTTGGGGCCAGCCGGGTAATTACAATGGATTTACATGCGCCGCAAATTCAGGGTTTCTTTGAAATACCCGTAGATCATCTTGATCCGTCGGTTATATTTTTACCTTACATGAGAAGCCTGAACATGGGTAGCAATATAATTATTGCATCGCCGGATATGGGTTCATCGGCAAGGGCCAGGATTTACGCTAAAGCCCTGGGTTGTGATATGGTAATTGTAGATAAAGAGCGCAGACGTGCCAACGAAATTGCCTCGATGACGCTTATTGGAGATGTTTCGGGCAAAGATGTTTTAATGGTTGATGATATTATTGATACCGGTAATACATTGGCTAAAGCATCGCAATTGCTAAAAGATAAAGGTGCAGTTAGTGTACGTGCCATGTGTACCCATCCTGTATTAAGTGGCAATGCGTATGAAATAATTGATAACAGTGTAATTGATGAACTGGTGGTTTGCGATACCATTCCATTGAGACGTACTGATTCTAAAATAAAGGTATTAACAGTGGCAAAACTTTTTGCAGATGCCATTAGAAATATTACCGAACACGGTTCAATAAGCAGCTTATTTGATATAAAAGAGACAGGCAGCAGAACCAAAAGTTGATGGGAAATAATACCTGAACTATCGTAATCACTGAAAATTTTCAGTCATTAACAAATCAATAGGGAAGGTGTGAGTTTTGAGTAAACAATTTAAAAACAAATATATAAAATGAAATCTGTAGCGTTATTCGGAAACAAAAGACCTGAAACAGGAAAAGTCTCTAGCAAATCATTAAGAATTGAAGGAAAAGTTCCTTGTGTATTATATGGAGGTAGTGAACATATTCATTTCTCTGTTTATTCTCCCGATTTTAAAATCCTGGTTTATACACCAAACACCTATAAAGTGAAGTTGGATATTGATGGTAAAACTTATGATGCCGTATTGCAGGATTTACAGTTTCACCCTGTAAATGATATTATTTTACATGCCGATTTTCTGGAAGTTCATGAAGATAGAGAAGTAGAAATAGGAGTTCCTGTTAAACTTATCGGAAATTCTATTGGTGTTCGTCAGGGTGGTAAGCTGGTTGTAAAAACTAAAAAATTAAGAGTAAGAGCATTGCCATCTTTATTGCCTGATTTTATTGAGATAAATATTGACGCTCTTGAAATTGGTAAATCAATTAAAGTAGGGGATGTAAATGCTGAAGGATTGAATCTGCTCGATTCGCCTAATAACCCTGTAGTAAGCATTATTACTACCCGCGCTGTGCAGGAAGCTGCAAAAGCAGATGAGAAAGCAACCCCTGCTAAAAAGAAATAATTGTAGTATGATATGTAAAAAACCCTGAGGCCCTGCTTCAGGGTTTTTTGTGCTGAATAACATAGTGAAAGGAATGTAAAAACTTATACTTTGCTGCAGTATAAATATAAGTTTATATGACACTTACGGTCTCCATACTTTTACCTGTAAATTAATTTTGAACCCTGATGAAATACCTGATAGCCGGCCTTGGAAACATTGGAGATGAATATGCTCATACCCGCCATAATATAGGCTTTGATATAGCAGATGAAATGGTTGCTCAGTATAAAGGATCATTTACGCAACAACGCTATGCAGACCTTGCAGAGATAAGCATAAGCGGGCGTCAGTTATTTGTAATTAAACCAAATACTTATATGAACCTGAGTGGAAAAGCCGTTAGACACTGGATGCAGGAATTAAAATTAAAGCCGGAAAATATATTTGTGGTGGTTGATGATCTTGCTATTACATTTGGGAAGATAAGAATAAGAGGCAATGGCAGTGATGCCGGTCATAATGGTTTAAAAAGTATTACCGAATTATTGCTCACTCAAAACTATCCGCGCTTGCGGTTTGGTATTGGAAGTAATTTCCCGAAAGGCCGGCAAATAGATTTCGTGTTGGGCAAATGGGATCAGGAAGAAGCCGTAGAAATTCTTCCTTTAATGAACAAATCGGTGAAAGCAATTGAAAATTTTGTGATGAGGGGCATTGCTGATACCATGAGTAATTTTAACAAATAGAGATAAAATAAATGGGTGTTGAACCTAAAAATAATTATGTAAATAACACGCTGTGGGGATTACTTGAAAAATCTTCACGGATTATTTCTGGCATATTGGTTGGTGTTCTGGTTGTTCGTTTTTTGGGTAAAGAACAATATGGCGTAATTGCTTATGGTTTAAGAATTGTAGCCATTTTAACTATTTTTTCGGCACTGGGGCTCGATAGTTTAGTGGTAAGAGAATTAATAACCCGGAAAGGAAACAAGGATACCATTTTAGGAACAGCTTTCTGGTTGCGCTTTTGTGGTTCATTTGTGGTAATGGCAGGCTCTGTTTTATACGCATCTATAAGAGATGATGCACATACTACGTGGATAGTTTTTTTATTAAGTATTTCTATCGTATTCCAATCTTTATCTGTAATAGATTTTTATTTTCAATCTGCTGTTAAGGGTCGGTACACTGCCATTAACCAGGTTATCACTTTGTTTATTTCTGCTCTAATAAAATTATACCTCATTTATGTAAAAGCTCCGCTTGAATGGTTTGCATCTATGGCTGCATTTGAAGCTGCAATGATTGCCCTGAACCAATGGATATTTTATAAAAAGGATGGACAATTTATCAGGCAATGGCGGTTTAGTTCAATAGAAGCCAAACATCTTCTGATATTGTCCCTGCCTGTTATTTGCTCGTCGTTTCTTCAGATGTTATATCAAAAGGCAGACGGGATACTTATTGAACGATTTTTGCACAACTTTGGCCTGGTAGGTAATTATGATGCAGGAGTACGAATAAGTGAAGCAGCCTATGTAATTCCTGTTGCCTTGTGTGCGGCTGTTTTTCCGGGTATTATTAATAACAGGCATAATAAACCTCTGCAATTAAAAAGACTCACACAACTGTATTCAATTATGATATGGAGTGCTGTTACAATTGTTATCGGAGGCACACTTTTTGGAGATTGGGCCATTAATCTTTTGTATGGCTCTAAGTTTGAACTGGCCCCTCAGGTTTTTAAAATTTTTATCTGGGTAAATATTCCGGTCTTTTGGGGAACAGCCTGGGGTATGTGGATGCTGGCGGAGAATAAGCAAAAATATGTAGTGTGGATGCAAATACTGAATGGTATAATTATTCTTGTTTCGGAATTTATATTAATACCACTAAAAGGAATAAACGGGGCCGCTTATGCTATGATACTCGGTTCATATACTGCTTTTATTTTTATGGTGTTTGCCTACAAACCCAAACAAGGTTTACAAATATTTATAAGTGCCCTGAACCCCAAAAATATTATAGAAGTTTTTAAGTATTCGAAAAATAAATGAACAGGTATTAAATGATTCTTATATACTCCGCTTTTCTTTCCGAACGGTTAAAATACATACTCGATGAAGTGTTTGTAAACAGGCTTGATATTGATTATAAGCATACCAGTAGCATGGATTATTTTTCTGCTTCTCAAACATTTAAACTTAATTATAATAATGAAATCAGTGAAGGGTGTGTAAATATTCCGGCTACAAATTTTTTATATGAAGAAGATCTTTTTATTCAAAATATAGAAGTAGAAAAGAGTACAGAATGGACCAGTCTTTTTTTTCAGCAGCCCTATAAAGAAATTCCGGATTTTAAGCTGACAACAAAATTTTTATCCTTCGATATTTTTGCGGCTATGTTTTATTTGTTGAGTCGTTATGAAGAATACCTGCCATCAGATAAAGATGAACACAACCGCTATAAAGAGACCAACTGTTTAGCTTATAAGAATGATTTCTTAGAAATTCCATTAATAGATTTTTGGATATTACGGTTGAAAGAAATTTTAAAAAATCAATATCCTTTAATCAATTTTAAAGCCCCTGTTTTTAAACAGGTAAATAGTATCGATGTGGATTTTGCTTACAAGTATATAGGATTGTCGGCAGTACGACTTGGTGCTAAGGCTATCGGCTCTTTATGGCGTGGCAAATGGGATCAGCAAACCCTAGAAACGCCCGAACATGACCCCTATGATACGTATGAACAAATGATACAGATGGCTGCTGTTAATAAGGTGGAAACGATTTTTTTCTTTTTATTGGCTGATTATGGCGGATTTGATAAAGGTCATTCTCCGGATTCGCCTATATTTATAAAGTTGATAAAACATTTAAGTGAACATTTTATATGTGGTATTCACCCTTCTTACAAATCGTTTGTGCAAGAGACTTTACTTGAAAAAGAACTTAGTTTATTTCATTCGCTTACCAGCCGAAAAGCAACCATATCCCGAAATCATTTTCTCAAAATTAAACTGCCTGAAACATATAGTCAGTTATGTAAATTTAACATAGAAAAAGATTATAGTATGGGATACTCTAACCATGCTGGGTTCAGGGCTTCTACTTCATTTCCATTCAGGTTTTTTAATCTGATCACTAACAAGGAAACAGCCTTGTGGATTCAGCCTGTTTGTGTTATGGACGTAACGCTAAAAAACGCATGGAATATGGATCCTGCAACTGCGATTAACAAAATTCATGAATTAAAAAATACTGTTAAATCAGTTGATGGGGAATTTGTAAGTATCTGGCACAACTCTTCTTTTGATGAAGAGGAAGGCTGGCTTGGTTGGGATAAAGTTTATGAATCTCTTTTCAATTAGTTTAAGGGATAAACAAACTGTTTATACAGAACCGACTGTTTCTTTTTTATCGTTTTATTTAAGCTTTTATTTTTTTTATTTTTATTTCATTTATTACTATGCAACATACTCGTTTTTCATTCCGTTTTTCTATTCTGTTTCCTTAGCATTGTCTGTTTTTGTAACTATAGCTTCAACTCCTGTATGTAATATAATTTTTTATTATTTATATTGAATACATACAAATTGTTATTTTTGAACTCCGCTCATTAAAAGAATTTATGGTAATTTCTAAGTTAAAAATTTACGATACTTTAAAAAAAGAAACACTTTTGTTTAACCCTATTCACCCGGGTTATGTGGGTATGTATGTTTGCGGGCCAACAGTTTACAGTAATGCACATTTAGGTAATTGCCGAACATATATTTCATTTGATATAATGTTCAGGTATCTCTTGCATTTGGGTTATAAAGTTCGCTATGTAAGAAATATAACAGATGCCGGACACCTGGAAGGAGACCGGGATGAAGGGGATGATAAATTTGCTAAAAAAGCTAAGCTGGAACAATTAGAGCCAATGGAAATTGTTCAACGATATACGGTAGATTTTCATCAGGTACTTGCTCAATTTAATACCTTGCCTCCAAGCATAGAACCAACTGCCACAGGACACATAATAGAGCAGATAGAAATGGCCCGGAAAATAATAGCAAATGGCTATGCTTATGAAAATAATGGCACTATTTATTTTGATGTTGAAAAATATGCTAAAGAATATCCTTACACGCAACTTTCGGGCAGAAACCTGGATGAATTGTTAACCAATACAAGAGAACTCGACGGTCAGGAAGAGAAAAAGGGAAGACTGGATTTTGCACTTTGGATAAAAGCGAAACCTGAAACATTAATGCGCTGGCCAAGTCCATGGGGAGAAGGTTTTCCGGGCTGGCATATTGAATGTTCTGCTATGAGTTCAAAATACCTGGGAAGTGAATTTGATATTCATGGTGGTGGAATGGATCTGGTTCCAACGCATCATACAAATGAAATTGCCCAAAACTTTGCCTGCCATCAAACCAATCCTGCCAAGTTTTGGGTACATACCAATATGCTTACTGTAAACGGTCAAAAAATGAGCAAAAGCCTGGGTAATTCATTTTTACCGGATGAACTTTTTTCGGGCAGTCATCCCTTACTTGATAAAGGCTATAGTCCGATGACGGTACGATTTTTTATGTTACAGGCACATTACCGCAGTACACTAGATTTTAGCAATGAAGCATTACAGGCTTCAGAAAAAGGATTTATAAGATTAATGAAAGCAACTAAACTGATAGACGGACTTAAGGTTAAGGATGCAACAACAATTGATCTGGAAGGTTTAACGGCTTCCGTTTATCAGGCTTTAAATGATGATTTTAATACTCCCGTTACTATAGCTCAGCTGTTTGAAGGTGTTCGTTTAATAAACTTGTTAAATGATGATAAAGAAACGATTAATGCAGAAGATAAATTAGCTTTAAAAAAACTATTTACTGAAATAGTTTTTGAGGTGCTTGGCCTTAAAGAAGAAAATGTTGCCGGGTCTGAGAAGATTGATGGACTGATGGATGTTATTCTTAGTATCAGGCAAGAGGCAAAAGCTAAAAAAGACTTTTCCACTTCAGATTTTATAAGAGACCGTTTAAAGACAATTGGTTTTGAAATAAATGATGGCAAAGATAGTACGAGTTATTTAACTTTATAAAGCTACTTTTTAGCTTGCCTTTTTGTTGAAATTTCTTTAAATGCCTAAAACACCATTGAGCCGATAATACAAATTGCATTTTATAAGAATTGCTTAGCTTTAATGCTGCTTTTTGTTTTCATACTCATTTAATTAGGTTTATTTGGCAAAAAGGCATTTTTTAAACAATCTTATTTTTAAAGCATAAAAATACCTATAAAGCGGTATTTTTTTGAATCTTTTTGAAACTTATTTTTGAAATGCCAAAAATAAGTTTTACAAATGAATGCCCAAACAGTAAATAATCAATTTTTAGAAATTGGAAATCTTCAAATTAACTGGAACTCACTTTACAAGGTGTACGTAAACGTGGAACTTGAATTAAACAATTCAGTTTTTAAGATTGAAGTGATTGATGGATATTTAAATCCGGGTGAGTATTTAGAATTATATCATCAGAAAATGACCAGAAATCAATCTCAAATTGTTATTTTTAACATAAAAAAAGGACCTCGAACAAATACATTTATTAGTGTGGAAGGCATTAAAATGGTAAATAATACTGATTCGATACTGGTTTTTGTTAAACGCGAGAAAGAAATATGTGGCTATCAATGGAGTGATATGAAGAACATTTGTTTGGGCGAGCCTATTTAACACAGCAAAGTGTAATTAAACAAATTCAACTGGGTAAAATCTTAAATATTAACGGAATAGAAACGAACCTTAAATTTACTTTAAATAGCTGTAACCTGACTTTTATCATATTTTGCCAGAAAAAAAAGTATTGAATTGTAATATCTTGGGTTTAAATTGCCTAGCAATTTTTAAACCGAAATGATTTTAAACCAAATAAATAGTATGAAAAAATTATTACCCCTTATTATTCTGACTATCTGTATTTTACAACAGTCAGTTTTTGGTCAGGGATCCTTACTAAATGGATCTTTATCATTAAACGGGGCTGTAAATGCCCAGCATGTGGTAGGTAATACCCTATATATAGGTGGTAATTTTACCGCTATAAATGCTAATTCAGGACCACTTGTGGGTGTAGATGGGGCAACTGGTAATGTTGCTTCTATTGGTTTGCCTGCAGTAAGTGGCACCGTTAATACCATAGCATTTGATGCAACTTACGGATATTTAATAGGAGGTTCATTTACCAGTGTAGGCGGGCAAACAAGAACTAATCTGGCACGTTTAAACACAAATTTAAGTGTGCATGCATTAAATATTTCTGTACCTGGTATTGTTAACAAAATTGTTATTTATAGTGGTAAAGCCTATGTATTCGGTTCTTTTGGAGGAATGAGAATAGATTTAGTTAACAATAGTTTGGATACCTGGGGTATTCAATATACTTCCGGAGATGTAAAAGATGCCGAAATTGACAATGGATTTTTATACATTGTAGGTAATTTTAAACCCGCTTCCGGATCTAATAATTGCATTGCAAAATATGATTTGAGTAACAATGGTTCTTTAATAACATCGTGGACTCCATTTATAAGCAGTTCATCAAATACCAGTTTACCAAATAATGCCATTATTTATGATTTATTAATTGCTAATGGAGTTATTTATTTTGGTGGTTCAGGAATATCTTATACCAGCGGTGGTGTAAGATCTAATTTTGCGGCAATAACTGTCTCCGGTTCGGCTGTATCGGGTTTAAATGTACAATTTAACAATACGGTTTATTCTCTTGCCTACACAACTTCCAGCAGTGTTAATTATGTAATTATTGGAGGAGCTTTTGCCGGAGCCAGACTTGGTAGTACCGGTAATTTTGGCAACAGAAATAAACTTGTAATGGTTAATCTTAACAATAACCAGTTTTTACCCTGGTATCCAAACCCTGATGGGAATGTTAATGCATTAACCTTTATTGGCGGCAACTTATTGGTAGGAGGAGATTTTACAGAAATTGGTGCGAATACGGCTATTAGCAGGTTCGCTGTTTATTCGGGTTTACCTTCTGCACCGGTTCTCGAGGCTATTGCCTTAAACCCAAATGGAAGCCCTAAAGTTTTTATTTCGGGTTCGGGTACAAACATTATTGCGGGAGGTAACTTTTCACAGGTTAAAGGTTATGTGCGTAACAGAGTGGCTGCTATTGATATAACAACAGGATTGCCAACTGCTTTTAATACCAGTGTGGATGATGGGGAAGTTTTTGCAATTCATGTTTCAGGTTATAATGTTTACCTGGGTGGTTCATTCACTTCTGTAAACGGATTATATAAAAATCATTTTGTAACAGTTAATAATCTGGGTGTTATTAATACAAATATATATGCGAGTTTTAACAGCACGGTAAGGAGCATTTTAGAAGACGGAACAAATTTATATGTAGGAGGCGATTTTAGATCTGTTTCTGTACCTGCAACCCTTCAACAGGTGAATGTAAACTTTTTAACAGTATTAGATTTTTCTACCGGAACGGCTGCAATTAACGCTGCTTTCAATGCCAGTCTTGATAACTCTGTAGATTTATATGGGGTAAAAGTAATCAGGAAATTATCTACGGGTTATTTATATGCAGGAGGAAGATTTAGTACGCCCAGAAATGCATTAATTTGTTTAAACCCTTCAACAGGAGCCGCTATATCTGGTTTCAATGCAAATATAGCTAGCAGTATAAATTTACCCGAAGTAAGCGATATCACTCAAGTAAATGCCACAAAAATTTCAATTGCAGGTAATTTTCCTTCCGGGTTTAACAGTTCTTCCTATAGTAGCGATGGACTAATTAATTACTCTTCAGGTTCTATTGGAGGTGTTGCTGTTATGGATGCAAATAGTGGAAATCTAACCTTAAGAAACCAGGGATTTACAAATCCAACCGGTTGGTCACATACACCTTCTTCAATTTTAAAAGGGGTTAATAATTTTGTTTACTATACTAATTCAGCTGGTCTGTTTATGACTTCCTTAACAGATGGTGGAACTTCTCCTATTTATAATAATGCCAATAACCCTATCCTATCTCTGGCAGCTTCCGGCTCTATGTTTTTTATGGGAGGCGATTACTCCTTAAATATTAACAGTACACTTTTTAATAATTTTAGTGCAATAGACTTTGTAACGCCATTAGCACCAACAGTTTCTTCTGGTACTTTAGCTTTTAGTGCAATTAATAACAACTCCATGACATTAAACTGGAGTGCAGGTAATGGTTCTCGTCGCATTGTACTGGCCAGACAAGGTTCTACAGTTACCAATAACCCTTCTGATGGTTATAATTACAGTGCAAATTCATCTTTTAATTCAGGTTCAGCAATAAATGGAGCCTACGTAATTTATGATGGAGTTGGCTCTACTGTGAATTTAACAAATTTGCAGATAAGTACAGATTATTATTTCAGGATTGTTGAATATAATGGTTCAGGCGCTTTTACAGTTTATGAGAATAATTTTTTAAGCGGAACAGCCGCCACCACAACAATTTCAGCTCCGGTAAATCCCGCTGCTAATATAAATTTTTCAACTGTTGGTTTAAATAGTATGAATGTAAACTGGACAAGAGGTTCAGACGGGAATCAGTGCATGGTAGTAGTTAGACAAGGGACTGCTGTAAATGAATTACCGGCAAATAATATAAGCTATAATTTTAACGCAAATTTTGGAAATGGTGATTTACTGGGTACAATGGTCAATGCCAATTATGTTGTTTATAAGGGAACAGGAAGCAGTTTTACTTTAAGTAACCTTTCTCCAACTACCACTTATTATGTTGCAGTTTTTGAATTTAATATTACAGGTGCTATCATAAAATATCTTACTTCTTCCTATGCTACAGGCAATGCAACAACAAACGGTCTGGCCTCAACCCCAACAATTGCTGCGTCTGGCATAACTTTTCAAAATTTAGGTTCAAGTGTTACGCGGGTAAACTGGACAAATGGAAATGGGAATAAGAGATTACTATTAGCATATTCCGGAAAATTATCGCCAGTAACCAATGTGGGTGCAACTAATGGCTCAGGCTATGTGGCTAACTCTAATTACAGTTCGTTTAGTCCTGCTCCCGGATCAATTGATTTGTTTAATGTTTCTATAAATTATGGCCCGGCTAAAGTAGTATATAATGGCACAGGTACAACTGCACTGGTTTCAGGACTTCTTTCAAGTAGCTTTTATACTTATGTAGTTGTTGAATACAATGATATTTCCGGTAACCCCACTACTTCTAATTATCTTAAATCAAGCATTCTTTTTGGCTCAAAAGAAACAGATGCATCTATACAGGCACCAACTATAAATGCCAGTAATATCGGATCTATCGCTTCTAATGCCAGTATCCGCTTAAACTGGATAAATGGAAACGGTTCAAACAGACTGATAGTGGCCAGGCAAGCCGGTGTTGTGAGCTGGTCTCCTGTTTCAAATGTAAATTATATTTCAAACGGCAACTTTAATTCGGCCACCGATTTAGGATCAGGTAATAAAGTTGTTTACAGCGGAACAGGAAATTCTGCTACAATTTCAGGGCTAAGTGCTTACACTAATTATTACTTCACCATTTATGAATTTAATTCAGTTTATAATAATGGTACTTTGATGCAGGAATATGCATACAATACGAATAATCCGGCAAGTTATATTGGCAAAACAGCAGCTCTTAACTGGCCCCGCACAGGCGGTGGTATTGATAGAGATGCAGCTGGAGGGGTTGCAGTTGATGGCTCTGGAAATGTATATGTTGCCGGTACTTTTAAAGGAAACTCAAATTGGGGATTAACAGAAGTTACTGGTTCCGGTAATGATATATTTCTTGCCAAGTATAATTCTGTCGGTGATATTTTGTGGATCATAAATGCCGGTAGCACAGAAGATGATGCTGCAGCGGCAGTTGTGTTAGATGGTTCAGGAAATCCATATATTACCGGTTCTTTCCGCACTTCTGCAACATTCGGTTCAACAACAATTGTTTCAGCCGGATCTGATGATGCTTTTGTGGCAAAATATAATACCACTGGCTCACTTCAATGGGTTCAAAGAATTGGTGGAACCGGACAGGATGTAGGAAATGCCATAACTATTGATGCTTCGGGAAATATAATTGTGGGTGGATATATAACGGGGACGATAACTTTTTCCAATTCAACAACAACCTTAACTTCTACCGGCCAGTCTGATTTGCTGGTTGCAAAGTATAGTTCATCTGGAACATTCTTATGGGCTAAAAAGGGTGGCAGTACCGGATACGATTTTGCTTTTGGAGTGGCAACTGATCAGAACAGCAATGTTTTTGTAACCGGGGAAATTAAAGGAATCTCTACTTTTGGTACTGCAACCACTTCTTACAATGCACTTGCTGATGTTGTTCTTGTAAAATATGATAGTTCGGGCGTTGTGCAATACGCCAATGCTTATGGCAGTTCTGGAGATGACCAGGGGTATGGTATTGCCATCGATGCAAATGGTCAGGTTTATTTGTCAGGAGCCTTTAGTAATACCATTGTTTTTGGTACCACAACTTTAGCTTCGGCTGGTGTTACTGATGGATTTATTACTAAAATTACAGGCGCAACAGGTTCGGCTTTATGGGCTAAAAAGCAAGGCGGACTAGCACAAGATGCCGCAACAGGATTAAGTATTGGCACCAACGGAGATATTTTTGTTGTTGGCACATTTGGGGGTGTTGCCTCCTTTGATTCTCAAACACTTACCTCGGCGGGCAATCTTGATGTATTTACAGCAATTTACACAAATACAGGTGTTCTTAATCAAGCTCAAAAATTTGGAGGTCCGCTTGATGATGCAGCAAAGGGCATTTATGCAATGACTCCCAGTAATTCCTATATAACGGGCTATTTTAATGGAACCGCAAATTTTGGAGGCTTTGATGTAAAAGCGAGAATAGGCTCTTCCAGTAATGGTGGAGACTGGGATCTTTTTGTACATAATTTAGGCGCAACCTACAACAATGATCCATCGGCAGATTTGGTTGCGTGGTTTAGAATGAACGGCAATGCTAATGACTTTAGTGGCAACGGGTACAATGGAACAGTTGTTTCGTCAGCTTCCAATTCAGTGAATATTATTAACGATAGAAACGTAACAGTTAATAGCGCTTATGAATTTAGTGGTACAGGCAGAATTGATTTTCAAATCCCTTCTAATTCTGTTTTAAATAACCTGAATCAATTAACTGTAATGGCCTGGATAAATGTAAATAGTTTTTCAGGAATGAATTATGAAGATCGTTCTATTATATCTACAGATGAAACTGATGGAAAATCATTTAACCTACTTGTAACTAAAGATCAGGGATTGTTTGGAAGTATTTTTGATGTAAATTCAAATACAATTGGTGCAGGAGTTTCAAATACTAATTATGTTTATGCCCCAACTGGTACGTGGGCCCATGTGGCTTTAACCTATGAAAATGGTGTTCAATCCTGTGTGTTTTATAATGGAAATAATGCAGGAACAGTTGCTGCCTTTTCAAATTCTACGTTTAATTTAAGTAATCGCAGATATACAATTGGTGCACAAGGGGCATCTTCAGGAAGTGTTTTTAGTAATTTTTATAGCATGAACGGAGATATTGACGATGTTAGAATTTACAAACGTGCGCTTACGGCTGTTCAGATTCAAGATATTATGAATGCTACTTCCGCCTTATCTATACCTCCCCCACAAGAATCTCCAGCAACAATATCATCTAAATTGAAATCAGGTATAATTTGGCCAAATCCTTCAAACGGATTATTTAATCTGGAGATTGAAAACGAAGAACCATGTGGGATAAGTTTTGCTATTACTGATATATCAGGCAAAACTGTTCTTTCTGAGCCGTGTAAGTTGTTTGAGAGCGGATCATTTATAAAAACTTTTGACCTTGATGGAATTCAAAGCGGATATTATTTCCTGCAGGTAATGAAAGGTGGTGTAACCTCAACGCATAAACTAATTCTTACAAAATAACCCTGATTCAAATCCATTAAGCCTGGTTTTATTAACTTTATTAAACTATATGAAAAAAACAATTATCCTCACTCTTATCACTCTATTTACAGTTATTCAGATTAAGGCTCAAAATATAGTAAACGAATTTTGGGAGACAGATGGTCAGGTGAATGCAAGTGTTAAAATCAATAATAAATTATACATTGGTGGCGACTTTTCTTATGTAGGTCCCACAACAGGCTCTTTGGTTGCTTATAGAAATTCTACAGGTGCTGGTATTTCCCTTCCTTTTAATTTGTCAGGTAAAGTAAATGATATTGTTAAAGACAATTCTGGTAATATTTATATCGCAGGTCTATTTTCCATAAATGGCAATCCGGCTCAATCTATTGTCAAAATTACTCCTAATTTCTTATTGGATGCCTCCTTTCAATTTAATTTCAACAATGAAATTTCAGATCTGGCTATAAATGGTACTAACCTATATGTTTTGGGCTTATTCAGCACCGTTAATAGTCAGTTAAGGCTTAGTTTTGCCTCAATTAATTTAACAACCAATCAATTAAGTTCTTTTGCGCCAAATCCAGACGGGCAAGCATTATCTCTAGCAGTGGCTAACGGTAATTTATATGTAGGTGGTTTGTTTAGTATAATTTCCGGGGCGGGGCGTAATTCATTTGCTGTTTATAATGCTTCAAATGTTTTACAATCATTAAATATACCAATAAGGGGTTCAGTAAAAACAATTATTGTTAAAGATTCATTGCTTTTCTTAGGAGGTACTTTTGATTCAATTGGCGGTATTTACAGAAAAAATGTTGGCTCACTTAACGTAAATACTTCCCAGGTAAGGAATTGGAAAGCGCATACTTTAGGTACTGTGAATGATATGGATATTAATAACAACAGTCTGTATCTGGGCGGTAATTTCTCACAAGTTGGAACTTCCATCCGAAACAATATGGCATCGGTTCATATTTTAACAGGCATTGTAGAAACATTTGATCCGGGTTTAGATGCCGCCATATCTAATGTAAAAGTGAATAATGGTACCATTTATGTTGGAGGGGATTTTAATTTTGTAGGTTCTGATAACAGAAAATATTATGCGGCTATTAGCACCTCGGGCATTTCAAATTTGGGAACCCCACTTGTAAATGCAAAAGTTGAAGCCACTTATTTTGTAGGCGATACTGTAATAGTGGGAGGAACTTTTAGCAGTTTTGGCGGCAGAAGTGTTTATAACCTGGCAGCTTTTGATTATAATACCGGTTCTGCGGTGGCCTGGCCAATTAGTATTGACGGTACGGTAACTGTTTTAAAACAAATAGGTAGTAAATTACTTGTTGGCGGAGATTTTTATTCTGTAAACCAGCTTTTTAGAAGGAGTTTAGCAATTGTAGATACGGTAAATGGTACACCCACATCTTTTGATGTAGAATGTGATGGTAGTATAAATGATGTTATTTTAGCCGGTACTAACTTAATTATTGGAGGTAATTTTAGCAATTTTGGAACTTCCGCGAGAAATAATCTTGCTATGGTAAATTTAGGTGGTACGGGTGTTTTACAAAGCTGGAATCCTAATTTGAACGGACAAGTTAGACGGTTATTGTTGAACCAGACACAATTATATGCCATTGGTGATTTTACTCAGGTTGGTTCAACAGTTAAAAAAAGAATGGCTTCTTTTGAACTTTCAAACAATTTTAATTTACGCAATTGGTCAGTTGTGGCAGATTCTACCATTCATGTTGCTATTGCTGTTGGTTCTAAAATAATTGTTGGGGGTAATTTTTTAAATATTAATGGTGTATCGCGCTCTTCTATTGCGTCCCTTGATACAGCAACGGCTGCAACCGGAACTTTGCAAATACCGTTAGTTGGTAATGTTTTAGCATTAAAAGAAGACAATGGTCTTTTATATGTTGGAGGAGATATAACTACCAACACAAATAAGGGCTTTACTTGCTTTACCATTTTTAATGCTCAGGAAATTAACTTTCCAGTAAAAGTTAAAATAGGAAGTGTTAATAAAATATGGCCGGTGGATAACCGATTAGTTTTATCGGGTAGTTTTACTTTAAGCAATTCGTCGGGCAAAAGTAATTTTGCTTTGGTTAATCTTTCTGTAAGTTCTCCAACCGTTCAGGCATCAGCAGTTAGTTTTAGTCAGGTTGGCGCAGTTTCCTTCAGAATACATTTTAACAAAGGAAATGGAGATAAACAATTAGTATTAATTAAACAAGGTAACGCAGTAGATACTATTCCTGTTAATGGCTTAAGCTATATTGCTAATTCACTTTTTGGATCAGGCGATAATATAGGTGGTAAGTATGTGGTTTATAATGGAGTAGATACTACTGTTTTAATTACAGGACTTAATACGGGCTCCAATTATCATGTTGCTGTTTTTACATATAATGGATTTTCTTCTAATACTAATTACCTCAACACAAATCCTGCAAGAGGGAATATAACTACTGTTGTTGGCTATAACCCACCTACAGCAGCTGCATCAAACATAATTTTTTCAGATGTTCGTGTTTCACAAATGGTGGTAAAGTGGACTAAAGGTAATGGAACAAAAAGATATCTTGTCGGACATGAGGCCGTTGCTGTAAGTAGAATTCCTTCAGATAGCACGCAATATCTTGGTCGTTCAGATTTTGGTAGCGGAACAGATCTTGGCACTTCAAATTTTATTGTTTATGATGGAGTTGGAGATTCTGTTTTAGTAACAAATTTAAAGGGCGGTACTACCTATTATTTCAGTGTATTTGAATATAATGGAAATGGACAGTTTTCCAGGGTATTAAAAACTGGCTCTCCGGTGGGTAACCAGCAAATGTTAACGGTTGCTTCTGAACCTACAGGCGGAAGTTCTGCTGTAACGTTTGCCAATACAACCGTTAACAGCACACAAGTAAACTGGTTAAGTGGAAATGGCACATCTCGTGTTGTAGTGGTGCGGGAAGGTTCTGCCGTTGTTTCGCTTCCGGTTGATGGTGATACCTATTTTACAGACAATAATTTTAATGGTAATTCGTCTTACCTTTCTCCTAATGAAAGAATTGTATATGTTGGTGCAGGTAACCAATTTACAGTAAGTGGGTTAAAAGCATCTACTACGTATCACTTTGCACTCATTGAATTTAATGGGTCGGGTTATACTTCAAATTATCAAAGCGCAAACTTTGTAAGAGGAAATGTTACCACTAAAAGTACTACCATATTGCCCCTGGTAGCAACTAAAAATATTTTATTTACAAAAGTTTCAAGAGATTCTATTCAGTGCAAATGGACAAAGGGCGATGGGCAAAAAAGATTAGTTGTTATTAGAAAGTTTCAGCCGGTAACATCTTATCCAATTCAAAGAGCTATTTATACGGGATCTTCAGTATATGGTATGGGCGATTCATTATCAGATGGTTCCTTTATACTATCATATCAAAATAATGATTCTATTACCATTTCAAATCTACAACCAAACACAAAATATTATATCGCTGTATTTGAATCCAATTCTTCCGTTCCGGGACCTGTATATCTTTCAGATTCTTTTGCTATGGCTTTTATAACTACCCAGATAAGTGTTGGTTTTACGAAAATAATGGGAGAAAACAATCTTAAAATTTATCCAAATCCATTATCTGGTGAAAAGCTATACATTGAACTTAAAAAACCTCTGACAGGAAATGAAATAATTACCATTACGGATATTGCCGGAAAAATTGTTTACAGAAATGAAACCGGTAAAAACCTGATTGGAGAACAACATTTTCAACTTGATCTCGGACAGTTTCAAAAAGGGCAATATTTAATCCAATTAATGGAGTCGGATTTTATTTATTCCACAACACTTTTAATAAATTAACCGCCATAAAAAACGATTTAATCAACCCCCAATTATATGAAAAACGACAAAACGTAAAATTATGAAAAAGCTTATTCCTTTCTTTACTATGTTATTTATCTTCAATTCCTGTAAAAAAGATTTGAATTTTAATAAATTCGATAACTTTTCATTTCGCCCGGAATTTGGAGTTCCAATTGGCCTTCTGAATCTTGAAATGAAAGATCTTTTAAAGGAAGATTCTAACATAGCGTATGATAGTGACGGGTTAATCAAATTCATTTTAAGGCAGGATTCAATTGCGGTTTTTCCTGCAGATAGTTTTGTAAACATTCCTGCTTTGCCGCCTATACAGTTTAGAAACAGTTTGGGGTTAATAAGTATTGACAGCGGAGCCAACATTAGTGAGTCAAAATCTTTGTCTGAAATGTCTTCAAATTTCGCCACTTCTACACAAAATGCCTTATCAGCTGCAGATGGTCAGATTACAGTATTTCCAGCCATAAATGATCAGAATAGTTCTGTATCTTCATTAGGTTTAAGTAGCACTCAGTTTACCAATATCAGCCTTGCAAACGGTTATTTAATTGTAGACTTCCGCAATAAATTAAAAGTTACAATTGAAGTTATAAGAATAAATATATTTAATACAGTTCCATTTCAAAATCTGGTGGGTCAGCTTGTTTTTACAAATGTTCCACCCAACGGACATAAGAAAGATTCTTTAAACCTGGCTGGAGTAACGCTTTCAAGTTCATTAGGTTACTCACTTCCTCAGTTTAAGTCTTATGCCAGTAATAGCCCTGTTTTAGTAAACCTGGAAGATGCCATACAATTTGATGTTAACACGAGTAATATGAAAGCATATGCAGGTACTGCGGTATTTCCTAATTATGTGATCAATACACAATCTTTAAATGTTGATTTTGTGGCAGGTGACCCATCTACCCGTATTAAAAATGCAGAATTTGAAAGTGGGGTTATCAATTATGTAATAGCTTCAACAGTTCGTGAGCAATTACAAATTAAAATTACCATTCCCGGAGCTATGAAAAACGGACTTCCTTTTGCACCTGTTAATCTAACGGTTAACAATTCATCTGTACAGGGCCAAATAAATATAGCTGATGTTGTGTTTGATATGGGACTTGATAATGCAAAGCCATATAATAAAATGAAAGTTAATATTGAACCAAGAGTGGTATCATCAAATCAGATAAAAACATTTGATTCCTCACAATTCATAAATGCTTCTTTCACATTTGGAACACTTAAAATAAAAGAAATTGGCGGTTATCTTGGGAATAAGGAAATTAACATTACTCCGAGTGAATTTGCTGTAGACTTTTTAAGCCGGTTTAGTAATGGCTTACCGATAGATAATCCTAAAATTAAAATTACTTCTTCAAACTCTATTGGCGTTCCTGTAACAGTTTCTCTATATGCTGAAGGTATTTCTGCAACCGGATTTAAGCAACCGCTTAATGGTCCATCGTTCATAATGGATTACCCTTCCGCAATTCAAAAAGGACAGGTGGTTAAAGGGTCTTTTACTTATGATAAAAACAATTCTTCTATTGTTCAATTACTGAATATGTCACCTAAAAAAGTTTCATTTAGTGGCAAGGCTTCTATTAATGCAACAAGCAATAACAACTATACCAACTTTATAACCAAAGGAAGTTTTATTACAGTTGGTTATCAGATGGAGATGCCCTTAACCCTTAAAACGAACAATTTTGTTTTACAAGATACCACTGATAATCCATTTTTTGATGTTGACAAAATAACAGGAAAACTAATTAAACTAAAATTTGGAGATACGGCAAATATTACTTCCATTGAACTGCTCACTAAAGTTGAAAACGGGATACCATTTGATGGGGAACTATACCTTTATTTTGCAGATAAAATGGGTATTATTTATGATTCTACAGAAACAAAAACACTCTTAAAATCAGCTATACCAAATATGGATAAAACAACCACTGCAAGTGTAAGTTTAGGTTCTGTTTTGATTGATAATAAAATTATGCGTAAAATGATAGATCTTAACCTGGGAAAAATGATCTTTAAGGTTTTGATCAAAACTTATGCAAATGGTACTCAACCGGTAAATATTTATTCTAGCTATAAAGTAAAAATAGGATTGAGTGCTAAAGTAAAAATGAAGTTTGCTGTAAGTAAAAAATAAGTGTTCAATTTTTAAGTAAATAATAGATATTAATTAAGCAACTGACCCCCCCAAATGATAAGAAATTCCAAAGGTAGAATACTATTTATTTTAATTTTTATAATTGAGAATTTTGCTGCTTTTGCTCAGCCCCACCTTAATTTCTATAATGCACGTTCGGTTGCCCAAAGCAGTTTGCTTAATCCTGCTCTTCCTTCAAGGCAGGCATTTACATTGGGCTTTTTAGATTTTTCTGCAAGTGCATACGTACCGGGTATTAATGCTTACGATGTTTTTAATTCAAAAGATGATGCCAAACAAACTATAGATAAAGTATTAGGTAGCAATCAATATAACTTTAAAAATATAGTTCTGAATTCAGAAATAAATCCACTTTTTATTGGATTTAAATCGGGTAGAAATTATTTTTCTGCCGGTCTTCAGCTAAAAATTAATACCACTACTAGTTTTTCCAAAGACTTGTTTGCCCTGGCCATTTATGGCAATGCAGATCAGCTTTTTGGAAAAAAAATTGATGTAAGTGAAACTAGTTTTAACCAACTTGCTTATTCAGCTATTTATTTTGGCGTGTCCAGAGATGTAAATGAAAAATTTACAATTGGTATTCGTGGTAAATATCTCATGGGCCTGTTCAATGCCCAGTTAAATGATGCCAAAGCATATATTCAAACAGACAGTGGTAATAATAATACATTAAAAGTTGTTGCTTCTGCTGATTATGTATTAAAAGCTGCCGGTATTGATAGAATAAATGAAATTCGCTCACCTACTGATATATTAGGCAAGCCCAAACTTTTCGACCCTGTAAATATCGCACGTCAATATGCAAACAAACCAGTGGGATCAGGATTTGGCGTGGATCTGGGTATGAATTACCGAGTTTCTAATCGCCTAAGTTTTTCAGCCAGTATTATAGATGTTGGCTATATAAGCTGGAATGAAGGAAAATTGTATTCAAAAAATGCAACCTTTAATTATGAAGGAGTTATCTCTAATAATGCTGATTCCTTTAGTTCAGCATTTCAAAAAATAGCTGATTCTGTTGAGGCATTATTTAAACCTGATGAAAAGAACTTTAATTACACCACCTATTTGGGGCCTAAAATTTATGTGGGTACACAATACAATCTCGCTAACAGTGCCGCTATAGGTGCGGTTTTATATGGCGAATTTTATCAGGGTAAATTCAGGCCCGGTGGTAGTTTATCTTATTCCCAACGCATATGGAAAATTCTTGATTTACGGGTAAATTATAGTGTTTATGGGCAGCAATATGCAAATGTAGGATTAGGTTTTGCCGTTCATATTGGGCCATTGGTTGTTTATGCATCAAGTGATAATGCTTTAGGATACTACAATTGGGATAAAGCACACTTTACCAATACCCGGATAGGCCTTAATATTAATATTGGTGGCAGGTTTGATAGAGATAATGATGGCGTGCCGGATAAATCTGATAAATGTAAAAAGATTCCGGGTCTTATTAAATTTAATGGCTGCCCCGATTTAGATGGTGACAGTGTTCCCGATCATGAAGATGATTGTATAAGTGTTAAAGGAACTGTGGCGGCTAAAGGATGTCCTGATATAGATGGAGATGGAATTAAAGATAATTCAGATTCATGTGAAAATGAAAAGGGGACTGCGAAATTGTTTGGTTGCCCCGACAAGGATAATGATGGTGTTGCAGATAAGTTCGACGCTTGCCCTGAAGATTCTGGCTTAGTTTCTAGAAAAGGCTGCCCCGATGATGATGGAGATGGCGTTTTAAATAAAGCGGATGATTGCCCTCAGGTTTTTGGTTCAAAAATAACCAGAGGATGCCCGGATTTGGATAGAGATTCTGTGCCTGATAAATTAGATGAATGTCCGGATGTTCCAGGGTCGGTTCGTTACAAGGGATGTCCTGATGCAGATGGCGATGGTATTATAAATAAATACGATAGCTGCATTACTGAAGCAGGTCCTGCCTTAACTTTTGGTTGCCCGGATACAGATAATGATGGAATTGCAGATAAATTCGATGATTGTCCTTTAGAAGCAGGTTTACCAGAAAATAGCGGTTGTCCGGCACTAGATCCAAGTTTGGTTATTTTAAATGAAGCGGAGAAAAAAGTGTTAAGGGAAGCTTTTAGTGCTTTAGAGTTTGAAACAGGTACTGCAAAAATTAGCGAAAAGTCACTGCCAAGTCTGGTTGAACTCGCTGAATTGTTGAAGACTAAGCCTGAATTTAAACTTGAAATTTCCGGACATACGGACAATGTTGGTAAAGAGCCTGGTAATAAAAAACTTAGTCAGAACAGAGCTAATGCTGTTAAGGATTATCTGGTTAAAACCGGAGCTTCTGCATTGAGTATAAAAGCTACAGGCTTTGGTTCAAAAATACCTGTTGATGATAATAAAACCCCAAATGGCCGCCAAAGAAACCGCAGAGTGGAATTTAAGGTTGTAAAATAAAATTTAAGGTGTAAAAAAACCAGCTTTTGTTTTTAAAAAGCTGGTTTTTTTATTTCTGTCTGATCCATGAAAAATGCTTTTGAACCTAAGCAGCAATTCTCCTTTTTGGCAGTATATACAACCATTTCATTCCATGAATCACTTTTTAGTATCAAAAATATTTTACACTAAAGAGGGGTAAATTTTAGAATCTTTCAAATGCGGAAAAGAAAAAATTTGCTTCATTTGCAGCGTTCTCATCACTATCACTGCCATGCATTGCATTAGCTTCAATAGATTTCGCAAATAAATTTCTGATAGTTCCAGGTTCTGCTTTTTTAGGATCAGTTGCACCTATTAGATTTCTGAAATCTGCAACTGCGTTTTCTTTTACAAGAATTGCAGCTACAATTGTTCCACTGGTCATAAATTCCACCAGGTCATTAAAAAACGGACGTTCACGGTGAATTCCGTAAAAGGAGCCCGCAGTTTCTTTGCTTAAACGCACGTATTTCATAGCCTGAATAGTGAATCCGGCCTGGATAATCTGATCGATGATTTTCCCTGAATGACCATTTGAAACGGCATCAGGCTTAATCATGGTAAAAGTAATATTGCTCATATAGTTATATAATTCGGGGCGCAAAGTTAACCGCTTATATGATATTATCATTAATTCAATCCCTTCCTGACATAAATAATTAGGTATGCTGTTTTTGTATTTTTGATTAATGTTAAAAAAAGTATAAAAAAAGATAGAAACTTTTTTTAAAAGATAGCGTTAAAATAATTCATTAGTAGATATTTGCACCCGATTTGAACAACATATTGCAAATAAAGCCACTTTTAGAAGCGGCTATTAAACCTAATGTGGTTATCACCACTCATCATAAGCCAGATGCTGACGCTTTAGGGTCATCTCTTGGGTTGTTCAATTTTTTAAGAAAACTCGGTTTAAATACCTCCGTTATTACTCCAACTGATTATGGTGAATTTTTAAAATGGATGCCAGGAGAAAATGAGGTTATTAACTTTGAAGAATTTGAGCAAAAGAGTATTGAATTGGTTGCTAATGCTGATCTTATTTTCTGTCTTGATTTTAATGCATTAAAAAGAGTTAATAATTTATCAGTATTACTTGAAAAATCTGCTGCAAAAAAGATTTTAATAGATCATCACCTTGAACCTGAAGGATTTGAAGATTATCGTTTATGGACACCTAAGGCAAGCAGTACCTCCGAACTAATCTTTTGGCTAATAGAAATATTAGACCAGGTTGATTTAATTGATGAAGAAATTGCCTCATGCCTTTATGCAGGTATTTTAACTGACACAGCATCTTTTAAACATGGATCAACCACACCTACCACCCACCGTGTTGCTGCTTTTTTAATTGAAAAGGGCGCTAAATCTAACCGTATTTTTGAAGCTATTTACGATAATTATTCAGAAAGCAGAACCCGGTTCATAGGTTTTTGCCTTTCAGAAAAACTTCAAATTTTAAAAGAGTATAAAACAGCATTAATCGTTGTTACTGCAGAAGAATTAAAAAGGTATCACATTGTAACGGGTGATAGTGAAGGACTGGTTAACTATGGTCTTTCAATAACAGGAATTGAGTTTTCAGTTTTGATTATAGACAGATCGGTTTCTCGTAAGATGAGTTTTCGTTCAAAAGACAAATTTCCGGCTAATGAATTTGCCAGAAAATATTTTAATGGCGGCGGACATTTTAATGCCGCCGGTGGGGAAAGCAAAGAGCCTGTTGATAAGGTAGAAGCAGATTTTAAAACAGCTCTGAAAGAGTATTCAGATGTAATAGAAAAATTAAATTAATAATAAAGATGAGAAAAATGTTAGCCGGTATGGCTGCCCTTGTAATTTTGGGAGCCTGTAACAAAAATGAAAAAACAGAGGGTGGAGTGGAGTACAAAATCTTCAAAACGAGTGATACAGCCCAAGTGGTAAACAAAGGAGATATGCTGATGATGCATGTTAAAGCGGTGGTTCTGGAAAAAGATACCGTTTTGTTTGATACCTATTCCAACAACAGGCCTTTTACCCTGCCATCTGATGAACCTACCTTAAAAGATGCATTTGCCAAGCTTAAAAGGGGCGATAGTGCAGAATTTATTGTGATAGCTGACACCTTTTATGCAAAAAGTATTCAGCAGCCCCTACCTTCAGGTATTAAGCCCGGGGATAAAATTCGTTTTACCGTATCCGTAATGGATGTTTACAGTGCCGCTGATATACAAAAGCTGCAGGAAGAAAAGATGAAAGAACAGACCGAAATGATGAAAATGCAGGAAGAAAAGGGCAAAGGATTAATTGAAAAAGATTCTGTTTCTACACAGAAATTTTTAAAATCTATGGCTGGTTATAAAACTACTGCTAGTGGTTTAATGTACAAAGTAATTAAAGCGGGTAATGGCAAAATGGTTAAAAGCGGTAACAAAGTTACTGTAAAGTACAAAGGAACTTTGCTTGACGGAACCGTGTTTGACGAAACCAAACCAGGTCAGCCGGATTTTACTTTTAACGTAGGCACCGGTAAAGTAATTCCGGGTTGGGATGAAGGACTGCAATTAATGAAGGTTGGAGATTCTTTTAAATTTGTTATTCCATGGAAACTTGCTTATGGTTCAAATGGCGGTGGCCCAATTCCTCCCTTCTCAACGCTGATTTTTGATGTTGAAATGCTAAAGGTGGAGTAGTATGAAACTGCAACTTACCTTAATCTTATTCGTGTATTTTAGCTTAGGGGCTTCAGCTCAGCATAAAAACGCTGTAAAGAATGTTGTAAAGCCCGATAAAATAATAATTAAGGTTGAGGGTGAAGAATTTAAAATATTACGAACAGATAAAAATTCACGTAAAATTACAATTGCAGATTTTCTATTTGTAAACCTGCTTGGTGTACTGGCTTCAAACGATTCAGTGCTTTTTAACACATACAACAGCCAGCCGTTTGATATGCCTGCAAATGAACCTACTTTTAATGGTTTTTTAGTTAGATTAAAACAAGGAGACAGTGCTGTTTTTTCTGTTTTGGCCGATAGTTTGTTTCCCCTTAGTTTTGGAAAAGAGGTTCCAACCGGCATATCTAACAATGACAGAATAAATTGCACGATTACAGTGCTCGAAGTTGCAACAAATGCTGAAAGAATGAGTATGCAGGAGGATGCTATTAGAAAACAAGAAGAAAGTAGTAAGCAACTAATTGTTAAAGACTCCATGGAAAGTGCAAGATTTTTAAAATCATTCAAGGAAGTTAAAGTAACTCCTGACGGATTAAAATATATAGTGGTAAAATCAGGCATTGGCAGACAAGTAGTAAAAGGCGATAAAATTACGGTATCTTACAAGGGTAAATTTTTAGATGGCCGTATTTTTGATGAATCTAAAGCCGGTGAACCTGCTTTTACTTTTCAGATTGGTTCTGCTCAGGTAATTCGCGGTTGGGAAGAAGGATTGTTATTTATGAAGGAAGGTGATCAGTTTAAATTCATTATTCCTTGGGATCTCGCCTATGGTTTATCCGGCCAAGGCCCCATTCCTCCTTATACAACACTGGTATTTGATATAAAACTTGATAAAATAGATTAATATGTATAAAAAATTAATAATAGGGATAATTGCCTTTCTTAGCCTCAACACGGCTATAGCACAACAAAAAACAAAACCGGCAAATGCTAAAAAAACAAAGAATAAAACAGCAACAACAAAAAGAAAATCATCCGTTAACGCAGCAAATAAAACCACAACTATTTTGAATCAGGAATATACAACAGCCAGTGGCTTAAAATACCGGGTAACTGAACTTGGTACCGGTAAACAGGTTTCAGTGGGAGATAAAGTTACTGTGCATTATACCGGTAAACTAACCAATGGAACAAAATTTGACAGTTCAAAAGACCGCAATCAGCCTTTTATTTTTAAGGTTGGTGAAGGCAGAGTTATCAAAGGTTGGGATGAGGGCCTTGCTTTATTAAAAATTGGGGATAAAGCTACATTTGTTATCCCACCTGCCATTGGTTACGGCGAACAGGATATGGGTCAGATACCACCCAACAGCACCCTCGTTTTTGATATTGAAGTTTTAGATGCAGTTACACCTACTGCAACGGTTAAACCAGTGCCTTATGATGTAAAAGGTAAAGATACGATTACTACAAGTTCTGGTTTGCGTTATATTAAAGTGGCAGATGGCAATGGCGTAAGAGCAGAAAACGGTAAAGTGGTAGATGTACATTATACAGGCTATTTATTAAATGGAAAACAATTTGATTCGTCAATAGAAAGAGGAGAGCCTATTAGTTTTCCGTTAGGTAATGGTATGGTTATAAAAGGTTGGGAAGAGGGTATTGCCTTAATGAAAACCGGCGATAAATTCCGTTTAATTATACCAAGCGATATTGCTTATGGACCAAGCGGCAGAGGTAGTGTAATTCCTCCTGATGCTACGCTAATATTTGATGTGGAATTAGTGAATGTAAAGTAATTAGCTTAAACAGGGGCAGAGGTGTAATTAATTTTATTGCATCTTTGCTCAGTTTTACTATTTATCTTTCGTAGTATCTTTCAAACAATTCATTTAATATTCCATCTTTTAGTCCTGTATCACTTGGTGAATAAACATGGTTAATTTGTGCCCAGTTAAGTATCCGCAGATAAATATCAGCAGATACGTCAATGATATCAGCCCTGTCGGGGTTAAGCTTTAATTGTTCTATACGCTCAGAAACACTCATTTTTATTACCTTGCGGTGAAAACTACGCAACTGATCCCGGGTAAAATAATTCTGATTGGAGTTTTCATTAATGATGGTAAAGATTTTGTTGATAGTTCCACTGGTTACCACAGAAGAAATGTCTTTTATACCGGCGGTTTTATGCTTTACCCAGCTTTCCATAGTTTGCCAGGTTTTTTCTTTTACGGCACCATCCATTAATCTTACGGTCCCTATATCAAATGAAACCCAGTTAATTAGTTTTTTATTTTTGATAATTGCCATTTCAGTACTACCGCCTCCTACATCAATCGTGAGGTAATTTTTCTTAGGTTCAAAAAAATTACTTATTGATTTTAAGATTAACTCACTTTCACGATGACCATCTATTATGGATATTTCAAGTCCGAATTTTTCATATACTTTGTCAATTATCTTTTGCCCGTTTTTAGCTTCCCGCATCGCACTTGTGGCACATGCCAGATAATGATCCACCTCAAAAGCATCAAGCATTAATTTAAAAGCGGACATAGATTTATAAAAAACTTTTCTTTTTTCTTTGCTTATTTTTTTCTCTTTAAAGGCGTCATCGCCAAGACGCACCGGAATTCGTACAAATTCTATTTTTTTAAATTTTTCTAACGGATCATTTTCTACTGTGCGAACGATTTGTAATCGTACAGCATTGGAACCAATATCAATTGCAGCTAATTTCATCTTATTTAATTAAGTACCAATGGTTAATGTTTGAATAATTTTAAAAACCACGGTAAACGATTAATTTTTAATCTATAGAAATGTTGTTTTTCCGCCCCAAAACTTTTGAAGAATTGGGCAATTCCCGGAATTTCCGATCCTTCAAAATCAAATGTCATTTTATGATTAGCAAATTGAAAAATAAGATAATCAAAAAGTTGATACATAGCCCCATTCTCTTTTCCAAGATCCGATGAGGTGCCTAACAAAAAAATTAACCTGTTTTTATGAGTTAAAAAAGCTGCTGCTGCCAAAAGTTCATTGTTACGCGAATATACGCCACGGGATATTAGTTTTTTTTTGGCATAAGCCTGTTCCATCACGCCCAACAATTGTTTATAATCTTGATTTTTAACCCCTTTTGTTTGTATGGCTTTATGTAATTTATAAAATGACACTACATCACTATAAGGGATTGTTTTAAGTTCAAGTTCAAATTTCTTTGCTTTTTTAAGATTTCTTTTTGCCTGCTGGCTATATCCTTTATTAAGTTTATCATATTGCTTGTTTAAATCAAGCAGGTAATTTTTGCGTTTTCTGATCCCAAGCGATTCATCCAAAATTTGATTCTGCTCATTAAGTTGAATTTCAACAAATTGAAACTTTTTTGGAATGGCATTTACAAATTCCTTCAACATATTTTGAGCAAGTGGAAGTTTTGAAAATATACCTAACTGCTGCGTAAAAAATGGCTGTCTTAAGTATCTGATCAGATATTTTTTTTTATGCGTTAAAGGCATCACTGCGTCATAATCGCCATATATAAGGGCTTCCCAACCCGGACTTACCTTATCCAGATACCAGGTAAAACCATATATCATTGAATTTACAGATTGTTCAATACACAGATCCCATTTGGCTCTGTCTATTTCTGTATGTTTAAAATAACTTATCAATGATATAGGTTGTTCCACCTGTTAAATTAAAACGGCAGATCATCTCCTGCAGATCCATTATCCGGAGTAAAAGAAGCAGGTTCAGCACCAGGATGAAAAGGATCATCTGTTGGTGCTGAATGGGCACCTGAAGTTCCTGCAGATTCAATCTTCCACGCATTTACACTGGTATACCATTTTCCGTTGTATTCCCGGGATTCAAGGTTTAGTGCTACTTTCACATCATTACCAGTGATAAATTTTTTTAACTCCTGTGTTTTTTCACCCATCGCACTAATACAGATTTTTTTTGGATATTGTTCCTGGGTTTCTATGATAAACTCTTGTTTAACCCAATCTTTACCTGCCTTACTTGTTCCATTGGTAGTGGGCATAATTTGAATAATTCTTCCGATAATGTCTAAAGCCATATAAGTTGTATTTAAAATTTGAATTTTTATTAGATTACTTGTCAGCAGTGCGGTTCTTAATTTATTTTAACTTTTATAAGTTCATTTTCACGCTGCATAAAAACAAAATTACACTAAATTATTTAACAGTTAACTTCTTTCATTGGTTTGGTGATATTCAATTTTATATTAAGTTCTTGTAATTGCTTTTGATCAATTTCGCTGGGCCCATCAATCATAACGTCTCTACCTGAATTATTTTTAGGAAAAGCAATAAAATCACGGATAGAGTCTGCGCCACCAAATAAAGAGCATAACCGATCGAATCCAAAAGCGATCCCTGCATGTGGCGGGGCACCATATTCAAAAGCATTCATCAAAAACCCGAATTGAGCTTGTGCCTGTTCTGAAGTGAACCCAAGAATTTCAAACATTCTGGCTTGAAGTTGTCTGTTAAAAATCCTTACAGAACCTCCGCCAACTTCTACTCCATTTATCACCATATCGTATGCATTAGCTCTTATGCCACTAAATTTATTCTGACTAAGAAGTTCCATATCTTCGGCCTTAGGTGCAGTAAACGGATGGTGCATGGCAAAATATCTTCCTTCTTCTTCAATATATTCCAATAAGGGAAAATCTACCACCCATAAACAGGAAAATTTATTTTTGTCACGTAATCCTAATCTGTTTCCCATTTCTAAACGGAGTTCGCCGAGGGCTTTTCTTGATTTCACAGTTTCACCGGCCAGAATCAGGAGCAAGTCACCTGGCTTAGCATCAAATACCTGTGCCCAGTTTTTTAAGGTATCCACATCGTAAAATTTATCCACAGAAGATTTAATAGTCCCATCTTCATTAACCCTTAGGTAAACCAATCCTGTTGCGCCTATTTGCGGGCGCTTAACAAAATCTGTTAATTCATCAAGTTGTTTTCTTGTATATCCGGCACATCCGCCTACACAGATGCCTGCTACTAAATCTGCCTCATCAAATACCTTAAAACCCTGCCCGGTCGTGAGGTCTTTATTTTCATTATCTGTGGTATGTTTAAGTACCACAAAGCGCATTTCAAAGCGCAAATCGGGTTTGTCTGAACCATAAAATTTCATTGCATCATCATACTTCATGCGAGGCATTGCAGGTAAGTCTATTCCTTTTAGGTTTAAAAAAAGATGCTTCACCAAACCTTCAAACATTTGAAGCACATCTTCCTGTTCAACAAAACTCATTTCACAATCAATTTGCGTAAATTCCGGCTGGCGGTCTGCCCGCAAATCCTCATCCCTAAAACATTTAACAATCTGATAATAGCGGTCAAAACCACTTACCATTAACAACTGCTTAAAGGTTTGCGGAGATTGGGGCAAAGCATAAAACTGTCCAGGATTCATGCGGCTCGGAACTACAAAGTCTCTGGCTCCTTCTGGCGTTGATTTTATCAAAACAGGAGTTTCAACTTCAATAAATTCTTTGTTATCAAGATATGCTCTTGTTTGCTGAGCCATTTTATGCCTGAGCTGCAGATTGTTTCGAACACTATTCCTACGCAAATCAAGGTAGCGGTATTTCATTCTCAGGTCTTCACCGCCATCTGTTTTTTCTTCTATGGTAAAAGGCGGCGTTTTGGCTTCATTTAAAACAGTTATGCTTTCTGCAATTATTTCAATTTCGCCGGTTTCAATTTGATGATTTTTATTTTCACGCTCTTTTACTAAACCCGTAATCTGAAGTACAAATTCTCGCCCTAATTTACTCGCTTTTTCGTATAGTGCAGCATCAATCTTTACATTAAAAACCACTTGAGTTATACCATACCTGTCGCGCAAATCAATAAATGCCATCCCGCCAAAATCACGACTAATTTGAAGCCATCCGCACAAGGAAACTTTTTTATCCGTATCAGAAAGGCGAAGTTCTCCGCAAGTATGAGTTCGTAGCATATTTTATTTATCGAATGGCGAAAGTACAAAAGCTTTGGTAAGCTAAAAACTATATTTTGTATATATTTTAAGTGATTATAATTGAATTGTTTTTATTTTTTATTTTCCATTTTGTTTATATCAGGCTAATCCCCAAATTCGATAGCTTATGTTTTTTATTTCTGTCAACAAAATGATATAAAGCCTTTATTTTTCATTTGCTATCACCTTTAAAAAATTATGCCATTCTGCATAGCTAAATTTTGTGCAGTTTCCTTACACACCAACATTTAATATTTTTATTTTAAGCATAACCTGCATTTTAAACAGTTCAAATAATTAATTTTTTGTATTTTCATTACTCCTTAATTTAATCAACAATATATCCGTATAAATGTAATTAACTATCTATTTATTTATTGTGTATTGCACTAACTTTTGCAATAGCCACAAGTTAAATAAGTGTACATTATTTTGCTTCAGATATAATGTATTGAAAATAAAATAATTACCTTAAAAATTACAGTCTTTTTTTTATTCAAAAAAGATTTCTTGTTTTTAGGATAAATCTTTAAAACTTAAAGTTCCGATACTGTTTTTTTAATGAAAGATGTTATTCAATAATTAACAAACCGGTTATTCTATTTCAAATGAATAAGGAAGAAATATCCTCTTTACTTAGTTTTTTCATGAACCCACTTTCCGTGTTAATTAAACTATCGGCCACCATTTTTTTCTTTTTTTGAAGTTCTACTATTTTTTCTTCAATGGTGTCTTTACAGATCATCCGGTATGCAAAAACTTTTTTGGTTTGCCCTATCCTGTGTGCTCTGTCTATAGCTTGGTTTTCAACTGCAGGATTCCACCAGGGATCAACTAAATAAACGTAATCAGCTTCTGTTAAATTAAGCCCTACACCACCTGCTTTTAAACTAATTAAGAAAACCCTGCAATTTTCGTCTTCCTGAAATTTATTAACTTTATCGGCCCTGTCTTTAGTTTGCCCGTCAAGATAAGAAAATGGGATATTATGTTTTTCCAGGGCCGTTTTTATCAAATCAAGCATCTTAAGAAATTGTGAGAAAACAATTATTTTATGATGGCCTGCATTTTCGGTAATTTCCCTTTCAATTTCTTCTAGTTTGGCAGATTCATGCGTATAAGTAATATCATCATTTAGCAATTGTGGAGAATCACATATCTGGCGGAGTTTAGTTAACCCTTCTAAAATTAGAAATCCAGATTTACCCAATCCATTTTCTTCAATAGATTCTTCAATTCTTTTTCTATACAGGTTTTTAAAAGTATCGTAAACTTTGCGTTGCTCTTTTCCCATTTCACAATACAAAATCATTTCTGTTTTTTCCGGTAGTTCTTTTGCCACCGTTTGCTTGTTACGCTTTAAAATAAAAGGATAAATTAATTGCCTTAATTGTTGTGCCTTAAATTCATCTTTATATTTATCAATGGGTGTTGCATAAGTTTCTCTGAAGTGCTCTTGCGAACCTAATAATCCGGGGTTAACAAAATCTAATTGAGAATATAAATCAAAAGTATTGTTTTCCACTGGAGTTCCGGTCATCACCAATCGGTTTTTACCCTTAAGTAACTTTACCGCTTTTGATATTTGCGCTGCAGGATTTTTAATTGCCTGCGACTCATCTAAAATGATATAATTGTAAGTATGGTTTTTAAAAATATCTATATCACTTCGTATGGTTCCATAAGTTGTTAAAATTACATCATGTTTAAAAGCAGCTTCTAAATTATCACTCCGTTGAAACCCCCTGTGCACATATACATCCATATCGGGGCAAAACTTTTCAATTTCATTCACCCAATTAAAAATTAAAGTTGTGGGTACTATAACCAGGGATGTTTGATTTTTCTTTTTCTCTTTTTGTTTGGCCAATAAAGTAATAGCCTGTAAAGTTTTGCCTAACCCCATATCATCTGCAAGGCATCCACCCCAATTAAATTCATCTAAAAAATTAAGCCAGTTGTATCCTTCCATTTGGTAATCGCGCATGGTGGCTTTAATGTTTTTAGGTAGTTTGGTTTTTTTAATTTGTTTAAAGTTTAGTAACTTCTCCTTTTTCTGAAAAATCTCTCTGCTTAGTTCTTCATTATTAAATTCCTCACTTATTTCAGTTAATAAATTAAAATGCATCTTAGATAGTTTTATACCCTCTGCTTTTACTTCTCCTGTTTGAAATATAGCAGCGTATTTGCGAAACCATTCTTCTGGCAATATCCCTATGGTTCCATCTGATAGTGTAATATAATTCTGGCGGTTAATCAATGCCTTTTTTATCTCTTTTAACGCAACATTTAAATCCCCAAACTGAACACTTACTGTTAAGTCGAACCAATCTAAACCCGACCCCTGACCAAACTTTAAAGTAGGTTTATTTAAATTGTATTTAAACGATTTTAGCTCTGATTGCCCAAGCACTTCAAATCCTTTTTCCTGCAATAGTGCGATAGCTTTAAAAAACCATTGTTCATTTATTACCTCTTTTGCCTGCAGATGAAAAAATGACTGGTATTTGTTTTTTATAAAATCAGGATGTAGGCTTCTTACAAATTCGAAAAGCGACTCCTCTATTTCTTTATTCCTGTTGTAAATAACTGGCTTTGGTTTTATCGGATCAACTAGTATAGTGCCATCACTCCATTCAGTTTCAATAGTGTTTTGGCCCAAAGTATATGCAAAATTCGGGATAAGTAAAAGTGCACCGTTTAATTCTTTTAAATATAGCTTTGGTTGGGGTATTAATGAATTTTTATCTTTAGTTTTTGTCATGAGTGTGGGATCAACAGTAACTTTAAAATGCTTTATAATTTTAGGTAGAACATTAATTGTAAAATCGTTAAATAAAGGCTTTTTTACCACTAAAGGTGGAAGGGTTTTAAAGTCATGATAAGCTTGTGCGTGAAAATAATTTTTAAAAAGTCTCAGGCTATTTTTCCCTTTTTCAATCAGCATCCAAAAGCCAAAAGCTGTTAATGATTGAATAGGATATTTTATGCTGCCAAATGAAATTTCAGGTGTTATAATAATGGAGTTTTCTTTTTCCGTAATATTAAATTCTATAGTAGCCGGTGTTTGTTGATATTGATGCAGTTTGCAAGTTGTTCTGGTTTTATACAAATAGCCCGGAAATCCATCTTCATTTATAAAAATACCTTTCTGATAATCTTGTAATAGCAATAAAATGTTTTCATAGGAATCTCTGATGTACTCCTCTATTATTTGAAAATTCTTTGATGCGAAATCATCTTTTTTATACTTATCAATACTTTGACTTTTACTCTCTGTCAGCTTAAACTCTTTTATAAATTTAAATAAAAATTTTGAGTCAAGATTTAATCCCCATTTTTTCAATCCCGATGTGTCTTCTATATCCGTTATAGCAAGTTTATCTTCATCCGATAATTCATATTTTTTACCGGTAAAATACTGTTTTGAATCTAATTTAATAGGATTTTGGGTGATGAAATTAGTTAATATAATACTGTTAAATGGAGAGTCATAATTGTTTTCAAAGGCATATGTTATTATCGCAGGTATCTTCTTTATCTCATTAACATCTCTTTTTTGAAGATGCATAAAATTTTCATGTTGATCTGTTTCAAAACTGTTAAACTTTTGCAACTCATCAACAGAAAAGAAATTGTTATGATTTTTATTAACCGTTAAAACGCCATTTATAATGCTCACATTAATTTGACTATCTATTTCTTCTTTTTCTGGTATTCCATATTTATTTTTGAAGTTTAGTTTTAAATCTTCCAGAGATTGACCTTCTGTAAATGCTTTGGTACCATGCTCTCCTTTTATCAGATGCAAAGCCGCCAGTGCATGCCCGCATATTTTGCTTTTAGATTGCTGACATGAACACACCGGAATGATTTCATCCGCTACCAGTTTTAAAGTTCCGTTAAAAGGGTTCTTATAACCTGTTTGTTTAAAATTCACTAAACCTTTGGTTTGAAGCCAGGCAATAATATCCTGCGAGGATACTAAGCTTTTCATGATATAAACATCTCGCTGATTGGTTATTTTTACAGCTGTTTCTAAATTAATCTCTGAAAACGGAAATGCCTTTAAATAATTGACGGGATCTGCTTTTGGCAAATATTTATCATGTATGTGTGTTGTTAATATGTTTTTACCACCTGTTTGCCCAGTAACCAGTTTCTCTGCTAAATCAAGCAAAGTGGCAACCTGGTGCTTGCACATCCCGCTATAATCAAAAGGGCAGTTGCACTTACTTCTTATTTCTTTATTTTCAAAATTATCAATGTTAACAGTATAAATTTCATCTGTTCCTTCACTTTTTATTTTATAATTAGCAAACTGGCCTGATATATTTATTTCTGTTTCAACAATATTTTTTATGGTACGTTCGCCTTCAAATAATTTATATTTAGCTCCCCGTAATTCCATGTACATAAAAATATGGAGCTTTTTTCTATAACCAAGATACATAATTTTTTGTATTTTTTTTGATGCAATATTGTTTTTTATAGTTGTTACTTTTTTACATAATATGCACATTTATTTTGTTAAACCAAACCAACCATGAATGAGTTAACCATATACACCGATACTTATTTTATGAAGCAGGCTCTTAATGAAGCACAAAAGGCTTTTGATATGGGCGAAATTCCTATAGGTTGTGTAGTTGTGTGCAACAACGTGGTAATAGGTAAAGGCCATAATTTAACCGAACTTTTGCATGATGTTACTGCCCATGCCGAAATGCAGGCCATTACGGCTGCTGCAAATTACCTGGGAGCTAAATATTTAAATGAATGTACCCTGTATGTAACCATTGAACCCTGCATTATGTGTGCAGGTGCTATTTATTGGAGTCAACTGGCTAAACTTGTTTTTGGAGCCAGAGATGAAAAACGAGGGTTTATGAACGAGGGTAAACACTTGCTGCATCCTAAAACGGAAGTGTTAAATGGGATAATGGCAGTTGAAGCATCTAAGTTGATGCGCTCTTTTTTTAAGCAATTGCGATAATAGTTTTTCAAATAAGTGTAGGATATAGCTGGTTTTCTAAACAATTTTAACTCTATATAAGTTGTTATGTCATTTAATGCACTTTTTGAACCTGTTAAAACAGCAAATTTTATAGCCGATAAATAGTATACTAAGTAGTATATTCGCAATTCTAAATACTAAAATCATGGCTTTTGAATTACCAAAATTAACATACGGTTACAACGAACTCGAACCGCATATAGATGCGCGTACTATGGAAATTCACCATAGCAAACACCACAATGCTTACGTTACAAACCTCAATGCCGCTATAGCCGGTACCGATGCCGAAACTAAAAGCATTGAAGAGATTTGTAAAACTATCAGCAAATACCCGGCACCCGTGCGCAATAACGGCGGCGGTCATTTTAATCACAGCCTGTTCTGGACAGTTATTGGTCCGAACAAAGGCGGCCAACCAACAGGTAAATTAATGGATGCCATTACCAACGAACTGAGCGGCTGGGATAAATTTAAAGAAGACTTTAACAAAGCTGCTACAACTCGTTTTGGTTCAGGCTGGGCATGGCTTTGTGTTGATGGCGCTAAAAAATTATGCGTGTGCTCAACACCTAACCAGGATAACCCATTAATGGATGTTGCCGATACAAAAGGCACACCAATTATGGGCTTGGATGTATGGGAACATGCCTATTATTTAAACTATCAAAACAGGAGACCCGATTATATCAACGCATTCTGGAACGTAGTTAATTGGGATGAAGTAAGCCGCAGGTACGAAGAAGCATTATAATTTTTAATACAAAAAAAAAGCCTTGCTGATACAATCTGCAGGGCTTTTTTTATAATGCCAATTTACCCCGATACTTTCGGATCAAATTCAGAACAAACTGATTTAATCTATTTTCCACTGGTGTAATAGGCCCTGTGCTTTAACTTTGTATAAATATATTTGAAAATGATGGGCGCAAGCATTCGTACAACCTTTTATTTTATAAACCATATACCAAATGAAAAAAATATTTTTAATTGCAAGTACAGCAATGTTGTTTGCCTGCAACAATAAACCTATGGATCAAAAAAAAATTACTATACAACCCGCGCCACAAGCGCATAAAGATGTTACCGTTGATGATTACTTTGGAACCAAAGTGGCCGACCCTTACCGCTGGCTAGAGAATGATACTGCTGCTGAAGTGGTGCAATGGGTAAAGGATCAAAACAAAACTACACAGCATTATCTTGAACAAATTCCATACAGAGATCAGATAAAAAAAAGATTAACTGAAATCTGGAATTTTCCTAAATATACGGCTCCGTTTAAAGAAGGGGATTATTATTATTTTTCAAAGAATGATGGACTTCAAAATCAAAATGTTTTGTATAGAACAAAACAGATTGAACTGAAAGAAGGTGCTGATGATGTTGAACTTTTTCTGGATCCGAATAAATTTTCTGCTGATGGTACAGTTTCATTGGCAAGTCTTGCTTTTAGCAAAGATCATAAACATGTGGCAGTAGGCATTGCTACATCGGGCAGCGATTGGAACCAGGTTTTTGTAATGGATGTGGCCACAAAAAAAAATACTGACGATACCATTGAATGGGTAAAATTCAGCGGTGCCGCATGGCGTGGCAACGGCTTTTATTACAGCCGTTATGATGAACCTGTAAAAGGCAAAGCCTTCAGCAACCAAAATGAATACATGAAAATTTATTACCATACATTGGGTACACCGCAACATACAGATGAGTTGGTATATGAAGATAAAAATCATCCATTAAGATATTTCAATGCATCACTTTCTGAAGATGAAAGGTTCCTGTTTATTAATGTATCTGAAGGTACATCGGGCACAGAAATTTTAATAAAAGACCTGGGTAAAAAAGAAACAAAGTTTACCACTTTGTTTAAAGGTTTTGCAAATAACTATGCCATTGTAAATAATGATGGCGACAGGATACTGGCCTATACAGATTATGAAGCACCACGTTACAGGCTTATTTCAGTTGATCCTAAAAACGCTGATCCGAAAAACTGGAAAGAGATTATACCACAATCCAAAGACCTGCTTGAAACAGTTGCAAGTGCTGGCGAAGGTCAGTTAATAGCAGTATACCTGAGCAATGCCAGTACCCGCTTAAAACATTATACCTGCGCCGGTAAATTTATGAAGGATATAACATTGCCGGGCATTGGAACAGCATCTACGGGCGGTAGTAAAAAAGGCGATCATTTGGTGCCTTACAGTTATGTTTCTTTTACCAACCCGGGAACGATTAATGTATACAACCTGCAAACCCAAAAACAGGAAACATGGAAAAGTAGTGCTGCTGAAGCCAAATTTAAACCACTCGATTTTGAAACCAAACAAGTGTTTTATCCAGGTAAAGATGGTACAAAAATTCCTATGTTTATCATTCATAAAAAAGGCTTGAAGCTTGATGGAAATAACCCAACGTTGTTATATGGTTATGGTGGGTTCAACATAAGTCTTACCCCATCTTTCAGTGTATCGCGCATTATGTTTTTAGAGCAGGGTGGTGTTTATGTTATTGCCAACTTAAGAGGTGGAGGTGAGTATGGCGAAGATTGGCACAAAGCAGGTATGCTTAATAAAAAACAAAATGTGTTTGATGATTTTATAGCAGCAGCCGAATACCTTATTAAAGAAAAATATACAGCAAGTAAAAAGCTTGCTATTAACGGCGGTTCAAACGGCGGATTATTGGTAGGTGCATGTTTGACCCAAAGACCAGATTTATTTCAGGTTGCCATACCTGCAGTGGGTGTGCTTGATATGTTGCGTTATCATAAATTTACAATTGGATGGGGATGGGCAGTTGAGTATGGCAGCAGTGATAAAAAAGATCAGTTTGAAAACCTGTTGAAATACTCGCCTTTACACAATGTAAAAGACAATGTATCATACCCGGCTACCATGATTATGACTGCAGACCATGACGACAGGGTAGTGCCTGCGCATTCATTTAAATTTGCAGCAACATTAATGGCTAAACCCCATGATGAAAACAAACCCATACTGATAAGAATTGACACCAAAGCCGGACATGGCGCAGGTAAACCCACCACCAAAATGATAGAGGATGTAACCGACATGTACAGCTTTATATTATGGAATTTGGGTGTGAGGGAGTTTGATATTTAGGTTGGTATATCTTCAGATCGAAATACTTTTCCATAACTTTTAACGGTTTGCAGATTTGAGATGGGCGTGCTTTTGAGTACGAATTTTTATGCGGAGAGTAGGACTTTCTTTAACCACAAAACTGTCTGCGGAGCATAAAACCCTGCCTATTGAAAATGTGCTATTTGCTGTAATTATTTCATTGATTGTTCTATCCATTCAGTTTTGCCTTCGTTAAACGCACAGATTTTGAATTTATATTTGGAAGTCTTTATTACTAATTTCTTAAATTAAACAGTTCTTGGGTCTTGTGTTTGAATGTCAAATGTTGAAGTACCTATTTCTATCCATGAGTTATTTTTTAAACTATAAATCCGTAATGATTTGTATCTACTGACAAAAGCTGTATAGAAAATGCCAATCTCTCTAAAGCCGTCTTCATCAATGTTGTCCACTACAAATAAGTTGTCAGGGTGGCAACAATATGAATCGGTAAAAAGTCTTGGTAAGGATTTTTCAAGA
>JACMQU010000096.1 GCA_014376805.1 Bacteroidia bacterium
ATGGCGTGAGTGCGGCTGTTTTTGGCGAATTGCGGAGCACTCATTTATTCCTAAAGCACAATAAAAACAACGTGAATAAAGAGAGCGAACTACGATTTTTTAGGCGCCACTGCGGAGACATTTTGTGCGATAAAAAATGGGAGTTGGTCTTTCGCCTTGTCACGCTGAGGCGTGATTGTTTCTTTGCAGTTTATCCTGAGCGCAGTCGAAGGGCCAAGCAAAAAGAAAGTAAAAAGTAAAATTGACTTATTGAGTGAACCCTAAATACAAAAAATTAGTCCCAGATTCGTCAAAAAAAAAGCAAAAGAAAATACACGCCTTGGACAATTAACAAAGCTAGGTATGAGATTGCTTCGTCGTCCCTCCTCGCAATGACGTTATGCTTTTGGATACTCCCAATAGCAATCGGGATCACAAAAGTGTCGTTAAAATACTAATGAGTTTTCTTTCACCTTATGTGGAAAGCATCTCGCCATTCGACTCCGCTCAGGGTGACAGCTCTATGAAGAATAAAATTTAGTTCTTAAAAAGGAAAGAGATGCTGATCCGCCAGCTGGCGGCCAGCATAACTTAACGCTTTTTTTATTGAACAATTTTAGTATATTTATTCCTATTAAATTTTAATTCTATGAACTACATCTATAAACTAATAGTATTTATAATTATTATATCACCTGTGCGTAACTTCGCACAAGGGTTTCAGGTAAACCTGCAAGGCCAAAAGCAACAGGGCATGGGCGGAGCAGGAACCGCGCTGATGCATGATGCCTCCTCTTTATTTTTTAACCCGGGCGGTGCATCCTTTGTGCATGGCAATTCCATCATACTGGGTGTGACCCCTACTTTTGCCCGTGGCGCTTATTTAGACAATAAAACCAATGTGGTATCGCGCACCAACTCACCGGTGAGCACGCCTTTTGCCGCCTATGGTTTGTTTGAAATTAAGGACAGCTCAAAACTGAAATTGGGAATTGCGGTGTACACGCCCTTTGGCAGTACCGTGCAATGGGAAGATAAATGGACAGGGCGTTTTGCACTCACACGTTTAGAACTTCGCGCTATTTTTATTCAGCCTACGGTGAGTTACAAAATCTGTAAACAATTAGGGGTCGGAGCAGGTTTTGTTTACGCTACCGGAAAAGTGAATCTGCAAAAAGATATTCCCATTATTGATGCCAACGGCAATTACAGTCATGCGGAACTGAGCGGAAAAGCACATGGCTATGGCTTTAATGCCGGTATTTATTTTCAACCCATCGAAAAATTGAGCATTGGTTTAACCTACCGGTCAAAGGTGAATATGGAGGTGAAAGAAGGTGAAGCCACTTTTACTGTTCCCGAATCTGTAGCCGCTAATTTCCCGAACGGAAAGTTTACTTCTAAATTGCCATTGCCCAGTGTCACTACTTTAGGATTTGCTTATAAAGCTTCTTCGAAATTAGATGTTGCTTTGGATATTAATTATGTGGGCTGGAAAGCTTACGATACCCTTTCCTTTGATTACGAAAAAAATACCACCTCGCTGATCGATACCAAATCCGCAAGACGTTATAAAAATACCTTCGCTTTTCGTGCCGGTATCCAATACAAGATCATAGAAAATTTTGCCGCGCGTATAGGTTTGGCATATGGCATTACACCGGTGCAAAACGGTTATGTGACTCCTGAAACTCCTGATGCCAATAGGGTGAATTACACAGCGGGCATTGGTTATCAAATCGGTAAACACATTCAGCTTGATGCTTCTTTTTTATTCACGCACCTGGAACGCACAGATACAAATACGGAAACCAATTTAAGCGGCACCTTTAAAACAAACGTTTGCGCCCCCGGCATTTCAATAGGTTATAAATTTTAAAATATACGTTCATAAAATATCAATGTTGCCGCAACGCAAAGACTGATATATAACATGGATATACCATGTGACCAATACAAAAAACAATAAATATCTACATATGAAATTATATTACTACTCCCTATTCATCCTCTTTACTATTTTTTTAGGATGCAAACCAAAATTCAATGTCCCTGATCCTGAAGCGGGCAACATCAATGTTTCCAATTATGTAGCCGTAGGCAGCTCCATGACCGCTGGTTATGCTAACGGCGCTTTATATTATGAGGTGCAGCAAAACTCTTATGCCGCTATCCTGGCCGAACAATTTAAACTGATTGGAGGCGGTGAATTTAAAATCCCTTTTGTATCGCAAGGTTCTGTTGGTATGGGCAATAACAATAATGCCTATTCCATTTTAGGGAACCGCACCGATTGTTTGGGCGCTGTTTCATTAGGGCCGGTTAAAGTTGCCACGCAGGGAGACGCATCTGTTTTTTTAAATGTATATAACAGTCAGGGTCCTTTCCATAATATGGGCGTGGCTGATGTAAAGGTGATTGATATGGCTGTGAACAGTTATACCAATCCATTCTACCAAAGAATGGCATCTACCGCTTCTTCTTCCATTTTATCAGATGCGGTATCCAGAAATGCAAGTTTCTTTTCAGTGATGCTGGGCTTAAATGATGTATTGAATTACGCATTAAAAGGGGCTGCTTCAGAAAGCATTACTCCCGTTAGTGGCGCTGCTAGTGTTGGTTTTGAAGCCAGCATCAATGATGTGATTAATAAATTAACGGCTAACGGGGCGAAAGGTGTAATTGCTAATATTCCAAGCATTAAAGGCATGGCTTACTTTAATACCATTGCCTGGAACGCTTTAAAACTAACAAAGGTAAAAGCCGATAGTTTAACAGAAGTGTATTGGAATTACGATTCAACCAAATTTTATGAAGGAAACAATCCCTTTATCATCGAAGACGCTTCTATTCCTTTTATTGGCCTCAGACCCATAAAGGAAGGTGAATTTGTGTTATTGAATGTACCGCTGGATTCCATTAAATGTCACAAATGGGGATCGTTGAAACCTTTACCAAACCGATTTGTGTTAACCCTTCAGGAAATCGATGAGATAGAAACAGCCATTAACAGTTATAATACGATACTAAAGAACATTGCTGCGTCAAAAGGTTTAGCCTTTGTGGATGTGAATGCTTTTTTCGCGAAAATCAAATCAGGTTATGTATATAATGGAGTAACAGTAAATGCGACTTTTGTTTCCGGTGGTGCCTATTCTTTAGATGGGCTGAACCTGACACCAAGAGGAAACGCGCTCTTAGCCAATGAATTTATCAAAGCCATCAATACAACTTACAGTTCTACTATGCCCGAAACAAATGCTTTAAGTTATCCTGCTGTGATCTTTCCATAAAAATTAGTCATAAAGAAAAACCTATTTAGTCGAAATACACTTAATCCTAAAAATATTTTATTAAATTTATAATAACCTAAACTTAACAACATGAGAAAAATTTACTCAGTAGCATTCACACTATTGGCATCTGTTGGATTACTAACAGCCCAAACACCCTGTTCTACCGGAAGGTATGCAACAGATACGTTTACCGCATTTACAACTACTACCAACGTTGTATATGGCAATGCCATTAAAGCAAATGGGTCGCCACAATCATTAACCATGAATATTTGCCAGCCGGCGGGAGATATTGAAACTGCAAGGCCATTGATCATCTGGGCTCATGGCGGAAGTTTTTCATTTGGTACCGCAGGGGATATTGATGTAACGGCTTTATCACAACGCTTCGCTAAAAAAGGTTTTGTATGCGCGTCCATTAATTACCGTTTAGGTATCTCCCCGATTGATTCTGTTGGTTTAGTAAAAGCAGTATTAAGGGCGGTTCAGGATATGAAGGCTTCAGTGCGCTTTTTCTATAAAGATAAGCTAACCAATAATACTTATAAAATTGATACGAATAATATTTTTATCGGCGGTAGTTCTGCAGGTGCTGTTACCTCTTTGCACTATGCTTACCTCAACAAACAATGTGAAATAAACCAATATCTTAGTGCCGCTACTTTCAGTGCTCTAGGTGGTTTGGAAGGACTAAGCGGCAATCCCGGTTATTCAACCAAGGTAAACGGAATTATAAATTTATGTGGTGCATTAGCAACCTATGGCTGGTTAGAATCCGGTGATATGCCATTTTGTTCCATGCATGGTACTGTTGATGGTACTGTTAATTACCAACGCGCAGGCGCCTTGGGTTTATTGGTAATTGACGGAAGCCGTTATATTAAAAAACATGCCGTTGCCATTGGGGTTACCAATCCGCTTTATACCTGGTATGGTGTAGATCACGTGCCTTATGCCGGAACATCTGCTTCCGCGCTTGCCTATATGGATACCACCGTAAGCTTTGTGAGAGATTATTTGGTTTCCAGGCTTGGATGCACTGTCGCGCCTATCCTGCCACCAAACCCACCGGCCGGTAATCCAATACTATATCCTTATAATATCTGCAATGTTGGAGTAAATGAATTAGCATCTTCAAACCTTATTGGTAACCTATATCCAAATCCTTCAGATAATAATATGACGATAGAATTTTCATCAGCCAATACAACCCACCAAATTGAATTATTTGACATTACCGGGAAAGTTGTTATGTCGGATGCCAGTATGCAATCTTCCTATAAACTCAAAAAGAATAATTTATCTTCCGGGATGTATTTCTTAAAAGTTAGTGATAAAGATGGCGCAAGCACAACCCGTAAAGTTATTTTTAAATAAGGGTTTTCATTAAAATTATAAAGAAGCTGTCTCACAAGGACAGCTTCTTTATTTACTTTAAATCTTGACTTTACACCCGATTATAATTTTAAACCAATGATACAAACATCATCCACCTGCTCATGTTTACCTTTCCACTGCTCAAAAGTAGTAGTCAATATTACTTTTTGATCATCCAATGCTAAACGTGAATTGGTTTTCAATACTTCGGTAAGCTGTTTAGACTTGAATTTTTTTCCTTTCTCACCACCAAACTGATCAACATATCCATCTGTATATAAATACAGATTATCACCCTGCAGGTAATTAATTGTATATGTTTTAAAATCATCTTTCCGCTCTCCTAAACCAACAGGCATTTTATCAATTGGCAACACCGTTACACTTCCGTTTGAAATCAACATCGGTGCATTATTAGCGGCACTATAGGTAATTTGATGTGTATCCTGGTTGATACAAAGTAATATTCCGTCAAAGCCATCTTTTTGCCCTTCCTTACTAATATTTTCGATCAGGCGTTTTCTCACATAGTTAAAAATACTGCTTGGTTCAAAAATGTCCTTTTCTTTAATGGCCTCACTTAAAAAACCAATACTCAGTAAGCTCATAAAAGCGCCCGGCACACCATGCCCGGTGCTATCACACACGGCCAGGAAAAATTTATTTCCGGCTTTGGCAGCCCAATAAAAATCACCACTTACAATATCCTTGGGTTTAAATAAAATAAACTGTTCTGCAATGTTTTCAGCTATAAAATCTTCATTAGCTAAAAGACTGTATTGTATCCTTTTGGCATAGTTAATACTATCAATGATTTCTTTTTTCTGGTATTCAAGAATAGTGTTTTTTTGTTCGATATTGATCTTATTCAATTTTAAGATTTTATTTTGTTTACTGATCTTTTTAAAAGTAAAACCTGCGACAATAATTATGATAAATGCTAAAACAATAATGAGTAATAAATAATTTCTGTTTGTTTTGTGATGATCTATTTCAAAACCTTTTAACTTATTATCCTTAGCCAGCAAAATAATTTCCTGTTCATGCTTTTCGGTTTGATATTTTTTTTCCAGTTCCTGCATCTCTTCAAAAACATTTTCATTTTTAAGTGAATCCGAAACAATGGTATAGCTATGCAGGTAGTCGTAGGCATCCTTATAATTGTTAAGTTTATAAGAACTAAGAGCCAGTAACTCAAAAGCATTTTTCACATCTTCCTGATCATCAATTTCCTCAGCAATCTTTAAGGCACGCTTTCCATAATCCATTGCCAGTGCAAATTTTTGTTCCTGTTTGTAAATTATTCCCAGGTTTGTTAAACACACCAATACGCCCCTTTTATCTTCTTCGTTCATAAATATTGCCAGTGCTTTTTCATAACAACGCTTGGCTTCATTATATTTTTTTAGTTTCTCATATACAATTCCAATATTATTTTGTGCATTTGCAATACCTATTTTATCGCCAATGCTGTCTTTAATTTTTAAAGCTTTATTATAACATTCAATGGCTTTTTGATGGTCGCCCAAATCAACCAGTACAGTTCCCATGTTGTTATAGGATTTTGAAATATCTTTCGCATCACCAAGTATCAATCGTTTTTCCAATGATTTGGTATGGTACTTCAATGCCGTTTTAAAATCTTTCTGATACCAGAAGTTTACACCGATATTACTGTAAATGGCGGCAATTTCTTTGACATTATTTTCTCTTTCGGCCGCTTTTATTCCGTCAAAGTACATATCCAGACTTTTCTTATAATCACTTTTGTTAACATACGCCACCCCTTTTAATTTATAAAGTATGGGAATATATTTACTGAAACCGGACTTGTTGGAAAGCTCAATAGCTTTAGTTGACAGGAGGATGCAAGAGTCGGGATCATTGCTTGAAAAGCTCATACATAACTTAATGGCCGCTTTAATTTTAGCAGAATCAGCTGATTGTTTGGAGGTAAAAACTTTGATTAAAGAATCATTCTGCGCTTTAAAAGAAGGGATATACAAATACATAAAACACAAAAAGAGCAATGAAAGCCGGACATGTTTTTTATGATGCATATATAAAAAAGTTTATTTAAAGATAATGCAATTATTTTAATTTGCTTTCTCTTATGAAGGTAAAGCAAAAATTTATTTAAAGAAGCAATAAGAAATTTATTTGCCGATACAGCTTGTTGGACTCTCTGTTCCCATTGGTCTGCAGACTGACTGTCACAGTTCACAGGTACAGGATTCCTAAGTTTTCAAATAACTGCTTGTTGTCTAGAATTGTTCACAACCCAAAAAATGTATTGTTGATAAGAATTATTTTATCATAGCTTTATGATTCCAAAAATTGAACAAAATTTAGTTTTAAAATTTAAACGCAGAACTCATCAGCGTAATTTCAGCTTTTGAAATTCCAATTTTTGTTGCTTCTGTTTTCCAGTTTTTTACTGCTCCTTTAAT
>JACMQU010000097.1 GCA_014376805.1 Bacteroidia bacterium
AATTAGAAAAGATTACAGCAAAAACACCATACCGCATCAGGCCTTCAACAAACATTGTAGCTGTAAACTTTATTTAACCGAAAAAAAAATGTGATCCTTTTAATATAATGTGTTTTCATAAAAAAAGCAGGTTAAACATATTGTCTAACCTGCTTTTTTACTATTTAAAGTATTGCTTTAACTATTTCTTTTCAAAAGTTGCAACTTCTACTTCCTTGTAATCTTGCACTTTATAACCTAATTTCTCAATTGGTGCTTTAATTTTATCTTTATCGCCCACTACCAGTATCAGCATTTTGTCTGGTAGTAACATTTCTTTTGCTATGCTATTAATTTCTTCCTTACTTAATGATTTGATAGTAGCGTTTTGTTGTTTAACATAATCTTTAGGCAGGTTATATTCAACTAAACGGTTCAGAAAACGGGCTTTTTGAAAAGTAGTTTCATAACGTAAGGCATCACTTTGGGTGATAGAATTTTTCATTGCCAACAGTTCCTTATCATTTATTCCGTTATCGCGGTAATTGTTAACCTCATGCATAATTTCCCTTAAGGCACTATCAGTTGAGGAAGTGCGCACTGCTGTAGAGATCTCATACACACCAGGGCGTTCTTTAAAACCCATGTTAAAAGAGCGAATCCCGTAAGTAAAACCTTTGTCTTCGCGTAAATTAGCGTTAAGGCGACTGTTAAAATTACCCCCTAAAGTAAAATTCATTGCAGAAGTTTTAAAGTATTTGCCATTCCAATCATAAGGCTGACCAAGATATCCAATACGAATTTCAGACTGAGCGGCTTTATATTTATCTACTAATAATACCTGTTTGTTATTTGTTACAGTAGCAGGAGGTGGCATTAAAGCGGGGAAGGTTATATTTTTCTTTTTCCAGTTTTTAAGAAACTCCAGTTTTGGTAGAATCTCCATTTCAGTAACATCACCTACAATTGTTAAAGTTGCGAAATCAGGACCGTAAAAACGATCATAATAATTTTGAACATCACGCATGTTAATTGATTTAATAGATTTTAATGTTCCGCCAATAGGTTCGGCAGCAAGTGTTTTGCCATAAATTAATTTAGCAAACGCAAGGTCTGCAGTTGCATCCGCATTAAATTTTCTGGAACTTACATTTTGGTAATTTAATGACTGGTTCAGTTTAAATTCTTCCGCTTTAAATTTAGGACGCATTAATTTTTCTTCAAATAACTTTAAAGTAGCATCCAGGTTCTTTTTTAAACAGGTAACAGAAATAAGGTTTTCATCGGCATTTGCTCCAAAACTAATTGAACTGCCCAATTTCTCCAGTTCATTTGCAAATTGTTCATTGGTATAGTTTTGAGTAGCTTCACCCATCATATCTGCAGTTAAACTAGCCAACCCGGTTTTAGAAACATCTCCAACAGCAATATTTCCACCTTTCATATTAATTAATATCGAAACAATCGGCGATTCTTTAGTTTCTGTTCCTATCACCTTAATTCCATTGTCCCAGTTATATGCATAAAAATTAGGTACATCTATAGATTTGGCAGTGCCTGATTCAGGGCGTTTACTACGATCAAAATTATCCTTAGGCATGGTATAGCTTAAGCCTTTATATTCTAATTCTGTTTTTACAACTATAGGTGCTACCACTTTTTTATCTTCTTCTTTAGAGGCTGCGGCATTTGCTTTCTTAGGAAATATGGTTAGAGAAGCATAGTTTTTGCCTTTTACGTATTGACGAAAAACACGCATTACATCTTCTTTAGTTACTTTGGTATAACGGGCTAATTCATCACCCAGGTTAAAATTTTTATCTAAGCGCGGGTTTGCATGACTTAAATACCAGGTTTCACTTAAGGAAGCCGCTCTGCCTGCTACGCTCTGCATACTAAAAACAACACTGCTTTCAATTTGTCCTTTTGCACGGGCAAGATCATCGTCGTTCACCCCTTTCATGTCAAACTCATTTAAAGTAGCCATTAAACCTTTTTCAATATCATTTTCTCCATCAAAATTGGGAATTGCAACAATAATAATTGTAAATTCTCCAGACAGTTCAGAAGCATTATTGAAACTTGCCGCCTGAACAGCTTTCTCTGGTTTAACAAAATTTTTGTATAAAATTGAATTGTTTCCGTTACCTAAAACCGTTCCTAATACGGTTAATGCAGCCTCATCAATATGATATTGTTTGGCAGACGGATAGGTAAACTGATATAGTGGGGCAAAAACATCATCGCCATAGTTTACGTATTTATTATCTGCTAATCTTACCGGCTCAACTCTTTGCGGCAGAACTTTAGGACCCATTGGAATAGGCCCAAAATATTTTTCAACTAACTTCACCACTTCTGCAGTATTTACATCTCCGGCAACAACCAAACAAGCATTATTAGGGCCATACCAGCGCATAAAAAAGTTTTTCAAGTCATCAACATTTACCCTGTCAAGGTCTTCCAAATAACCAATAGTAGGCCAACTATAAGGGTGACCTTCCGGGTATAAGAGTGCATCATTTAACTCCCCTCTTTTGCCATAAGGTACATTATCTACACGCTGACCTTTTTCATTTTTAACGGTAGCACGTTGATTTTCAAATTTTACCTGTGTAACCGAATCTAATAAAAAACCCATCCGGTCTGCTTCCAGCCATAACGCAGTTTCCATATAATTTGAGGGCATTGTTTCAAAATAATTAGTACGGTCGCGGTTAGTAGTGCCATTCATGTTTCCACCGGCACCTTCAACTATTTCAAAATGACCGGCTTTCTTTACATGCACAGATCCCTGAAACATCATGTGTTCAAAAAAATGGGCAAAGCCGGATTTATGGGCAGTTTCGCGGGCCGATCCAACATGGTAGGTAACCTCTGTATGAACAATAGGATCAGAATGATCTTCATGAATGATGAGGGTTAAACCGTTGGGTAACCGGTATTTTTCGTAAGCTATTTTAAGTTCGCCGGGAGCGGCTGTAACTTTTTCAAGCAATACCGTTTGATTGGGATTTGTGGCGGCCGGAGCTTGCGCAAAACCAGGGTTTAATCCGGCCAGCGTTGATACGAAAGCAGCAATCAGTAAAGACTTTTTCATATTTGTTTAACGTTTAACTAAGTTTTATGTATAGGTGTATGCTTATAGTTTTTCATAAGTATATAATAATTAAAGCTTACAAAGTGGTGCGCAATTTATATTCTTCAATTGAGTGTGACAACATTTTATTATAAATGGTAAATGTTTTTTGACAAACGGTAATTGTAGATAAAATATAAATGAACAGATAATATTTAGATCTTTTAAATTATTGCTTTTTGTATCCTTTTCAAGAAAATTTTCTGTACGCTGTTTAAAACTCCTGATGAATGTTTTGGTTAATCTGTAAAAGCTCATTACTTTCGCAAGTATAGAAAATACTATTGTTATGAATAAAAGATTTTTAACCATTGTTGCGCTAATATTTACGGCCGCTTTGCTTCGTTTATTACCACATTCGCCAAACTTTAGCCCTATTGGAGCTATTGCTTTATTTGGAGGTGCTTTTTTAACCAACAGGTTTTATTCTTTTATAATACCGATTGCCGCATTGTTAGTGAGTGATTTTTTATTAGGGTTTTACGGGTGGGAAATGTTAATTACTTATGGTTCCTTTACCATTTCTATTCTCATCGGTAATTTACTTCGCAAGAACAAAAGCTGGGAAAGGGTGCTTTTCGCATCACTTTCATCATCGATGGTATTTTTTCTAATAACTAATTTTGTTTATCTATATCCAGTTTCAATAGCCCCCATGTATACTAAAGACATGGCAGGCGTATTCAATAGTTATATTGCAGGTTTAGCTTTCTTTCAAAATACAGTAGTAAGCGATTTGTTTTATAGTTCTGTACTTTTTGGTGGATATTACCTTTTAAGTATAAATGTACTTGCGCTTAATAAAAATAAGCCTGCACTTAAGGCGGAAAAGATTATTGCGTAAAATTTTTTGAGAAGGCTGTAATATCTATTCAGCAACCACTTATATCTAAAGATTTTTAACAACTAAGGCTTAGTTATCTTACGCTCTTTTATTCTGTTATTAAACTGTACCCTCAACCGGTAAGTACCTGCTTGTATTTTAAGGTAGCCTTTTAGTATTATCCGGTTAGCCCCTTTCTTTAGCGTTATATTATTTTTTAATACTTCTGTATTAGAGGCATCAACCAAACTTACCACTATTTTCTGATCTTGTTTGAGGTTTATAAGTAACCAAAGGTTCAGATCTTCCAAAACCCGTGCATCCAGCAAGCTGTCTGCATTTACAGTTAATATCTTAGCAGCTAATTCAATATCAGGCAACCCTGAGCCAATAAATTTATCCGGGTTAAAATAGTTTGAACCACTTATCATAAGAGCTTCTTTAATTTGGGCAGGAGTTTTAAAAGGAGCTACTTCCATTAATATGGCAGAGGCCCCGGCCAGTATCGGGCAGGCATAAGAAGTACCATTTCCATAATAAACTGTTCCTGATGAAGAAATTACCGCAGTAGATTTTCCTAAGGCCACCAAATCGGGTTTCATCCTTCTATCAGCAGTTGGCCCCATAGAACTAAATGCCGTAATTGTGCCGGTAGCATCTACTGCACCCACGGTAACAGCATGCGGTGCATCTCCGGGTGCACTTAGTTTTTTCCAGTTTACATTTCCTTCATTACCGGCACTTACAAATACCAATATGCCTTTAGAATCGGCAATTTCAGCAGCCTGGGTTACTATGGTGCTTTTCCCATCCAATTCCTTGTAGGTATGCCCCATTTTTAAATCGTCATGTTGTGTATAGCCTAACGACGAATTAATAATATCGGCTCCTGCACTATCTGCATATTCAGCGGCAAGTGTCCATAAGTATTCTTCTGTTAAATATTCGGCACTTACATCTTCACTTCGCAATAAAAGATAACTGGCCATAGGTGCTGTGCCCATAATTAGTCCTGGCTGGTTAGCAGCCAAACAACTAAATACACCTAAACCGTGCTCATCATCATCAAAAACTTCTTCCTCAAGCTGCACAAAATCATAGGTGGCTAATAAACGACCATCATCAAACATTTTTTTGAAAGCAGGCAACTGATCGGCATGTTTAAAGCCAGCATCTATTATAGCAATTAGCACTCCTTGTCCATTTTTATGATCCAACAGAAGTTGCTGTGCATTTATTTGATTAATCTGTTTAAAACTCTTTCCTAAGTATGCGGTATCAATCAATAAGCTTTTGGGTTCAAACGTTTGTTCTAAAATACTTATTTGTTCGTTTAGTGCTGAACCTAAAGCATCATCTTCCATAAAAGTTGTCTGAGGTCCCAGATAAGTAACCTTATCAACAAAATTCAACCTTTTTAGGGTATCAGCCAAGTTCTTTAAACCAGAAAGTACTACTACCCCATTTAGCCACCGGCTTTTGCCAAACAGTAACAACGGATACCTTTCTATTTTTGCGGCATAGGCACTGTCGGGCGGAATATCATTGGCATTTAACGCAACTCTGTATTTTAGTCTTCGGTCTACTGCTTTTTTAGATAAATAGGTTAATGGTTTAGCTAATTGCTGCTTGTAATTAGGCTTATCTTTAAAAGCCACAAAATAAAATTTTTGTTGCGCATGCAGGTTTAATCCTACACAACAAAATAGTAGAATCAGAAATTTCATGGTTTGCTGTAGGAGATTAAATTCTGAAACACCTTGTAACCCGACCTTCCGGTAACCTGGGTGTTAATATACGTATTGGTGTGATGAACCAAGCCTATATTACTGGCATATACACTTGTTACAAGCACTTCTTCAACAGGATTACCCGGTTCAGAACGCGCCTCCTGAATAAATACAGTATTGGCAAAAGTGGTATCAGGGCTTTTGTAAGTATTTCCTTTAAGCAATAAATAAAAAGTTTGCCGCCCCTGGCTATTAAACATATTACCATTCCAACTTAGCGTGTTTCCAACAGGAAATAAAAGTTTTACGATCCTGTTATTTTCTTCCACTTTTTGCAAGTTATAATCTGTTCTTAAAACATAAAAACTGGCTCTTTGCTCCCATTCGGTAGAATCATTTTTACGCACATATCGCTCAATAATCCGGTGTTCCTTAAAAGTAAGGTCAGTTACTAAGCCAGCCATCCGTTCCATCAAAAAGAAATGAAAAGTATCAATTTTACCGCTATTGTCATTATAAGAAATAGAATCAATTCTATAAATGCTGGTTATACCTGAATCTAAGGGATAATAGTCATAACCTTGATCTGATGCGGGTGGAGGAGTTTTTTTACAAGCTACAACTATAAATAACAAACCAATAAGCAGCATTTTTTGCATACAGTTTAAACGCCTCATAGAATACTTTTGGTGCAGGTGCATCATTAAATATCAAAAGACGATTGGATCCAGCCACCCCCTATTACATCATTATCTTCATAAAATACTGCAGACTGGCCGGGAGCTATTCCTTTAACATGGCTATAAAAATTCACTTTCATCTGCTGATCCACTTGTTCAATAACAGAAAAAGTTCCGGCATCTTTATACCTTACTTTGGTTAAAGCTTCCATAGGCTTATTAAGTTGCGCATATTTTTGCAGATTAACATTGCGCACCCACATGCCTTTTCTTTGCAGTTCCTCCTCTTTGCCTAAAACTACAGTATTCGTTTCCGGTTTAATCTCTAAAACAAACATGGGTTCGCCCAAAGCTATTTCTAAACCTTTTCTCTGGCCCACTGTATAAAAAGGATAACCTCTGTGTTTACCCAACACCACACCTTTACTATTTACAAATAAACCGCCATCAACTCTTTCTTCCAAACCCGCTACTTTACGTTTTAAAAAACCACGATAATCGTTATCCGGCACAAAACATATTTCATAGCTTTCACTTTTTTTGGCAAGCTCTATAAATCCCCTGTCAATTGCCATTTGTTTAATGTCGCTTTTGTGAAAACCCCCAAGTGGAAAGCGGGTTCTGGCCATACTTGCCTGACTAAGGCCCCATAAAACATAAGACTGATCTTTATGAGCATCCAGTCCTTTAGAGATTACAAATCGATTGTTTTCTTCGCGAATGCGGGCATAATGCCCTGTGGCAATAAATTCGCAATCGAGTTGATTAGCACGTTTTAATAAGGCCTCCCATTTAATATGTGTATTACATAATACACAGGGATTAGGCGTACGGCCTGCTAAGTATTCTTCTACAAAGTTGTCGATTACAAAATCGCCAAACTCATCGCGGATATCTAAAATTAAATGATGGATACCATGTTGCACGGCAATACTACGTGCATCATTAATGGAATCGAGACTACAGCAACCTGTTTCTTTTTTGCCACCTCCACTGTTTGCATAATCCCATGTTTTCATGGTAACGCCAATAACTTCATAACCTTCTTCGGCTAACATAACGGCGGCCACAGTGCTGTCTATACCTCCGCTCATGGCAACTAAAATTCTACCTTTTTTACTCATGGTTCAAAACATTAAAGGGTTAAATGCCCTTGTGATTGAATAATATTGTGATACAAATATCTGCAAATTGTTTTAATAAAAACGTATAAATTGACAATGAAGAAGAAATGTATAAAATCACATACCAATTAAATGCACATTGATTAATCGGGTCACGCAAGGGAATTTCACATTTACGTTCCCACGGAACCGTGCTTGAAAGTCTCCCTTCACACGGCTCTTCTTGTTTAATCACAAATGTATAAATACATTTTTGATGTACCAATTTGTAATTGGCTGTGATTTTACTTCATAATAATCAATCATCGCACTTGTCTGCCATTAGGCAGGTTTATGCTTGTCATTTAATTAGAAGCTTAAACAAGCTAAGCCCTTGTGCCACCGCTAAAGCTAAGGCAACACGCAGTTGCTCCATTACCTTTCAGTAATTTCATCACTACTACTGCTTAGTCTGCCACCGAAATCTCATACTATCCTTGTATGACTGCTTCCTTTGCATTTGGCAGCACGTTATCGGCTACTCTTGTTCCATTCAAAAGCTTGTATGAAGTACCTGCTGCCTTTACCCCGAGAGCCATGTAATCAGTAATCAAGGCATCCATTACACTTTTATCACAAATACAACCGTAGCTACTTGTTTTCAACTCTGTTTTTGCGCTTACGAGGCTTGATAGGTGGTTCAATTTATTCAGCTCCACAAAACTCACCTACAGAAATCATTGTTTTCGT
>JACMQU010000008.1 GCA_014376805.1 Bacteroidia bacterium
AAGTTAAACTTATTTATTGCGAATTGTTTTGAGCCTTAAAGCCTAAAATAGTTCGCAATATTTTTGGGGGATTAGCTCATTTGGCTAGAGCGCTTGCATGGCATGCAAGAGGTGATCGGTTCGAATCCGATATTCTCCACATCGCATCCATTACATAGTCTTTAAAGGTGCAACGTCAGGCTAATTATTTTTAAAAAAGTTAGTACTTCTATTGTTTTTTACACCGGTAAGTTATTAGTATTTTATGTGCTATGCAGGTTACAGCTCATCTAAAAGAGAGGCATTAATTAATGTTTTTCGCTTTTTAACGTACCTTCTTACATAAAACTGTTTTCCCATTATATTACCATAGCAATTAAGTATGTTGTGCGGTATAACCCAAATGCAATTTCTAGGCTTTACCCTGAATTTTACGGGTAACTTTTACTACCAGTGCTCTTGGCAAAAAGCGAACAACATTTGCCATGATGTAATTCATAAAACCATGAATAGCCACAGTTTTTCCTTTCAACATTTCCTCATACCCAAATAACGCTACTTCTTTGGCTGCAGGAAGTTTTTTACCTTTAACCAATCCACTTTCCTGCATTGCCGCTGTTTGCTGAAATCCACTTTCTGTTGCACCCGGGCAAAGTGCTGTAACAGAAACTCCTTTATCATTAACTTCATTTGCAATAGCTTCAGAAAAACTTAGTACATAGGCTTTGGTTGCAAAGTAAACTGCCATAGTGGGTCCGGATAAAAATGCTGCTGTGGAGGCAACATTCATTATTTTTCCGCTTTTCCGTATTACCATATCTTTTATAAACAACTTTGTAAACTGAGTTAACGTGGTTATGTTTAAGTTAATCATTTGAAATTCTTTATTCCAGTCCGTTTCGTAAAACATGCCATAATCACCAAAGCCGGCATTGTTAATCAGATAATCAACCTCTATGTTTAACCGTTTAATTTCCTCATATACCTGCTGTGCCGAATCTTTAACAGACAAATCTTTTTCTATGATAAGAACAAGCACTTTATATTGCATTTCTAATTCGGCTTTCAATTCTTCTAATTTGGGTTTATTTCTGGCCACTAATACCAGATTACCGCCTCTACCCGCATGAATCTTCGCTAATTCTAAACCAATGCCATTAGATGCGCCTGTTATTAGTGCTGTTTTCATATATTTATGTTTAATTGAATAACAAATGTAAATTCTTTTTACAAACCTGCAACCTAAGAGTTTACTCTTAGGTTGTAAATTATTAAATAACTGCTTATTTTTGTTGAATGTTAATCAATGAACTATCAAAAAAAACAGGTATAACTGCTCATACTATTCGCTATTATAAAAAATATGGATTGATAAAAGGAGTACATAAAGTAAATGTAAAATCTAATAACTATTTTCACTTTGATGAAGAAAGTATTCAAAAATTGGAATTAATAAAAGATGCTAAAGCAATTGGTTTTACTTTAAATGAGATCAAACAATTATTAGAAGCATGGTACAATAAGAGATATTCCAATCATAAAAGACTTCTTATACTGGATGAAAAACTCCAGTCTGTTGAAACTAAAATAAAGCAGTTAAAAGAGATGAAAAAGATGATAGGAACTTTAAAAAAAGTTATGAATATGAATGATTGCTGATTATTGCATTATCAATTAACTTAAGAAAGTTAGGTGATAATTTATTTCACTTCACTTACAAATTTGCCTGCCAATCTTTGCGTAAATAGCTTTATTTTTCAGCTTCTAAAAATTCAACATAACAACTTTATTAATTGTCATCTCCTAAATTCATTTTATTATTGGTTGAGTTGATACTTAAAACAAAATTATACCCCACTTATTTTTATACAAGTGCAGGCAACTCAAAAGCAGCACTGCGTATATTGTTTAAACAATTGGTTAAACAATATATTGTTAATGAGCACCCCACCAATTGTTAATAAACAATGCACCTGTATAATTAAAAATTTCAGATAATTATTTATAGAAAGCTAATTTTTTTTTGTTTCTTAATAATCAAAAAATAATGTAAATTTTTTTGTTACAACCACTTAAAAAGCTATTAAAATTATTTTATTTTCGCTGATATTTTAAAGAACCGAGCTATGATAGATGCATTTGAAAGCCTTTCAGCAGAAGAACAAAAACAATTACTAAAAGCCCCCGCATTGGTTTCAGTGCTTGCCGCAAGTTATGACTATGAAATAACCAAAGCGGAAAAAGCAGAAGCGTTTCGTTTTACACATCTAAAATCTTATCAGGCTCATCCAACACACCTCTTTTATTTCTTAAAGGTTGAAGATAGTTTCGAAAAAAACTTTAGAGAAACAGTTGAAAAATATGCCCCTTTTGATGACGATAAGCGGCATGCCTTAAAAGCTGAATTAAATCTCACTAATTCCATCATTGAGAAACTTGAAGATAGCCTTGCAAAAGCCATCCATAAAAGCTTACTTGAATATACTGATCACATAAGGAAAGCCGACCGGAGTTTCCTCGAGTATTTTGTTTTCCCATTGCCTATTCCGGGATTGACTGATTAGACAGGAACTGTACTTTAAAAACGCTAAATTTCGAATACAGTATCAGAGTAAGCTAATAAAAATATGTGTCATTTATATATTATATAGTGCCATTCGGTAATACAAGCACTACTCATAGTAATAGCCGGATAAAACAGATGTATCAAAGTTATTACCTCTAATTTGAAGATTAATTCCCTTTGGAATGCTATCAACACGTGTAATAATAAAATGAATCACTGTGCCATTATTCCAAAGAAGAGTACTGTCACTTGTTTGTTTCCATGTGCCATTACAAAAACTGCTATCGTTGCCAAAAATCACTGTAGTCCAACAGTAATTTTCGTTGCTGAGGTTCAGTATTTTTAAACCATTGTTAGTATTATTAGTGTCGCGAACATAAAATCCACCTAACATATAATTAATCAATGGCTTTACCGGTTCATTTTTTTTACAAGTGCAAAACACGGCGGCCAAACAAAAAACAAATAAAATTTTTTTTACCATTACACTCATTAAACGCAAAGTAAGGGATAAATGTTCAAATATTTTCCGATAGATTTAATCCAGCAATGGTAGAGTTAAGTACTTTCTAAAATTATATAAGCGAATGATTTTTTATAAAAGCCATATATTTATAGCTGTAGAAGTACAATAAATATAACTACCACAGCAATAACCAGAACTGTTATATTAACATGCCTGGTTATTACAACTTTTGAAGCTATTTCAGGATGCCCGTTATGGAAATCAGACAGGGCTATTGTATCTATTTTATCAACAGAGTTATAGGCGAGTTTACTAGCTAGTGTAACAAATGTTTCTTCATTAAAACCCTCATGCATATAAGCTGAATTTTTCGATACTGTCCATTTGTTTTTTGGAAATCCTTCCGGTAAATTATAAGGGTCTTTTAATACAATGGCCTGATAGTTTTCCGGAATTTCGGCATAACTATAAAAGAGTTTTTTATCCTTATCCTTATTGCAAATTAAACCCGCCTGAAGGTAATTGATCAATAAAGTATCGCCATTAAAAGGCTTAGCACTGCCAGGTAAAATTTTAAAATCAATTACACAATCCTTTAATACTACATTTCCCATACTCCCATAGTCATTATCACTAAATCCGACGCGGTAAATCTGGTAATAAGTATTGTTTAAAAAAGTATAATCAAACTTGTCGAGATTAGCGGCGTTAAATAACGAACTTAAAGTATCCTGAGGATACATATAACCCAGATTGTGTTCTTTTAGATTAATGGCAATCTTACTTTTGTTTGCCTGGTAAGCAGATTGATAAGTAACTTTGCAGGCAGGTAAAGTAAGAATACAGGCTATCAAACAAAATAAAACAAAATAAAATTTATGGTTTATCATAAGTCCACAATATTAACATTTACACTTCGTAAAAAACTTTCTTATCAGTAAAAAGTATCGATATTATTAAAACTCTTTCCAAAATATTATAAAATTTAAAATCAAAATTGTAAGTTGCGGGCATAGTTTAATTTAATGAATATTACTTTACCAGACGGTTCCGTTCGTTCGTTTGAACGGGGCACCACCGCCTTAGAAATTGCAAAATCTATTAGCGAAGGCCTTGCACGAAATGTGCTTACAGGCAAGTTTAACAACAAGGTTATAGAATTAGCGGATCCTATTACCGAAGATGGTTCCCTTTATTTATTTACGTGGGATAGCCCGGAAGGTAAAACCGCATTCTGGCATTCATCTGCCCACGTGCTCGCCCAAGCCATCGAATTTTTTTATCCTGAAGTTAAATTAACTATAGGACCTGCAATTGAACATGGTTTTTATTACGATCTTGATCTTGGTTCAGAAACAATTTCTGATAAAGATTTTAAAAAGATTGAAGATAAGATGTTAGATTTTGCGCGCGAAAAAGCTGAATTTCATAAAAAGGAAATTTCAAAAACGGATGCACTCGCCTATTACCGGGAGCGTAATAATCCGTTTAAAGTTGAATTGGTTGAGAACCTTGCCGATGGGGAAATTACCTTTTGCACGCATAGTAATTTCACTGATTTATGCAGGGGTGGACATATACCCAATACCGGTTTTATAAAGGCCGTAAAACTTACTACCATTGCAGGTGCGTACTGGCGGGGTAATGATAAAAACCCGCAGTTAACCCGGGTGTATGGAATTACTTTCCCAAAACAATCTGAACTTACTGAGTACCTAACGATGCTCGAAGAAGCTAAGAAGCGCGATCACCGAAAATTGGGTAAGGAACTTGAGATCTTTACATTTGATGATGATATCGGGCAAGGTTTACCCTTATGGATGCCCAATGGCGCGGCAATTATTGAAATTCTGGAAAGCTTTGCCAAGCAAACGGAAAAGGATGCCGGATATGTGCGGGTAAAAACGCCTCATATTGCTAAAGAAAGTATTTATATTAAGAGCGGTCACCTTCCATATTATAAAGACAGTATGTTTCCTCCAATGGAAATAGATGGAGATAAGTATTACCTGAAACCCATGAACTGTCCGCATCACCATAAAATATTTGCGGCAGTGCCAAAAAGTTACCGCGATTTGCCTTTACGCTATGCAGAATATGGTACCTGTTACCGTTATGAGCAAAGTGGTGAGTTGTTTGGTTTGATGCGTGTACGCTGCCTTCAAATGAATGATGCCCATATTTATTGCACAGAAGCTCAGTTTGAACAAGAGTTTACCAGCGTTAATAATCTGTATCTTAAATATTTTAAGGTTTTTGGGATAGACCGGTATGTAATGCGTTTTTCTAAACACGATCCCGCTAAATTGGGGCAGAAATATATTAACTCTCCCGAACTTTGGATAAAAACCGAAGATATGGTGCGCAAGGTATTAGTAAAACTTGGGGTTAACTTTGTGGAAGTTGAAGATGAAGCGGCATTTTACGGACCTAAAATTGATATCCAGATTTATTCTGCAATAGGACGCGAATTTACTTTGGCCACTAACCAGGTTGATTTTGCCCAGGCAGAAAGATTTGATCTGAGCTTCACAAACGAAAAAAATGAAAAGGAAAGACCATTGATCATTCACCGGGCGCCCTTAGGTACACATGAGCGTTTTATAGGCTTTTTGCTTGAACACTATGCCGGAAACCTGCCTTCCTGGTTATCACCAAAACAGGTTTCTGTGCTACCAATAAGTGATAAGTATGTTCCGTATGCTCAAAAACTTGTTGAATTGATGAAAAAAGCAGATATTCGCGCCCTCTTTGATGACAGAAACGAGAAAATTGGTAAAAAAATTCGCGATGCAGAAATGAAAAAGATTCCGTATATGCTGATTGTTGGCGAAAACGAAATGCAGGAAGAAAGTGTTTCGGTGAGAAAACATGGAGAAGGAGATATAGGAAAAATGTTGACAGAGGATTTTATTATTTTTTTCAATAATCAATTAACAGTAAAAATATAACCATATATACTTGGCAGCACCAATTACACCAAAACCCGGCGTTCCGGGCGCACCGGGTGGGTCTAAACCCCCGTTCCGCGGAAATTTCAGAGGAAGAAGGTCGTTAGAACCCGAACACAAAATCAATAACCTGATCAAAGCTTCACAGGTAAGGCTGGTGGGTGAAAATATCGAGGTAGGCGTTTATACGTTAAGCGAAGCACTTAAAATGGCAAACGATCAGGAACTCGATCTGGTTGAAATTTCGCCTAACGCCGAACCTCCCGTGTGCAGAGTTGTTGATTATAAAAAGTTTTTATACGAACAAAAAAAGAAGAAAAAAGAACAAAAGGCTAACCAGGCCAAACAGGAAATAAAGGAAATTAGGTTCGGCCCCAATACCGATGAACATGATTTTGAGTTTAAACTTAAACATGCCGAAAACTTTATTAAAGATGGTCATAAGGTAAGAGCTTACGTGTTTTTTAAAGGTAGGGCCATCGTTTATAAAGAAAGGGGAGAAGTACTTCTTTTACAGTTGGCACAACGTCTTTCGGAAATTGCAAAAGTTGAGCAATTACCAAAACTTGAAGGAAAGAAAATGTTTCTGATTGTAAATCCTAAAGGGAAAGTATCAAAATAAAACTATCCGGCATGGGTTTATATAGGATGAACCCAATCGAATTAAAAAGAAAAGTCGTAATTTATAACATCTAATAAGGAGAATTTAGGAACATGCCTAAAATGAAAACCAACAGCTCGGCCAAAAAACGTTTTAAAGTTACCCCCAGTGGTAGAATTAAAAGGGCCCAGGCTTTTAAAAATCACATTTTAACTAAAAAAACTACTAAAGGAAAACGCGCTTTAACCAAATTGGTTACTGTTAGCGATGCCGATATGAGTAAAGTTAAAATTCTGCTTGGGATCGGTAAGTAATCCCTGCTAAGCTTTAACAAAAGCGGCCGTTTATTGGTAGGCCTAAAAATACCAGGTTACAAATTGTTTAACCCGAACCCGAGCAATAAAAGTTTCTGTAAAAAGGACGCTTAGGTTCAAAAAAACTAAAAATTATGCCACGTTCAGTCAATTCCGTAGCGAGTAGAGCTCGCAGAAAGAAACTTCTCAAATTAGCCAAAGGCTATTGGGGTAAAAGAAAAAATGTATTAACCGTAGCCAAACATGCTATAGACAAAGGTTTAAACTATGCCTATAGAGATAGAAAAACCAAAAAGCGTAATTTCCGTAGTTTATGGATTATGCGTATCAATGCCGGTGCACGCTTACATGGATATAGTTACAGCCAGTTTATGAACCTTGTTCATAAAAAAGGTATAACCTTAAACAGGAAGGTTCTTGCCGATATGGCAATGAATCACCCGGAAACTTTTGAAGCAATTATTCATTCAGTAAAATAACTGATTATTTATTACGACTTTAAAGCCTTGATTCCTACTTTAGGAATCAGGGCTTTTTTTATACAACAGCCAAAAGGATAACTGATTTTTTATTACAACTTTAAAACCCTGTGCACTCCTAAAGTGCAGGGTTTTTTTGTTTTATTTTTTCTAAAATCCGTATCAACTTTTAGTTAGGGTTTTGAACCAATTCAGCACCATTAAATTAAGTAAAACTATTATTTTTAGCCTTATTCGAAATGAGGCTATAGTTTGATTGGCAATCGATAATGCAATAAATATTGAGTATAAACCATTGACATCAGTATTTAGTCAACTAGTGAAATTGTCAGAAAAATTTTCCACATGCGTTTTATATTTGTCCAAAATAGCACAGTTCAGTTTCAGATAGGGACATATGCGTGATAAAATTTTTTATAAATAATTGATAATTAGTGATATGGTTTTTAGGTATAGACATTGTAATGAATTCGCAAACCCAAAAAGTATGAATACCCCATCAGCATTTACCATAGTTTCGAATTTTTTGATTAGATACTTACTAATTGGCGTATTTGTATTATGCATAAACCCTGTGCAGGCGGGTGTAAATACTGCGGGTAATTGTAGTGGTTTCAGAACCCAAACCCAGGGTGGCTGGGGGCAATGTCAACTAAACGGTTATAATCCCGGATCTTATCTTGCCACTAATTTTGCCGCGGCATTTCCAAGTGGATTAACTGTTGGATGCACCAATACTTTAGTATTAACAACAGCACTGGGAGTGTGTGAGTTTATCCCGTCATCAAGCACTCCTACCTCGCTTCCTTCCGGAACTCTTACCAATCCTGCAAGTACTTACAGTAACATATTAGCTGGACAAGTAGTTGCATTAACACTTAACTTAGGTTTTGATCAATATGATCCTAATTTTTCTACTGCAACAACATTAGTAAAGAATTTAGTGATAGCCAATGGAACATTTGCCGGATGGACAGCACAACAGTTACTGGACGAAGCAAATAGAAAACTGGGTGGATGTACTTCATCTTATTCCTTTTCAGACCTTAATGATGCGGCTTCCAATATTAATGAGAATTATATTGATGGATTGATTGATGGAGGATTTCTGATTTGTTGTTCAAACTTATCAGCAAGTATTAGTTCACAAACCAATGTATTATGTTTTGCAGGCACTACAGGGTCGGTAAGTTTGAGTGCCTCAAGTGGCACTACTCCCTATCAGTATAAAATTGGTTCTGGTTCATACCAATCGTCAAACACCTTTAGTTCGCTGGTAGCAGGTTCATATATAGTAACAATCAAAGATGCGCGAAATTGTACAACCACACAGTCCGTAACAATAACACAACCATCTACTGCTATAACAGCAACCAGAACCCAAACAAATGTATTTTGTTATGGGGGGTCTACCGGAGCAGTAAGCATCACTGCTACAGGTGGAACAAGTGCATACCAGTATAAATTGGGTTCAGGAACATATCAAACATCTGGAACCTTTACAGGCTTAATTGCAGGTTCATATACAATTACAATTAAGGATGCCAATAATTGCACAACCACAAAAGCAGTAATAATTACGCAACCATCATCAGCACTCGCAGCGAGTATAGGATCACTAACCAATGTATTGTGTTATGGAAATTCAACAGGATCTGTAAGCATAACGGCAACTGGAGGAACATCCACCTACCAGTATAAGTTAGGTGCAGGTGCATATCAAACATCAAATACATTTAGTTCATTGGTAGCAGGTTCTTACACAGTTACTGTAAAGGATGCAAACAATTGTACAATAACTCAAGCAGTAACAATTACCCAACCTTCATCCGCATTATCAGCAAGCATTTCAACACAAACC
>JACMQU010000098.1 GCA_014376805.1 Bacteroidia bacterium
AGGCGGTGTGATGGGCTTGCTTAATATCCCTTTAAAACCCAGTACTGCACTAACCTTCAGTTTGGCATTTGGAATTTCTATTGACAGTACTATTCACTTCCTTAGCAAATACAAACAAGAGCTCGAACTTTGCAAAGGAGATTATTTGAAAGCGATTTTACTTAGCATCCGGGAAAGTGGTATCAGCATGATTTATACCTCGCTGGTGTTGTTTTTCGGATTTGTCATCTTTGCTTTTTCAGAATTTGGCGGAACCATTGCTTTGGGAATATTAACTTCTTTAACACTGTTCTTTGCCCTATTTACAAACCTGGTATTACTTCCTTCCTTATTGATCACCTTTGACAAGAACAGATTAAAGCCAAAGTCTGGCAAAAAAGGAATATTTGCACTGACAAGAGAACAGATAAAAAATAGACTGAATGAACTCAAAAGCAATCGTGTGGCAAGGAGAGTTTCAAGAAATCAGGAGAGCTGAAACCATCTATCAGATTATCATGGTCCGTGCCTAAAGTTTTAAAACAAAAAAGGCCTTTTGATTTAATCAAAAGGCCTTTTCATTAAACCAAAAATTGATTAGTATCTGTACTGATCCATTTTATATGGACCATTCACATCAACGCTAATGTAAGAAGCTTGTTCTTTTGTCAGAACATCAAGCTCAACACCGATTTTTTTCAAATGCAATCTTGCAACTTTCTCGTCCAGGTTTTTAGGAAGAACATAAACTTTATTGTCATATTTTTCACTGTTAGCCCAAAGCTCCAACTGAGCAATAACCTGGTTAGTAAACGATGATGACATTACAAAAGAGGGGTGACCCATTGCACAGCCAAGATTTACCAAACGGCCTTCAGCTAGGATTAAAACATCTTTACCTTCAATTGTATATTTATCGACCTGTGGTTTTATTTCAACTTTCGTTTTTCCGTAGTTGTTATTTAACCAGGCCATATCAATTTCTGTATCAAAGTGACCGATGTTACAAACGATCGCTTTGTCCTTCATCAACCTGAAATGTTGTTCTGTAAGAATACCACAATTACCTGTAGCAGTTACAAAGATGTCTGCAATTTTAGCTGCATTCTCCATTTTCATCACCTGAAAACCTTCCATTGCAGCTTGAAGTGCGCATATCGGGTCAATTTCAGTAATTATTACACGGGCACCAGCACCGGCAAGAGATTTAGCAGAACCTTTTCCTACATCACCAAAACCAGCAACTACTGCTACTTTACCAGCAAGCATCACATCTGTCGCACGACGAATTGCATCTACACAAGATTCCTTACAACCATAAAGATTATCAAATTTTGATTTGGTTACAGAGTCATTAATGTTAATAGCTGGAATAGACAATTTGCCATTCTTAACTCTTTCATATAAGCGAAGAACACCAGTAGTAGTTTCTTCAGATATACCGCGAATTGCTGCTGCTAACTCTGGATATTTATCTAAAACAAGATTAGTTAAGTCTCCACCATCATCCAGGATCATGTTTAGAGGCTTACGATCATCACCGAAAAACAATGTTTGCTCTATACACCAATCAAATTCTTCAGC
>JACMQU010000099.1 GCA_014376805.1 Bacteroidia bacterium
CAAAAAACATAATTTATAATGTTGCAGTAAACGGTATTGCATTGGACACTGGTTCCAATATGAAAGTCAAAGCCCCCGAATTAAAACTTTTAGGAGTTTCTAATCCGGACTCCGTTGATATAGAAATTACGGCAAGGAGAAACGGAATTATTGAGATTTTTAAAGGCAATGGTAAATTAAATGAAGCAACAGAATACATAAGATCTGTTTTTATAGATTCACCAGTTGCTGAAAATGAAATAAGAACAATAACGGCTAGGGTTCCTAAAAACCTTTTAGGTTCAAGTAAACAATACATTATTGCTACTTTGACCGATTTGCAAAAAAATACATCACAATTCAGTAATGTTCTGAGTTCTTTTTCTGATGGAAATTGTGTAGTAACTGATGTCACAGATAAAGACGTATCAGGTTCTTTAAGAGCAGCTATTCGTTGTGCAAATTTTGCAAATAACGGGAAGCCGGTTATTTCTTTTGCTATTCCTGGTACTGATCCTAAAGAAATAAAGCTTTTGACGCCATTACCAAAAGTTCAAAATATATTTGGCGATAGTGTGGTGATTGATGCTAGTACCCAAGCTAGCTATATTGGGAATGTGGGGGATGCTACTGTCATGTTGAAGAACGATGTCAATTATAAAAATGATAATAATGTTGAAGCTGTTACATTTTATAAAACAAGAATTAAAAGTTTAAATGCAGATGGTTTAGCATCATTAATAATGTATAATGGTGGAGTATTAGAAGCGGTTAATTTTAAGAATTTTACAACTGTATTATCCGGAGTTGGTTCAGAGCAATTTTACCTAAACAATGTAACAATGGCTTCTAACAATCAAATTTTAACTTCACAAAATTATCCCAAAGAAATAAAGATTGTGGGTTCTCTATTTTCTTCAAACAATCAAATCTCAATCAATCCAGAAATCCTTATTATTGACAATTGTCAAATATTAAATACAAATATTCCTGTTAATCAAGCTTTAAACTCATCTTCCAAATATGTTACGATTACAAACAGTAAGATTGGAGGTTATCTATCTATATCAAGTACAGATTTAGTATTTAATAATAACAATTTAGGATGTTTTAGCGGTACAGCCATTACAAGCACTTGCTATTTAGCTGCTGAAACTCAAATGGAACTCAAAAACAATACTTTTGGAAATGCAACTGGATCTGATTTTTTAAATATTGGACCACTGGGCAACTCTAAGCCAAAAATAACTTTTGATGGAAATTATTTTGGTCAAACAATAGATAAATCATACAACTGTCCTATTACGCCTAGAGCTATTTATGGTTACGGAAGTATTGATTTAGATTTAACAAACAACCATTTTTTCAATATAGACTCTGATGCGATCACTTATTACGATGAGAATACAAGGCAAAAAGTTTTAAATATTAAAAATAATGAATTTGGTTCTTTGTTAAAACCTATTAAGGGAGATGTTCTTAAATTGATAGGTATTGGTATGGCTAGTCTTACTATTCAGGAAAATATTTTTGAAGGGAATACAGTAAATTCATCGGAGAATAATGATGCAATAGATTTAACCGGGACATTCATAAATGCAAAAATAAATGAGAATACTTTCAAGCAAACAGGTAGGAATGCAATATTAATATCAAGTGGTTCTTTTGAAATCAATAATAATCAATTTAATAATATTGGAAATGATGGGATTGTTTCCAATGTAATGGTCAATATGATTTTGAAGAACAATACATTTACCAATGTTTCAAATAATGGTTTATATATTTCTTCACGTGCCACAGTTAGTATTTCTGATGGTAATAATTTTAAAAATATTAATAACTATGGTGTCTACTCATTTGGTTATGGTGTTGATTTAACTATTAAAGGAAATATTTTTGAAAATTGTAAAATCGCGGCATTACGTCTTGATTCTTATTATAGTAATTATGAAGTATCCTCTAATAATATTTTTAAGAATAATACACGCGCTATTACTTCTTATGGCGGTTTAAGACTTATAGAAGCAAATACTTTCGAATCGACTAACCCATTAGCGAACAACGATATTTACTTACATTACGCTAATTTTGGAGGTTCAGTAATAGGTAATATAGCCACAGCACTAGATAATACACCCGGGAGTTTTATCAATTTTGCGGATAATGACAGGGAAAATGCTCTTGTAAAAGGTAATATTATTACAGGTTATGCTACTTCAGCAATTGAAATTAAGAATGGGGTAATCAACAAAAAAATCTCCCGCAATATTTTAGACCATGCTACCAAGGCAATAAATTTAGATAAGACTTCGTCAACACCTGGCAATGCTAACAAGCCTACTCCTCAATTCATTTCTGTAGAGCCAACTATTAAAGGTTATACTGTAAAAGGTAACAATACCAACCTTGGTGATAGTGTAGAAATATTCCTTTGCAATACGCGTGTTCGCCAAAAGACCAATAGTTGGTTATTAACTAAATATGTCGACAAAGCAGACGGTTCATGGGAGGTATTTGTCCCATTTGAAGGCTTGCCTACTTTTGATATAATCGCTTTGCGAGCAACTGCAACAAAAGATTTTAACACATCAGAACTTAGCGAAGCTATTGAATTGCCAAAGATTACAAACGGTGTATGTATTGTAAATAACACTTCTGACAATGAAATTCCAGGTTCATTGCGTGCTGCGGTTCGCTGCGCCAATTATGCTAACAATGGTAAGCCTGTCATTTCATTTGCGATTGATGGGGCTGCTGCCAAAGAAATAAAGCTCCTTACTGAGCTTCCCGTAGTTAAAAATTTCCTGGGAGATAGTGTAGTAATAGATGGAAGCACTCAGGCTTTATACAGCGGAAATTTGGGCGATCCTACCATTAGAATAACAAATGACGCATTGTTTGTATCGGCGCCAGAAAATTCAAATGTGATGTACAAAGTACATTTGAAAAAAATTCAGGCTGAAAAAATCAGTAATATCAAGATGTTTGAAGGTGGTGAATTGGATGGGGTGGATTTTACAGATGTGATCACTTATTGTAAAACTGCAGGCTCACGTTATTATATAAAACAATCCAGTTTTAATTCTGGTGCAAGCTTTTATAACCCATACATCACTTCAAATTCTGATGACATTCCAAATGGAATGCTAATAAAAAACTGCTCGTTTAATGGAATAAACAATTCAAATCAGCAATTACTGGAGATAAATGTAGATGACTTTAAGATGTACAATACAACCATGTCGAGAAGTGATTTTGGTCAATTATTTACAGTCCGTGCTGAAAACATTGTACTGAATGATAATACTTTGTTGGGATATTTTTTAGCCTATAAAGCCAAAAATGTATCAGCAGATGGTAATAATATAGGTTGCAGTTCAAATGCCCTTATCAATAAACTAACATTTATTGAGGCATCCGAGAGTATATCACTGAAGAATAATGCAATTGGTGGAGCTAATTCAATCAATGGATATCAATTAAGACTCGGGAATATTGGGACTAACAGCGTGGTAGAACTACTAAACAATACATTTGGCTATTCAACAAAAGATAATACCTCGTGTCCAATAAATGCAAATGGTATTCATTCTTATACTCATAAGAAATTAACACTAACAAATAATTCCTTTCGCAGTGTCAATGGTAATATGCTGGAGTTACTGAGTGTCAAAGAAAATATTATTTCGGGTAATACATTTGGTTCGTATACAGATCCTATAAAAGACTATTCAATCTTTATAAACGGAGGAGAAAGTTCAATGGTCTCCGGTAATAATTTTTATAGCAATGGGGTTAAAAATGGAGGAATAATTGTCAATGAAGTACCGCTTCTTACAATTTCTGGCAATCAATTTGATGGGATTGGCAAAAATGCTATCGAGCTTCAGAATAATATAAAAGGTACTATTGATAAGGTAAATACCTTCAAAAACATCACTGAAAATGCTGTCTATTTGAACGGTACCAACACTACTATAACAGCTAAAGGAAACCATTTTGAAAATTGCCTGCTTGGAGCAATCTACTTAAATGCCAGTAATTCCGGTACTCAGGAAATTTCGGGTGGTAATACCTTTGTCAACAATAAAAAGTCTTCTATTCTGGTCAATTGTCCTAATGTGAATATTTCTGAAAACGTATTTACAAACAACAAAAGAGCGTTAAATGGAAATTCGACTAATCTTACTATTTCAAGCAATACTTTTACTGCCACCACAGATAGTAATGCCATTTATTTTAATACTAATGGTGATGGTAATGTAATAAGCAATACTGTTACAGCCTTGGATGTTATTCCTGGTAGTTTCCTCAATTTTGCTCCTAGTTCCATCAATACTGTTTTAGTAAAACGCAACAACATTTCTGGTTATGCCAATTCAGCAATTTCTGTTACAAATGAGGCGTCCAACAAAAAAATATCACGGAATATTTTAGACCATGCTACCAAAGCAATCAACATCAACTATAATAACTCTATTACTATTTTAAGGGGTAATGGAAATAAGCAAGCACCTACTCTAAGCACCCTTGTACCGAATCTAGGTTTAGGGGGTGGCTTAAAAGTGGATATTAGTGCTACAATAGGTGATAGTGTAGAGGTGTTTTTAACCGAATTAGAAATCAGGAGCAATACGTCCAAATGGATAGGTACTGTCTATATGGACAAAGCAATTGTTACCTATGTTATTCCAGCTGCGTCATTCGCTGAGTTTACGAATATAGTAGGTGTAAGAGCCACGGCAACATCAGGCTATAATACATCGGAGCTTAGCAATTTGCTTTCATACAAATTGAATTGTACTGCAATTGTGACAAATACGAACGATGTCGGTACGGGATCTTTGAGAGAAGCTATTACATGTGCTTACTTTAAAACGGAAGATGTGGCTATTGACTTTAATTTTAACTCGTTAGTACCGACCCCTTATGAGATAAAATTAGCAACTACACTCCCTACTGTATTCAACAGTTATGGAAAAAAAGTAGCTATAAATGGTTTATTAGGTTCAGGAAATTCGATATCTATTACCCTTAAACCCGCTAATAATACTTTAGTGAGTCCAGCTATGACTTTGGACGCAAATACGGAGGTAAAAAATATAGCGATAGATTATAATTCGACATCTACAACCAATAAGAGCTTTACAACTGGTCTTGTATTGAAAAATGGTGCAACTGCTGATAATATGCGAATTAGCTATTGCTCTGGTACAGGTGTATCATGTGCTCATGATGCAGGAATGGACCTTACAAAATCCAATATATTAAGATCTTCCATGTTGAAGGGTAATGGTACAGGTCTTGCACCATCAGGAACTTTAGCAACAAATATTTTCTTTCAAAATAACGATGTATGGGCAGGAGCACAACCTACAGGTTTAGTGGCAAATGCGCAGTATGGAATTTATTTAAATAATAATTCTCTGAATCATAATTTAATAGTTGAAAATTCCAGATTTGGTATTGAACCAGTAACAAATGCAGTTTCAGGTCTTAGTGTTGGAGGTATTTATTTTGGAACTGGAACAAATTCTGCCGTTGATGACCTGATAAAAGTAACAGGCTCATATTTTGCAGGCAATAAGGGATACCAAATATTTACAAAAGCTAAAACTGTAGTCATTGAAAATAACTACCTAGGCTATACCTCTTCTGTTAATGGAACCAGTACTGTAGATATTGGTATTGGAGTTGCTGGCACAAGCAAAGAATGTACTATTAGAAATAATAAAATTACAAAAGTTACAAATACACTTACCCCGTATGCTATAAGTTTAGAGACCACCAGTTTAAATAATAGCGTAGCAAATATTAGTAGTAATAAAATCGGATTTAATAATGATGTCCGGATTAACACCAAAGACGTTACTTCACAAGGGATACGATTGTTTAAAAGTCAATTTGTAAATGTTGATAATAATAAAATCAATAACGGCGGATTTGGAATATATGCAGAGAATATATCTGGTGCATTAGGTACCCACATATACACTAATAACACAATCACAAATTCGCAAATTAGTGCCATCACAACGAAATTTCAAACCGCTGCTAATATTAGTAACAATACAATAAGCTTCGAATCTTCATTATTACAGAATATAAGCAGAGATGCCGCTATACGGTTGGTGAATGTTAATAGTAGTACTTTGAATACTAATACTATTACTAACCATCCATTACAAGCCATAGTTTTAGATAATTCCTCCAATAATCAAATCAAGAAAGGAGTTTACTCGACAATTATCAAAAGCGATATTGCTTCTTTAGAATTCTTAAATAATTCTAAAAGCAATATTATTGAGGAGGAAAAATATACAAAATCAGGTCCTGTTTGTGTAAGCATCAAGAACCCAGGAATAGGCAATGTGCTAACAAGAACTACTTTGTTTTCAGAATCTGCTAATGCAATTACTTTAGCAGGAGGTAATGGAAACCGTGTGGCACCTATCATAACCTCCATGCAGTTAAGAGGTAATAAAATACGGTTAAGAGTTAAGGCAACAGCCAAAGATATTATTGAAGTTTTTGAATCAAGCCCAACAGGAACTCAACTGAATAAATTTTTATTCAGTTATACTTTAAACTCTACAGAAGAAAATTTTGATTTTGATGTATCGTCATTAACTAAAGTAAATGATTTCTATTACATAAGAGTAACAGCAACTAGCACGATTAACGGAACTTCAAAAGAAAGTAATTTAGCTAAACTGTGTCCTACTTGCACTTGCATTGTTAAAAATACCTCAGATCACGAAGTTAATTCTCTAAGGGAGGCCATTACCCGGGCAAACGCCGGAGAATGCGGAAATATAAATTTTGAAATTCCTAATCAGGCAAGCCCTTATTTGATTTCCCTTGAAACGGTTTTGCCTAAAATTAATTTAAATGTAAATATTGACGGAACAACTCAGTTAGGGTATAATACTGTAGATAAAAAACCAATAATTTGGCTTCAAACTAAAGATAGAGTTTCTCCGCTGGCCACTGGTTTAGATTTTGCATCAGATCAAATTAAAATTAAAGCAATTGGCCTGAAAAAATTTGTAACAGCCATCAACATCATTACTGAGGAAAATGAATTGAATACTGTATTCACTGCTAATACCGTCAATGAAAATGTTGTTATCAAAACAGATATTTCATTAATAAATGGTTCAACATTTGAGTCTTGTAAGTTTGGTACGGACGAGCTAGGGACTGAGATTGGCAGCACCACTAAAAGCTTAATTAACATAAATGGAATACATAACCGATTTAACAATTGTGCATTTGGTAAAACAGCACAAAACAATGTTTTCCTAACTGGAATTGCAGAAAAAAACACGTTCACAAAGGGTAGTTTTCAGAACTCGCTTTCCGTACCACCCGCTGCTATTTTCTTTAATAGTGCATTAGTTCAAAAAAACAAATTAACCCCTGCCATAACAAAACACGAATACATAGGGAATAATTTAGTGATTAGCGGTACTTGTCAGTCAAGTACAGACTTGATCCAGCTTTACCTTAGCAATGGAAAAAGCCAAAATGCCACGAAATTTTTAACAGATGGTATAGCAGGAAGTGGAAATTGGTCTCTCACACTTAATGCTCTGGATTATAGTGCAGATGAAAGTTTTAGTTTTATTGCTACTGCAACAGATGTTGATGGGAATACTAGTAGGCTAAGTTCCATCTATGCAACAGGCTTTTATGTGTGTTTTGTAACAACCAATGCCGAAACAGCACCAACAGGAAAAACCTCTTTACGTGATGCAATTGCTTGTGTAAACAGTGTGTCGGTGAAATCTAAAATTGAGTTTAGATTGCCTGTGACAAATAACTTGAGTGATTTAAGTTTGATTTTCAATTCCTCAGGCCCTGCATTAACATTAACAAATAGTGTGGGTGTTTGGATAGATGGGTTTAATAAAATATTTGATGCTCAATCGAAGAAATGGATAAATGGCGCTACTCCTAACTCTATAACTTTGAAAAAGGGAAGTCTTGCCCCGACTTTGACAGTGAATTCAGCCGCAACTACAGTAGAGAATTTAAAATTTGATGCGATAAACTTAACTGTTTCAAAAGGCAACAATCATAAAATTTTAAAAAATGAGTTCCTTGGCTCTACGCTAACATTTAACGGAACTTCTGCTATCTCAGATATAAAGGATAACAAGTTTTCTTTGAATGGTCGCGTTTCTATTTTCACTTCAAAACAAATAAGAATCAGTAAAAATATATTTCAGGCTCAGACGGGTTCTTCAAGATCCATCCTCCTAAATCTAGGTGCAAATAATAACTATGCCTATCCGGTTATCAGTTTTGAAGATGCATTTGCCCAACAATTTTATCTTCGACTTAAGGCAAAAGCAGGTGATACTTTAGAATTGTTCAGTAGTTGTGATAAAGTTCAATGCGCTACTAAATTACTGGGCTCTTATGTCATTGATGCTACCGGGACAATGGTTGTGCCATTTAATTATGCAGATTTCAACGATTTAAGTAGTCCTCAATATTTTACCTCCACTGCTCGTGACAAAAGTGGAAATACCTCAGAACTAAGTACAACCTATACACTGAATACGTGTATCGTAAGTAGTAATTTGGATTACACCCCGCCAGCATTAATTAAGAATACGTTAAGAAGTGAAATTACCAATGCCAATCTTCCAAATGGATGTTCTGTAATAAGCTTTAGAATACCATCTGGTATGTCGAAAGAAATTCAATTGAAGAATTCTTTGCCACCACTGACAAAGTTAGGTTCAGTAATCAATGCAGCGAGCCAAGCTGGTTTTATAAATGCCACAAATGATAGTATCCCACAGGTAACAATTAAAGGGATCTCTCTTGGAGGATTATCACTTTCTGGATATCAGAAGGTGAATGGTTTGGTTTTTGACAAAATGGCAACTGCCATAGCGATCAATAATAGTAATAATTCTAAAATAAGTTATTGTGATTTTAAAGAAGTAAGAACGGGAATAAGTATTTCTCAGTCGGCAGGTTCTGTCCTAAGAGATAATAAAGCAAATCCTAAAGTGGCTGGCGATTTTGTTTTTACAAATGCATCGTTTGCAAATGGAACATTAGTTTTTAAAAATAAATTGAAGCTAAATACAAAGGCTATTGTGATGATATGTAATAATTCACAAGATGTACAGGCAAAACAAAATACAACTACATCTGAAGAGGTGGATATTCTTTCTGATTATTTATTCTCGATAAATAACAGTCCTAGATTTCTATTAGAACTAAACGAATTGTCTGGTCCAAATCCTGGCATATCGTTAACTAGTAGTACATCTTCAAAAATCATAAATAACCGTTTTAGTAAAACCAGCAACAGCCTGGATAAAACAGTTGGATGTTCGGTAATTTCCTCAGAAGGCAGTACGGTAGAACTGAATACATTTTCAGGTACACCTTATATGGTTGGAATAATATCAACCGGCAATAAGGTGGTGAACATAAACGATAACATACTAGGATCAGTATCTGATGCTGGAATATATTATCATTCTGAACTACCAAGTTCTAACCCTATAATCAAAAGAAATACAATTGTTTACAAGAACAAGCCATTACAAAGCATACAAGCGGCAACTGGTATCACTGCATTATTTACTGTATCGGCAACCAATTCTAAAACCGATATTTCAGAAAATAATATATCAGGCAACGAATTTGGTCCTGGTTTAGGAATTTCAGCTGAAAATGCTCCTGGATCAATTGTCAAAAACAATACCATTAAAAACTTTACTACAAAAGGTATTGATATTAATGAGGGCCTCGGTTCTGTTTTAGTATCAGAATTGACCTTAAATAAAATTTTTAATGAAAAAGAAGTAATAGATCCCGTAAGCAAGGTAAAAAGTTTTGTCAAAGTAGGCTTGGGTACAGGTATTTATGTTTCTTCCACATCTCCTAAAGTTAAAATATCCGGAAATAGCATATACAACTGCGCTACCGCAATGGAAATACAATCCAATGGCAATGAAATAAATGCTAATACTATTGGAAACAGGGACAAAAAAATCAGTAATAACCTGGGTATTGTATTACTTGGAAATAACAATGTTCTAGGAAAATCGGAAATGAACACGATAACGGAAACTGGTAAGGATGGTAAAACGGTAACTGTGACAAGACCTTCTTATCTGGGAAATACTATCATGTACAATTCAGAAGGAGGTATCCAAAATAAAGGGCAGCAGAATAAAATGGTGTACAACATATTTATTCACAACGAAGAATCTGAAAACGTACCCAATCATTTGGCCATAGATAATGTAAATGCGAATAATGCCAATGATAACATTTCAAGACCCTATGCTATTTCTTACACCAGAGGTACAGATCCTACCTTAATTTCAATTACAGGAAAAGCACGAGCCAATAGCAATATTCATGCTTATACTACAAATGGATTTCCTCAGGATGCTCTTGTGCTTATGGGCGAAACTACCAGTGATGGAAATGGGAATTGGTCATTGAACATTACAGAGTCTGCAAACCAAACCAAAACAACTTACCTGGTTGCGACTGCTACAGATGTGAACAACAATACTTCCGAATTGAGCAAAATGCTGGCAATAGGTAATTGCTATATTTCAAATACCCGTGATTTGTTTGATCCTTTAGCTACTGTATTCCTGGATGCAGATGGTTATGTGGCAAATGCAGGTACTTCTGTTTTAAGAGACAATGAATTTCCTTTAGAAGGAACTACCCGTGCAGCTGCTGTTTGTGCAAACATGGCACCTGAAAAGGCCACAATACTTACACATGTCAGTGGGGATACAAAATTAGATGTTCCACTTACAGGCTTGCTACCGACATTGACAAATAGTAAAGGATTTGATTGGTCAGGAAAGAATAGGGCTTACACTTCTCCAACGGAGTTTTATTTACGACTTGTTCCGAAAGATATTACACAACCACTTGCCTACGGACTTGAAATTGAAATACCAGACGGAGTTCCGGCTAAATTGGCGAAAAATAAATTTGCCGGTCTTCAAACAGCTGTACAAATTAAAAGTGGTAAGCTTTCTATAGAAAAGGCGGTAGTGGAACGGAATGTTAGCGACAAAGAGCTGATGCCAACTGGAACCGGGTCTTCTTTTGTAAATGTGCTAAAAACAGCTGCATTTTCAACCCTGGATGCTCCTACCTTAAACAATGTAAAAGCTTATGACCTGGATCGCATTATTCAAACAGATTTTGCAAAACTTTCTTCAATTACAATAGGAGGTAATTCTGAATTTTGGAATGTAGTTTCAGCTTTCAATAATGCCGATAAAGAGGTAGGATCTATAACTATAACCGATACAAAATGGCATAATGTTGGAAATTACTGGATAAATGCAGCCAAAGTTGAAACATTTAGTTTAGACAAGGATACACTGGATGGTAACCAAAAGGATACCAAAAAAGTACTGGAAATCGCTGAAGTAGAAACATCCTATATAACGAATTGTGTTTTCACAGATACAGTAAAATCCAGTCTGTCTACACTTTCTTATATACTCTTACCTAAAGCAAATACAAGTACCATTATTGGCAATTCGTTCAATTTACGGTCTCATGAACAAGCTATTCAGCTTTATTCTATTAGCAGGGCAGATTTATTTGAAAATCAATATGTCAATCTCCTGGGAAATGGGATAAAGATAAGTGGGAAAAACATCAGTTTGCAGAACGAACATTTTACGACCAAAGGTCATGCAATCATAGGTGAATCATTGGCAGATGTGATAATTAAAAAATGTGAAATTAAACTGTTAAAGAATACTGGAACGAACGTAGCAAACGGTATTTACCTGACTAAATCTTCCAATGTAATAATGGAAAGTAATCTCATTCAAGGAAATAATGATGAGACAAAAGCCATTAATATTAAAAGGGATGATGTGAATTTGCAATCGAATGGCGGGAAAATAACTCCTTACGGTTTGAAAGTTCAGACAATCTGGAAAAATGGAGGCCCTTTTGATGAAAACACACCCTGGCCATCTACACCACCGCTTCCAGTACGAATAGTGTCAGGAGAAGCAGAATCGAATGATGTTATCGAACTTTTCATTTCGGGTAAAACCATACCTTCCGACTTACAAGATCCTTCGGCTAATAAAGAAGCCGATACCAAAGAGATAATAGTAGAACGAACTACTGCAGATGCGAATGGACATTGGGAGTGGGAAATCCCAAAGAATTGGAACAGAGCCCCAGATGAACTTTTTATTACGGTTACAGGGACAGGTAAAAATACCACACTGAATAAAGGGACTTCAGAATTAAGTAAACTGTTGCTGATAAGTGCATTAGATGTAAAATGTATTGTTAAAAACAGAGATGATGCTGGTCCGGGTTCGTTACGCAATGCATTTAATTGTGTAAATGGTACTGATTTCAGAGCCGAAGTGATTTTTGATATTCAAGATGCAGCTGTAAACAACGAACAAGTGATTGTGCTTTCATCTTACTTGCCAGAGATTTATAACTATTCTGGGTTTGATATTAAAGGAGCCACACAGCCTAGAAACGAGCGTATTGTTGTAACAATGCCAAGTGCAATGACACCAACCACTGCAGACCCAGAGAGTAAATTTGGAATAAACGTTAAGCCATTCTGTGGGGATTCAACTAAACTATCTGATCTTACTTTACGCGGTTTTCCTAAAGGTATTGAATTGAATACTGGGCAAGCCAAGTTAGATAACATTGTTATTGAAATGCCTGGCTCTTTTACGCCACCTGTTTTGGATAGCGACTGGAAAGGTTTAGTAGCAATCAGTCAAAAGCAAGTAACTGGAGATAAAGATCCTGTTGCAACTGATAAATACCCTGTAACTGATAAAGTAGTTAGAACAAAAACTTGTACTATTTCTGGCTACAAAGTAGGATGGGATGCCACAAAAGATTTGTCAGATGAAACTTCAAATGATGTAAATCTTGCCAGTATCAAATTAGTAAATAACAACTTTGATCATGTTGGAGTAGGAGTGAAGCTGCCGTTAATTTTGACTAAGACCAAAATTGAAGGCAACTGTTTTAAAAATGTGTATGAATCAGGCATTCTGTTCGAAACGAATTCAGCATCAGATGGAAATGAATTCCTAAACAACTGGTTTGGAGTTGAGAAAATAGGAGAGGCACCAACACAGGGTACTCATATGAATAATGCCTTCAAATTAAGAGGGGTATCCAGTACATTGTTTAAAGGAAACCATATATACGCACTTTCAGAACCCACAACAAATGAGAATGGTGCTGGATTTTACTTATATGGTATAGATGCTGCTAATGCACCTGCAAATACATTTCCTCCTGCAGATCGTAATAGTTCACCTATAGAATATACTTCCCGTAATAACATTTTTGTTGAGAACAATATAGGCTGGAGCAATGCCTTAAAGGACGTTTTGAATGAAAATAAAACCAGTTTAAGTATTGGCTTTTCGCAAGCTGGTGTATATGCATTTAGCAATAGCTATGTGAACAATTCAGTGGCCAATATTGGTACTGCAGTAAAAATTCATAACGGAGCTTTTGATAAAATATCTGGAAATCATTTTGGACACTACCAGGTGATAGAAACTGATAAACCGCCTGTAGATAAATATTTACCAATAAATGGAAACGCGATAGAATTCTTTGAATCAACGGAAGAGCTAGTGGCATCCAACATTATTGGTAACTATGGCGAATCTTCAAATGGAATTAGTATTTCTTCATCAAGTACCAAACCGATTTTGACGATTACTAAAAATACTATTAGATCAGGAAATGAGTTAGCTGGTAAAGGAATTAGCTATAACAAGACAGAAATCATTCCTGTATTCACTGAAAGAGCGGTACTTGACAATCAATACATCAAACTCCTTATAGATCACACGGCAAAAGATGGTAAAATTGAAGTCTTCACTGCACCGTCACCTGTTGTACCAGGCACACCAGGTCCAAAAATTTCATTCTCAATATTGGGTAATAAACAACAATCTCTCGTCTATGTAGGCGATGCTGAAAATTTAAGTAATGGCAAATGGGAAATAAAGATATTCAAAGATCATTTTAGCCTAAAAGATGCTTCATATTTTGTGGCTTCATATACAACACCAGGTGGAAATAGTTCAGAGTTTGGTACTGTAAGTATCAATAATCTATTGTGTGACATGACAATTTCATTGATACCTTCTTATCAGGTTTGTCCGGGAATTACTACAAAATTGAATTCTGGTTTCGAGGATAAAACTTTGGATTACAAATGGGAACAAAAATCAGGTAGTAGTTACTCAACTAAGCCCGATTTTATTTCGCCATGGAATGCAGATACATCTTTCATTGCCAGTGTAAAAGATAAGGGTGATTTCAGGCTTACGATAAGTGACCAGGCGGTATCCCCTAACTGCTCAGTGAGTAAGGACTTTAGTTTCACACATTATACTGCACCCTCTACGCCCGACTTCTTGGTCAATAAAACTGGCTATGTAAATGAGCCACTTATTATCTTAGACAATACTAAGCCTATCGCTGCTAACAGCACAAAAGAGGTGACAGTATGGGACTGGGGTTTAGCTAATTTGAAACCTAGTACCACCGTTATTTTACCAACCACGGTAAGTCCAGGGGATGTAGGAAAATATCAGGCGATCACTTACCCTAACTCTGGTAAGTATACCATTTCTCAAAAAATTACACATGATAATCAGTGTAGTTTTAGTGCGAAAAAAGAAATTACCATTATCAATCGTGAGCAAGGTGATAAAGGAGACCAGACTATTCCACTAGTTGGCGCTGTCATGGAAAATTTCCAAATGTATCCTAATCCCTTCACTCGTGGAAGTGTAAATCCAATTATATCGTTTGAAACGAACCTTGAACCTAAACCATTCAGTATTTACATAAGCCGTGTGCAGGATGGTGTAGCGCTACAACGTTTGGATTTTACTAAAAAGGACTTGGAGCTGGTAAACGGTATTTACAAATTCCAGTACAGTGTATTAGGATTTAATACCTTGCCAGGAGGAGTTTATGTAGTTCGGGTAGAAATGGAAAACGATGTTAAAACAGTTCGTCAGATTGTCAATTAATCATCTTTTTAAATTTGCTCAAGATGCCAAACTTACATTGCTTTCTACAAACTATTACTAAATGCCTATTAGGTGTTTGGAGGCAAGTATGTATAAGTCAGTGTACATTGGTTTGTGTTTATGTGCAAACGCTTCACGCTCAGGATATAGCTCAGATTGGAAAAAAAGAGAGCTTTAAGGTAACAGGTGGAGTATCTGCCAATCAGCAATTTTATTTGTCTGATGGGGTCAATAACCGTAGAGATCCTTACAATTACTTTCTTTCTGCCAGACTAACAGTAAGCTATGCTGGGCTATCTATTCCTTTTACAGCAACCTATTCCAATCAGAAATTGGGTTATGGCCAACCTTTTAATATTATAGGACTCAGTCCTAAATACAAATGGATAACGGCACATTTAGGCTATCGAAATATGACGTTTTCACCTTATACTTTGGGTGGGCATCAGTTTCTTGGTGCAGGGGTTGAAGTAGAGCCTTCAAAGGAATGGAAAATAGCCGCTATGTATGGCCGCATGTTAAAAGCAGTAGAAATGGGGACTAATAACAGACCGTCTTATGAACGCTATGGCATGGGATTAAAAGTTGAAAACATTGGCGAAAGAACAACACTTGGATTTTCGGTATTTACAGCAAGGGACAATGCCAATTCACTCGAAACACCCCTGGATCCATTGTCCATTACACCCCAAGAAAATTTCGCTCTTAGCGTAAATGTAAAACGTAAAATAGGATCACATCTTACTGCAAGCGTGGATTTGGCACGCAGTGCTCTTACCCGTGATGTCCGCAGTGAAGGAGTAAACGTGTCAGGCGGGGTAAATAATATATTCCTGATACAAAGGAGAAACTCTACCAACTACTACAATGCTATGAAATTTGGGGTCAACTACCAGTTACAAACAATTAATTTCGGGATTGCTTATGAACGTATAGATCCTGGCTATAAAAGTTTGGGGGCCTATTTTTTCAACAATGATTTAGAAAGCTATACTTTCAACGCGAACACTGCTCTTTTTAAAAACAAGTTAAGTATCGGAGTCAATTTAGGTAAGCAATTGGATAATTTAGATCGTTCAAAAGCTTCTACCCAAAGTCGTTGGGTAAGTGCATTCAATATTGGTTTTAATCCTAACCAAAAATGGAATATCTCTACTTCTTTTTCAAATTTCCAATCATATACCAACGTAAGACCGGTGTCTCAGGTAAATTCTTTATACACCAATCCTACTGATACGCTGAATTTTGTTTTGGTTTCACAAAGTGCACAAGCCAATGTGATGCGTGTTCTGAGCAGTAATGAAAATACTCAAAGCAGTATCAATCTGGGTGGAAGTGTACAATTATCATCTCAGAAAACGAGTTCACAAACACTTTATTCCCCTACATTTTACAACGGTAATTTGGGTTACAACCACCAGTTACCAAAAAAGAAATTGGGTTTTACAATTGGTGTGAACGGAAACATTTCAGGGGCAGGTAAAGAGAGCATCCTTTTTGCAGGTCCTACTGCCGGGCTAAACAAAACTTTTTTCAAAGACCAAATTCGCTCGGGGATAAACGGATCCTGGAACAAAGTATATACAGGTGGAATAGCGACTTCTTCTTTGGTCAGTGTTTCGCAAAATAACTCTTATACTTTAAAGAAAAAGCACGGCTTTAATATATCTCTTACTTACACACGAATGGCCAAACCAAATGCAGGATTAGAAACTGGATTTGTAAGGCCTATCAACGATTTTATAGCTTCGGCAGGTTACGGTTATTCGTTTTGAAAGATAAGTACTGTGGTGCTGGCAGAGGAGAATGAATTAGTTTTTGAAGATTGAAAGAATTTAAATTAAAGAGCAGAAAATAGGGAGAATGAAAAATTCCTACAAACAAAATACCACGAAATTACTACATACAAAAATCATGAACCGATTGAAAAATAATTTAAATCAAATCAAAGAGAAGAAAAAATACAGTTTTTCAAATTGCATTTCTTTGTTTGGCATTAAGGGTAATTGGTGGTTAATAAGTTTTTTGTTTTGTGTCTTATTTGTTGAAAATATTCAGGCTCAAACGTTTACCTATCCAGTTGAATCGCGGTTAGTGGTGAATCCACCATTCTCCCCTTATTTATCTGATTACGCTGCTGCTAGTAACAAAGTGCAAGCATATGTTAGATTACAAGACCCAACGAAGGATATGCTGAAGGTAAAGGTACGGTTGTATGTTGATGGTACTTTTGCAGAATCTTCAAGTGAAATAATTCTTTATAAAGGTCAGCAAGTTGATCTTACTTCAGTTGCGGGCAAAAACATCATTTCTGAATTGGTTACAGCTCTTGGAACCCCTGAAGTAGCATTAAAGGAACAAGCTTACACATTTAGTTTGCAAGTGTTTGAAAGTACCGATGCCAATGTTGCCGGAAAGCTTCTTTCAAACCCAAACCAAGGATTTAGCATTGTGACCATTTTTCTCATAGAACCTCCAATGCTCATTTTACCTTCATATGATGCGCCTGTGTCTGTACAAAGCCCACAGAATATGCTGTTCCAATGGACACCTCGCCATACAAATACACTTCTGCCAAATGGATCGGCTATTATGTACCATTTCAGGTTGGTAGACATGGATGGAAGTACAGATGAAAATGCAGCAATGCAAAGCACCCCTGAAATTTCTCCACTTTCGATTGTGAATGCTGACGTAATGTTTCCTTATTATCAACTTACTCAAGCCGATTTGCCCCTGAAAATAGGTCATACCTACGCCTGGCAGGTACAATTGAGGGATGTGAACAATGCCGTACTTTCTAACAATGTAACAAATGGAGGCAAAAATTATTTCAAAGGTGGAACAAATGGATATAGTACTGTAAATAAATTTACCTACAATATTTCCTGCCCTAAAGTATCAGGTGCAACCATTTCAGCTTTAGGTCCAGAGGGAATTCAGAAAATAAATTGGAACGATCCACTTTTGCCACTAATATCAGGAACGCAGTTTCAAATTACCGCTTACGAGCTTGAATACAAGCCACGTAGTGGTGCCGCTACTGGTATCTACCGTTTTGAACTTCCATATCCTGTATCATTTGGACAAAATAGCTATTCATTGCCTTTTTCTACTAACGTCACGCAGTTTACAAGTCCGGTGATTACACCTAATACAGTCTATGATATTCAGATCAAAACTATTTGTAAGGTTGATAATACCCCTGAAAAGGTGTCAGATATTCTACGGGTTGGCAATGCACAACTTATACCAAAAGATTGCCCGACAGATATAAAGCCAGAGCATATTATAGTTTCTGATGTTGTTTCTACGACTGATAAGAAAATAACCTGGGAAGCCATTCCTTCAGCTTCCTACTATACTTTATCCCGCAAAGAATTAGATAATACCTTCACACAAATACAAGACAAAATAATACTTGCTGAATATAACCTGGGAAGTACCCTTCAAGTGCCAAACGGTAGTACTTACCGGGTGGATGCTAAATGCCCCAATGCATCTACTGTGTTGTTAAAAACCTCTACAGGAATAGAATTCAATCTCGATAATGGGTATAAAGGAGTATGTGCTGTGCCTAGTCCTTTAAACTTTGCAATCAAACCAGGCGTAGCTCCTAAATTTTATACTGTTACCTGGAATGGTGGGCCATATTACACTGGTGGATTTGAATTTTGGTATGCCCAAAAAGGTGTACTCCCTCTGGTAAAAGCCACCATGGCCGATAACCTCAAACCCACCCTAGACCTTAACCTGGACGATAACCAGGAGTATGATGCTAAAATCGTATTCAATTGTGGAACAGGAAATAAGCCGGAAACTGTTCCTTTTGTTTTTAAAACACCTACACCAATGGTGCCAGATGTAACCCCATCTACAGGCGATTGTTTCCCACCTACTAATAATGTCGCTGAGATTAAAACTGTAAACTCAGACGGCTCTTTTGAAGTAAATTTGCTTTGGGACAAAGTTCCGGGTGCCACCGAATACACTATTTCTTATACACGAGAGGCAAATTCTTCCACTGCCGAATCATCATGGACAAATGTCGTGGTAAGTAAAGGCCTGCTTTCAGTGCCAAATACTACAACCCTTAGCTCACTCACCATTATTCCGGCAATACCTGCCACAAGTACTGTTGTCGGAACACCGGCACAAAGCAAATATGTGTTTATTGTTAAAGCCAAATGTCCGGATGGGAAGTACACCATTGCCAGTAGCCGTAGTACGTTCGATCTGGTAATTCCTGCACCAACGTCTAAAGATTGTATAATGCCTACTGCGTTTGCAGCGAATTCGGTGACTGATAAATCGGTAAACTTGTCCTGGACAGTTGGTACCAGTAATACTTCCTTCAAGCTTTACTACCGGAACCCTGCCAGCCCATCCGTCATCTACACTCAAAATGTAAACACTGCATCGCCAACTCCGACAGGGGCAACTATCAATGGTTTAAAGGCCTCCCAATCTTATGAAGTACAGCTGGAAGCTTTATGTGGCACAGATAAGTCTGACAAAACCGCATTTATCAGCTTTACCACCAACCCAACGCCACCAGTACAAAGCAATTTTGCCTGTGGCCAACCCGAGGGCCCTCCCAAATACGATATCAATACCTGTACTAACAGCCCTACTCCAGGCCGTACTATTCATGCGAACGATTTTGATGTAATCATTGATATTAAAAATGCATCTGTAGGTTATCTTTTGCTTCCTTTTGCCAACTATGCTGATACGGAGGTTGAACTTCAAAATGTGGTTGTAGATGCCAATGAAAACATGTGCCGTGGGCAAATACTGGTAAGAAATATTACACTTTACCCGGCTGGCAAAGATGTAGCAAACCAGGTAAAAGACTTCGCCAATAAAGTCAACAATACGCTCTCTGTAGTACAGACAGGTCTGGATCAAGTAGACAAAGTACTAACCGAAGCAGAAAAATATTTCGCGGGAGGTGATAATGTAGGTAAAGTAATAACAGGTGAGGGGCCTGCTGCAACAGGTGGTGATGTAACAATTAGTGGTACTACCGTGACTGATAATACAACAAATACAGAAATAGGAACCGTACTTACAGCGACCAATACGGACGCCACCACTCATGATCCTGCCAAAAAACCTATGGAAACGGCTTTTATACCAGATATGAGCAAAGGAAAAGTGGTTTTTACTGAAAATAAAACAGCCAAATATGATTTTGATGCCTTTCAATCTCTATTTAAAGACAAACTGCCACTGGAGGCCAAATACGGATCTATTCCAAACGGTAATGAAATATACCGTGTGCCTTCCAAACTTATTCTCCCAAACAAAACTGATATAGTAACTGCCAACTTTTTACCGGGTACAGGTGCAACTAAATACAATCTAATCCAGTTTGTAAACCACCCGGTAGACGCTACAAAGCCAAGTATTGCCTATAAAGCTACTTGGAGTGCAGATAAAACCACAGCCACGATTATCCTGGCAGGAGGCCCGGGTGGAGACGCTCAGGAAATATACGCCGTTTACGATGGCAAGTATACCATAGGAAAGTTGCTGGTTCCCAGTTACAATTTGAAAGAATTTAACTTAACACTAGTACCCGTTGTTACTAATGCTACCGACAAGCCAGATTATAGTGCTATAAAAACAGAGATAGAAACTAAACTAAACATCGTATATGGTCGGATAGGGGTAAAATGGAATGTTAATTTAGCAACTACTCCAACAGTATTTGTGGACCCTATTCAGATGGGTAAATCGGGTACATTTTCTAATAATTATACAAGCACCGAACACACTTTGGTTCAACAATATATAAGCGATCCAAATAATACCGTAAGTGACCTCCCTACTGACCCCAACGCTTACATGTTCCTAATAAATCAGGCCCCACAGCCTGGAAGTACCGAAGGCAGCATACTAGGTAAAATGCCACAGCAAGAGAAGTTTGGTTTCTTGTATATTGGAACTGGTAGCAACAACGGACTGCAACCAACCAGTGTAATAGCAACAACAACTGCTCACGAGCTTGGACATGGCGCCCACATGTTAGAACATGTTTTTAACCCTTATTTAGGTTTGGGCGACCCCGAAAAGGGAGGTGCTACCCAAAACCTGATGGACTATACTGGTGGCAGTGAACTCTGGAAATTTCAATGGGACCAAATACATGATCCGGGGCATGTTTGGGGGATATTTAAGAGAGATGAAGATGCTTTATCTGTAGGTACACCTTGTTATGGTAATTTGGCCGGATTAACTACTGTTCTTGACATATTAAATATGATAAAGAGTACATTTTTCAAAAAGTGTGAATTGCAGGTTACCCCAACTTTAGCAACTTTTAACGATATTAATATTAGCATTTCAAGTGTAACAATAGACCAAATAAAAATTGAAGGTTTGGTTTCCTCTGCTGTTAAAAACTTTGTTTTAGTTCCTATAAATAGGTATAAAAAAACAGCTAATACTATAACACTAATAAATAGAGACGGAAATGATGCAGTAAGAATAACCATAACTGACGCTCAATTAGCCTTAAAATTAGCAGCATTAGAGTCTTATCTATTTACAGGTACATTTGATGTAACATTTGAGCCATCAACAACGGATTTATTGGAGAAACAGACCACTGGGAAATACATTCAGTACGTCAAAGTAAATACCTTGCCAGGGTCAAATAATTTTGATGCAATTTATACAAAATACAAACAGCTAATAGATCCGACCAATGATAAACAAGTAGTGAGTTTTATTAATTCGATTTATGGTATTGCCAAACCTTATGAATTTGAAAGATATTGGTATAATTATCCAGATTTAAGAAATTACTTGGGGGCTACAGACCCAGATAGGTTTATGAACTATACATTTACTATTATGGAAGGTGCATATAGGGCATTTGACTTTGCAGAAATGGCAGACGGAAATCCAAATAATTTTAGTGCAACAACCTACAATAATACAGTTTCGCCTCTTACTAATTATAGCTATTTTGGTCTGGAATTTATCAAAGAAAAACAAACGGAGTTAGAAAATGGTGGGTATATTCCGACTAATTTTGATGTAAAATATAATTTGTCTTTATCAAATGAAAAAGATTTGAATTGTGCTAGGAATCTTTATTATGGTAATGAAAGATACCTGGTGAGATGGTATGATTATCCAACTTTGGAAAGCGCAATGTTAGCTTCAAAAGGTTATTCTAAATTTTCAATGGATCAAATGTTAAAATTGGGCACAAAACTCCATTACGGCACCCCTTCGCAAGATGAGCTGGTATTTTGGACATACATGTATTTTAATAATCCATACGACCCTAAACCATATTGTGGTACTGATAATTCTGAGACTTATTTAACTAATAATAAATCCTGGTCCCTTGGTACCTTAAAATATACTACATTAAAGAAAACACAAGAAGAATATGGTGCTCTAGGTTTAAGTCCTGGTTTGACTTATAGAGCATATTTTAGAATGGCAACAGTAAGGTATAATCAAATAAGATTCCAAGACCTCTCTCGATATAAATAAAATGTTAAAATACCCATTATTATTATTAAAAATAATCATTTTTTCTTCTGCATGTTTTTCTCAGAAAAATTACAGGCAGGAAGAGAATATCATAATTAAGAAAAATTATTCTTCTTATTATGATCAGTATACTTATAGGGATAAATATGGCCATTTGTCATATTCATATAACTTAGAGTTTGGTGGTCAGACAATTACAAGCAATTACAAGCTATTTTCTAAACATGATACTTTAGTAGTAAAACCTTTAATTAATCAGGATGCAATAAATTTGTTAGCAAAGCAAGACTCAGTACAAAAATTAAAAAAGAATGAAATCAGAGCGTTTGGAGGATATGAAGGCTCTAATCAGATATTTAGAACATTACCTATGATTAGTAAATCTATAAAGGTTAATGATACTCTATATATTTTGGTTGGATTAACATCTGACAGATTTACAGAAATGAGAAAACTTTTTATAGTATCCGTTAAGTCAAAAATAAAAGTTCTTTGTTGTTATGCTTATAAAATTTCAAAAAATAACAATTCTTCTAGTAATTATTACACAATTAGATTTAATATTAATCCTAATAATAAAGCTATTTATTTTCCAAAAAAAATTAATAACATTCTAAATGATGACTTTATTAAAATTGATGGAGAAAAAATTATTTTCACAAAGTCATTATCAAATCATCCTGATATAACACAAAATACTATAGAAATCAAATATTTTATTTCAAATGGGATCGAGCCTAAAACATATCCGATTGAAGATGAATATTTCATCTCAAATTGGTAATTACCTATTTTCCTCTAATTTCTTGGTCCCAACTATCAGTAATCTGTTTTTGGTTGCAAAATTTCATGCTGTTTCCTGTCGGTAGTTTAGCTTGCGTAACTACCGACTTACAATGAAAAATAGGGTCTGTGACCCGTCCCAAACAAAGCAATATTTTTTTGTATAATGGCGTATGTTTTCAGGAGGATATAAAATCAGAGATGAAAATG
>JACMQU010000100.1 GCA_014376805.1 Bacteroidia bacterium
ATTTACGGGAATTAAAACCGGATAAATTTGATGATCTCATTGCTATGAACGCATTGTATCGCCCCGGTCCTATGGCGTATATCCCTGATTATATTGACAGAAAGCATGGCAAAAAACAGGTGGAATATGATTTGCCGGATATGGAAGAACACCTGAAAGAAACTTACGGCATCACTGTATATCAGGAGCAGGTAATGCTGCTTTCGCAAAAACTTGCCGGCTTTAGTAAAGGTGATGCGGATGTGTTGCGTAAAGCGATGGGTAAAAAACAGATCTCCGTACTAAATAAAATGAAAGTGCAATTTATTGAAGGGGCTACTTTAAAAGGTCATCCAAAAGATAAATTAGAAAAAATCTGGACCGATTGGGAAGCCTTTGCGCAGTATGCTTTTAATAAATCGCATTCTACCTGTTATGCATTTGTGGCTTATCAAACTGCTTATTTAAAAGCACATTATCCAAGTGAATATATGGCTGCTGTATTGAACCATGCCGGGGGAATAGAAAAAATCACGTTTTTCATGGAGGAATGTAAACGCATGTCCTTAACCGTTCTTGGTCCGGATATCAACGAATCGCAAAATGGCTTTGCTGTAAATAAAAAAGGAGAGATCAGGTTTGGTTTTAGCGGACTTAAAGGTGTAGGAGAAAATGCCATTGAGCATATTATTGAAGAAAGGACAAAGCATGGTTTTTATAGTTCTATTTATGATCTGGCCAAACGTGTGAACACAAGGGCTGCCAATAAAAAATCTTTAGAAAGTTTGATTTATTCAGGTGCTTTTGATTGTTTTCCGGAAATCATCAGGGCACAATATTTTCACCAGGCGCCCGGAGATATGCAGGGTTTGGAGAAAATATTAAAATTCGGCAACGTTTTTCAATTACAAAATGCAACCACAAGCAATACATTATTTGGCGATTTACAGATGCCGGATATCGTTCCTCCTAAATTATCGCCTTGCGAACCCTGGCCCCTGGCAGTGCAGTTAGATTATGAAAAAGAAGTAACAGGAATGTACATGAGCGGACATCCTTTAGATAATTTTAAGTTTGAAATGAGGCATTATAATATTTCCGCACTGGCTGATTATAATGAATTTAAATTGGCAATCAGTACCCATGCTAACCCGGCAAGACAGTTTCGTCTGGCGGGTTTGGTGGTAGATTGCCAACATCGCTTAACTAAAACCGGTAAAAAATTCGGTATTCTTACCATTGAGGATTACAGTGGTAAAACAGAATTTATGTTATGGAGCGAAGATTATGTGAAGTACACGGCCTATCTGGAAAAAGGATTAATAATTTTGGTTGAAGGTGGATTTATGACAAGGTACAATAGCGAAACTTATGAGTTCAAACTAAGTAAGGTTCATTTACTTGATACTGTAAAACCTGCTTTAACCAAACAAGTAGTGTTAGAAATTCAATCACAACACATTAACAATAAATTTATAAATTTTATTGAAACCAATATCAAAACAAACCCGGGTAAAACTTCCTTAAAGTTTAATGTTGTTGATGTAAGAAATAACTTTAGAGTAGGGATGTACACAATGGAAAAAGGATTTACTATGAACGACGATATGGCTGTGTTTTTATTGGGTAACCCTGATGTAGAAGTTAGTGTGGTAACAGCTTAAGGTACAAATTGAAACTAACTGATATTTTGAAGTGTTTTCTTTACAATATTTAAAAGTCATTAAAAATACTTGTATTAAAAATTTTATTCCAAGTATTTTTAAGGCCTACCTATATGATTAATTTATATTTACAAAAGTGTCTATTAATTGAATTAGGCGAAGGTTCATTGGAGTGCGAA
>JACMQU010000101.1 GCA_014376805.1 Bacteroidia bacterium
GTATCTTTTCCATTATAAGGAATTGTAGCTTTAAGGGAATCAGCAATGTAAAATTTTGTGATTCTTTCTTGGGGAACTACCTCTTTGCAAGGATCACGCCAGTAATTTTCAAAGCAGCTCATAGCTGTTAAAATTAAGACCGGAAGCGTAAGAGTTTTCATATTGAACTTATTTTAATAAAACCAGATTCAGACAGAATAGAAACAATAAAGATTTTATGTACCTCCAAAAATATGAATGTTCTTGTTGCTTATAAAGATGCCACTCTTTTTCAAAGATTAACAAATTTTTATTCTGAAACAATAGCTACTTGTAGCTATTGTTTTAATTTGTCATTTACGTTCTGAAATCTTATATGGATGTAAAATTAGTCTCTCATTTTTATATCCTATTAACTTGTTCCAACTTGGACTACTTTCAATCCTATTAAATAGATAATAGCATTGTTTTTAACCCATGCAGGATGAGGGCAGGCATCTGCATCGTTACAAGCATTTGGCTCATAGATATTATCTCCATTCGTTGCTTCCCAAATTTCTTTATATAAATTAGCATAATCGTTTGTGTTTGTATTTACATTGAAAGGTTGTCCTTGTCTTATATTGTCCCTGATTTTTTGAAGAGAAGAAAGTAAATTAAAGTCATCGCCTTTAACAAACATGGTATAAGGATGTCCGTAACGGAAGCCAGGCACCTTATTGTCATGAATGTCGTTAAGATGTCTTCGGTTTAATTCTTCAGGCGGGCTGCCCATTTGATCGTTAAAATTGCATTGGCAATAAACGTATAAAGGCAAGTACTGCATTAAAATGAAAAAGATTTGTTTCATAAGATTATTAGTTTATTTATATTATTTTATTTTTTTCCAGATATGATCATATAATTTAAATTTTAAAATTCCGTATTCCTTGTTATAAAGAATGGTTTTTGCCGCATCTGCATATCCTCCTTTAGCATAGTTGTTGTTAATGTATATAGAATCTTCAGCAGGCTTATAGAAAGAAGAGTATTCAAAATTAAAAACAGAGTGATAAAAGTTATTTATCGTAATTTCAGCACCCGTAACACTGGAAATACCATCAGGGGTTTGATAAACCTCATAAGTAATAACATTTACTGATGGATTTGGCCCTTTAAATGTCATATAGACATGTTCATATCTACTTTTAGTGTTACTTCCAGGGCAATCAGAATAGTTGGCAAGTTGAACATCTTCATAATTATTATAATATCCTGTTCCCAGCAACCGGGCTGTATCACCTGTTTCACTAACAAAAATCAATGTATCTTTTCCATTATAAGGAATTGCCGCTTTAAGGGAATCAGCAATGTTAAATTTTGTGATTCTTTCTTGGGGAACTACCCCTTTGCATGGATCACGCCTGCAATTTTGCAAACAGCATATTGCAGTTAAAATTAAGGCAGGCATAATTAGTGTTTTCATATTGAACTTTATTTTAATAAAACCAGATTTATACAGAATAGAAACATTAAAGATTTTATCTCCTTCAAAAAATAGGAGTGGATTTGTTGCTTATAAAGATGCTACTCTTTTTCAAAGATTATTTAATTTTTCTCCAGATATGATCATATAATTTAAATTTTAAAATGCCATATTCATTGTTATAAAGAATAGATTTTAACTTATCTGCATAACCTCCTCTGGTATAGCTAGGGGCGAATTATTTCAGAAAGTATTTGCAATATGCCGAATGGGTAAGTAAGGGTGATATGGAAATGGCCAACCAGGTTTTAAAAACAATTCTTGTAAATAATAATCATAATTAATGGGCCCTGTTCAAACAATTGTAATAACAGCAATAGAAAAAGTGCTTGCCGAAAACGGACTGATCACAAAAACTTTTATAGGTCAGTTACATATTAAATGTCACATTGGAATTAGTCTCGCAACAACCGATGTTTCTTATTGTGCCGGTATTATAATTTATGATGCGTTGCATTGTGAAAGCAATGACTTGCTTGAACAATACCTTTTTAAACCCGATCTGTTGCTTACAAACGGTTGGAAAATTATACAGGTTTACTCCAATGACTGGTATGATGATGAAACAAAGTGGATTGTTTTAAGCAAAAAACATTTAAAATTAGCACAATTTAATAGAGGTGATTTTTTCATTGCAATACTTTTTGTTACTCAAAATAAAGCCTAAAAGAGTTTAAAACCTAATCTATATTTAGTAGTTACTACATTCATAATTTAATTTGTAGAAGTCATAGTACATGGTCGATAATCGATAAGCCTATTGTGTTTGTAATTGATTTTAAATATGGCCTATCAACTATCAACTAATTATTCTTTAATCACCTTTTTAACATAAACCATGTCCATGCTTTCCGCTTTTATAAAGTATAAACCGGCAGCCACAGAGCTCAGATCTATCTTCTTAATATCAGTTCCCTTCACATTCATTACAAGCATCCCACTTAATGAATAAACAGAAATAGCTTTTATCGGATCAGCATTGCTTAGTTCTAAATATATGTTTTGTGAAGCAGGGTTTGGAGAAAGTAGCAACTCAACTTTGTTATTTATGTTTTCTTCCATTAAACTCAAAGGAATGGTGCTGCATGAAGGAAAATTATTTGCGGCATACCAGCCTTTCACTTTCATCACATCCTTATGCAGTTCTGCAAGAATAAACTCTTTGTCGTTGCTGTTTGTAGGAGTATATATAATGGCATATTCCACTTCCTGCTCTTCGCCGGGTTTTAGGGTAATGCCTTGTGTGTTTAATAATATTCTGCTGTCAACATTCAAATCAATATTCGACTCTTCATCCCATACCGGGCGATTTAAAATGTCGTTATTTCCAGGAAACATAAAAACATTCATTGAATCGGATCCACCTCTGCCGTTACCTCCGTAAGTTACACTTAAGCCATCTTTCCATTTATTATTTAAATAGCTATAGTAATGTTCAGCTTGTGTTGGAAAGCCGTTTACAGATGGATTTGCATTAAAACTCATCATCCCGCCAATTTTCAAATCAGCATTCAAAGAATCTTTCATTCCTTTTAACATCACTATTGCCACCCCCGGTAGTTTGTTTCCGAACCCATGAAATGTTTCATCCAAAGTATCGCCATTAAACCAATAAGCATATTGATCTTTGGGGTTACTTCCCATTCGGTCGTCAATACTATAACCTATAGTGTAATCAAGCCAAAAACCAACCTTGAAATTCCGGTATATTGTATCGCTCCTGTTAACGATTTTATAATGAAAAAAGACAGTATTGTTAATAGCTTTATCCTGGTTTTGTGCATTAACTTTATCGCATACATAGGCATACGAACTGCCATGCACCTCTACCCCTAACGGCATACCCTCACTTTCACTGTGTATCGGTGCGCGATCATTAAAAATCCAGAATAACTGTTGTTGGCCTTTTATCAAAGGATAGTCGCCTTCTATGGGTTCATATTTCCCATTATTATTTATATCATTAAAAGGTGCAAGGTTAGCTGCAAATCCATTTGCACTGTCGCCATGTGCAGGCCAGCTTAAAATTTCTTCCGGAATAATATATCCGGGTTTATTATAATTTAATTTAAATGTTTCAATGGTTCTTTGTTCCACTTTCCAGGCATGGTTAAACTTTATTTTGCTATCTGTGGTTAAACCTGCATTTAATTTTTTTAAAGGACCCGCAGCGTAATCCAAGCCGCTCTGTCGGTAGGTTTCTGCAGCAAGGTGCAAATTACCATTAGCAATGCCTCCCATCCATAAAGCAGCTGCGGTAGCAATCTTTTTGCAGTTTCCTTTCTCACCACTTAAACCTTTTTCAAAAGAAAGGTCATCGGTAAATAAATCGCCTCTTATTTGTATAGGTGAATAAACATTATTGATAGTAAGTGCGGATGAAATCTCAATAGGATTTTTTGTTGCCGAATCCACTCCATGTTTCTTATAATAATAGGAACTGTCTTCTGTATAGGTATTCAAATCTAATATCTGCACTGCATCATACGGTTTAGATAAAAAGTATTTATTACCTGCCCGCGTCATCAATATTCTGTCACCTAATACAAATGGTTTAGGCAAATACGGTTTCCTGCTTAATGTTTGTCCGTCAGTTTCATATAAGGCCGAGTAGTAACCAAAATAATTGCCTTTATAAACACTTCCGTTGAACAATATTTTATTGCCTTCATTATAGATCTGATTAAAAGAGTTTTTTGTAATATATTCGAAATCACAAAGTCCTAACAAGCTTATGAGATTTTTAAATTTTCCACCTACCCATTTAAATATTCCGGGATATAAATTATATCCGCTAGTATAAGGGTCTGTAAGAAAACTGGCACTGTTCACAGAACCTGCCCACACATCTCCATTCGGAAGCACTTTAATACACAAAATGGTATCAGTCCAAAACTCACTATTATTTTTATTAAATATTCTGCTTTCATTCTTAGCTGCATCATAACGCACAACACCTTTATTAGTTGCCAGCCATACAATACCATCGTTTTGAACATCAACAGCAAAGATTTTATTGGTGGGTAAAGTTGAATTTGTGGTATCGTATTGGTTCCATACTTGCCCTGTTATATTTGAACATACATGCAAACCATTTTGCATAGCCAAATAAATTGCATTGCCCTTTAGGCAAAAGCCATTTACTGTATCCCCCGGCAAATGAGGAGCAGGATTTTTATATACGTTGAACACGTTTCCCTTTTTTTGGATCAGCCCTTTGTCTGAACCCATCCATAATGCATGATCAATAAATTCTATACCGGTTAGATAAGTAGTTTTAGGTCCACCCAGGCTATCAAGTTTTATTTGTTTCCAGGTACTGTCTGAACCCATACTAAGTAGTCCGAGTGTTGAGCTTACATACTTAATCTTTGTAGCTTGATATCCCGAAAAACTCATCCATACCCTTCCGGTATCATCAACGGCTATACCCGATTGACCACGTAAGTCGATAATTTTATACGCGGATAAAGGAGTAAGTTGAGATAATCCCTTTTGTGCGATGGAAGTAAGAGATAGTAATAATAACAAACCCAATAATATTGTTTTCATAATAAGCTCTTTTTTGAAATAGGTCACCTGAATTTTAATTATAGTTGCATTTGCTGTGTTTAAACATAATTATAAATCAGAAAACGCTACATCATGTATGTGTGAATTACACAACATTCAACTATACATTTTTCAAAAAGAGTTTGATACATTTGTTAGTGCATCTTTTAAATATTTTAAAGGTTAACTTGAATCTCAGCGTTGGTAAATTTTAATTGAATAACATGCTCAATCAACAATATGATTAGTAGAAATATTTTACTTAAAGTTAAGTTAGCAATAATATGCCTGGCTGTACTACTAAATTTTGCCTGTAAAAAGAGTGATGAGAACAAATCTCCATATACAGGACCAGCCAGTTTCGTTAACTCCTATATTTTAGATTACGGCACCAATATACCGGTTGCAGATGCAGAGGTGTATTTATTGAGGGCCACAGGTTACGATCCTTTTCTCTCATTTGAAACTATTGCCATTACCTATTCCGATAAATTGGGTAAATTTTCATTTAGCTACACAATTAAGGACGAGAAGGATAATTTTTATCTTGGTGTTAAGAAGGATGATTATCATCCTGCGGATTATACCTTGGTTGAAAATAAAAAAGAGGTTCAAAAAAACGTATATATGGTGCCATACGCGATTTTAAAATTACATTTAAAAAACGAGTATTTACCCAAAAAATATAATGATGAAATAGGATTTAGCGGGTATGACATGAAATACATGACCTTTGTTGGCAGAATGTCTGGTGTGAATGCAGACACAATTTTTTGGCTCTTGCAATACGGCAATCAAATAAATAAATTGGCTTTTGGAATCACAAAAAATGATTCTACTCTTCGTGTTCACAAGGAAATTTATTGTAAGGGGCACGATACAACTTTCTTTGAACTTTTCTATTAAAAAAAATCACCTAATTCCGATAATATGAAAAAAGTTAACAGCAGCGTTTAACAATAAATAAAAATACGACAAGGTTGCACATGAACGTTTGAAGCAAAGTACTTTCATTTTAAAATTTGTAATTATATTTCCAATACTTTTGCTGAAACCAACATGTGACATTTGCAATATTTAATAATCAAAATAAAAAGGGTGTTAGATACATTTGTTATTGTATCTCCTATCAATCCTGGTATATTTTCACCTTTTAATAATTAAATTCATTAGACATGATTTTTAAAAATTACACATACGTTTTAATTGGTATTACCTTTTTGAGATTGGTGTTTTTAAATTCAATGAGACATAAAAAAATACATATTAGCGTCTTCTATGGCCTATAGACCATAGACCATGGACTTTCCCAAATTCTTTAAGTATGATATTTAAAAATTATACATTTGTTTTAATTGGTATTACTTTTTTGGGGTTGATGTTTTTTACTACCTGCAAAAAGGATAAAGCATTAACAAAAAAACCTGTAACTGGGCAGGTAATTGATGCCGTTACCAAAGAACCGGTACCCCGTGCTTATGTTGCGCTTTTAGCCGGCACAGGCGATATTTTAAACCCCGGCTATAAAATTACTGCCGATACTTTAACAGATGCAAATGGCTATTTTACATTTCCAGCAAGCATAGCAGGCGATGAAGTAGAAGCAGCCAAAAAAGATTACTTCGACACTCCCATGCATTGCACCATTTGCAGCGATTATTTAAAGAGAGCGGTAATTGAAATAGAACCGCATGCTTACCTTAATCTTCATTGTAAAAATATTAATAAGGTTTATGGTTATATTTCTTTTGGGGGTGGTTTAGAGTTCTTTGGATATAATGTTGATACAATTATTAAAAATATAGTCATTAGTTCATTGGTTACTAAAGGAACCTATTGGCTGACTCGATATGATTCGAATTCTAAGCCAATTGACTCTTTAATATCGTTCTATATATCTCCAAAAAGATTCGATACTATTTCAGTAAATGTTAGTTACTGAAACCTTGTAATCTTTATTCAATATTAAATAATGCAGAAATTATGAAAAACCTTTTATTTGTCATTGCTTTTACTTTTTTTTATAGTTTAGCTTTTGGACAAGACAGTTCTGTAAGTGCAAAAATAAATTACGTTTTTGAGCCATTAAAAAAC
>JACMQU010000102.1 GCA_014376805.1 Bacteroidia bacterium
GTGGTTTCGAGTCGCTTGAAGAAAGTATTCAAGCAATTGGAAGAAATAAAATTTTGACAGAGGAAATAATTGAAGTCCTTGAAATTCGTATTGACAAAATTGATTTTCTTGAAGGCGAAATCAATCTATCATACCTACAACCATTAAAGCTTCACAGCAGATATACCCGGGAACAAATTTTATCAGCATTCGGTTTTCATACATTTCAAATGAAAAGTAATATCATAGAAGGGGTTGCTTTTTCACAAGAGAAAAATACAGAACTACTTTTTATAACATTGAACAAATCTGAAAAGGATTTTTCACCAACAACCCTGTATGAAGATTTCGCAATCAGTGAGAAACTTTTTCATTGGCAAACGCAAAACCCAGTTAGGCCTGATAGAGGAAAGGGATTATCTTACATTAATCACTTTAATGAAAATAAAAAAATCCTGCTTTTTGTTCGTGAAAAAAGTGAAGATGAATATGGAAATACAATGGGATCCGTTTTTTTAGGAGAGGGTAAACTTTTAGAACATTATGGGTCAAAACCTATGAGTATTAAATGGGAATTGAATGAACCAATGCCTCCTTATCTTTGGAAGGATTCAGCAAAGATGGCTGTTGGATAATTGCATTTTCTTTTGGTATTTGCATGATTATTTATGGCCGTTATTTTGAAACCAGCAACGATGTGAGTTTGCTCTCGTATCCAATTATTACTCGGCTTTATTGTAAATGATTTCAATTTTATTTGTCAATAGTAGTTGATAGAAATTTACATATGCTTCATGTTTTAAACTTGCCTCTACCGATTGAATTTCTTCTTGTATTTCGGAGTACGTTTTAATGTCGGCACTTTTCATAAAAACAATACGATCTTCTTCATTAGTAAATTCATCATGAAATGACTTATACAAATCATCAAGGTATGCAACACGATCATCTGACATATAATTCGTACAAAACCATATCAAAAAATCTTCAAGATTTTCATCCGGATTGGGTAGTTCTAGAACATCTGTATTCCTAAAGAAATCACCGGGGTGAGTAATATATTTGAACTTGAGGTTTTTCATAGCAGTTTGCAGTTTTTTTAGCGGCGATAAGACTTAAATGAAAGACACACTAATTTGTTAATTGTATTGCAATCGTTGGCAAATTCGCATTTATTTTATTTATCTTGATTTAGAAAAGCATAAATATTTGAACCCTTTTTCAACAATATAAATGCGTTGATATTGTATCATATTTTCACCCCAACTTCTCATTACCCTTATGCCGTTCCCCATCCCTTAACGTCTTCTTCGTCATATTCTTTTTAAAAGCTTCCGTCAGGTTAATTCCGCTTTGGTTGGCCAGGCAAATAAGTACCCAAAGTACATCTGCCATTTCATCGCCGAGGTCAATTTGTTTATCGCTTTCTTTAAACGATTGCTCGCCGTATTTGCGGGCCATGATGCGTGCTACCTCGCCTACTTCTTCCATGAGTATTGCTGTATTGGTTAAGGGATCAAAGTACCTTACGCCAATGGTTTTTATCCAGGTGTCTACCTGCGCCTGGGCTTCTTCTATTGTTATGCTCATTACCTGTTTTTTGAATCGATAAAGATAGTAACCGGACCATCATTAACAAGACTGATTTGCATTTCGGCACCAAAATCTCCGGTTTGTATGGGTTTGCCAAGATCGGTTTCAAGTTGCTGAATAAACTGATTGTATAGTGGGATGGCAATAGGTGGCTTTGCCGCTTTAATAAATGAGGGTCTGTTGCCTTTTTTCGTATCGGCATGCAAGGTAAACTGACTTGCTAATAGAATACTGCCAGATACATCTTTCACACTTAAATTCATGTGCCCGTTTTCATCATTAAAGATGCGTAGGTTCACTGCTTTGTTGGATAACCATTTTATATCTTCTTCCGCATCGGCATCCTCAATACCAACGAGTATAAGCAGTCCGCTTTGTATTGAACCAATGATTTGGTTATTTACCTTAACAGTTGATTCCGTAACTCTTTGTATGACGATGCGCATAATTGTTTGCAATGATATTATTTATTCGGCTCAGGAGGTATAGCCATTCACTTGTGGGCATTATTTTAGGGGTAATATTTTAAAAAACACATAAGCACATGGGGGCACATAGGTTTCACATAGATGTAATGGCCTTACTCACAAATATATTGGTTACTCATAATTAAAATGTAACTGCTGAATCTTTTAAAATATTTGTTAGCAATGATATTATTTTTTTCATCATGTCGTAAAGGATTTTGAATAACACCAAAAAAACTGAAACAACATTGACCCTTGGCAATGCGCATATTTAGAGATATGAGATGAACACTACACAATCACCCGCCCACAAATGCAGCTAAGGGCTAACGGCTAACAGCTAAGGCCAAAGGCTAACAGCTAACATCCAAAGCTATTCATAAATATCCTGGTTACTGATAATGCTTAAGTAACTGCTAAACCTTTCTTCGCTGATCTCGCCCGATACTACCGCGGCTTGTATGGCACAATCAGGTTCATTAATGTGTTTACAGTTGTTAAATTTACATTTACCTATCAGCGGTTGCATTTCTTTAAAGTAATGCGATACTTCTGCCATATCAAAATCAACCAGTCCAAACTCTCTTATACCCGGAGTATCAACAATAAAACCTCCAAAAGATAAGGGGTGCATTTCGGCAAACGTAGTGGTATGCTGACCTTTCTTAGAATAGTTGGATATGATACCTGTTTTTAAATTAAGCGTAGGTTCAACAAAATTTAATAAGGTAGATTTACCCACACCCGAATGTCCGCTAACCAAGGTTGTTTTGCCTGTTAGTAATGCTTTTAATTCGCTTAAGCCCTCACCACTTAAGGTAGAAGTTTCAATGCAGCGGTAACCAATTTTTTCATACAATTTTATGGTATGATCCACTACTTCTTCCCAGCCATTTATCATCAGGTCTTTTTTGTTAAACACAATAACAGCGGGAATATGGTAAGCCTCCGATGTTATGAGCAAACGATCAATAAATCCTAATGATGTTTTTGGGTAAGCAAGCGTTACAATAATTAAGATTTGATCGAGGTTACTGGCAATGATATGTGTTTGTTTAGAGAGGTTATTGGCCTTACGGATAATGTGATTTTTGCGTTCATGAATTTTATTGATGATACCATTTCCCGACTCAGGTTCCATTTCAAATTCAATAACATCACCAACGGTTACAGGGTTGGTATGTTTAATGCCGCTTAACCTGAACTTACCCTTTAACCTGCATGGGATGAGGCTGCCATTTTCTTTACGAACCTGGTACCAACTGCCTGTTGATTTAACTACAATTCCGTGCATGCTAGGAGGCAAGTTTATAACCAATGTAAGCAGCAGATATTCCAAATGTATTGTTCATGAACACATACAACAATGCCTTGGTAATTTGCTTGTTTTCCATCAATTCAATTACTTTAAAAGAGAAGGCATAAAAAGTAGTAAAGCCTCCCAATAGCCCTATAATAAGCGGCGGACGAATAAGGTTAAAAGATGTATGATGCTGAAAATACGCGAATAACAGTCCGATAAAAAGACTCCCTGTAACGTTTATTACAAGTGTTGCAACCGGAAATGAAACAGCCACCGTTTGTTTAATAACAAAGCCCAGCAAGTACCTGAGAACAGATCCCACCGCTCCTTCCGCTGCAACTAACATAACCTGGTTCATGCGTGCAAAATAGTAAAATTAATTTGTTTATTAACCCACGCCATAATCAGAGTGAGCCTGAGAGCAGGAGATGTGGTTCCTAAAATTTCACACCCACCACCCATCACCCACCACCCAGCGCTCATTACCCATCGCTCAGTGCCCACCGCTCATTACCCATCGCCCATCGCTCAGCGCCCAGCGCCCATCACCCAGCGCCCAGCGCCCACCACCCAGCGCCCATCACCCATCACCCAGCTCCCTCTCCCCCTCTTCCCAATTTTTCCGTTATATTCGCTGGTTCAAAACATGGGAAGAAAAAAAGACAGGGAACCAAAGTTCTACGAAAATTTAGAAGTTACCAATGCAGGCAGCGAAGGCAAAAGCATAGCGCGTGTAGATGGTAAAGTGGTAATGATTGAATATGCAGTGCCAGGTGATGTAATTGATGCACGTGTTACCTTTAAAAAACGCAGTTTCGAAAATGCAGTAATAACAAAAATGATTACCCCTTCTGCAGATAGGGTTGAAACCTTTTGTAAGCATTTCGGTACCTGCGGTGGCTGTAAATGGCAACAAATGAGTTATGAAGCCCAATTAAGGTACAAACAACAACAGGTACTCGATGCATTTGAGCGCATTGGCAAATTTTCTTTTCCTGCGTTTGATCCGATCATAGGTTCAGCCGATACCAGGTATTACCGCAACAAACTTGAATATTCATTTACCGACCGCCGTTGGTTAACTGAAGTAACAGATATTGGATCACTCACCAAAGAACAGAATGCCGGTTTGGGCTATCATATTCCGGGTAGGTTTGATAAAGTATTTGATGTGGACACCTGTTATTTAATGGATGAATTAAACAACGGAATACGCAACAATATAAAAGATTTTTGTAAACAAAATGATTACGATTTTTTTAACCTGTATGGTCAAACAGGTTTTATGCGTAACCTTTTGCTGCGTAATAATTTAAAAGGCAACTGGATGCTGATTGTGAGTTTCGGATATGAAGATGTAGAAAAACGTACTGCCTTATTAGCCCATATACAGCAGGCTTTTCCACAGATCACTTCTTTGCTTTATGTAATCAATGATAAACGCAATGATACCATTCACGACCTCGAAATAAAAGTCTTTCATGGTGAGGATCACATCGTCGAGAGTCTGGAAGAATTGCAGTTTAAAATCGGACCTAAATCATTCTTTCAAACCAATACAACCCAAACCTTAAACCTGTATCGTAAAACACGTGAGTTTGCACAGTTAACAGGTAATGAACTTGTATACGATTTGTATACCGGTGTGGGTACCATTGCCTTGTTTGTTGCCAAACATGCGGCACGTGTGGTTGGTTTAGAATATGTAGAACAATCTATTGCCGATGCGCATGTAAATACTGCTTTGAATGGCATTACCAATACAACATTTTTTGCAGGCGATATGAAGGACTTACTGACTACAGATTTTGTTATGCAGCACGGACATCCTGATGTGGTGATAACTGATCCGCCGCGTGCGGGCATGCATGAAGATGTGATACAACGCCTGTTGGAAGTGAAGCCTAAACGTATTGTGTATGTTAGTTGCAACCCTGCCACACAAGCAAGAGACATTGCTTTGATGTCGGGGCATTATGCTGTAACCCGTGTGCAACCGGTTGATATGTTTCCGCATACACACCATGTTGAAAATATTGCATTACTTGAATTGAAATAGCGATGGAAAACGAAGACATCACCAAAAAACTTTTGGAACTGCTAAGAGAGGATCTTGTTTTTTACAGCGACATGATAAAGGAAGTAGCAATGGATATGATAAAAGAAGGGTATACAAAATATCCTGTTTTTATAGCCCATCAGCACGAAGTAAAAGTGGGTGAACCCATATTGTTGATACAGGACTATGCGCGTGATTTCAACATCAATGCAACAACCCTGGAAGAATTGGTAGAACGCAAATTGGTATTGCCTGAACGCGAAGCCGATTTCAAAGCCAATTATAAAGATCCGAAAGTATTTATCTGCATTTTATTGATCACCGTTATCAGCGCGCATTTTATTTATGTGCCTTATAAAATGAAAAAGGAATTACAGTAATGAATGAACCATCTGTTGCAGTTGTCATCATTCACTGGAACAAGCGCAACCTGCTTGAACAGTTTCTTCCTTCGGTATGTGCATCAACATACCCTAACCTAAAAATTTATGTGGCTGATAACGCATCTACAGATGATTCGGTACAATGGCTGAACCAACATTACCCGCATATCCACATCATACAACTGGATAAAAATTATGGCTATGCGGGTGGATATAACAAAGCACTGCAACAAATAGAGGCCGATTATTTTGTGTTGCTGAACAATGATGTAGAAGTGCCACTCACCTGGATAGAGCCTGTAATAGCGGTTATGCAAGCCGACAAATCGGTAGCTGCTGCGCAACCGAAAA
>JACMQU010000103.1 GCA_014376805.1 Bacteroidia bacterium
CCAAACCCTGGATTAGCAATTACATTTACCCATGGGGCAGGGGTTCTGTTATTGTTTCCGCTGAAAATAATATACTCGTTACCGTCAGGAGAATAACCACCTAAACCATTATAAAACAGCAAATCTTTGGGTAATGATACAGGATTTAAAATAGGCTTATGTAGTTCAACAGGTGTTATGCGGGGAATCACCATTTTTGGAACTGGTTTACGTTTAACTTGTTCAGCTAATGTGCCGCCATTATCGGAGATATTAATACGGGCAACTGTTTGAAATAATATACGATCCTCGTTAGGTATCTGATCTGCGGCTCTTACAAAAATACCACCCGGATGATCCCTTATTTCAGGCGGAATAATGGCCAGAATTTCGTTTTGAAAATCCTGACGGTAACCATCTTGTTCTTCGTTCCATATTACCAAATCAACGGCAAGTCCTTTTAATCGCCAAAAGGTATGGGCTTGTACAAGCTGTTTTACCAACTGTAAGTTAATTTGTTTTTCAACTTTTAATAGAATAATTGGCAAATCTCCTGAAATTGAATACGCCCATAAGCCAGATTGACCCCGGTGAATATTGATAAGAATTGCAGGATCTGCACGAAAAGAAGAATTGGTAAATAATATCGAGCTTGCAAGATGTCCAAACAACTGTGCATCAGCTTCCGTAGCATTACTTTGGGCGAGCCCTACCTGGCTGTGTGTCCACGAAAGCTCAAAAACGCGATCTTTTATATGTTTATCATGATATTTATCAATCAGGCTCTGACAAATTTCTTTGGTTTCAGCAACACCTGTAACCATTTCTACAGAAATTGTTTCATCCGGATCCAGGGATATTTTATAGCGTATAGCAACAATCGGGTCTAAAACGGATCCCTGACTTCCCGAAAGGGGACCTGGATATTTCATCACTTGTGGATTAACCAATGTATTTCCTCGTCCGATAAATTGCATCCGGTCCGTCTCATAAGATACCTCTTCGGGGTCTGTTCCATGTGCCGTCATCAAATGAAACATCCAGGGTGATTGCTCTTCCTCACGCGGCCTGCGTGTGCATAGTATGGCATGCTGATAGGGTGCAATTTCTGTTTGAACAAAGAGATTACTGAATGCAGGATGCGATAAATCGGAAGCTGCATTTGCGAGAACTACTTCTGCATAACTTGTAATTTCAAGGGTTCTTCTAATGTCAGAACGATTTGTTATGCGCATTCTTCTCATCTCTATATCATCTTCCGGAGATACCACAATTTCAGTATGTGATTCTATTTCGTTATGAGCCGTATGAAAGTCTGCTCGACCCAGAGAAAAAGCCGCTTCGTAATTATTTCCTTTTTTAAGTGAAGGCTGATGTGTGTTTGACCAGTATGTACCACTTTGCAAATCGCGTATATAACAAAAGTTACCCCAATTATCGCAGGTGCCATCCTCACGCCAGCGAGTAACAGCGAGTTCTTTCCATCGGCTGTATCCGGCTCCCGCATTGGTTATCATTACATGATATCTGCCATTTGAAAGTAATTGTACTTCAGGTATAGGTGTGTTAGGGGTATTTATTACTCTTGTTTCGGTACCGGTAGCTACATAGTTAGTATCTGCAATATGTGTGGTGTGTACAAAAAAGGCGGTTGCTTTCGGAATCCGTTCCTGCAGTAATAAAAGGATAGCTTTAAACTGTGGTTCGGATTCAAATAGTTTTTGCATGGGTTTGTCGAGAAGCAGGTATGCAAGTGACAACAGGCTCATTCCCTGATGGTGCGTCATGTAAGAATAGATGACCGCTTTGGATTGACCTCGTTGTAAGCGTGATGGTGTATAATCTATTGCTTCATAAAATCCATATCGACCTTCAAATCCTAGTTCGTGAAGTAGTTCTAAGTTTTCACATGCTTTTTCCGGTTCTATCATTAATGCCAGTGCTGATGCGTAAGGTGCTATAACAGTATCTTCTTCAAGACCGCGTTTTAATCCAAGGCCTGGGTAGCCAAATGCGCGGTATTGATATTGCGAATTTGCATTTATCATATTGAAACCGGATTCAGAAATCCCCCAAGGCATACCTACTTGTTTCCTGTGCGTAGCCTGACATTTTACAACTGCTTTGCAGGTTTGGTCAAGAAGTGTATTATCATAAGTGGGCATTACTAATAGTGGCATCAGGTATTCAAACATGGAACCGCTCCAGGAAAGTAATGCAGGAGATCCATGTATGTTAGTTAATAATCGCCCTAATGCAAACCAACTTTCTTCAGGCAGTTTTCCCTGTGCAATGCCAATGAAGGTGCATAATCTTACTTCTGATGCAAGAAGGTCATAATAACTTGCATCAATTATATGCTCGTGAACGTTATAACCGATAGTCAATAAGTTTTTTGTTTTGTCATACAGGAAATCCCATTCCATATCAGCAAGATCAACGCATTGATGTGCCAGATTTTCAACAGCAGCAATTCGTTCCTCTGCCATTGTAATTGAATTGTTTAGAGAAGCTTGAAATAATTCAATCCAGTTATTTTCGCCAGGTGTGTTGTTTGCGTATTGAAGAAGACTTATTTCAGCTTGTAATTCATTGGCTGTTTTTAATAAATCCATCAACGATGAATGTGAATTCATAGAAACTAAAGCAATAAACTTAGGAGGAGCCGTTTTTAACAAAACCCACGGTATAAAAATTTGAAAATCATCATTCATATCCTCTAATTGTTTATGAAGCAATTGTTTCCACCAATATGTTTCGCTTTCCGGATCACTATTTAGTATTGCTAAAATGGAAATGAATTTTTTTGTTAATTCCTCCATATAAAACTTCACTTCATCCTGCTCAATTAACAGGGAATTACAGGCGGTCTCTAATTCTGCAGTAAATGGCAACAGCAATTCAATATCCTTTTCATCTAATTTGTCGGTAAGCACACCCAGGGTATCCCGAAGACCTTCAAATAATTTTAAACACGGAATTTTCTGATGTGATATCGCAAGCAAACCTTGTCGGAATGTAAGCAAATGACCGGCAAGATTTCCACTGTCAACAGTAGAAATATATTTAGGCAATAAAGGATTCAATGATTCAGTATCATACCAGTTATAAAAATGTCCTTTGAACCGCTCCATTTTTTTCATTGCAGTTAATGTTCCGGTAGTTCGCTTAATAAGTTGTCCGTTAGTCATATAGCCAAAATCACAAGCTGTAACACTAGCTAACAATGAGATTCCTATATTGGTAGGAGAGGTACGATGAGCTATTAATACTATGGGTTGTTCCTGGAAATTATCAGGAGGAAGCCAATTGTCTTCCGGACCAACAAAACGCTCGAAAAAACTCCAGGTTTTCCTTGCAAGTTTTCGAAGAAAAATATTTTGTTTATCGGTAAGTTTGGATATTGGTTTCACTAATGGTTTACCTGACCTCCAGGTTATAATTGGTGCAACAAACCAAAGTAACATGATAGGTGCTGCTATAGTTAGTTTTGCCGGTGTATAAACCAGTAAATAGATAAATACAACCGTAGAAATAAAAGGATGTATCCACATGGAAGTGTATGAGGCAAAAAGACTTGAATGATTGATTGTTTTCTCATTGGCAGATGGGTTCCATTCCAGAAGTTTTTTTCTAGAAATAAGCATTCTCCATAAAGTATGCGTTATTGCCCTCAGATTAGAATATCCTTCATATGGCAAACAAGTTACCATAAAAAGCGATCTTCTAAGAATTTCTGTAATGCTGTGAACTGTATTTTTAAGATGGTGTAGTATGATAACCTCTTTGGGTTTTCTAACTAAATCCCACAAGGATGTAATAATTATTGGTATAAAAATAATTCCCGAAACAGCAATTGTCCACATAAAGAATGAATGCAACGCAATACACCCCAATAATAACAGCACTGTGAGTGCCGCAGGAACAAGGCTGCGCCTGATATTGTCAAATATTTTCCAGCGGGATAATCCGGAAATCGGATTTTTATCCCAATGTCCTGCCCCCTCTGGCACAAGCGGAAACATCCAAGCGAAAATTTGCCAGTCTCCCCGTGTCCATCGCGAATGCATTTTCATATCAGCACGATAAGTTGTTGGATACTTCTCAAACAATTGTACATCGCTCAATAACCCTGACCGCACATAGCAACCTTCCAGGAGGTCATGGCTAAGAATAATGTTTTCAGGAAATTTGCCATCAAGTACCTTATTAAAAGTGTCTATATCATAAATTCCTTTCCCAATAAAAGAACCTTCAGCAAATAAATCCTGATAAACATCTGAAGAAGCACGGGTATATGGATCAATGCCGGGTTCGTTACCATGCATACGGGCATAAAAGGTACTGGTTATATCAGGCAAACTCACCATAACCCTGGGCTGAAGAATGCCATAACCTTTGGTTACCCTTTTCTTTTTTTCATTATACCACGGATGGTTTAAAGGATGAGCCATCGTGCCAACTAGTTTCCAGGCTGTACCAAGCGGCAGTTGCGTATCTGCATCCAATGTTATCACGTATATTATATCTGCAAATATGGATTGATCGCCAACTATAAGGGAAAAACGCTCTTTTGAATTTCCTCGTAAAAGTGAATTTAAATCGGTAAGTTTTCCTCGTTTTCTTTCATATCCCATCCATGTATTCTCCTGAGAATTCCATTGACGCGGACGATGAAAAAGAAAAAACAAATCACCTTTGTCTCTATTGTATTTTTTATTCAGTTCTTCAATTCTTTGTTGAGCCAAATCTAAAAGAGCCTGGTCTTCAGGAAGGGTTTCTTGAGCAGAATCTATAAAATCTGTTAGTAAACCAAAATGCAAATTGTCATTTCTGTTTGCAAGAAACCTAACTTCCAATCCCTCGGCTAAGTTTTCAATTTCATCAGCATTGGTAAGCATTGCCGGTATAACCACTAATGTGCGGAACTCCTGAGGGATTTTGCGGGAGAAATCCATTCTTGGTAACAAATTCGGTTTAACCAATAAAGTAGAAAAAAAGTTAACAACAGATATGGCAAACTGACTTGAACCGAGAAGTAAAAGACAAGTAATTGGCATTAAAATCCAGCCATTGTTTGTATGATGATAAACTATTGTTAAAATACCTATGGTAATTGCCATAGTGATTAAGAAAATAAAAGAAAAATAAATACTAACGGTATGTTTTTTTAGAGCGTGCCGTACTTTTTGCATTCCTGACTCTTGCATGGATGCAAGCTTTTTTGTTTGGATCACTCCATTTTCTATCAAGTAATAACCAACATGTGAAGTTCGGGCATCTTTATCATTCCTGAGTGCATCTTCGTGCATTAACTGTATTGCTAAGCGGGCAACTTCATACTCAGAAAGGGTACTTTTTTTGGCGATATCTTCAACCACATGCCTGTATCTGTCTCGGGTAGAGAAATCCATTAAGCCATAAATTCCTCCATTGTCTTCGTGTAGTGTTTTTTCTACGATACTATGAGCTTCAACAAAATCACGCCAATCCATGGCACCAAGTAAGCGAAGGCTTCCAATACTGTTGCTCATTGAAACCTGGTCTGTTGCCTGCTTTTGTATCTCTGCATTTATCAATTCGGTGCTTGTTAATCCACTTTCCGATATTTGCTGTTCCATCCAGTTAAGCGGCAATGCCAAATCGGGACCTTTTCCGCGAAGCTGTCGTGTCATTTCAGACACAAATGCACTCACCATCGGAGGATTAGATCGCGCCATGTCTGCAATAATCAATATAAGGTTTTTAGGATTTTCCTCAACAGATTCTATCATTTTTCCTGCCCAGTAATCCGCAAGATTTCCATCTACGCGGTCAACTGCAAGATGCGCCGAAACACGCCTGATATTTTCTATCAGTGCCAGGCGAATCATAATAGGTATTGCCCATAGTTCACCTAATTGTAAATGTGTAACTGTTTGGTAAGCTTTTACAAACCCGCTAAGACTTTCTATATCAATTCTTCCATCACTATGGGAAATGATCTGAAGTACGATGTCGCATATTCTTATCAATCCTGCAGACGCACCATCCTGGAGTAACGGCAGGTCTTTACTATAATCTTTAGGAAAATGCGTTTTTGCAGTTCTGATATTTTCTTCGATGATGTAAAAATTATCAATCAACCATTCACCTGCCGGCGCAATCTGATTATTCCTTTTTATTAATTCTGTTAGAAGCTTATGCGTTTCTTTTAAAATTATTTCATTATCGGCAAGCCGTTCGAGCAGGTGATCCGTCCCTGGTCCTGAATATAGTTTGTGAGCTTTTGCCAGTGCTTTACCATACCGTTCCATCTGATCAGAACTAAACAACTCCGCCCGCAAGGGCTCCTCGTTTTGGAAACTTCGTACAGCATTATTTGTTAGAAACAGGGCTCTCATATTGGATATGAGTTCGTGTGCTAAGGGTATTAATTTCATTCTGAGATTTCTTTTATTTCTGCTTTTCCATTCTGATTAATTACCCCATTTTTTATTTACCTTAATCAATACTATGGAAAACTGCTTTCCTAGTAAATACCTTTGAAAAAATAAGTCGCACGGTGCCTGTAATAAACAGCAAGGCCGTTGAAGATTTTAACTTTGCTCTTTTTTTTTGTGAAAATACGTTGAAGTCCAAGTTATAATTATCGCTATTGAATATAACTTTTTTATAAATTGCAGATCTTAAAGAAATACTTTTGGTGTCATCATCACCAATTAATTTGGCGTACCATATAGTTCATAATTTTGCAGCCAAAAAAATCCAGCTTTTTTCTCTGAGCGAAATTGTATATTCATTTTACACTATTTTTTCCCGCTTCAATGTTAACTGAAGGTTTTTCTCCTTAATCACAACGTTGTCGATTGTTGATTCCAAAGTTTTATAAATGGGAAAACAAGCATCCGGAATTGTTGCAATTGGAAACTATCATTTCGTACTTAAAATGGACATCTAACAAAATCTTCTTCTGTTGTTTTCACTTAATCTGAATTGTGGTTTTCTTTGAAAAATTGCTACAGTTTTCAGCTCTTCTATCTCTTCCATTTCATTGTTTGGTTGATCCTTAAAAGAAGTTTGATTATCTTTCTGTTGATTGTTGATTTGACTTGCAGTAAGAGTACTGACTGCGTTTGTCTTTCTATGTGTTTCCATCTTATTCTATTTTAATTTCAATTATATTATAAGGGGTATTTTAAATTCTTTTTGGGGTTGAAACAACTTCACTACCTGTCATTACTAAATTGGGTAAATCTTATTTAATTTTTGTTGAACGCATTGCCTGTATATTCCGGTATCAGTTTATTCTGATTGCATTTTCTAAAAATTCACTATCAATAACTGGTGTATTACCAGAAACATATTATCTGGAATAAAAGGCGAAGAGTAAAACCACAGGTAATTTCTTTTATTTTACCAAGCCGTTTAAACGATTGCAATTCCTAATAATTATATGGTAATTATGTTATGGTAATTTCTAACTTTTCTTCATAAGTAAATTTGATTAATTAAGTATTTCATTTTTTTATTATTGTACTACAACCTAAAGGACAAAGATGTTTATCATTCGGTGAGAAATCGATACATAATTATATATATAAGTTGCATGAATCACACTTTTTTGTGTACGTATTCAAATAATTCAATGTAAGCACTGCCAATTAAGCTAGCTTTATAAGGATTCTTGCAACAATCTAATTTGTAAGTTTGTAAAACTATTTATGTTGTCCAAGTATTATGCCTGTAAATTGCGGCAAACTATTTACTAATCTAAAAATGCCGTGTTATGTTCCGAATCCGGATGTTTAATAACTATAAAAGCTTATGTTTGGTATGCTTATTTAAAAATTTATAGAAATGAATTGCGGAAGACAGGAATAAATTGTATATTAATAATACATGCATCAGGACATGGCACACCTAAGGCCACCTTAGATTTAGCTTTACAGGTTGGCGGACCGGATTTTTTTCGCACTTCTAAAATGTTTTCTGCTGCTATTCACAACTCAAATTCAAATTGATTCGGTTTGTTTATTTTGTATAATAATTTGTAGTCCGATAGATTATTAAAACGGGCCTGATTTTCATTAATTTTTTCCTGATTAATGATGTAAAGGTTTTTCTTCATTTCCTTACAATTGTTTTAATTTTAGTCAAGCTATTAATAGCTGTTTGCGGTCTATCTTGTTTTTATCCGCCTGTTTAAATTTAAATTCATCTTTGGCAGTTTTTACTGATTCCTTAAAGTTCTTTTATTTTTCATTAAAGTAGTAAAACCTACTTAGTCAATTCTCAACTACCGATAATTGAAATTAACATTCCATTGTGTTTAGCACAAAATTTATACTTTATTTCACCTCACTTCTTTGAGGTGAAATCCATTTGCTTAGTAATAATAATTCCATTAATCACTAAAAAAAGCAGGTCATCATGCTATACATTTTCATTAAAATATTTATTACTCGATTAAATGGCTTCAATTTGTTGATAATCCAATTTTATGATTTCTTCTTTAATAAGTTTTATAGTATTTTATTCTGTAATTGGCTGTAAGGTTTACAGTTTGGTTATCATGCATCAGGTATTTTACAACATTTTTTGATCCGGATTATTAATCATTTAATCCCTTTCCTTCTAGTATTTGCTGCATACATTTTTCAATTCTCGATTCGCGGGTTTTGGTTTGTTTGGGTGCAGAAAAATAAAGAAGATACCCTCTTTGTCGTCCGGGTGACAATGCTTTAAATGCAGATTTCAACGTAGGAGTTTCAGCTAATTTATTTTTAAATTCTTCAGGAATATTGAATTCTTTAGTCTTTTTAAGAGGCACTTTTAAGCCGGATTTTTCCACTTCGATAGCTTCATAAATATAGGCTTTCAGATTTTTTTCCATCTTAACTATTTCCGTTAAATTGGTGAAACGAATTTGGCGTGCTGCCTGCACATTTTCTGTTTGTTGGATCAGGATTTCTTTGCTATCTTTTAACAAGGCACCTTTAAAAAATAACACCGCACAGTATTCTTTAAACACATGTATTAATACAATGTTCCTATTCTCAAACGCATAACAAGGCACACCCCACTTCAATTCTTCGGTAAGCACATCTCCTGTGGAAATAGGGGAAAGAATAATCATTCTCAGTTTCATTATTTCTTCCTGCCACTTTGAGGCTTTATTAAAATAAAAATCTACTTTAGGGTTCATGCTATTCTTTGTCATTGTATTTTTATTTAAATTAATATTTAGACTTTTAGTAAGCCACGGAACGCCCTGGCAGCATAGTAAGATTCTGCACCGTTGTGGTACACAAATACATTGCCATAGCGGTAATCTGCAAAGATGGCACCACCCTGTTTTCTAATTGCAGAAGGTGTTATAATCCAACTCGATGTTTTGGTGTCGAAATTTCCAAGATGCTGTAACTGCCGGTATTGTACTTCCGTTAAAAGTTCAATACCCATTGCTTCAGCCATATCAATAGCACTACTTCGAGGTTTATTTTCTTTCCTCGACTCTAATGCCATACGATCGTAACAAAGACTTCTGCGGCCTTTAGGGCTTTCAGCCGAACAATCATAAAAAATGAATTCGCCTGTTTTTTTATCATGACCAACCATATCCGGTTCACCACCGGTTATTTCCATTTCATTGAGCGACCAAAGTTTTTCCTTCTTCTCTTCCAGCTTAACCTTTACTTCAGCCCATTCAATACCTTTATGGCGGTTCATGTTGTTCTCAAAACGCGCTTGCAATGTGCTGAGTATTTCTTCACTTTGTAGGGAGGATAGCTCCCATTTATTACTATTAATTTTGCTCATGCCTTTTTATATTATTTGTTACATTCTGTTATTGAATCAAAGAATTGTGTTTGAATGTAAAAAGTTAATTTCTCTAATTGTCATCTTACATCTGTGTTGTTTTTAAAGTGTACTTTTGTTATAACTGTTTCTGATGTTAGGTTACAGGCAAGAATTTATCTGCTCAGATTATTACAATTTTTAAAACGTTAAAAGAGGATGATACCGATGTGCCAACTAAAATTGTTGCTTAAATTACACGTTAATTTAACCCTGAAACTTCAGTTAATATTAAGTTTCAATAAATAAATATATGAATAATAAATTAAAACAATTAAAAACGTTATCTATTTAAATCACTTTAAATTGTAAGTAAAGGCAGACATTAAAAAACTAACACAAGCACTTCGTTTTATTTTATAAGATGCTTTGCTTACTTACGGTTTAAACCTGAACACAAAGGTCATAGTTCCATACTGCTCATCAGGGGCGTCATCTTTTAAATAAAATTTTGTTTTAAGTGCACCTTCTTTTGCCTTCTCCAAAAGGTTTGATTCAGTGGTGGTGCTTCCTACCTGGCCCGGCACAGCCTTAATAACGCGGCCTTCGCGGTTTACTACTATGCGCACAACTACTTTACCTACCGATCTTGAATTGTCTTCTATATCAGGCAGTTTTTGTACCCGTCTACCTGCCAGGTCAATTGTAGGACCGTTGGCACTATTTCCATTTCCATCACGTCCTAATCCTGTTCCTTCATTACCCAAACCTTCTCCGTTAGGATCCCCATTTATATTTCCATCAGCTCTGCCTTCATTTCCGGATTCAGATCCATCGCCATGTCCACCATTATTTTTAGCATTCTTTTTTGTAAAAAGTGCATTTTGATTAACTGTTTTCTTTGGCAGTTCAAGCACTTGCTTTTTAATTTCTGTCTTAATTTTAATTTCTCTTTTCTTAAGTGGTTTTTCAGTGTTCTTCTCTTTAATATTTACCGACTCATCGGTCTCGGAAGTTATTTCTTTCTCTTCCACCGGTTGTTCACTTATAGGAGTATAATTTTCGGTTGGTGCAGGCTCAGGTATCGGGGTCGCACTGGGTCCTCCCATATTCTCCTCTCCAAGGCTCATTTGAATTCCCTTTCCTTGTGTTTCGTATGGCGGATCGGGTGGATACATAACCACAAAAAACAAGATAGCTATAATAAGTCCATGCACCAGTATAGTGCCTAAGATTCCATACAATGTATGCTTAGAATCATCGCGGTTTATATAATAATTTTCTGCAGCCATAATTAAACACCGTAAAATTATATAAAATTAACCTTAATACTTGGCTTGTTTTAAACCAATACACATGTTTTAACGTTCATTGCTTAGTTTTAAGTACAGAGAAGTATAGTCGATGGTCTATAGTTACTTGCTTTTTAATTTTTAAGAGTAGATTGTATATTTTACGTTTACAATTTTTGATTTATTTTTTTGCTTTTGCTTTTAGGAAGCATGTAGTTGCAATATTTGAAGTGCGAATTTTGAGATAAAGTAAATTTTATCGATAGTAAAAATTTTGCATTAAAGCAACGTATGTTCGCCTTATCAAATAGTTTCAGTTCAATAACTGTCTTAATTTTTTGGGTTAAAAATATTTCCAGAGTTGTGTATTAAAAGTTCTGCTATTTTTTTGTAATCAGATTTATCACAGAAAGTAAATAATAGCCAAATATCTTCATCTTTAAATATTTAACATCCATTATTTTACGTCATTTTTATTAGCAGGCAACATGAAAAATTAACGCATAATTCGCTATCCAATTTTGGAGTAATGAATAGTAAAATTTCCCGTTTATAAAGTAACAAAGTTGAGATTACGAACTGTCGGTCAGGAACAATCATAAATTAACTATTTTATAACCAACTGCAGCCCCCCAACTCTTTTCTATGAACCATGGATTACTTCAAGTGCTAAAATAATCAACTTCATCTACTTCCTTTTAAATTCGCCGTTCTGCAATGATTTGAGGAACTTACTCCAGGCAAATACATCAAGCACCGGTATGGGTTGTGTTTGCCCGTTATAGTATGCTTTATTGGCATACTGATTAAATGCATACCGTGCATTTTCATAGCCATCATAACTTAATGCTTCAGACATTTCTGCTAAAGGTTTCCGCCTTAAATTTTGTTGTGCAATAGCGTATTGATCCAATGGTAATTTTGATCGGGAAAACATATAATCTATTTCATCTGGGGTGGGAGTGGCATTTTTCACAAAGTCGGGCAAAAAGAAGGTATCTTCAACCATTGTTACCACTGTTTTAAATCTGGAACTTACTATATCATTTGGAAAATTAAATATTTTGGGTTCATACCCAATACAACTTAGCACAATCATATCTGATTTTTTTGCTACAAACGAAAAATATCCCTGCATATCAGAATAGGTACCACGGCTTGATCCGGCAATACGAATGGTTACAAACGGAATCGTTTTAGTGCTATCGTAACTAACAACAAAGCCTGTAAACTGAACCAAATCTGTATCATGCAATGGTCTGGTTTGAGATTTTACCTGATAAGATATACCTATAAAAAAGGCTATAACTAAAAATGTATTTGTGATTTTCATTAGAAAATAAATCCTGCTATTATGCATGCCAGCACAATTATAGGGCTTGGCACACGTGTTGACAATAATAAGAATAATGTAGTTAATAATACGATCATATTTTGCTCATTTAACTGAACAGGCAAAAATAGCAAATAAGCTGATGCAATTACTAATCCTGCAGAAGCTGCATTTATTCCTTCAATGGCATTTTTAACGGGTACAAAGTCCTTAAGCTGATTCCATATAGGGTAAACAAAAAAAAGAAGCAGAATACCGGGCAAAAAAATTCCGATAGAACCTGCTAATATGCCCGCCACTTGGCCAAATATACCAAACTCTTTCATACTCATAGCACCGGTAAAGCTGGCTATGCTGAAAACTGGTCCGGGCATGGCTTGCAAAAAACCCACACCTGCCAGAAACTCTGAAGCTTCCATATAATGTCTGAATTCTACAAACTGGTTAAACATTAGTGGGATCAACACGTTGCCGCCCCCAAAAACAATACTGCCATACCTGAAATTATTTTCAAATAATAAAAAAATCCGGTTTTGAGTGGCTACACCAATAGTTGCGGCAACCACAAAAATAATGAAAAACAATAATAAGTTATCATACCTGATATTACGGATAGGTTTTGGTTTTCGTACCAAACCGCGTGTGTTTATATAACTTGAAATCAATCCCCCTGTAAGTAAGGTCAATGGGATAAGATAAGGTGATCCTAGTTGAAATGTGATGCCAATAAAGGCTGTTCCTATCAGTAATGCCCAATGGTATTTTCTGGTTATAAACAATTGTATAAACCTGTACGCCGCATAAATGATGAAACCGGATGCCATAGGCTCAAGGTATTTTAGATAGCTCAGTTTAGGATCATCCAAACCAAAAATAGTTAACAATATAGCTGCATTACCCATTAGAAAACATGCGGGGAATACCCAAATAGCAAGGGTTAAAAATGCGAGGGTTGGCCCGCCCATTTTATATCCAATTGCGGTAATGGTTTGGGTAGATGTGGGACCAGGCAGCATACTGCAAAGTGAGTTCAGCTCTTTTAATTCAAATTCATCGAGGTATTTTTTTTTGTTAACCAATAAGCGTTGAAATTGAGTAAAATGTACCTGAGGGCCACCAAAGGCGGTTAATGCCAGTTTTAAAACATCCAGCAAAAACACTACTCTTCTAAATTGCTTTATCTTACTCTGGTTCATCTTTGTAAACATTGTTAATTATGATCATACCGTTTTTTAGCCAAGTATCCATTTTTACCAATAAAACAAAACTAACATTTTTAACCACTTTTGTTCAAAAACCTCTATATTAATTTAAAGTAAAATTGATGAAGCCTTGAGAGAAATTGCGTTTATTAGACGAACAATCGCATTGTAAATAATATATGAGCTGTCGAGTTAAATCTTAAAGTCAACATTTTTAAAGTATAGGGCAGCTTTTAAATAACAAACTGATAAATCTAATGTAATTGTATCAAAGCAATTGTGGTACTTCTATTCATTTTCCCTAGAAGTTTATATTCTCGTCTTAGATGCATCAGTTGGGTTTTCATTTAAACAATAAAGCATTGCTTTTTGCTTTTGGAAACTAACGAATACTTTTTATTTAGCTTTTTACATGAATTGAAAAGCAGAAGTAATAATGGCGTAATGAGAAGTAAACTGAGACTAACCTCAAATCAGGTGTTTTGTCTTTTAGGTATGCCTCACCGGGAAGAGATTCATGCGAGCCTGCTCAAATGGCCTAACGAATACGTTTCAATCCCTTAATATTTTTGTTTGTATTTCTTTTCAATGTCATGTTTTTATAATGCCACATAAGACATCATTTGTATTACAAGCAAACTATCAAACACAGAAGTCTTTATCTTTAGAATAACACAATAGCAATTTAAAATACAAATGTGAGGTAGAATAAGCTTGTTACAGTATTAAATTAAAAATTGCCTCCATACACATACCAGCATAAAATAAAAAAGGCTATCAATTACTGATGGCCTTTTTTATAATCTTTAAGGAGTGGTTAATCAACCAATAATTTTTTACATAAACTGCCATTGCTGGTTTGAATTTTAACAAGGTATAAGCCTTTTTCAAAACCTGCAATATCTAAAGTTGCGCTTGGCAATGCGTCTTTATCAAAATTTTGCACTTGAACCAATTTGCCTGCAATATCGTAAAATTCAACTTTATTAATCACACTACCACCAAATATATCAATGGTTACTTGCGTTTTGGATGGGTTAGGATATATCCGTATATTACTTTCAACATTCAGGTCTTCCATACCGGTAACACCTGGCGGTAAATCAAATTTTTCAACCTGATCTCTGGCATTTGTGCTTAATCCCTGAAGAGCTGAATATCCCATTCCACGGCGTGCAAATGTTTTCCATATCAACGCATAATTTGCACCACCATTATTGATAGAGTCTGCTTTAATGATGGCATTTCTGCTATCAATAAAACCCGGGCTGCAGGGTTGTAATTTAAGCCCGTCTACTACTAATTGTAAAGCCTTGTTATTTCCACCTGTGCCCTTATAAATGTCCACATCAAAACCATACTTATCTATCATATCCCAGAACAAATCATATAACACAGAACCAAAAACAAAGCCTACTGCATGTACTTCAGTATTCAAAGCCACATTCTTATAGGTAACAGGGTTTATAGACATATTCCGGCTATATCTGTATGCTCTTATACCTAAACCATTTGTATCCTGATCTATTACAAAAGTACCTATGCCTCTTGCGGTACTTGTTGATTTTTCCCATGCACGCGTAGTAATAGCCAACGCAAAGAAATCGCTCCAACCTTCACCAGCCTGCTCAGCATTAGATAAACAGCTAGAGTTTGCGGGGCCACCGGTTAATCTAACGGAAATACCATGCCCAAATTCGTGTGCAATTACACCATTGTCCAGATCACTATCATAAATTCTGGCTTTATTATTACCTGAGGAGTCGAAAAGAAAGGCAGAAACAGGCCCGTTTTGCAAAGCCGTTTTTATAGCATTACCATTTGTTTTGCTAATCATTATAGAAGGAATGGTGATAAGAGAATTTGAGCCTGTCATGGGTGCAGGTACGCCGCTAGTATTTTGAATAACTATAACAGCTATGGCTCCGGCATTTTGTGCGGCTAAAACTTTATTGGGAAGTGTACAAGTACCTCTGTCTATCAAAGCAATTTTTCCATTCAGATCACCAGCATTTGCAATCAGCCCACAACCTAAAGATGTGGTAGCATTACTATCTTTAAGCAATACAATAGATGATGCTATTCCGCTTTGTGTAAGTTTGGATCCAAATTGAGACTGGGGGCCGCTATAAGTTCCGGAAACAGAAGCCGGGCTGCTTATAAATAAGGTATTACTTACTGCAGCAGCAGCTGTAGGCCACAGGTACATTTGCATTCTACCGTTTAAGCCATCAACAGGTGAAGAAAAATTTGCATTGTTAGTGCCACTTCCATCTTGTGCATCAGCATTTACAAAATCTTTATCTGCTCCTTTTGCGGTATAATTCTTTTGTTGAAAATTACCTGCTTCTTCATTAAATCCATAATTAAACATAATGTCATGCATTAGGTTATTCCAGTAAAACAAATTAGTAATTGCAGTATTTAAATTGGCGTTGGGTTTTGCATCAACACTATATGGAAAATCAAAAGTTAAAGTTGAGCCTCCATCTGGTGAATAACCTGGATTAGGTGTTCCGTTATTATTAAGGGTATCTTCTTTAGCCCATACATTATTTCCCCGGGTAATGGTAAACTCCGGGCCTGCCACAGCGTTGGTATCATGCCATCCAAAAGGCGAAGCATTGGTAGAGGCAATGTCTGACATGGTATTCCTCGGTCCGAAGCCAGGGCTTTCTAAAGGTGCAGGGAAAATAGTATAAGAGCCTGTTGCGCTTTTTTTATTCTGGTGTATCTGTTCTTCAAAATTAAATGAAGAACTTATTGGTTGACCCGATTGATACATTTGAGAGAAATTACAATGCGCTGTTGATGTTTTTTGCTCAAGTAATATTCCGGTGTTGGCATCAATATGCATATTCCACCAGTCATTTGTTTCATCACTAAAAAAATCTATTTGCCACACTAAATGTAATTTGCCCTCTTTGTTTAAATATCCCAAGGTGCCAAATAATTTTTCTGAAGAAGCCTGTGGATCAAGCCAGGTTATTTTTCCATCCGGATCAGTAATACTTTTAGTTAAGGCAGTACTTACTGCAAGCCCTTCTTTAGCAGTACCTATTTTTAATGCATCTGTGGCAGCAAGTTTTGGCAGATTATCAGCGGTTAACTGGTTAGCATTATTGATAAACTGATTATTAAATACAAGTAGCTTTCCTTCTTTGGAAAAATGCATAGATGAACTTGAATTAAAAATTTCCAGACCATTTATCACCTGATTCAAATAAACATGCGTTACCCCGTTATGTTCTGTTTGGTAGCTACTACTTACTTTAAATTTAATTTGCTCTGCATTTGAGAACTGCTCGTTTTTTAAAGCAAGTTTAAGGTTTTCATTTAGCAGAATATTGTTAAGCTGAGCATTTACCGTGAAATTAAGGCAATACAAAAAGAAAACCAGGAGTAATTTATTTTTCATTAGTGGTTGGTTATAAAATTTTAAGAATAGGCAATAATTTGTGTAACAGAAATCAAAGATTAACAAAAATATGCTGTTATTCAAGTATTAAAATTATCAGACTCAAATTTTAATATCCTGATGTAAAGGTATTAAAATAAATACCAGGCTATAGGCAACACCTAATTGGGTTTCCATAGGTGCTTCAAACTGAAAGGCTACCAGTAGCACCAGGTAATGAACAACAAGAATTACATTTCTAAAGTTTTTATCGGCCAATACGGGAAAGAAAAAAAGAAAAGTAAAGACCAGTGCACCCGTAAAACCAATGGCAGCAAAATAAAATAAAAATTGGTTATGTGGTATAATGGGCTTAGTAATATCGGGGTATTCGGCTTTAAAAATTATCAAATTAAGATCACTGATATCACCAAGTCCACACCCAAATAAAAAGGAGGATTCTTTGTTGATCCGGATGGCGTTTTTATAGGAGATCATGCGACTTGCTAAAGATTTATGATTGGCACTTTCATTATTTCTATATGATTGCAGATCTTGTGAAGTATTGGCTACTCTGTTACTAAAGGTTGGTGAAATAAGTAAGGTAGTACTTCCAACTATAAACATTGACAATGCGGTTAAGATTGCTGCTTTAATTCTTTTTTGTTGAATAGCCATTCTGGCCAGTTCGTAAAAGATAAGCACATATAACGCAAGTAAGCCACTGCGAACAGAAAACACATGAATGAATATGAACAGAAAAACACCTCCTGCTAAAAAGATATAGCGTTCAAAAATAAACCGGTAGTAATACCCGCTTTGATATAACCAGTAAGCTATAAACATGGCAAATGCAGCCATAATACTAAGTGTTGGATGGTGGCTGATCCAGAACGTAGGCATTACTTTACTCGACAGATATAATTGATTTACCAATTGCTGATTGAACAGGTAATAAATAAATGCGGATAATGCAGTAAGCAGCACCAATCCAAAATAAAACTGATATAGTTGATAATACCTTCTTTTAGGCATTTGAGGAATTACCATAAAAGCAAGCGGAAGCACTAAATATGGTATCGCTACCTGCCATTTTTCAAAAAGGTAGGTTTGGTTATCTGAATAAAAATAGGAGGGAAGCAGAATAATAAAAGTACACGAAAGGGCCAAATAAGGCAACTTATTTTTTTGAATTGGATAGGGGTTTTTTCTGATAAAATAACTTATCCCTAAAAGCACAATTCCAATCATTGCCATACTTGGTAATATTCGCGCCAGGTCCATAAGCATCACTCCCAAAATAAGTAGTAAACATAAAAAGAAGAAAATATTTTGCCTGAGGTTGTTTTTCATAATCAATTTAAAGCAGGGTTTGGGATATTTGCATTTTATGGTTTTTGCCTATGATAATTTTATTATTTGTAAACGCTTATAAAAAATCAAAAAATCAATAAGTATGAATTATTCGAATATATGATTTCCTTTTTCATTAAACATTTAATGAGAAACAAAAATCAATTAAGCAATACATTTCACTTATAAAAGTTTATAATTTTTATATTCTCCAAGCCTGATTCCGGTTTTACTTTCAAGCCAAAATAACAACTTTTTTTTGAAACTTTTTTGTATCGGGTTAAATGAAGGCTTAAAGTCCCAGTTCTTAAGCTTAATTCTGGACTTCATTACAGAAGGATGTGAGCCATTAAATGTTTCTACAGAATCAATTTCATTATAATCAAAATCTCTGTTTAAATTTTCCTGTGCATCAATCCAGTCATCATTATGCCAGAGCTGATGAAAGTTTTTTATTTTTTGCCGCATCATATCCGGATGCCTTACCCAACCGTAATGATAAACCTGCCCTTCTGAAGGTTTTACATTTAGCTTCTCCCCGTTTTTTCTAAAACCTTGCGCATCTCTATATGATATAATAGCAGGGTTGTTTCGAATAACCCTGATTTCATTGCGGTAATAACTTCGGGAGGTAGCTAAATAATTAAAGTTTCCAAAAAAATGCTTATAACCAAATAGCAATCCCTCCACTTCTTTATGTGTTAGCCAAGTTTGCATAGCTTTAAGCACCTTCTTATGGTACTGCTCATGGATCACTTCATCTGCCTGAATATAAATGCACCAGTCGGCTTTTGGGTTAATTAATTTAAAAGCCTTATCGGTTTCAACAGCCAGTACTTTACCGCCTACTCTTAACGCATCATTCCATATTGATTGGTGAATTTTTATTTTTGCTGATCCAATGGATTCAATTAATGCGCGTGTACCATCATCAGAGTTTCCCACCAAAACAATAACTTCGTCACATAACGGCAAGATGGATTCTATAGATTCCTTAACAGGATAATCATATTTTATAGCATTTCTTACAATGGTAAAACCACTTACAAACATTTTTGACCTCATTTTTTATTTAGCCCTGATGGCTTCCACGGGATCTAAGCGGGAAGCGGTATAAGCAGGTATAAAGCCAGAGATTAATCCTATAAAGACAGACACAAATAAACCGGTAACAATATTGCCGGCACTTAAAAATAAGTCAAGATCCAACATACTTTTAACACCAAGTGTAATCAGGTAAACGGAGACAAGGCCAATTAAACCACCTACTATGCATAATACTATGGCTTCAACTAAAAACTCAATCAGAATAAAATAATTTTTTGCGCCTAAGGCTTTTTGTATTCCTATTTGTTGAGTGCGTTCTTTAACACTCACAAACATAATATTAGCAATGCCAAAGCCCCCAACCAGCATAGCAAAACCACCAATAATCCAACCTGCAATGGTAACAACACTAAACAACTGTTTAAGGGGTTCAGAAAGTAAGGTAGTTTTATTAATGGCAAAATCGGGCTCTTCAAACGGACGTAATTTTCTCACACTCCGCATCACACCTTTCAGTTCATTTTCGAGCATATCTACAGGCACTCCATCTTTAGCCTTAATTTGAATTCTGCTGTTTACCATATTGCTGTTTAACCTTATGTACATGGCAGCGGCCTTTGCCGGAATAAGGTACACATTATCCATGCTGTTGCTAAGTAAACTCTCGCCTTCTTTTTTAAACACACCTATTATCCTAAATTTTTTTCCCTTTAGCGTTATGTCGCGTTCAATAGGATTAATATTTGGAAAAAGATTTAAAGCAATGGCAGAACCAATCATCACAACAGCATCACCATTGTTCGATTCTGTTTCTGTAAAATACCTGCCATCACTTAGTTCAAAATCTCTAATTTCATAATAGCTGTGAGATACCGCCAAACCCCTAACGCCTTCGGCACTATTGTTCTTGTATTTTAAAACAGAATTAGGCATATCAATAGTTAAGGCATTGGCCTTACTTAAGGTTGTTTGTTCACCTATTTTTTTAAGTTCTTCCAGTGTTGGATTAGGCCGGTTCATGTACTTCCACCATTTATAATCCGGACCAAACTCCCAGGGCCATTTTTCAACAAAGGCTACATCTTTGCCCAAACTTTCAACACTGTTCTGCAGATTTTTTTGAAGAGAATCAACAATGCTAAGTACCATAATAATACAAAATATTCCAATGGTAATTCCTAAAGTAGATAAGAAAGTACGAACCCTATTGCTTTTAAGCGCATCAAAAGCAGCCTTCACACTTTCGGTTATTTGATTAAATACAATGGCTACCGGTTTCAAAATTTAGTAATTTATTGCAAGTATAAGGAAATTTGAGCGGAGTTGAAATGGGTAAGAATTTGGTTTTTTATAAATTTATTTAACAGTTAAAATAGTAAATCGGATTAGATAACTTGTGTTTTATTTATCTTCACTGAACAGCCATTTTTCATTTTTGTAATACTTGTTTTTTTTTGATCCCAATACCTTTTTTATCCATATGAATATTAACATTTGCAGCACCATCTGTTGCATCAATATGCCTGTTCAAATCAGAATTAGAAGAGTCATCTTCTATATTTATATCACTTTCCTGATCAGTGTTATTCTCTTCACCAAGTTTGTTGCAATCGGTACATTTAACTCCCGCTCCTGTTACTTTATAGTACTCACCATCGGCTTCATCCAGGTTTTCATCATCAATAATTTCTTTTGAGGCATCATCAAATTTAAGGATAGTTCCTTCTGGTGCAAATAATATTACCTCTAATTCCTGCCAGTTAAACTGACGGGTTTTATCGAAGTAAAAATAGGAGGGAAGGACAAGTTTATTTCCTGCTATCTCAAAAGGATAATTGATAGTACTCATGTGTTGTGCAGCATCATCGGCATTGCGGCCTTTTGCTCTGTAAATTATCTTTAAGGTAATTCCAGGTACTTTGCTTTTTTTAACTTTGAAGTTATCAATTTCTAAATATACTTTATCTTTATCAATTACTATCCCCTTATCAAAAAACACCAATTCCTTATTATGGCTTTCTCCCGCAATTTCTTCATTTGCATTGTTCAATTCACTATCTTCAACAATGGGCATTTCAAGTCCGCTAACATATAAAGTATCTGTAGAAGCTAATTTGTGAATATCACTTCGGGAGCCATCGTACCTAATACCGGTGCCAAAACTAATGCCCGAATAAACTAGTAAAATAATTCCTGTTAAAAATAATGCTCCTAATGTAATTCCCCAGGTTTTATTTGCCAGTTTCAAATTAAATAAACTTCTTAAAACCAGCATTAACAGTGCTACACATGGTATTACCAAAGTAAGCAATATACCAGTTTTTGCCGCCCATATTACCGATGGATTTTTAACCGTAATGCCAATAAGTTCGTTTATATTACCGGTATTTCCCAGGTTAAAAAATAAAGCTACCATAGCAATACTAATCGATACCACCAATACAAAAAGTAGCAATGCAATAAAGCCACCTATCAGTTTAAGAACGCCTTTAATTAATAAGCCCATTAGGTTAGCACCATGCGCAGCTATACTATTAACTTTGTTAATTGATTGATTTTTAAGAATCTCTTTTTCTATGTTTTTAATATCAACAGGCTTACCCTTCATCATTAATTTATCGCTGGCTGATGCTGCTTTAGGAACAATGATCCATAAAACAATATACAACCAAAATCCTGTTCCGAATAAAAAAATAGAGATTACAAATATCAGTCTGATGGCAACTCTGTCAAATCCAAAATAATTAGCCAGGCCAGCCGAAACTCCCCCAATTACCCTGCTATCAGGATCTCTGAAAAGACGCTTACTACGGTTCTGTCTCTGCAGGCGCATCAATTCAGCTTCCTCTGCATTGGCCCTGGGTACTACTGCCCAAAGTATCAGGTATAACAGTATGCCCGATCCATACACTACCAGCATAATTACAAATAACATCCGCACCATAACCGGATCAATGTTAAAGAAAGAGGCTATGCCTGAACAAACACCTCCCAATGATTCATCAAAGGGGTTGCGACGTAATTTACGCCCTTGAAGTGATGACATTTTGGGATCAGATATAAACTGATTTTGCACATGACCTTCATCATCCATCTGGTTAATGTTTCCAAGTGTTAAAGTTACTTCAACTATATCTTTTTCAAACAACGTGTTTCGGTTTGAACCTAATTTTTGCTGAAATAATTCTGCCATTCTCGCTTCAATATCCATTACAACTTCCTGGTTGTTCTGAAAATGAAGATGAAGATTTTCAAGATAAGATTTTAACTGCTGGTAAGCCTTTTCTTCAATTGTGAAAAGCATACCTGCCAGATGAATTTGAAATACTTTGTCCATAAGGGTAGTATTAATTGTTAATTTTTGTTTTATGAATAATATGTGTTACGGCAGAAACGAGATCGTTCCAGGTATGAGAAAGCTCTGCCATAAAAAGCTGTCCCGGTTCTGTAAGCTGATAATATTTGCGAGGCGGCCCACTTTTGCTTTCCACCCAATTATAGCTTAATAATCCATCATTTTTTAACCGGCTCAGTAAAGGATAAAGTGTACCTTCCACCACAATTAACCTGGATTCTTTCATTTCTTCCAGAATATCACTTGCATAAGCTTCGCCTCTGCTAATGATTGAAAGGATACAATATTCCAGAATTCCCTTTTTTAACTGAGCCTTGCTGTTTTCTAAATCCATATCAATGTTATTACAAGGTTCAAAGTATGACACAAAACTAAGCATACTTTAGTACTATGCAATACAAATTACTATATAATGTTGTAAGTTGCTGAATTACAGTTTAATTTATTTTATGAGCAAACATTATTTTCCTTTTCTTAATGTATTATTGTGTTGCACTTACAATTTAATAATTTGTAAATGGTAGATTTGAACGCAATTAAGTGGAAGTGTTGTTTCATAAATTTGAATTAAATTAATAATTTTCAGGAAATGTCTACTTGATTAATCAGGATCAGCCCAGAGCTATAGTAAGTGATTATTTAGCACTTAAAACCGTAAAAAAATAAATTGAGATAACAACTAAAAGGCAAAATTTTTTATGATAAACAGAATTGTTAGAATGAGTTTTGAACCGGAAAAAGTAGAGGAGTTTTTAGCAGTGTTTGAAAATGTTAAAAATCAAATTGCAGATTTTGAAGGTTGTGAAGGTTTAATTTTACTTCGGGATGCACAACAGTTCAATGTATTATTTACGTATAGTTATTGGCTCACACCAGATGCACTTAACAAATACAGATTCTCAGCGCTTTTCAAAAAAACATGGGGTCAAACTACTAAATTGTTTAATGATAAGCCAATGGCATGGAGTTTAATAGTGGAGCAGGTTATTAAATAAGTGTATAATAAAAAGGGTTTCACACAGAATATTCTCTTAATTAAAAAAGAGTGCCTGTTAAATATTGGCTACTTTTGATTTTTAATTATGTTTCTATGACCAACAAGTCACTGGCATCATTTATATTTGTTTTATTGATGAGTTTTGTATCCATTGCAAAGCCCGCAGATTCATTGCGGGTAGAAATGCGGGGAGGGAAAAAGTTTATTATACACCGCGTTATTAAAGGAGAAACACTTGCTGGTATAGCAGCGGTTTATGGTTTGGAAGAAGCGGATATTACCAATAGTAATGCCCTTATAACCGCAGGCGTTTTTACGGGTCAGATTATTAAGTTGCCGGTTAATGAACTTAAGTATGGTAATATAGATGTTAAACCCATAATGGCCTTAACAGATTCACGAATGCCTTTAGCAAAAACTTTACCTGCACCTGCCCCAGCCAAAGCTATAACACAGCAGTCTGCTGTTGTAGATACACAAGCAATAAACAAAGCAATTGTAATAGAAACTCCTGAATCAAAAAAAGAAGAAATAGTTATAAAAGACACCATTTTTCCAAAACTTGTTGCCGTTCCTCAATCGGTAAAACCATCCCGCAAAATAACATCAAAGTTTCAGGTATATGTGGTTGCCTCCCCTCAAACTGTTAAACAACTCGCTATTAATTTTGACGTTGATGTTGATGATTTAATTGCTGTAAACAATTTGAAAAACTATAGGTTAAAAGAAGGTCAGAAAGTTAAAATACCTATTTATGAAAACCTTGGTGCTATTGCTACACTGCCTGTAATTAAACCTGTTGAACCAATTGTATCAAAAACAGAAGTACCAAAACCTGTTACGCCTCCTGTTGTAAGAAATTATCCGCCTGTGGTGCGCAATCCTCCAGTTATAAATAATTACGATTCCGTGTTGGTTCAGGATACCTCCTTAACTGTAAAAGTTGAGCCTGCAATTATTAATCCTGAAATAATTAAGCCGGTTGAACCTATTGCAATGAAAAAAAATGTTCCTGAAAAGGAAGTGTCTGCACCTTTAATTGCCATCCCTAATGTAAAAACGCAACCGGTTAAAACAGTTACAGTAAAAGTGCCTGAGCCAATAGAGCCGGTTGTTGCAATTGATACAACCTATATGATTGATACCAGTTTTCACTCGGGTAAATCATTAGCCATGCTTAGCGGATTTTCTGATGAAGCTATTAATAAATATGACAGTGCGTATATACACCCCGACAATGTTTATTACAAAATTAATGATTATAAAAGGCAGGATTATTTTTATGATGCATGGGCTATTAAGGCAGCTAATGCCAATGCTGTAAATGTAAATACCACCAATCAACGACAAGGTGCCGGCGATAAAAATTTTTTCCATACCGTTAAGGAGGGAGAAACCATTCAGTCTATAGCAAAAAAATATAAAATAGGAGTAAGTGATCTTGTTAACTGGAATGGGTTAAATCAATACAGAGTTAGGGTTGGACAAGATCTTACGGTAAATGCAGCGCGCGCAGATATGGATGAATATGAAAGGGCAAATATTAAAGAGAACGACAAACAAAACGGAACGATAATTAAAGAAGAAGTAAAAGTTGGCCTGGCATTTTATAATCCTAAGATACCTTTAAGAGGAATCTATTGTAATGATGTTCAAAAAGGAAAAATTATTTATATATTAAACCGCGAAAACTTTATAGAATATTATGGTCGTGTTGTAGGACCATTGCCCAAAAACGTACCTGCAAATACTATAATACAGATTGATACGGAAGTGGCCAAAAAATTGCAGATTAGCAACCCTACTATTAATATAGAAATCTGGTATGGAATTATTGAATAAATGGTACAGAGTAGTTTTTATTAAATAGCAAGATGTGCCTGCATACAAAATAACTCACCTTTTACCCATTAAATAAGCCATGTTTGTTAAGCCATCCATTCAGTTTTTCCCTACTGCACAACGGAACTCTATGGATTTATTCAGTATTTTAATTCCAAGTTGGAATAACCTTGATTATCTAAAACTGTGTATTCATAGTATTAATAGCAACAGCTTCTATAATCATCAGCTAATTATTCATATAAATGAGGGTACGGATGGCACCCTGGAGTGGATTCAACAACAAGGTTATTCATATACTTATTCTACTCAGAATGCAGGCGTTTGTTATGCTTTAAATGCCATGGCAACCTTGGTTCAAACCAACTATATACTTTATATAAATGATGATATGTATGTTTGTGCTAATTGGGATGAACATTTATTTAAAGTTATAGAAACAAAAAAGGATAACTTGTTCTATTATTCAGGCACTATGATAGAGTATGAAGACTCAGGGAACAAAGCTGTTATTTCTCCGTTTGATTTTGGGAGAGATATAAGTACTTTTAAAGAGGCTGAACTTACTGCGTTTGCAGCACAAATAAATCATCCTGATTGGTTTGGTTCCTGCTGGCCACCCAGTATAGTACATAAAAGTTTATGGGAGCAGGCAGGAGGATATAATGTAGCTTATAGTCCGGGTTTTTATTCAGATCCTGACTTTGCCATGAAGCTATGGCAATTAGGTGTGCGCGACTTTAGGGGTATTGGCGCAAGTCTTGTTTATCATTTTAAATGTCGTTCAACAGGCAGAGTGATACGCAACAACGGTAGAAAAACTTTTGCAAAAACATGGGGTATTCCGGCATCCTTTTTATACCGTGAAGTTTTAAAAATGGGCCTGTTGTATGATCCCAAAGTCAGGCTTAAATTTCCCACAAACTTTAAATTTGTATGGGCAAAAATCAGAGCTTTTTATATAGGGCTGGGTTGAACCAACGGATAGCTAAATCAGATCAAATAAATTCTTTACTCCAATATTTCTTTTAACTGTAAATCCTTCACCATAAGTAACACCTATCTGCCTCCCAAATTCAAGAGAACGCCCTTTTAGGTGTTGTATAAATTCCGGACTTGAAATAGGGGTAATGGGTTCGTCTGAACCGAGATTAAAAAACTGGCTGCTAAAAGCAAAGATACACTCCATTTTGCGATCAAAATATGGGGTAATATCAACAACTACATCGGGCTTACATAATCGATCCTGAATGCTGTAATAAACCTGTTTTGGGCGCCAGGGTTCTTGTTGGTTTCCTTCTGAAAAGGTTTCTATTTTACGAAGGCCAGATAAAAAACACGCATCATTTAAAAGATCAGCTGCTTTGCCATGGTCAATATGGCGGTCTACTTCTGCGTTGCAAATAACAAGCTCCGGCTTATATTTACGGATTTTTTCTATAACACTAAGTAAATGTTGTTTGTCTTTGGTAAAGAAACAATCGGCGAACGCTAAATTTTCACGAATCTGAATTCCCATAATTTTGGAGGCAGCAGCTGCTTCGTGCATCCTCAATTCGGGGTTTCCTCGTGTACCCATTTCACCTCTGGTAAGATCTATCATGCCAATTTTGTAACCTAGCCCGAGATGTCTCATAATGGTTCCACTGCAACTTAGTTCAGCATCATCAGGATGGGCGGAGAATACTAATATGTCCAACTTCATTGTGCGATTATACCACTTTTGTTTTAAACATCTATATCCAATCTTGTGTCTTCGTATATATCTTAAAATAATGAAACATTCTCTTCCTTATTCAAAACTTTACTCTAAGATTTTTCAACCGAGGCGTGCAAAAAAAAATCCCGCATTAATATTAATGCGGGATTTTTTTACTGGGCGTGAATTTTTTCATATTCTTTGATAAACTCCCTTAACTGATCAACGTTTAAACGTTTTGCTATAATCTTTTTATTAACATCCAACAAATATAACACCGGGGTGCTATAAATATCGTACAAACGACGGAAATTCGTTTCATTATTAGGATCATATACATTCAACCACGGTAGTTTATTCTCACGTAAATACTTTTGCCACTCTTTTGCATCAGGTGTTAAACTAACACCAAATACATCAAAATATTTTGTTTTGGCCCCTTTCGGATTCATTTCATTATATAACACTTTTAACTTAGGCATTTCTTCTTTACATTTTCCACAATTAGCATCCCAGAATATCAATAAAGTATAATCTGCTTTTAAATTGTAAAGCGTATGATACACATTACTGGTATCCATCATATTTAAATTGGGACCTTTACTGCCTAATAAATTATTGCGTAACTGATCTGCTCTGTCTTTCATTTTAAACAACAAAGTTTCATCTACCCAGAATGCTTTTCCTTTGGTATAATACTGGTCAACCATGTGTACAAAAACTTTATCCATACCCATAAAATTAGATGTTTCATAATGGTTGGTAATCCAGAATAAACAGTATTTAAAATTTTCTTTACCTGCCTCAGATTTTTTTAATATATAATTAGCAGAACTGATAATGCTATCCGGGATTTGCGGTGTTAGTTTAAGCATAAAATATTCCAGTTTCTGATGAAATACAGGAGTTCTCACTATCCTGTTATCCGACCAGTCAAAATTATCGAAGTAATGATTGTAATAATAATGATATTGAAAATTGGAATCAATTATTTCACCCATGTTGTTTAAAGGAGCAGGCGGAACATCCACATCTACCATCATTTTAAAAATTTTACTGATCAGTGTAGATGGGTATTGGGTCATTATATTTTTGCGATAATTAACCAGATCTGTAGTAATTACTCTGTAGTTATCTGTTAATATGCGGGTTTGTGCAGTATCATTTTTATCCTTTGCTGTTTTAATCCCCTCATCCAGCTTCATAGCTTCTTTACCCATTTTTGTGGTGTATTTTGTGTAGGTAAAGAACACATCGTTTTCTGGCGAACCTTTTATTTTCATGTTATTTACCAGATCAGCCGTGTCGGTTTCAAGTGTAAATACGGGCTCTGAAATAACAAAATCAAAAATCAGATTTTTTTCTGCGGAGGCTAATAAATATACTCCGCCTTCTAAAGGCTTATCACCTTTAAAAACCATTTTGCCTGTTTTATCGCTCGTAGTGCTATCTCTCAGGTATTGCTTATCTCCAAAATAATAGCCTAAAAAGAATTTTTTGTTAGGATAACCTTTGATTGTTATGGAGATATTATAACCTTCATCTTTGGCAGAACTAATTCCCATAGCCATGAGCCATATTAAACAACTAACTATTATTTTTTTCATTTTTAAGTGATTTCTATTTTGCGGGGAAATTAACTAAAATCATGCCCCTGTTCAAAATTTTATTAATATTAACGATATTTTAAGAGCATTTCGTTAATCCCGGATGATAACGGAAGCGGGATACTTATGCGTATTTAATAAGTTCTTAAATTAATCATAAGAAAATAGAATTATACTTTTGAGGCAATAAGTATCCTGCCATAGGAACATTCTTTTTTTTACAATCCTGCAATTTAAGCGGCAGAAGTTATGGCGTCTTTATAAATTTTCTTCACAAGTCCCTGTAAAACATTTCCGGGCCCACATTCAATAAACTCAGTAGCACCATCTTCAATCATTGCTTCCACAGATTGTGTCCATCTTACCGGTGCAGTTAATTGTGCCGTAAGGTTTAATTTAATTTCATTCACATCTGTTATAGCTTTAGCTACATAATTCTGATAAACCGGACAAACCGGTTCCTTAAATTGCGTAGCCTGTATTGCTTCTTCAAGTTCAATACGTGCATGCTCCATAAAAGGCGAATGAAAAGCACCACTTACAGGCAATATCAGAGCCCGTTTAGCACCGGCGGCTTTCATTAACTCGCATGCTTTTGTTACTGCTGCAATACTTCCGGAAATTACTAATTGTCCGGGGCAGTTAAAATTGGCAGGTACCACTACATCATCATTTACAGAGGCACAAATTTCTACTACTTTTGCATCATCAAGCCCTAATATTGCTGCCATGGTTGAAGGTTGCAGCTCGCAAGCTTTCTGCATTGCTATGGCACGGGCGTAAACCAACCTTAATCCCGCTTCAAACGTAATTGCCTTATTGGCTACAAGCGCAGAGAATTCTCCCAGGCTGTGTCCTGCAACCATATCCGGAGCAAAGTTAGCAAGTGTAATGGCTTTAATAACGGAATGTAAAAACACGGCTGGCTGTGTAACTCTTGTTTGCTTTAATTCTTCATCGCTGCCAGAAAACATGATATCTGTTATTGGAAATCCGAGAATTTCATTTGCTTTTTCAAACAGGATTTTTGCCTCAGAATTTGATTCATAAAGGTCCTTACCCATGCCGGCAAATTGAACACCCTGGCCAGGAAATATATATGCTTTTTTCATAATTATTAATAGGATGCTTAATTATTCAGGTAAAACCTGCAACCTTAATAAAAGGTTAGGTTCAACCCGGGTATTTTTTAACAATGATATACAAAAACGATATAAAAACAGCGAGAAAGAATGTTTATTCTCCGTAATAAGAAACGAAGTTGTTTTCAGTCTCAATCAATTTAATACAGTGCAATTTGCCATTTTCAATATGTGGTTCAAGTAAGGCCCATATAGCTACCACAATATTTTCTATAGAAGGAATCTGCCCTTTCAAAAAATCAACATCTTCATTCAGGTTTTTGTGGTCAAGTTTTTCCGTAATAAATTCTTTGATAATTTGTTTCAGTTTTTTTAGATCCATCACCATACCTGTTTCAGGATCGGATATGCCTTTTATGGTAACAAACAACTCGAAGTTATGACCATGATAAAACTTATTAGCGCACTTTCCAAAGAAAGCTTCATTAGCTTCTTCCGACCACTTAGGATTATACAATTTATGAGCAGCGTTAAATCGCTCCCTTCTTGTAATGTATACTATTTTTTGTTTTTCAGCCATGCCAGCTCATAAAAATCAGGCCGCAAATATAAGTGATTTGAATTTAATCAATACATATTAAACATGATATTTCTGTCAGTTCTGATATTATAATTAATTTTTTTTAAGTTTTTTTCTCTACATTTTATTTTACAGATTCTTTCATATTAAGAAAATTAAGAGTAATATAGCCCAGCCTTAACCGGATTAAAAAACCTGAAAAAAAGAAGATCTCTATGCTATTTATACTGGTTAAATATATTTGTTTATGAATAATTCTCACAGGTATTACAACTCGTTTGACAAAGTGAAATTGAAAAAATATTTTCATTTGAAAAAACCTTGTTAAAATTAGAAATAGTTTCATCACCTTCTGTTTTTTTTAATTGTAATGAAATAGATAAATGTATTTAAATTTCTTATAGTTTCAATTATTTTAAACTACTACCAGTTTACTGTTACCTAACGTATAAATTTTTATGATTGATGTTGTTAGCTAAAGCAGAAAAGCAAGTTACATAGGATTGCCCCTCATTTTGTTTATTTTCGCTAACTTTAATGTTTAAATATGATTGTAGTTACTGGAGCAGAAGGTTTTATTGGAAGTTGTCTGGTTGCTTGTTTGAACCAACAGAATTTTAATGATCTTATACTTGTAGATGATTTCGATGCCAATCCTCAGCGCAAGAAAAACATGCTTGGAAAGGTGTTTAAAGCCAAAGTTGAACGCAAAGTTTTTTTTGAATGGATGGATCAGCATGCACATGAAGTTCAGTTTGTTTTTCATATAGGTGCACGCACAGATACAACCGAAAAAGATGAAGCAATTTTTAAAGAGTTAAATATTGATTTTAGTAAACGCCTTTTTAAAGCCTGCACAACCGAAGGCATACCTATTGTTTATGCATCAAGCGCAGCAACATATGGTAACGGTGAAAATGGATACACAGATGATGAAGTTAAATTAAGTGCCTTAGAACCCTTGAATCCTTATGGCCGTTCAAAAAACGAGTTTGATAAATGGGTATTGGATCAGCCCGTTAAGCCATATTTCTGGGTAAGTTTAAAGTTTTTTAATGTATTCGGACCAAACGAAAATCACAAACAACGGATGGCAAGTGTGGTCTATCATGCCTATCATCAGATAAAAGAAACAGGAAAGGTTAAGTTGTTTAAATCGCACCGCGATGATTATAAAGATGGTGAACAAAAACGCGATTTTATTTATGTAAAAGATTTGTGTGATGTTTGTATGTTCTTCCTGTTTCATCGTAAAAATTCGGGCATATATAACCTTGGTTCAGGACATGCCCGTACCTGGAATGCGGTAGCTGAAAGTATATTTAAGGCATTGCAATTACCTACACGCATAGAATACATACCAATACCTGAAGACATAAGAGAAACCTACCAGTATTTTACAGAGGCCAACATGCAAAAATTAATTCGCATTGGTTATTCAAAGCCCTTCTTAACTGTAGAAGATGCAGTAACAGACTATGTTCAGAATTATTTAGAAGAAGGCAAATACATTTAGGCAGCATTTGAAACCACCTCTTAAATATTTGTTATGGCTTTTGGCAAGCATGATTTGCCTGGTATTATTATTATTGCTTGAAGTGGGTATTTTACAAAATACAAAACAGCAAACAAAAAATAATTATGAGCAAACGCAATCTATTTTCTACGCAAAGGAAATAAATGGGAAACAACTTATCAGTGCATTATTAAAAGATACCGGTAACCTGCAAAGAAACTGGATTGATTATATTGATCTGGCTAAAAAGGAAAATTTCATCATTCATTTATTCAGAAATGATTCTTTAATAATCTGGACGGATAACAGTGTAAATTCAAAAAAATATTTACCTGTTTTTAAAGATGGTTTTGATTATATAAGCACGAATAATGGAGCCTATCTGGTTTCCTTTAAGAGTGCCGGAGCTTTTAAGATAGCTATATTTTATCAGATTAAAACCAATTATATTTATCAGAATCAATACATTCAAAATCATTTTAATCAGGATCTGGCTTTTTTAGGATCTGCACTTTTCAGTCCATCACCCATTAATGATTTTATTAACCTGGTAGACCTGAATGGCAAATACCTTTGTTCCATACAAATTTTTGGTGCACCCAAAATAACTCCGATATGGCTTAAGCTTGCCATATTGCTGAATATATTCGTATGCATTATTTTGTTTCATCGCTTTAGTATGGGGTTGGTTGCAATAAATTTTATAGCAGGATCATTTGTTTTTATTGCACTTACACAATTAGCACGCTGGCTCTTTTTAAAATACAAATTACCTGTATTTGTTTACAGCCTTAAACTGTTTAGTCCCGAAATTTATGCTTCATCCATTTATAATCCGTCTCTGGGTGATTTTATGATTGCTGTGGCAACCTTACTCTGGTTTTTCTTTATGATAAAAAAAGCTGACGGTTTAAACACAACAAAGAAGGTGTATTTATTTATGCAGCTTCTGTTTGTTGGATGGATAACCATAACGCTTGCTGATGCTGCATTTGACAGTATAAAGAGTCTGGTGTTCGACTCACAGATTTCATTTGACATTAAAAATATTTATGCATTAAATGAATATACTTTTTTAGGACTGATCCTTTCAATTATGTTGCTTATGGTGGTGTATCAGATGGTGATCCGCATGTATAAACTTCTCAGAAATAATACGTTGAATCCATATGAAAAACTCTTGATCCTCGGCTTTGTTTTTTACTTTCTACATCCATGGCTGGTGCTACATTTATATGAACGCACTATCTTTTATCCGTTTGGAAGTTCACTGCTTATCATGAGTTTTCTATCCTATAAACACTGGGTTCAAAGCCGTATTAACCGGTTTCAGCAGTATTTTATTCTGGTGGTACTTTTGTCTGTATTTACCTCCATCTCAATCTATTACTGGAACAACAAAGAAGAGGAAGAGAACCGAGTACTATTTGCGGGTAAGCTGGTTTCGCAAAATGATGTAAATGCAGAATATTTTTTGAATGATATTGAAAAGAAAATTGCAGCAGACAGGCAAATAAAAAGCTATTTCAATAATCCTATTGCTCTTAAGTCGCAATTGGTTAAAAAGCTGCGGCAACTGTATTTCTCAGGTTATTTAAGTAAGTATGATATTTCTGTTTATGATTTTGATTCAACATTAAATCATTACCAGGTTCGCAATGTATTTACTTTCAAACAGGTTAATTATATCTATCAGCATTTAGGATCAAAAACCATTAATCAGAATTTTAGATTCCTTAAAAATAATGCTTATTTAAAAGGATACCTCGCCAAATTTGTTACCAAACAGAATGGCAGAATTAGTGGTTATTTTTTTATACACCTGCAACCAAAATTACTGCAAGATGAAAACCGTTTTGATGAACTACTACTTGAAGGTTTCAGAAGCAAAAGCAGAAAACGGCATGATTATTCGTATGCCATTTACAGAGATATGAAACTGCTTAGTCAGAGCGGTGAATTTGCTTACCGCACCACTTATACCTGGAATGATATTAAAGATAAGACACTTATTTTTGAGGAGAATGGTTATAGCCATTTAATTTTTAAAGAGAACGATCAACTCATTGTAGTGGTAAGTAAAAGGGCTGCTTCGTGGTATGAACCATTCGGTTTATTTTCTTTATCATTTACTTTTTTTACCTTATTACTAATTGCTTCCTTAGGTGTTTATATTTTTTTTAACAATAGTGTTATAAATAAATCTAAGCTATATAAAAACAGAATCTGGCAGTTTTTACAAAACCTCATCAATGAAATACTTATTGTTAAAGATGCCGACCTGAGTTTGATCCGTACACGCATTCAGGTAGGAGTGGTGCTTATTGTTTTTGCTACCTTAAGTGTAACTGCCTACTTTACCATTAATTTTATTAGCACACAAAATGCTGAAAAACAAAGCGAGAAACTAATTAAAAAACTCCGTAATGTAGTGAGTGCAATTGAAAATGAAAGTCAGGATGGAAGTTTCTCTATGAAGCAGAATGATGCGGAAGCTTATATTAATCAGATTGCAGATTTTTATAATACCGATATCACCTTTTATAATCCACGTGGGGAGATGATAACCTCAACAGTAAAAAAAGTTTATGATGACGGAATTATTGCGCCCTTAATGAATGCAGAAGCATATTTTCACCTGAATGGATTAAGGGAATCGCAATACATACAAACAGAGCAAATAGCCACCTTTAATTATAACGGAGCCTATGTGCCTGTATTTAATAAAAACCGAAGTCTGATGGGTTATATACAACTCCCTAATTTTTATCAGCAAGGCGATCTTTTCTCTGAGATCTCTTCCATTATAGTGGGTTTTATTAACCTTTATGCTTTCATGTTTTTGATTATTGGAATTGTAGCATGGCTGGTATCACGTAATATTTCTTATCCCTTAATGCTCATTCAGCAACAAATGGCTAAAACCACCATAGGTAAAAAGAATGAGGCTATTTTATGGAGTCGCAATGATGAGATTGGACAACTGGTAAAACAATATAACCTGATGATTGATCAGTTGGAAGAGAGTGCTGAAAAGTTAGGAACAAGTGAACGGGAAGGTGCCTGGCGAGACATTGCCCGGCAAATTGCTCATGAAATAAAAAACCCGCTTACCCCGATGAAATTAAGTGTGCAACACCTGGAACGTGCCTGGAAAGATCAGTCGCCAAAACTCCCTGAAACGTTTAAACGGGTTACACAAACCCTGATTACACAAATTGATACACTGAGTGAACTTGCTACTGAGTTCAGCAGTTTTGCAAAAATGCCCGCACCAAAATATGAGCATTTCAACTTGTACAATATGATCGATCAGGTTGTGCATATGCAAAGAGAAACTTTTGAAGGTAGCATTTCATTTAATTGTGAGGAGGAATTACAAATCTGGTTTGACCCAAGTTACCTGAACCGCACGCTAACTAATCTGGTTAAAAATGCCGTACAAGCCGTACCCGAAGATAGGTTTGGGGTAATACAGCTAACTGCTGCTGTTATTAACGACAAGGTGATGATTAAAGTTACAGATAATGGAAGCGGAATTAGTGAAGAGCAGAGAGAAAAAGTATTTATGCCTTATTTTAGTACTAAGGTAATTGGTATGGGTTTAGGCTTACCTATTGTAAAAAGCATGATTGAAAGTGGAGGAGGAGAAATTAGCTTTACCAGCACTGTAGGGATAGGTACAACTTTTACCATATTACTGCCGTTAAGTAAGTTAGAATGAAATGCCTGGTAATAATATCATTTTTATTGGTATGCCGGCTTTATTTTACCGGACTAAATGCTCAGCCATATAAGCAGGGACGTATAAAAGAATTTATACTTGATATGGATACCCTGATTATAGATACCGCCGTTATTGTAAAAAATACCATCAGGGTAAAAAGTAATACAATCATCTATACAGAAGGTATTGATTATAAAATTAATTATTATTCAGGCAGTTTTATAAATTTAACAATTAGCAAAGGCACAGTATTGCAAATTACTTATGTGCCGGTTATTTATAATATCAGGCAGGTTTACAAGAATAAAGATAAGATAATCATTCAGCAGGAGTTTAACGATATTAGCAATCCTTTTGCTTACAGGCCGGGCGGTGAAGGTATTGATCCCTTTATGAAAAATGATGGCCTGGTTGTTAATGGAAGCGTGTCTCGCGGATTATCATTTGGCAATAATCAAAACGCGGTGGTTAATTCTAATCTTAACCTGCAACTTGCAGGTAAAATAAACAATGATGTAGATGTTCTGGCAGCCATCAGTGATGATAATAATCCTATACAGCCAGAGGGAAACTCGCAGGAATTGCAAGACTTTGACCAGGTATTTGTGCAGTTCAGTAAGAACAAACAGAAGCTGGTAGTTGGAGATTTTTTAATGTCACGACCTGATCCATCTTATTTTTTAAATTATTATAAAAAATCGCGTGGCTTGCAGGCCCAGACTTATTTTGATCTTAATAAAAAAAGCAGTTTACAGGTTGGTGCACAGGCTGCCATTTCCAGAGGGCGGTTTGTAAGGAATATCATTAACGGAACAGAAGGCAATCAGGGTCCGTACAGACTTCACGGACCAAATGGCGAACTTTTCATTATTGTTATTTCAGGAACCGATGGCATATATCTGGATGGTGAACGTTTAACACGGGGTGAACAGAATGATTATATTATTGATTACAACAGTGGTGAAATTACTTTTATGCCAAAACGTATAATTACTCAGTACAGCAGAATTGTTGTGGAGTTTCAATATTCAGATCGCAATTATGCGCGAACCGTATTTGGTACAAATGTTAAATTCGATTATAAGAATGCAACATTTTACGTTAATTACTTTACCGAACAGGATAATAAAAATCAACCCTTTCAACAGAGTTTAAATGATAGTAACAAACAACTTTTGGCAAGTGTGGGAAACAATTTGAATGCTGCTGTTGTAAGCAGTGCAGTTAGAACAACAAACTTTGATACAAAAAAAATATTATACCGTAAAATAGATACACTCGGTTATGTGGGTGTGTATATTAATACCCTTTATCCCACCGCCGACTCGGTTTACTATGAATTAAGATTTTCATTTGTGGGAACGAATAAAGGTAACTATAAGCAAAGTGCTTCGGGTGCAAATGGCAGAGTGTTTGTATGGGTTGAGCCGGTTAATGGAATTCCGCAGGGCGATTTTGAACCCATAACAATTCTGATAGCACCTAATAAAAGACAATTGCTTAGTGTGGGCACTTCTTTAAGACTGGACTCAAATACATTTATTAAAGTGGAACTTGCCAGAAGTGCTTATGACCGCAATTTATTTAGTAGCCTTGATGAACAGAACAATGCCGGATATGGCGTTAAGTTAGATGCAGTAAATAAAAAATTAATCAGGGCAATTGAACCAACATTAACAGGTGCCAGAAAATATATTCACTGGCAAAATGAGTTACAATATGAATTTGTAGATAAAAACTTCAGGTATATTGAACGTTACAGAAATGTGGAGTTTGACAGGATCTGGAACCGGCAGCTTACCAATCAGCAACAAACAGATACCGGATATCTGGAACATATCTTACAAGCTAAAACCGCACTTCAGGTAAATAATGTAAGTGTAGTAAGTTATACACTGGGTTATTATAACCGGGCACAGAATTTATTTAATGGCTTAAGACATGTGTTTAATACAAATTTAAGAAACAGAAGGAATCAGTTAACAGGCTCATTTGAGTGGCTGCAGGCGCAGCAGAAACCATTTGTATTGTCTGCAGGTTATACTAACGCAGCACAAAGTTTATTGGGCACTTATGCCCGTATTGTTGGCAAAGTTCAGTTAGGTACAAAAATAACGGGAGAAAAAAGCAGTTATAAAAACAATAACGACAGCTTACTGGCAGGGAGTTTCGCTTATCAGCAATATGGCTTTTTTGTAAAGAGTATAGATTCTCTGCGAACTCAGTTTTTTGTTGAATATAACCATCGCCAGGATCAATCACCTGCTGGTAAAATATTCTTAAATGCAACGCTTGCTAAAGAGCTTAAGGGAGGGATGAGTGTCTTACAAACCAACTTCAATAAGCTCAACATAGATGTAGCTTACAGGAGTTTCTCTATAAATGACAGCAATTTTAGTAAACTTAAACCGGGGCAAACTTTGTTAAGCAGAATAGAATATGATTATGCCTTTATGCAAAGATTTATCAGTGCCAACTCATATATTCAATTAGGTTCAGGCAATGAATTACGCCGTGATTTTCAGTATGTACAGGTGCCTGCCGGACAAGGTCTTTATGTCTGGAAAGATTTTAATGAAGATGGTCGTCAGCAACTCAATGAATTTCTCATCGCTTCCTTTGCCGATAAAAACCAGGCCAGTTACATAAAGGTGTTTTTACCCACTACTACTTTTATAAGAACCAACAGCACACAGGTAAGTCAGACATTAAATATTAATCCGTTAAGCAAGTGGGCAAGAGCAGGCGGATTAATAAAACTGTTTACCAGGTTTAGTGATCAGGCAGCTATAAGGTATGAACGCAAAGTATTGGCAGGATCCGGTTTCGATCTGATGAAACTGTTTAGTCCTAAACTGGCCGACAGCAGTTTGATAACTGTAGGTACAGTTTTAAGAAATACATTTTTCTTTAACAGAAATGATCCCAGGTTTGGTATGGATTTTACGGTTAACCAACAGCAAACAAAAAATCTGCTGACCAACGGATTTGAAACCCGCAACAGAAATGAATATGGGTTTAATTTAAGATGGAATTTTACATCAAGCTGGTCTGTTCAAACAACCTATAATATCGGGTCACGTTTGTATAATTCACAATTTTTTATGCAGAACAATTACAAATATCAATACAATGAATTTAA
>JACMQU010000104.1 GCA_014376805.1 Bacteroidia bacterium
AAGGGGTTGTTTATTTCGAAGCCGTCTTCATTCTTTGTTTTTGCATATTGAAATTCATCCATCATCAACATGAATGGCGCCTTGTTTTTATTCTTGAATATATTTTTTAGTCTGTCTTTTAGCAAGCCGGCATCCTTGTGTGAATCACCCATATCGAACCTGAAGATTTTCTTTTCATAATGAAGCAAAGCCGAAAGCCTTAGAATGAGTGCGGTCTTACCCACACCTGTCAAACCCCAAAGATTTACCACCAACGGTCGCTCCTGTATTTCGGGAAAAATAAACCATGTAGCGATAGACTTTATTACACTATCAATAATACCATCAATACCGATAAACTCTTTTTTAAGCTGTTGCCTGGCACTCTCCAAAAGTTGTTGTTTATCTGCAATGTGTTCCGCTGAATAGATGTCTGTTTTTATCATAATTATCGTTTATACATGCAACTTAAAAAACCGGGTTACCATGTATTTGTAAAGAGAAAAGTGTTTTAAAAGTTTTGCAAAAAAGCTCCTCATTTGGGCTATATTTATTATAAGATCTCTTTTTTATTGTTTGTAAAAAGGTGGTAAAGCGCTTGCTGAAATTTGTTCAAAATAGTAGAGAGAAGTAAATTTTTATTGAGGAGTAAATAAGAAGAAAATTCAATCAGTATATTTATTTATCAAAATGATATTATGGCAAAAGTTGTAAGCGCTGTTGTTGGAATTTGGCTTGGTAAAGCTGTATCAGAGTCGTGGAAGGTTAGGTAAATATAATTTTCAAGTGGGGTTGGTTCGGAGCCCAAACGCCAGCAAGTACTTACTGCGGCAGGTGACAATGATGGGTGGTATTATGTAGCGTGCAAATTGTCTATTTTGCCTTTACAGACCATTTTACGCTACCGTATTTTGAAGGCTCTTCATTGGTTTCAAAATCAATACTATACTCTATATGGTTATTTCTTCTATCATTAAAACAACTAACAGAAGGGACACGCTTCACATCTAGAAATTTCCTTAAAATATTGCAGGCCTCAGATAAGTGAAGGCCAATAAAATAACCGGAAACACCCTCACTCCCGTATCGTTTATTGAGCATTGAATCTCTCTTTACAAAATGTTTGCTTAATGAATCTTTTATTCGCTCATACTTTTCCCATAATGCAATCACTTCCCCGAGGTATTTGTCAGGACCCAGGATATCATTATATGAAGTTGCAGATTGCCCTGCAACGCAATGGCACTTAAAGATGATCACAAGTAATAATAATGCGAGTTTTTTTTTCATTTGCTGTTGGATTATTTATTATATAATATTTCTTTTTTGTAAATAACTGATACAGTCCGCTGCATGTTTTTTGGCAAACTGTCTGGCCTCAATTTCCAGTGGGTTATCATAATAACCATGATGCAGGGTATAACTTTTGTATTGCTTAAACTGTTTTGCCTTTGACTTTTGTTGAATGTAGTGAGCAACCTCGTGTAATACCGTATTAATGATAGCATTAACAGAATCGTGATTCTTGATATAAATTTTAATTTCAGATTGCAATCCGCAGTATACACCCATGTATTTTTTATGTGTGTAGTAT
>JACMQU010000105.1 GCA_014376805.1 Bacteroidia bacterium
AATGGGGATAGGAGCAACATTAACTTTTACCAAAATTGTGTCTTGTTTGAGAGTACAATGGCGAGAATTGGTTACATAATATAGAGTTTGACCAGTATCCTTAATACTGACTTTAACTTTTAAGCCAGAAGCTTTAAAGTTGTACGGCCCCTTCCAACTATATTGCCCACTTCCAGCTGATGTTGCCTCCACAAAGCCAGAATCACCTTGCAAAAAAGTAATAGTTTTCTTATTTCCTATTAGACAAGACACTGTATCTATCGAATACGTGTAAAACTTATCCACATTGCTGTTGCCATCAACAGTAAATCCTGGATTTAGTAGTATGTAGGTGTCTGCCAGTATTGAATTTCCATTAAAAGCATTGGTTTCAAGGCTTACAACTTTCTGAATGGGTTGGGCAGTAAGAATTACTGGTAAAGCAAAACACAGCCATACAAGGACGTGCCTGGTTTTTGCAAACAATAAAAGATTTGTCATGATAAAGAGGATTATTTCTTAAGGAATTCTTTTCTCATTAATTCATTTTCCTTTTTCAGTTCCATAACATACAAAGTGAGTTCTTCAATCTTTTGAAGTAGTTTGGCGTCCATCACAGCAAGGTCTAAACCATTTTTTACCACTTCATTGGCGGATGGTATGCCAGGTAAATGTCTGTTTTTATTGATAAAATTACCAACAGAATCAAGGCTCATAAGTTTGTAACCGGGTGCAAACACGAAATCTGACCAATTGTCTGTGGTTTTTATTGCACATTTAAATTTTTCGGACATTATTCCATCAGAAACAAATAATTTGTAACCCTTTGCAGGTATTCCTTTTGTAAAATCAGCTGTATTTCCGATCACCACGTTGTCAATAAAATTTGATTTACCGTTCACTGCAAATTTATAACCATTTGGGATTTGCTTAAAAGATCCTGGTGCTGGAGTGCCATAATCCGAAACAACCAAACTGGTTGTCCAGGTTAAATCGTTAAAATTATATCTCCCTGCCGTGTTGCCTGCTCCAACCAAACCACCAAAATTAACTGTACCTTCAAATAGCATAATTTTGGCAGCGCCATTTTCTATATCTAAAGCTCCAAAGCCATAATTGGGAAAAGAAGATTGAGTTATTTTAGCACCGTTTGAAAAACCAATACCACTTTTACCTGTAAAACTAGCTGGAGTACCATCGGACTTTCTATTAAATTGAATTATTTGATCACCGCCAATACTTGAAATATTTAATAACTGTGGAGCTATTGTATCAATAGCTCCAATAGATACAGTACCGATCAAATTAGATTTTCCATTTACTGCAAATTTGTAGTCTTTGAAAGGAGAAGAGTTACCACCTACATAAAGCGTGCTGTTTGCATTTAAAGAACCACTTACAGAAGTATTAGTTTGTAGACTTAAATGCATAATAGGTTCGGTACCTGCAGTACTCCCTGTCCTATTTCCTATGTAAAATGAACGTTCCCCAATAGAACCAATAGATAATTCAGAGTTGGGATATTGAGTTCGGATCCAAATTGCAGCATTCCGAGCCCATCCTCCTTGAAAACCTGTTCCTCCACCTATTGTATTAATAGTTAAATTTAAAGAAGTGAAATAGGTACCAACATTATTACCAATAGTTATGTCACCGGTAGGACTTATTTCCATGCGTTTCGCAGGAGTAGTACCTGTAAAAAACTGTATCGGGCTGAAATTATCTGCACTAATTCTCAAAGGTTTATCACCTGAACCCTGTATTCCTATTAAATTATTTGGGGCTGCATCAGTTACTACTCCTGATGGTAAAACCCAATTTTGTGCACTAGAAATGTTTTGGGTTAATAAAATGATTACTGCAATAAGGAAGGTTTGCTTGAAAATTTGCATAATGAGTATTAGTCAAAGGGAAGTTTATTGAGTTTGAATGATTATAAATTCAATTTTAAGTAATATTTTCTATATATACCAATTCTATTTTCAGACCTATAAGGTTTTTAAAACCTTATAGGTCTTATTACTAAAGAAATTCCAATTCCCTAATTTCATCAGGCTTCCAAAGAGATGGTTTTTTATGGTGGAATTCAGAAAAATCCTTGCTATCCCCAAACCAGCTAATAGCTTGTTCCCTTTCAAGTTTTGTAGGTTTTCCAGAAAGTATTGACTCATAAGATGTGAATTCCCAGTCACTTATATTATTACAAAATTTGTGGTGTATTGCGTTGGTATGTATGTAATAAATGAGGGTGGAAAAGTACCGGGCTTGGTCTACTATTTTCCTCCTTAAATAATCGTTGAACAGTGCACCTCTCCTTTTATATCTTTTATTGTATGCTTTAGCATAGGCATTAAATAGATTACTGAATTGTTGCATAACAAATTCAGGTCCATTGAAATCTTCGAATTTAATTATGTTGTCTCCTGACTTAAGAAATTTAAAATGGTTATACAATTCTTCTATGCTTCTGATTTCAATTAGAAAATGAAAATGGTTTGGTATCAGACAATAAGCAAAGGTTTTACATACTGGCTGGATATATTGGCCGTATTTTTTGAGAAAGTATAAATAATTTTCTCTATTCCGAAAAAGGTTTTCGTTCCCAACAGCGTGATTATAAATGTGATATATCTTTTCGCTTTGGAAACTTTCGAAGTACTTTTGTTTGCTTTTTGACATATATCAAATCAGACCTATAAGGTTTTTAAAACCTTGTAGGTCTGTAAATTAAATTCTCAACAATTTTAAGCCTTTAATGTGGAACACCAAATAATACTTACAAATGACGGTTCTTTCACGATATTCATTCCGGAAATGGATGAAACTTACCATTCC
>JACMQU010000106.1 GCA_014376805.1 Bacteroidia bacterium
ACCGTAGACGTAAACTTCAATTTTACGCACCAGTTTAGCAAGCCTCAACAAGAGCTTAGCTTTCTTGCGCTCATTAGCCGGAACAACCGCACCAACAATTTTGTGAATGCGATCTTCAATAATGACCAAAGCGAAATCAATAATTATTTAAAAAATATCAACGAAAGCGCAAACAAGGAGACGACCGTACAGCTGGACTATCAAAACCCCATTGGCAAAACGCAAATCATCGAATTTGGCGCCAAACAAATTTTACGTCAGGTGAGCAGCGATTATCAAACCTACAAAGCCAATTCATCCAATTCTTACAACGCTGTAGGCGGTAACATATTTAATTACGATCAGAAAGTCAGCGCCGGATATTTTTCTTACACACTTTCAACTCCTTCAAAATATAGCTTCAAAACGGGTCTTCGTTACGAATACACCGGAGTGGATGCCGCCTTTATCAATGCGGTTAAGCCGGCTTTTAATGTATCATATGGTGCTTTAGTTCCCAGCATAAACATTTCCAAAAAATTGGCATCCGGGAACACCTTGAAACTGGCTTATAATAGACGGATCCAGCGACCTTCCCTTCAGTTTTTAAACCCCAATGTTCAAGCTGCCAATCCATTGAATATCACTGTCGGCAATCCGAACCTTAATCCGGAATACACCAATAACTTGGAATTGGGATATAGCACCTTCATTAAAAACAGTTCTTTAGGCGTATCGGCATTCGTCAGAAATACGAACAATTCCATTCAAAGCGTTCGTGATTTACTTGGGACAGATACCATCCGTACCACGTTTGCGAACATCGGCAAAGAAAATGCTTACGGAATGAGCGTGTATTCAAGTATCAATCTCTCTAATAAACTTACGTTAAACGGAAGCGTAGATAGCTATTATGCGGTTTTAGACAATAATTTAAGTAATATAAGCAATCAAGGATTTGTGTTTAACGTCCGTGCAAGGGGTTCTTATGAAATCGGAAACGGTTTAAGCTTTGAGGGTTTCGGTTTCTACCGTGGCGGCCAGGTGCAACTTCAGGGCAAACAGGGCGGTTTCGGAACATATAATCTAAATCTCCGTAAATACATCAATCAAAAAAGAGGAACCATAGGTTTAGGGGCCGAAAACTTCTTTGGAAAGTCCATTACGGTGAGGAATTCCTTAAATACACCGACTTTATCGCAATCAAGTACGGATGTACGCAATAATCTAAGTTTCAGAGTTAGCTTTACCTATCGAATCGGTAAATTAACAAATACCCAAACCAGCAAAAAGAAATCGGTAAGCAACGATGACTTAAAACAAAGTGGAGAAGGAGGGCAAGAGTCTGGCGGTAGCGCCCCTCAAGGTGGTGGTCAGGCCCCGGCTGAAGGACAAAAGCCGCGGCTTCCGATATTGCCGAAAACATCCACATCGGTTAAAGATTCAGTCGGTACTAAAAAGGAAGAAACAAACCAGACTGTCATACCTCAAGATACTACAGGAAAACAAATAAGAGACGGGGTTAAACCTGATCAGGATGCGAAGCAAGATTCTGTTCCGGCACAAGTTCCAATAAAGAAAAGCCCTATTAAACAAGATTAAGCCCTAGGGATACAAAACTTGCGTATAGGCAAGAATATAGGGCATCTCTTAAAACAGCTTTTTGTTAGCCTCATCCCATCCCTTCTCCAGTAGAGAAGGGTAATTTTGAGTTTTTAGAGTTGCCCTATAGTTATTAAGATCTTAATCTATGAAAAACAATACAGCCGAAACAAACAATGGATAATACAAAGGCAAGTTGGTCAAGACGTAAAACAGTAATACGCTTCTTGTACTTTTCTTTTAATTCTAGTATTCAACGAATATTTCGCTAAGCCGTGAGAATCGAATATTCAAAAGGAAAGCTATTAAAAATATCCTACAGCAATGTCGTGGCGCTCTTATACTTTCTCCCGATTGAAAGATAAATTTGTATGTAATATCTATTGCTGACTTTATTGTATTGGTGGATGACTTAATCTGCGTAATAATGTCCATTGTTATTTCTTGCATAGATGAATTAGCTAAGGCTAGTGAGGCATGCGTTAATTGATTGTTATTAAAATTAGTTTTGGTACTATATTCCGCTCACCAAGTATTAACAATATAGTTAACCATGATGTATTCAGCGTAAAAAAAGATAATATTGCTTCAAAATATATTTTAATTAACCTCATTATGTCCTGTATGTCAGTAAGTTGTAAAATTAAGCAGCCGCTTTGAACATGCTTCTGGTGCTTGATTTTACTGCTTTAATTAAAAATAACTGGTGATGAGTTTCTATATAAATCGAATGTGCTTATACATTTTAAAATCCCAGGGTGCTATTAAAAAATCTTTCGTACTGTAAAACTTCACTGCCAGAAATAAAACCGTTATACATCCATTTAATGAATTTATCCCGCGGAAATATTACCTGATTGCAGCTGTATTTGCCCTGATGACCTCAATTTCACAATTATTCGTTATTTAAAACCTATCCGAGCATCTATCCATTAGCCTGCCTTTTGGAAATTAGTATCGGTAATGCATCTTCTGACGATGGCGTTTTTATTAAACCGTTGAATACCCTTAGGATTGTTTTCTAAAAACGTAATATAATCCATTATTTCCACACGAATATCCATTTGTACCTCACACAATATCAATGATATTTACAATTGAAATTTAAACCGATTTCTTATTAAACTAATCATTGTTTTTGCTGCTCGCCAAATGATTTTCGAAGGGATGCTATTTATTTGAAACTCTAAATAAATATCCGATAGGGAATATGTTATTTCTTAAGTATCGAAATTTATTAATAGAACAAATAATCTGAATTCACTAATGAGCTATCAAAAAAGTGTAGACCACATTTCGAAACAAACATTCAAAAATATTAAACCTCTATGAGAGAACTTTACATAAAACCAGCCTTAGCAGGTTTCCCGTCTGTATTTGCGCAGTCAAATGCTGGTGTTATACTAAGTACAAAAACAGGTGAGCCGGTAGCCGGTGGCACTTAATAAAACCAAAGTTGTATTTATTTATAAAACAATCAAAAAAGTATAAATAACGTGTTTAGAAATAAATATTTCCAACAATAAAGATGAAATAACCAAGGTTTCATTTCTGGTTCGCTTAATATCATATAAATCGCTCAAATGTATTCATTGCCAGATATAAAAAACATCTAATTGCTATATAAATTAATCATATGAAGAGAATAACAACCATCTTAGTAGCAGCAGTCGTGTCCATCCTCTTATTGCAGTGCAAGAAAGAGACAAAGGACATGAATGTATACCGTCCGGCTACTCAGTCAATAACTTTTAGTGAGGTAACAGATTTTATAATTGATAGTACAGGAAAGACAGTTTCCTTAAAAACAAAAATTGCTTCGAAAGCAGGATTGCAAAAAGTAGAAATTCTTTATCAGC
>JACMQU010000009.1 GCA_014376805.1 Bacteroidia bacterium
TAAGTTTTTCATAGTTTTAAAATAAATAATTAAGGCTGATAGTTGTATAAATAGAAGCAGTTGCTGAAAAATTTGCCGTAATTCCATTGGTCCGGTAAGCAGTATGTACAAAAGTTGGTGTTTCGGGTTTATAAGAAGAATAGCTGTAATCATCATTGCTGCCGTGACCAAAATTAAAATTGGCATACAAAAAAGAAATACCTGTTGTTAAGGCAAATTTTTTATGAATAAAATACGTAGCACCGGCAATAAAGTTAATACCCACTATGTTTTTTATGTTACGTTGCATTGAATACCTGCCTCTGTAAATATTATTTGTATCCGTTGCGTTAACATTCACAGATGTATTCTCATCAATTGATTTTTCAATTGCAAACTGATAATTTAAAGTTGGCTGTAACCACCAGAATAGCTTATCTGAATAGAGCGAATAATGTTTTCTGGCGAATAGACCAATGGAGTAGGTAGTATTAGTGATATTGGTTATATTCTTGTAAAAACCATAGTTTATATATTCCTGATTATTTGTATTTGCAGAAGAACTATAAGAATAACCGGGAGTGATACCTATCAGTAAATTTTCATCAATAAATTTACCCAGGCTCAGATTAAAATTATACCCTGAAGTTTGCCTTGTAGCACTATTGCTTAAACTACTGCGGGTTGGATCATCATTTCCGCTTATTTTAAATCCGGCCCCTAACCATCTTTTGTTGATTAGATTTTGGGATTGAGCAGGAAGACAAAAAAAGATTAAACAAAGGTAAAAGAATAAGGAAAGTGATTTTTTTTTCATAGCTATTATAATTAATGTTAAGTTTCTTATACAAATAAATTGCTACTTAAAAACTCAAAAAAATAGCTGGGAAATTGATCATCTAATAGTGTAGGATCAACTAATATTTTTTAAAATAGAAAGTAGTTTTTAAAAATAAATACCTGCTATTCTCAATAGGCAATACTGGTATCTATTTTCAAATGTCATTATTCAATTATCATACCATTGCGCCGATTTTAAGTTATCTGAATTTACAGTCATTTTACTTCAATCGTTGAAGAATGAATTAAGGATAGGGTTTTAAAGAAATTAAGAAAATATATTTTTGCTCATGGATTGCAAACTGGTTAATAATAATGTCTTATTTATCAGAATTGTGTCATAAAAATTGGTATTAACTCAAATGCATATAAATTTTAAATTCAATTACAGTTGCATAATTTGATTAACCTTAAAAAATTTAATCACTATAACAGCTAAATTAAATAGCAATAAATATTTCATAATATAAAACCAAACGCTGGCATGCAGCTTATAATCAAAGCAAAAATTAAATGATGCGTTAAAATTAAATGGGCAATAAAGTTTATTAGATTACTTTTAATTCTCTACCAACTTTTATGAATGCGGCAATTGCTTTATCAAGTTGGGTACGCTCGTGTGCTGCACTTATTTGTACACGAATCCGTGCCTGTCCTTTAGGAACAACAGGATAATAAAAGCCCACCACATAAATTCCTTCTTCGAGTAACATGGCTGCAAAATCCTGCGATAGTTTGGCATCATATAGCATAACAGGAACAATTGGATGCTCTCCTGGTTTAATTTCAAAGCCTGCTTCCGATATTTGTTTACGGAAATACTGCGTATTTTCCCATAACTTATCTCTTAAAGCAGTGGTTTCTGTAAGCATATCAAGCACTTCAATACTTGCTCCTACAATAGCAGGTGCAAGTGTGTTAGAGAAAAGGTAAGGCCTTGAACGCTGACGTAACAAATCTATTATCTCTTTTTTAGAAGCAGTAAACCCACCCATAGCACCGCCTAATGCTTTACCCAAAGTGCCTGTAATAATATCTATTTTACCCAGCACATTGCGGTACTCATGTGTGCCTCTGCCATTATCTCCCATAAAGCCACTGGCATGGCATTCATCAACCATAATCAGTGAATTATATTTTTCTGCCAGCACAACTATATGATCTAATTGTGCAATAGTTCCATCCATGCTAAAAACACCATCTGTAACAATAATACGGTTTCGGCAATGTTGGGTGTTCTTTAATTTCTCTTCCAGATCAGCCATGTTATTGTGTTCATACCTGTGGCGTTCTGCTTTGCACAAACGTACCCCATCAATAATACTGGCATGGTTTAATGCATCACTGATAATGGCATCTTCCTCGTTAAAAAGGGGTTCAAAAACGCCTCCGTTTGCATCAAATGCGGCGGCATATAAAATAGTGTCTTCCGTTCCTAAAAATTCGGCTATTTTTTTTTCCAGGGTTTTATGAATATCCTGGGTGCCGCATATAAATCTAACGGAACTCATACCATAACCATGTGTATCAATGGTACGTTTGGCAGCTTCTGTTACCCGCGGGTGAGACGATAAGCCAAGATAATTGTTGGCACAGAACACTAATACTTTTTTGCCGTTCTGCATCGTTACTTCGGCACCCTGCGGTGAGGCAATAATGCGTTCATTTTTAAATAATCCGGCAGATATTATTTCGTTTAATTCGGTTTCTATTTGTTGTTGTAATGTTCCGTACATGGTGTTTTTATTTTTAGCAAAAATATAAAACCAAAAATATAAATCATTATCAAACAAAAAGAGACCCGATAAATTGCGATTGCCGTTTATTAGTTCATCGCCATTTTTGCTTTACTTATCTGATTAAAAATCTAGCATTCAACTTCTGCCCATTAATATTTGAGGCTGAAATAATATAAAGCCCGGGCAATAAATCGGATACATTCAGTTCATTTAAATAAGAAGTAAATTCTCCATTACCTATCACTTCCCCAATTAAATTAACTATGGTGTACTTCATTCCATTAAGGTTGTAATCACCTTTTATGGTTAACAGTTCTTTTGCCGGATTGGGATATATTACAAAAGTAGGTTCAGCAACCTGTTGTAGTTTTACGCCACTTATAACACCTGATATCTGCGCCTGGTAAACGCGCAAACCTCCCCTTTGATTTCCTATAATAATCTCGAATTTTCCATCTTTATTTATATCTGCAGTAGTTACAGAAGCTCTTGTTCCAAATTTAAGATTAGCGGCTGCGGCTGATGGATCATCTGTAAATATTTTATCGATTTCTGCACATTTGCGATTCGGATTGGCTTCAAAATTATTATATAAAAATATGCGGCCTTGTTCACTGCCTACCAGCACTTCATACCTTCCATCTTTATCAAGATCGCAAACATATGGCATAGAATAGCCATCAAAATAATAAGGAACGCCGCCGCTTAATACACTTTCTGCCACGGTAAATTTCCCTATCGAATCTATAGTGGGGGTAGTAGAAAAATTGGGAGCTGTAATAGTGCCGTTATTTTCAAAATAAGCCAGTGTTCCATTTTTACGTCCCATCACTATATCAAGTTTACCATCTTTATTAAGATCTACTAATTGCGGCGCAGCACTTGTGCCACCATACATGCCAAAATAATCACCGCTTAATTTTATATAGTTAATGTTTAAACCATTTGATATGTTCTGATAGAAATGCATTTTACCATTCAGATCACCAATGAGCAGATCGGGTTTTCCATCCCCTGTAAGATCACCAAAAGAAGGCATTATCCGCAAGATCTTTTGCGTTGAATTATTTATTGACAGAAAATTAGTATCACTTAGCTGATAAACAGGCTTTGTAGGAGTGCCTGTGTTTTTATATAATACAAGGTAATCATTGCTGTTGCTGGTTTGCGTAAATTCTCCCTGCGTACTAACTACCAGGTCTACATCGCCATCACTGTCAATATCAACAAATGTGGGGAAGCTTCCTCCTCCCAGATCAATCATCTCTTCAATCAGGAAATTATTTCGCTGATACTGGAAGGCAGGCACTGTTGCTGTTCCTGTGTTTTTATAGAAAGAAATATTGTCCTTGTTTTTTGCGCTGCCATCCATATTTGTGGTAATCAGCATATCTTTTTTTGTGTCACCGTCAACATCAAGCATATATGCCGCCGGAAATTCGATAACCGCTGCTTTTGTATTACGTGGGAAAATAGTGTCTTGAGAAATTATCGAATCCAGATTTTTTTTATTGATTGATTTACCATTTTCTAATAATAATAAGGAATTATAACTTACATCACCATAAAGCAAATCTTTGTCACCATCATTATCTTTATCATACAAACAGAGAGTTGTTCCATTGTGCATGGTCTTGTTAAAATAGTTACGGGAGCAAGGACTCATATCATTCAGGGCAAATTCATTTTTCACTACTTTATAATAAATATATCCCCAGCATTCATCCCTGAAAACATAGATCAGTGAATCGCAGTTATAGCCCTTTTCTTTACTTAAATTCTGATAATACGTAATTACATTTTTAGCAAGCGGCATAATCAGCAGATCCATATCACCATCATTATCTATGTCTTCAATGGCTGGTAAATCAGTACTCGCCAGTGAGATGTTTACCGGTGGTTCAGTTTGAGAACCCGTATCATACAATTGGTTTTGAGTCTGAAGCCATTTAAACTCCCCTGCCTTAGTGCTTACATTCTGTATCACCCTTATCCCACCTGAATATATAAACTTACTTTTATCAGGTTGAGCATTGTGATCCACTTCTGTAAAAATATCCATTTTACCATCACAATTATAGTCGCGTAATAATACCCAACTGTTTAATTCAGGAAACATTGATTCATATTTTGGAGTATAAATATACTTGCCGTTTTTAAATAGAAAGGTTAGAATTTTATTACCTGCCCTGTCAAAAACGAAAAGATCTTTAATGCCATCACCATCCAGATCAATGGCTGAAAACTGAGCTGCATTTAAGCCTCCTGTAAAAGGATACTGAAGCGTATCGGTGCCGTTCTTATTCAATATCGGAATCTGGTTATAATAACTTAATTTTACAGACTGGGCCTGAACCAAAGAGATTATGGATAGAAGATAAAAAAGTAAATAGGATTTTTTCATCGCATTTGTAAATTGCATTCGAATTTATTATAAATTATTCAGTAAAAATACTTAATTAAGCCTTAAATGAATCTTACTTCACTCTATTCTTTATATCAATCACACGCCGTTATTTGCACCGATACACGCAAACTCACAGATGGCTGCTTATATTTTGCCCTTAAAGGAGAAAACTTTAACGGAAATGTATTTGCTGAAAAAGCTATACAACAGGGTGCAGCATTTGCTATTATTGATGAGGCTCAGTTTAAGATAAACGACAGATATATTCTTGTAGAAGATGTGTTAAAGAGTTTGCAAAACCTGGCTAACTTTCACCGCAAACAGTTAAACATTCCTGTAATTGCAATAGTAGGTTCAAACGGAAAAACAACTACCAAAGAACTGATTAGTTCGGTACTTTCTACAAAATATAATATACTAAGTACACCCGGAAATTTCAATAACCATATTGGCGTACCCTTAACATTATTAATGTTGAACCAAAAGCATGAGATAGCTGTAATTGAAATGGGTGCCAACCATATAGGCGAAAATGAATTACTCTGTCATATTGCACTTCCTTCACACGGGCTTATTACGAACAACGGAAAGGATCACCTGGAGGGGTTTGGAAGTCTTCAGGGTGTTGAAAAATCAAATAACGAACTGTATGTGCACCTAACTCATAATAATGGCATAGCATTCGTAAATGCGAATGATGGAGACCTGATGCGAATGGCTGAAACAGTAAATAAAAAAGAAACTTATGCAGCAAATCATGGCCTGTTATTAACTTCGGCTACTTATAAAGGCTTTGCACAGCAACTGCAACCGCAAATTATTTTTAAAGTTGAAAATCATCCTTTACATAATATACAAAGTAACCTGAGTGGTGATTATAATTTTGACAATATAATGGCAGCCGTTGCTATTGGTTTTCATTTCGGTTTAAACCTGAAAGAAGTTATGACGGGTATAGAATCTTATCAGCCAAAAAATCTCCGTTCACAATTAATTGAAAAAGAACATAATAAAATTTTTCTTGATGCATATAATGCAAACCCCAGCAGCATGGAAGCGAGTATCAGAAATTTTGCAGCCATGCCCGGAGAAAACAAAGTGCTCATACTTGGAGACATGTATGAATTAGGCAGTTTTGAAGCAGCGGAGCATCAGGCAATTGCAAACTATTGTGTAACCTTTGAGTTGCCTCGGGTGATATTGGTTGGTACTGCATTTGGAAAAACTAATACGGGTTTTAAAAAATTTAACGATACGGCTTCTTTAACTGTTTTTCTTCAGAATGAACCGTTAATAAATCAATTCATCTTTATCAAAGGATCAAGAGGGATGAAGCTGGAAAGTTTGTTGGAATGGATGTAAGAAATAAGTATTCTTGCATGGAGTCTGCATTTTTACAAACCAAATAAAGCGTTATAATAAAAGTATAATATGAAATACGAAAAGATAAACAACGGGTTATTTATACACAATAGAAAATTATTTACTGAAAAAATTAAACCGGGCAGCATTGCCATATTTAACGCCAATGATGAACATCAGTGGAATGGTGATGCCACACACACCTTTAAACAAAACAGTGATATGTTCTGGTTAAGTGGTATTGATCAGGAAGACTGCATACTTGTGCTATTCCCCGATTGCCCGGTTGCTGAATACCGCGAAGCTATTTTTGTAAAGCGTACGGATGAAACGATGGAGATCTGGAATGGTCATAAACTTACACAAAAAGAAGCCACAGAAGTTAGCGGCATCAGCAATGTGTTCTGGTATGATGAATATTCTGTAAAAATACATCCAATGATTAATTATGCCACTCATGTTTATTTAACTTTAAATGAGAATGACAGGGCTTCAATCCGCACACCTTACCACGACCTTCGCTTTGCACAGGAACTGCGTACACGGTATCCGCTTCATCAGTTTGAAAGAGCTGCTCCGATCCTTCAGCGTTTACGTTCTGTTAAATCAACACAGGAACTCGACCTGATGAAAGTTGCAATTGGCATAAGTGATAAAATGATTAACCGCATACTAAAGTTTGTAAAACCTGGGGTGTGGGAATATGAAATTGAAGCAGAGGTGATTCATACGTATTTAAGTAACCGTGCAAACGGACATTCCTTTAACCCGATTGTTGCCAGTGGGAAAAACTCCTGCACATTGCATTATGTTGATAATAACAAGCAATGTAAAGATGGTGATCTGTTGTTATTGGATAGTGGTGTGGATTATGCAAATTATGCCAGTGATATGACCCGCACTATACCTGTTAACGGCCGGTTTACTGTAAGGCAAAAAGAAGTCTACAATGCGGTATTAAGAGTAATGCGGGAAGCAAAAAAAATATTAAAACCGGGGGTATTACTAATGCAATACCAGGAACAGGTTGGTTTAATAATGGAGAAAGAACTGGTTGATCTGGGTCTATTAACAATAAATGATATAAAAAAACAAAATCCAAAATGGCCTGCTTATAAAAAATATTTCATGCACGGTACCAGTCACTTTTTAGGCATAGATGTGCATGATGTAGGCATGCGTTATGAACCGATGAAAGCAGGCATGATCTTTAGTTGTGAACCGGGTATTTACATACCGGAAGAAGCTATTGGTATCAGACTTGAAAATGAAATCTTACTAACAAGTGATGGCTGTTTGGATTTAATGGATCACATAGTTATTGAGGCAGAAGATATTGAGGAGAAAATGAGTTTTCATACTTCGGTTATGGAGAACAGGTAACGAATCTATTTTACAATTAATACTTTTTACAAATTAAAAAAATTGGGGGCCATTTAATTACCTGATATATTCGAATATCAAAGTTTGTAAATAAAATAAAATCCTTTAAAAATCTACCTGCTCAACCGATATTATTTTTTCAAATTATCCAGCATCTCATTCGTCATTTTATCCAGGTCATATTCCATTTTCCAACCCCAATCATTTTGGGCTTCCGTATCATTTATACTTTGCGGCCAACTATTTGCAATAGCCTGTCTAAAATCTGGCTTATAACTTATGGTAAATTCCGCAATCCGTTTGCGGATAGCTGAAGCTATTTGTTCGGGATTAAAACTGATGCCGGCTAAGTTATAACTACTTCTTATTTTTACGTCTGAAGAGGGGGCATCCATAAGTTGCATGGTAGCTCTGATAGCATCGGGCAAATACATCATCGGTAATGTTGTATCCCCACTTAAAAAACATTCATAACTCTTACTCTTCAGAGCTTCATGATAGATATGTACGGCATAATCGGTTGTACCACCACCTGGTGCACTCTTCCAGCCAATTAAACCAGGGTAACGGATACTTCTTACATCTACCTTATACTTCTGGTGGTAGTACTCACAAAAACGTTCACCTGCAAGTTTACTGATTCCATAAATAGTATTCGGTTCCATTACAGAATATTGTGGAGTATTAATCATGGGTGTTGTTGGTCCGAATACCGCAATAGAACTTGGCCAGAATATTTTTTTTATCGTTCCATCTTTAGCAAAATCAAGTACATTAATTAAACCATTCATATTTAAATCCCATGCTAACTTAGGATTTTTTTCTGCAGTTGCACTAAGTAAAGCGGCCAGTAAATAAACCTGCGAGATCTGGTACTTTTTCAAAATGCTTAACATCGCCTCTTTATCCAGTACGTCTAATATTTCAAATGGGGCAATTGGCTCTCCTACTGCCCTGATATCGCTGCATACCACATTTTCTGAACCATATTTTTTGCGAAGAGCTTCGGCTAATTCAAATCCGATCTGACCATTTGAACCAATGATTAATATTCTTTCTGTTGACATATTGAATTGTAATATAATGCCAAAAATAGAAAAAAATTGAACGTTTATTTCACGATTTTACGAAACCTTGCACCTAAACTGCCAACAAATGTTATTGCCGTCGTGTCTTCAGCAGGAATCCAGACAAGATGTGCGGTGTCAAATCCATTGGCTCCCAGCCTGTTCTTAAATGAATGTGTCCATCCATGATAGAGTTGATAATCAGGAATATTTTTTTTGATCAAAGCAAACTGATTCTGGAGTCCTTGCGTTTTATCGCTGTTAGCTATTAAATATTCTCTTACCATCATATAATTATTAAGTAGCAGCCCTAAAGCCAGCAAACACGCAAGATATTTAAGTTTGGGCTGTATCCACACCAGATATAACATGGCAGTTATAAAAAGCCAGAATTGGGGCACATACCTTAGTATCCATGCTTCCGGGTTTATTAAAATTGTAAGGGCTATTACACCCATTAAAATTAATACCGGTTTTAATACTTTTAGTGGTATTAAAAAACAAGCTGCTAAAAATAAAGGAAACAGAATCACCAGCACTTCCGGAATCATGGGTCCGAAGCCGGCCAGTTCCGGCATACCACCGGTATAGCTATGGAGGTTGGTTTGATGAAAAAGATTCTTTACATAACTAATATCCGGATTACGCGCCCAGGTAGGTTCAGCAAAAATGCCGCTTAAAAACTTTTCAACCCAATTCATTTCTAAAAAATTTGCCGGGTAAATAGCTTGTCTGGAAAATACCGAAGTACTGGATTCAGATAATGGATACAGCGGATTTCCGTTGTACATGGTATTGGTTATATATGGATTGAACCCTATAACACTATAGGTAAAAACAGTCCATGCAAAAAATATAAATACGAGTTTTTTAAGTTGGATAAATTGTTGTTGCCAGCAAAATATAAATAAAGCCAGAGAAAGCATACCGGCATAAATTGCAGAAGTAAACTTAAAATTTGCTAAAATGGCCAGTGTAAACAATGTGAGTAATAAATTTACCTTGGATCTATCACCTGTAAATAAAATAAAGAAGGCAATTGCTATACTGTATGCAGCAGCCAATTGCCCATCGGTATAAAAGGAAAGCATGTTTAGCATTTGAACCGGATTTGATGCAATAATTAAAGCAAAAATCCAGGCAGGAAAAGCAGGTATTTTAAGTGCTTTTTGAGCTGCATATTGCCATACACATAAGGAGGCAATACTTAACAGAAATGTGGCAGATTTGCCCGCTTCCAAATTGTCTGTAAAAACATATACACTGGCGCCATAAATCCAGGATAATTTAGGAAAGTGGTTCAGGTATTTTTCACAAAAGGAAGTTTGTTCGGGGCGTAATTGCTCATATACAGGACTCCATCCTCCGGCCAGGTTATATACTGCATCCATATGATACCAGTTTCCATCAAAGGAAGTATCATAGAAGTTTTGACAGAAAATTATTGTTAAAACAAAAAGGATTAATGCGCAGCCCAGGTTAATTAAAAATGCCGGAACATACAAAGTGTTGGTTATTTGTTTTTGAAGAGCCCAGATGCACCAAAAAGAGACCAGAAGGGCAAAAGGAAACTCAAAATAGTTAACAGGAATGTTAAATAAAAAAAATATTGCAGGAATGATCGCTATACAGGCATAAAAACAAAATAATGATACCCCAAGCAAATAAAATCTCATACTTTGAACCATGGTATAGAATTATGTTACAAGTATATTGCAAGTTGAAGATTTTCGAAAGCAAAGATATTTCACTTTTCCCTTTTATTGAACAACATTGGTTAAAAAAATTATTCATTAACCTAAACCCTACAAGTAACAGGTAATAAAAACCTGTTATGGAAATCCGTAATTATTCCCTTAAAATTGCGGTTCTTTTAATACTGATGTCGAAACACATACTTATAACAGGTGGAGCGGGTTTTGTTGGTTCAACCATTGCAACCGGGTTCAAAAAAAAATATCCGAAATATACGGTTTATGCTTTTGATAGTCTCAAACGCAGAGGATCAGAATTAAACTTAAACCGTTTAAAAGACGCAGGGGTTAATTTTATACATGGTGACATCCGCAATGCCGAAGACCTAAAAGAATTTACTCACCTGGATCTGATCGTGGATGCTTCAGCAGATCCAAGCGTACTTTCCGGAATTCAGTCACCTGTTTACCCTCTAATAAATGCCAACCTGTTTGGTACCGTAAATTGTCTTGAGCTGGCCGATAAACACAAAGCGGCATTTATTTTTTTATCTACCAGCAGAGTTTACCCGATAAAAAACTTAGAGGCAGCAGCATTTGAAGAATTGGATACGCGGTTTGTTTGGAGTGATAAACAGTTGCTTCGAGGAATAAGTTCAAAAGGTGTGCAAGAAGATTTTCCAATGGATGGAAGTAGAAGTTTTTATGGTGCCACAAAACTTGGTTCAGAACTAATGATTACAGAATACAATGAACTAAAAGGCATTCAGACTGTCATTAACCGTTGTGGCGTAATAAGTGGTCCGTGGCAAATGGGAAAAGTAGATCAGGGTGTATTGGTTTTGTGGCTGGCAAGACATTATTTTAAAGGAGAATTATCTTATATTGGTTATGGTGGAACCGGTAAACAAATGCGCGATGTAATGCATGCTGATGACTTATTTGATCTGATAGACCATCAAACCCATCATTTGCAATTATATAACGGTAAAACATTAAATGTGGGTGGTGGAAACAAGGTGAGTTTTAGTTTACTGGAGCTAACTGCTTTATGTGAACAGATAACAGGAAATAAACTGCCTATAAAATCTATAAAAGAAAACCGGGTAGCGGATGTTAGGATTTATATGAGCGATTGTTCGCAGTTGCAAGCCCTCACTCCCCAGTCAGGATGGGAACCCAAAAAAAATATGGAAATGTTAGTTAGTGATACGTTTGAATGGATGAAAAAAAATGAAAAAGAACTGAAGTACATTTTAGGTTAAAATGAAATTGCTATAGGATCAACAATCTCCGTAATTCTTTTATCTATACTTCATATTGTACAGGAATATCTATGCAGGTTTTGGGTTCATACATAAACGATTTAATCCAGGTCAGGATTGTTGCCTTTACACTTAAACTTTGTTTTTTTGAATAGCCTGTTTTTCAGGGGAAATGAACAGGTAGCAATTGCCCCCCTTTTTGATAACTAAAAAACACTAACAGAGCGATGTGTGTTATTAGGAATGGATTTGGCAACTTTTCTCAGCTATTTTTATAAATTGCACCAGATTTAAGAAATTAGCAAAGTGTTGTAAATACCATGACTTCACTAAGGCCGGAAACAGCTAACAGAAAAGAGAAAACAACATTATGAACATTGCATTAATAACAGGTAGTAGTGGTTTAATTGGGGGAGAATCTGTTGAGTTTTTTACAAAGAAGTTTGATCTTGTTATTGGCATTGATAATAACCTTCGTTCGTATTTTTTTGGTACAGAGGGATCAACTATTTGGAATAAGGACCGGTTGAAAGAAAAGTACCTGAACTTTAAGCCATATGATATTGATATCCGGGATCATGCTGCTCTTGAAAAAGTTTTTATAGAATACAGAAAAGACATTAAACTTATTATACATGCCGCTGCACAACCCAGTCATGATTGGGCTGCAAAAGAACCATTAACAGATTTCGGTGTAAATGCAACAGGTACTTTAAACATGCTGGAGTTAACACGTAATTATTGTGCCGAAGCTGTTTTTATTTTCACCTCTACCAATAAAGTTTATGGCGATACACCAAATTTTTTACCGCTTGTTGAACTTGAAAAAAGGTGGGAGATTGATGAAACACACCCTTATTATAAAGAGGGGATAGATGAACAAATGAGTATTGACCAAACAAAGCACAGTGTATTTGGCGCAAGCAAAGTTGCAGCAGATATTATGGTGCAGGAATATGGCCGTTACTTTGGCATGAATACAGGCATTTTCAGAGGTGGTTGTTTAACCGGACCAAACCATAGCGGAGCACAATTACATGGCTTCTTAGCTTATCTGATGAAATGTGCTATTAATGGAAATCACTATACAATTTTTGGTTATAAAGGCAAACAGGTTCGTGATAATATTCATAGTTCAGACCTGGTAAATATGTTCTGGCACTTTTATCAAAACCCAAAACAAGGCGAAGTTTACAACGCAGGCGGTGGCCGGTTTGCTAATTGCAGCATGCTGGAAGCGATTGACTTGTGCGAAAAAATAAGCGGCAATACAATAAGCTTCAGTTACAGTGAAACCAACCGTATTGGCGATCATATATGGTATATAAGTGATGCAAATAAATTTAAACAGCATTACCCGGTGTGGGAACGTAAGTATAACCTTGAAGACACTTTAGTGGAAATGCATGACAAGATGAATGACCGGATGAAGGGTGTGGAAGGATGAATTTAACAGGCTATTCTATCTATTTAACATTTTATAAATAAGCCTTAGATGAAACTAAGTATTGTAATGCCTGCTTACAATGAAGCAGAATCAATTCCTGAAACAGTTCAGGCTATCTATGATAAGTTGAGTAGTGAAAATATTGTACACCAGATTTTAGTTGTTAACGATAATTCAAAAGACAATACAGTAGAAGTTCTTACTGCATTGAAGTTGCGCATACCCACACTTGATATTTTAACAAATGAAGGCCCAAATGGCTTTGGCTACGCAGTTCGCAAAGGTTTAGAAAACTTTAACGGTGATTGTGTAGCTGTTGTTATGGCAGATTTATCTGATTCGCCTGATGACATAGTAAAGTTTTATTTTAAGATGCTGGAGGGTTATGATTGTGTATTTGGCACCCGCTGGAGTAAGGGCGGTAAAGTTTATAATTATCCATTTCATAAACTTTACCTCAACCGATTTTTTAATAATGTAGTGCGCATATTATTTGGTATAAAATATAATGATGTAACCAATGCTTTTAAGATGTATAAGAAAGAAACAATTCAGGGAATCCAGCCCTTTCTTTCTCCACATTTTAACCTAACGGTAGAGCTACCTTTAAAAGCTATAATAAGAGGTTACACTTATGTAGTATTGCCAAATAGCTGGATAAACCGTAAACATGGCGTAAGTAAATTAAAAATAAGAGAAATGGGAAGCAGGTATTTTTTTATTTTATTGTATTGCCTGATAGAAAAATTCTTTTCAAGAGGCGATTTTAAAAAGAAATGGGATTAACAACTTATTTATTATTTATTATGGCTTTGTTGTAGAATAATGTTGCTTTAATATGTAACTCGAAGGTTTACACTAAATTCCATATCTGTCGCCATTGACACTCATCCACCAGTCTGTTATACCACGGTTATTTTAATTTCTTCATTATAACTGATACCATTTCTAAACTTGAAATGAGTTTTGGGATAAAACTTGTAATGGTCAATGCTTAATAAATGTAAGCTATCAATATTCTGAAAAATTTCATATTCATCAGCTAAATCTCTGAATTCAGATTGCCCTGCCTTATTAAGACTAACTGGACTTAATCCACTGTAAAACATTACAGCCAATTGATAGTTGGATAGTTGAGCCTTTATTAGTTTAATATAATAATTTTCATCATTAAAATGCTCTTTTCTTTCTTTAATTGCAAATTTCATAGCATTGAAAATATATCTAAATAAATGTCCCAATTGTGTATCATTTTCATAATACCAATACATGCACAAAAAACCAAAATAGTCTTCCATGTTTTCCTTCGTCCATTCAATTATTTTCTCACTTGATGCTAATTCATGACCAAATCCTACTAAATTTTCAGCATCTTCTGGCAACGGAAATATTGTTGTGTCATTCTTATTGATGTCTAAAACTATTGAATTGTTGAGACCAACGTCATTTTTTAATGGTACTGGATTTCTTAAATGATTAGTTAATTTCATACATTTAATAAAATACTTATAAAACTCGTTTCGAAGATGCTGTTAAGCGAATATTTCAACCAAAGGTTCATTAGCACTAAAATCCTTTCCTATCGTGTGAATCATATCCATTATTTTGAAAAATGTAGATTCAAAATTCTGCTTTTGTAAAAAATTCCTAGTTTCTGTTAGTTCCTTTTTTTGAAGTTCAAATGTTCTGACAAGGTACCAAAGTGTAGCACCAGCAATTATTGTTCCCACAATGCCTCCAAAAAAGTCCCCTGATAAACCTAATTGTTGAAATATATTTCCGTCTTTTGGTTGTCCTTGAATAAAGTAAAAAAGAAATTGGCACAACGTATATATAGAAATTACACCAATCAGAACATAAGCAAGAAATTTTTCAGGTTTCATTTTTAAGAGCTGAAGAGATACAATAGTTTTACAATAAACTTCTGTTAGACAAAAGAGTTACATAGTCGCCTTGTGATAATGTACATTCAGCAAATTCTATAAATTCGGGCTTTGTTAATCCTATCTGTTTAGATATTTGACCAATTAAGTAAGTATCTAAATCTTGATTGTTATGGCTGAACTTCGTCCTTGCCCTTGAAAGTTTTCCCTGATGCCAGAACTCAATTCGTTTGTGATCGTTGCTTTTATTTTCCGCATCTGTAAACCCTTTAGAAAGCATATTCCGATAGGTCTTTTGTCCATCTAAAACTTTCATTGGCTTATGATAAGTTGGTTAAGTCTGTTTTTAATGTTTTTTACGTCAGAAGTCAATTGATCATCTGACAAACAATTATATCTTTCGTAAATATATTCTATCTCTTCATGGAAAGCCTGCAAAGCCTCATCGAAAGTTGAACCATGAACATATATTCCGAATTCTTCCTGCTCAATTGTATGGTATTCCCCATCAACAGCATACATAAAGTATATTGGGAATTTAAGAACATAAATTTTCTCAGTCCCTTTTATTTGAGTAATGCTTAAAGCAGGTACTTGATTTTCATCTTCAAATAAACTTAATGTTTTTACTATTTTCTGTCCCTTTATTTCAACATAAGCAAACCTTCTAAAAGTTTCTTCATCTGGGATCACTTTTAGATTTGAAGTTATTAGATCAAAAACTTCTTTTCGAGGGGGTCGAATTTCTTTGATTTTCTTGAAGTTGTTGTCAGTAAGCTCGATAATAAGATTTTGACTTTTAAATACCTGAAATATTGGGGAATAAATTTTAGATCGTGTTTTATCGTCCTTATATCTTTCTAAGATTTGCTTTACCTGTTCGTCATTATTATAGTCAATTTCTATTACATTTTTTTTATATTCCTCAAAAATGTTTTTTTTCCACTCCATATCGGATGATTGATCTACTAACTTTAATGAAGTACTGCCTGCACTTATTCCCAATGCAAAACTCGAAATATCAGCTTTAACAATAACTGGCTCAAAGTCCTTTTTCAAGGCGTTATAATACTCGTTTAGTCGTGACACATCCGCACTTAAAACGTCCACCTTGTCCCGTAAAACAACGTGGTTAAGTAAGCCAAAAAAAGAATCCTTAACGCCTTTAATGAACTTATCAAGGTCCCCTAAACCAACTAAAGTACTATGCGTTTTGTTTACAGGCTCAAGTTTAATAAAAAAGGCTACATCCTTTAACTTTTGATGATATAATGCCTCTTCATATTTCTCCAACTTTGAAAGGTAAATAGAAGGAATTGAAAACTTAAAAAAACTATCAGGTTCTGGAATGTAAGCACTAAGCAAATCACGGGAAAAAGTGATTTTTATATTTTCATATTCCAACTCTGAATTTATATCAACTGTGAATAACGTGTTGTTCAGTGGCTCTTCAATTAAAACTCGCAAGGGTATATAACCTAGAATATAAAAATATAGTTGCTTTTCAGAAACTTCGAAAACCAACCAGCGATTGTGAATGCCATTAAAGTCTACCCAAAAGAAAAGAACATTTCTATCGTAGCTATCTTTGTAATGAGACAAAAGTGGTCCTTCATACGCAATTAGATCACTTACTTTTTTTAAGTTATCATATGGCAAAATCCCAATGCTAATATATTGCAATTCTTCCATCACAAATTATCAATAATTTTAGCCTTTGATATTAAATCTGCCTCTTCATATTCAAAAAAATCAAAATGTTTATGGTCATTTTCAGCAGTCATTACACCATCCTCAATCTTTAAGTCAATTTCACTAACATGTGTATAACCTAACAAAAGTCTGTGTCTCTCATATATATTACTGAAGGTTGTCTTTGCTGCTTCTAATGATGAGAACATTGATAATCCACAACAACTGCAAATAAATGATTCACTATTATCAATTTTGCGTGGAACGAATCCCCATTTTTTATCAAACTCTAACTTAGGTAATAGATTGTCCGCAATTTCCCATTTGTTGGAAGCCCATCTATATGCTTTAAGATTTGACGATATAGGATTTAATGGGCATTGATCCTTTAAATTATGGGCATCAATGAGCCATTGATATTTAAGAGGTCTTTCCATAAGCAAGTGCAAGGTTATTAAAAAAACCAATATAAACAAGCAAAAATCTAAATGGTAGCGCATTCTACTATTTATAAAAGGCTCTATGTGAATATAGTGGGTAATAACAGACTTGATCACTAAATTTTTAATCATTATAAAGTAATATGGAGCTAAGGACAGACCTATTTCTGTTCCAGTCCCCCGCACGTGCGGGATTAAAAGAATGGTGTGCGTCGGGCCTGTGTAAGCGGTGGGAGTAATTCACCCTTAGAAAACTATCCTATATAAATTTTATTTACCCACTATAAACAGCATAGAGCCATATAAAATCCTAACGTCCCCCTTTAAAAAATTTGCCATTACCCACATTATTCTACAACAAAGCCATTATTATTATTTATTTCCGTTACTACTTTAAATCCGTCAGTAAATGAATTTCCTCTTAACGTGCAGCCTTCAATAAGATAATAAGTACAGGGGAACTGATCCCAGCATGAATTATTATTTGCAGTAATAATTACTTGTTTTGATCCCATTTGCTGTAATGGTAAAATTTCTGCTGAATACGATTTAGGGTATATTATACTTTCAAATACAAGCTGAGAGGGCTGTTTAATTATAAAAATTGTTGCTTGTAAAAGTGTTATAGCTATCATTCCAATCTTCAAAAATTTCCATGCCAAAATTGGGGGTTCAGCCTTAATACGTGCTAATAATAACTGAACTGATAAAGCAATCAATAAAAGCATATAACCAAACACATACCTGATATGCGGGCCATTGCTTAAACAAAATAGAAGTCCGAAAATAGCAAAAATAAAAAGCCCTCTGATTGCTTTGTTCTGATAAGTTTGTTTTGTAAGCAATAAGACAAAGGCGGAAATTACGGTTGTAACAATCAAACATTTATTAAACAAATCATGATAAGCAAACCATTTAGGCAACCATTGAAAAAAATTCATTTGTGCCGTTATATAAATATCTTCTCCCGGATTTTTACCCCATTGTTTTATACTGAACCTTTCAAATTGTAATAATTCTTTTGGCACCTTCCAGTCTACGTTAAATAAATCTATAGAATCAACCGGGTAAGCCAGCCAGCCTGAAATAACAATATTACCGATAAGCCAGGGAATAAAAAAAACAGTTGCAATTGCTATAAACCTAATCAGGTTAACATTTATTATTTTCTTTTGAATTAATTCCCATAAGGCCAATAAAGCTAAAAACAAAAAGGGGAAAGCATTTAGTTTAACGGTAATCGCAAAACAGCATAACAAGAAAATACACAAAAGCATTCCTTTGTGTTTACTTACCTCAATAAAATATTGATAGTATAATGTTCCACACAAAAATGCCAGGCAGGTTATAATAAAATCAGGCGTTACACTGCCAACAAAAGCGGTCTTCAGGCAAAGTACCATAAAAGCTAAAAGTATCCAAATAAACCACTTGCCCTTTATCATTTCTTTTAGGTTCAACAGGTATAAAAATGTTGCAATAAAAAATAAAGTATTCCCTGTATAAACGGATTTTAAACCTAAAAATCTTAACCCTAAAAAAGCCTGTAAATTAAACCACCAGTTGTTATTGGATAAAGGTCTGTTAAAATTACCAAGTCCTATAATATTGGGATAATTTTCGGCCCACCTGATTCCTTGTAAATGATAATCTGCAATATCGCCATGCCCCGGTCTAATAGTAATTGAAACGATGCCTGCTAAAAACAAAAAGCTATATTCCCATTTTTGTCGTAACATTTCTGAACCCAATTTTTTTAAAAGAATTTTTATTACACTCAGGTTACTGATAACTAAAGAAATAAAAAAAAGATGCAGTACAAAATCAATATTAAAAAATAAATGGTAAACAGCTATAATGGGGCTCATAATAGCCAGGCCAATTATATTACTAAGTCCTGTTTGTGGAATAAAAACCTCTTTTGGTGTAAACCAATTATGAAGAAGAATAAACATTTTTAAACCAAGCAAATGCGTTAATAAAAATGTATAAACCAGAAGAATAAAAGCAAGAAGCATATTTGCAAAAGAAGCAGAGCTCATGCATTAAAACAAACAAAAAAATAATAAAGGGTTTATTTAAAAGTAATACCCAGAATACGCAATTGTTTTTTAATAAAATTTTTGGTTACCTCTTTTAACGGTGTTAAAGTTTTTTTAAGCATGCTATCTGTTGGTCTGGCTTTAAAAACTGTATCATGATATTTGATAGCATCTGGTCTCAGATCAGTGTAATAATAGGCATAGAAAGATTTACGTGTAACCCCCTCAGGCACTTTAATAGCATTATAACCATGATAACTTATTTCATTGGTTTCAAATATTAAACAGCGGTTGTATGCGGGAAATATTTTTTTATCAAGATTTGTCATATCGGCATTCCATAATTCAGTATGCCCACCGAATTCTTCTTTCCAGTCTTTGTTAAAAAATAAAAGTAAATTTATTCTTCTGTGAATGCCTCTGTCTGCATGAATATTAAAGTCTATATGAACATCTAAAAAACTTCCATTAGACCCCTGATGTAAGCCTCCACCTAAAGCATCAGGCACACTGTATAAGTTTTCAATGCCTGTAATTTTACTCATCAGTTCACACCATTCTGTGCTGTGTAACTCTCCTAATAATTGCGTAAAAACGGGAGGGAAATCTTCGAAATTGGATCCTTCAGCTTTAAACTCATTAACCCCCTTATATTTTTTATTAAATATATCCAGTCTAGGAAAACCATCATGCAAGGCATCCATAGCTTCGGGCTTAAGCATCCCATCAATTACAACATGCTTATAAGGTTTTGCGGATTCAAACTGAGAATGGTATTCCTCAATTGCAGTTTCTGTAAAAACCCCCGAATTAATTAGCTCCATTACAATCAAATTTAAAAGCAAATATAAGCGTATATTTAGATTAATTTTTAATCAAAATTGCATTTACTACAACTTAAAACAAAACAAAAAACCCACAAATAGCGGGTTTTTGTTTAATTTTTTTAAAGTTTGGACGTAAGTACACCCATTTCCTGATTTCAACAAAATTGGTTCAGTATAACCTATGTTTAACTGGCTTTGGCATTTAAAGCAAGCAACATGGCTGCACCTATTTCTGCCGGAGATTCTACAACATGCAAACCACACTCGCGCATAATTGCCATCTTAGCTTCTGCAGTATCATCTTTTCCGCCAATTATTGCACCTGCATGGCCCATCCGGCGACCAGGAGGTGCAGTTTGACCTGCAATGAATCCAACTACCGGTTTTTTATTTCCGTTAGCTTTTATCCAGCGCGCTGCATCGGCCTCATAGCTACCGCCAATTTCCCCTATCATAATAATAGCATCTGTATCCGGATCATTCATCAATAATTCTACCGCATTTTTAGTTGGGGTGCCAATAATCGGATCTCCGCCAATACCAATAGCCGTTGAGATACCCAGGCCCGCTTTAACCACCTGGTCGGCAGCTTCATAAGTTAATGTTCCGGATTTAGAAACAATCCCTATTCTGCCAGCTTTAAAAACAAAGCCGGGCATAATGCCTACCTTCGCCTGGCCAGGGGTAATAACTCCGGGGCAATTAGGCCCAATTAAAGTGCAATCTCTCGATTCAATGTACTCCTTAACAGAAATCATATCATTTATAGGAATTCCTTCCGTAATACAAACAATAACTTTTATACCCGCATCGGCAGCTTCCATAATGGCATCTGCAGCAAAAGCCGGTGGCACAAATATAATCGAGACATTGGCACCAGTAATGTTAACTGCGTCTTTAACGGTATTGAACACAGGTTTTTCCAAATGGAACTGTCCACCTTTACCAGGTGTAACACCTCCTACCAGATTGGTTCCATATTCAATCATTTGTTGCGCATGGAACGAGCCTTCAGTGCCAGTAAAACCCTGTACAATCACTTTTGAATTTTTATTTACGAGTACTGCCATAATTTTCTTTTAAGCGGGGCAAATATGATCTATTTTTAAAAATAAACATGAATAAGACTCACTTTAATTTACATCAACCTTGCTAAGCAGGCAAATTCCCATTTTTTTAAGTAAAAGTTCCTTGTTAAAAGGCTTAGTAATGTAGTCGTTCATACCTATTTCAAAGCATTTTTTTCTTTCCATAGGGTCATCATGTGCTGTAATGGCAATTATCGGGATGTTGCGGTCAAGAACAAATTCTTCTTTGGTACGAATATTAAAAGTGGCTTCAATTCCATCCATCTCAGGCATCCGGATATCCATCAGAATCAGATCAAAAGATTTTTCTTTTAATATGTTCAGGGCAATTAAACCATTTTCTGCCAAACTATAATTATAACCTGCTTTTTCCAGAATTTTCAGAATCAGCCTTTGGTTTAACTGATTATCTTCCACCACCAGTATATTAAATTTACCCGGTTCAATTTTAGAAAGTTCATTTTGTATGTTTTGAGTCTGCTGCGCATTTTGATCAAGAACCTCAACTTCAAGTTCAACGATAAAACTACTTCCCACTCCCTTCTCGCTAATTACCTGTATATGGCCTTTAAGCAAATCACATAACTCTTTTACATTTTTGAGACCAATACCAAATCCATTAGCCTTATTACTAACCCTAACGTTCCCCCTAAAAATCTGTTTTATTTCCTTTTCATCCAGTCCCGGCCCTTCATCGCTCACTGTAAACTGGATAGTACTTAAGTTCTTACGATCCTTTGTTCGTTGTGCAGTTTGTCTCACTTCAATTTTTACAATCCCTTCAAAACTATGTTTAACGGCATTACTCAATAGGTTTTGTACAATGGTATTTATTTTCTGGCTGTCTCCTTTAACTAAGCGTGGCAAACCTGGATAAACCATTTGATTAAACAGTAATCCTTTTGCCTTACATTGAAACTCGTAAGTTTTAAATACTTCTTCCAGTGTTTCAATCAAATCAAATGGAGATGCTACAGGTTGTGCTTCCTTCTTATCTATCTGTAGGTATGCAATCAGGTTATTAAGCACAAACATTAGCTCATCACTCGATAATTTGATGTTTGCCAGATACTCTTTAAGTTCCGTAAAATTTTTACTTTCAATAGCAAGTTGGCTCATTCCTACAATGCCGTTAAGCGGCGTTCGTATTTCATGGTTGATCTGTTGCAACATACTACTTTTTGCCTTGCTGCTAAGTTCAAATAATTTACGTTGCTTGTTTAAATAAAAACTAAAGATAACTAAACCGGAAACTAATAATAATAAAAAGAGGGTGGCACTAAAACCAACAAGCAACAAGTTTTTTGTTTCCAGCTCAAGCTGCTGCTCATGAATTTTAAGTTGATTAATTTCATTTTGTTTTGACAGTAAACGGAGTTTGATTTCCTTTCTTTCACTTTCGTATTGTGCAGTAGCACTTTTCATTTCATACTTTTCGTTTTTTGTAGAATACCCTTTTTGAACTTCTAACTTTAACCCTTCATAGTATTTACTTTTAACCATATCCTTTCTTCTGGCATATAAATTTTCCATGGCATGATAAGCAAGTGATTTTTCATTGCACGGAACAAGTTTTGCGGCGTGCTTTACCGCTTGCTCTGCATAATAAAAGGCAGAATCAGGCATATTTATATTAGTGTATGCCATCTCCAGGTTAACGCTTGATAATACAATACTTCTGGTATCAATAGAATATTGTTCGAGTTTTATACATTCTAAAAAAAAAGGAATTGCTTTTCTGTTTTGATTTCGTTCTAAATAAATTAAGCCAATATTATTTAGTGCAGAGGAAATATCTGTTGTAATTTTATGTTTTCTGAATACTTCCAGTGCATTTGAATAATAATAGAGTGCTTTTAAATCCTGCCCTCTCAACTGATAAATATTGGCAAGGTTATTTTCGATTTCGGCAATGGTTAGTTCAAGTTCTATTCCCTCAGATAACTCCAGTGAGCGCAGGTAATACTCTTCTGCTTTATCATTGTCACTAATCTCCATGTATAAGGTACCAATATTCGAATATGTTTTTGCTGACCTTCGATTGTCTTTAAGATGTTCAGAGATTTTTACGGATGCGATATAATAACGCATGGCACGAGCATTATCTCCTTTTATATAAGAAAGGTTTCCTAAACAGTGGTAGGCGAATGAAACAGAATAAGGCTCTTTACATTTAAGTGCCAATGCTAAACCCAAAAGATAGTTTTGCTGAGCATTTAAATAGTTACCATGATTTTTTTGAAGTATGCCCAGTAGAATATAAGCGGTGGCTTTACCCTTGCAATAATTTAATTTATCCGAGAGTGTAAATGCTTGACGGGCATAATTTCCTGCTTTGGTGGTATCAGAATTTTTGATACAATTAGCTATTCCATTTAATATATCAGCTCTTTGCAGATCATTTGCAAAAGGCAATAATGATTCCAGACTATCCTGTTCAGTTTCAACTTGTGCCAATACATTAAAATTATTTAGCACCAGCATTAGGGCTAATAAAAATAATCCAGCCCATTTATAAACTTTCCATCTCTTCATTTTGCCGCTAAATTAACAACTCTGCATCATAAACGATAAAAGAATTTAGTGTTATTCACTTTGTAACGATTCCCAATATTCTACAGCTCTACGTGTATGCGGAATAACAATGGTTCCACCAACGATATTGGCAACCGAAAATATTTCAAATATCTGTGTTGTTGTAACCCCTGTTTCAAAACATTTACCTAAATGGTATTTTATACAATCATCACAACGCAAAACCATACTTGCTACAAGGCCCAGCATCTCCTTAGTTTGTGCAGACAGTGCTCCCTCTTCATAAGTATTGGTATCAAGATTAAACAATCGTTTTAAAACAAGATTGTCTGAACCGAGAATTTTTGCATTCATTTTTTCGCGGTATTCATTAAATTCTTCAACATTTTTCTTATTTTCCATATAAATTTTATTATTAATTGATTTTCAAATTCTTAAAACGGAAAGCACCATTTACAGGGTTAAATGTAAACTCGGATCCCAGAATACTTTATTAAAGTTTTGCACCTGATCATCAGCTACCAAAATACCGTCCTGTTCAAGCAATAATTGCATTTCATTTTCTGAACCAAAATGACGTTTACCACTCAGCATACCATTTCGGTTCACTACGCGGTGGGCGGGCACATAGGGCACTTCTGCATGGGCAGCATTCATGGCATAACCCACCATGCGCGCACCCGTTTTTGCACCCAGGTAAGCGGCAATGGCACCATAACTGCTTACCCTTCCATAAGGGATTAAACGCACCACATCATATACATCTTTAAAAAAATCTGATCTTATTGCCATTTCACTAAAAAAAACTTGTGCATTATCTCAATTACAAATCAAGTAGTATGTTTGAACAATGCAAGCAACAATTAACCCACAAGATATCCTCAAGAAGCACTTTGGGTACGAACAGTTTCGTCCATTGCAAGCCCGCATTATTGATGAAGTGCTTAACAATAAAGATACCCTGGTACTGATGCCAACAGGTGGTGGCAAATCAGTTTGCTTTCAGGTTCCCGCAATGTTATTGCCAGGTATCACCCTTGTTATTTCTCCTTTAATCGCTTTAATGAAAGACCAGGTTGGTGCTTTAAAAGCAAATGGCATATCAGCAGCTTTTTTAAATAGTTCTCTAGATAACAAGGAGGCCGAAGCCATCGTACAACAATGTTACCGTAACGAAATAAAACTTTTATACCTCTCGCCCGAAAGATTAAATGCTACCATGACGGGGTTGCTCACAAAGTTGCCTGTATCACTTATTGCAATTGATGAAGCGCATTGCATAAGCCAGTGGGGGCATGATTTCAGGCCGGAATATACCAAACTGGGCTCCTTAAAAAAGCAATGGCCCAAAATACCGTTAATTGCCTTAACAGCTACCGCCGATAAAATAACCCGTAAGGATATTATTACACAACTGGGGTTGGTTGAACCAAATGTTTTTGTTGCCAGTTTTGACAGACCTAACTTAAGTATAGAAGTTAAATTCGGAATCAAAAAAAAGAAAAGAATTGAAGAAGTTGTTCATTTTATAAAGGAAAGAAAAAATGAAAGTGGCATTATTTATTGTTTAAGCCGTGCAGGCACTGAAGAGATTTGTGCCGACCTTAAACAAGCAGGTGTAGATGCCGCCTTTTACCATGCCGGTATGGGTTCAGAACAACGCAATAAAGCACAGGAGGATTTTATAAATGACCGGGTAAAAGTTATATGTGCCACTGTTGCTTTTGGGATGGGCATTGACAAAAGCAATGTGCGTTTTGTAATTCATAATAACCTGCCTAAAAATATTGAAGGCTATTACCAGGAAATTGGCAGAGCAGGAAGAGATGGTTTGCCATCGGAGACCATTTTATATTATAGCATAGGTGATGTAATTATGCTCCGTAAATTTATTGATGAGAGCGGACAAAAAGAACTGAATCAGGAAAAACTAAACCGGATGCAGCAATTCTCGGAAGCCAATATTTGCCGCCGTAAAATACTACTGGCCTACTTTGGAGAAACGCTGCAAAACGACTGCAATAACTGCGATGTGTGCAAACACCCACGGGCAAATTTTGATGGCACTACGATGATCCAGAAGGCCTTATCGGCATTGATAAGAACCGGTGAGAAGATTGGCTTTAACATGCTAATTGATGTATTACGCGGTTCGCATAAAAAAGAAATTATTGAAGCCGGCTTTGATAAAATTAAAACCTTTGGCGCTGGCAACGAAATTAGCTTTAGCGACTGGCAGCAATACCTTCTACAAATGCTTAATTTAGGATTGATAGAAATGGCTTACGATGATGGCTATTCTCTTAAAGTTAGCGAGTTTGGCAAAGACTTATTGTATGGCAAAAGACAATTTGACCTGGTAGCCCTTGAAAGCGCACCAGTGTATATACCGTCTCAAAAACGCGACTTGTTAACAAGCAATACCACCGACCTGACCGACAAATTATTTGATTACCTGCGTGGCATCAGGCGAGAGTTTGCCGAAAAAGAAAATGTACCCGCTTATGTTATATTCAGTGATGCTACGCTTAAAGAAATAGCGCAAAGAAAACCCATTGCTATCAGTGATATGATTCATATAAACGGGGTTGGCGAATTTAAACTGCACAAGTACGGTAACAGGTTTGTTAAAGAAATAAAACAATGGTTGCGTTCAAAAGATGTACGTGCACCCAAAGCCGATACGTATAAAGAAACAATGACTTTACTCAATGCCGGTTACAGTGTTGAAGACATAGCATTAACAAGACAATTACAAGTAACTTCAATCTACTCGCATATTGCATATTTATATAAAAACAATTCAATAGAAAGTCTGGATTCTTATATTAACGAAAGCGAAATTGACAGGATACGGAAGGCCGTGAAAGAAACCGGCGAAACAAAAATAATTACACCGTTATTTGTTCACCTAAGAGAAGAAGTGCCGTTTCATATGATCAGGCTGGGCTTAGCGTTTATGGAAAAAGCGGGGGAGATATAGTTTGCACCGTAAGTATTACTTAAAAAACTCATCTAAAAATCAAGGCTCAACGATACATACTGCACAGGCTTGCTTGCAACCTCTCCGTCTTGTATACCATAAGCAACATCGTATCGTATAAAATAGCCAAAAAGTTTTGATCTTAAACCACCACCAAAACCGGCAACAATAGGATCACGCACATTGATTACTTTAGCTTTAATCGGACCTTGCTCATAGATTTTCTGGTTAAATGTATTGTTCTCGCTATACGGGTTTGAACCAACCCATGCCGAGCCAATATCAAAGAATGGAACCACCTGAAAATTATTTAAGAATTCACTGCGCAATGGCCGGTTCACTGCATACACAAAAACCGGA
>JACMQU010000107.1 GCA_014376805.1 Bacteroidia bacterium
ATTACCAAGCGTAGCATCATTGGCTTCCTGCCGGTGGTTTTGTTGAAAGCCAAGCCGAAAACCTAACCTACCGTTACCGATGGCAAAACTATTATCCCAAATGGCTTTGTAATGTTTTACATTCTGGTGAATTATTAAATTATGCGTATAAGATTTTAGTAAAGCATCCGGTACAATCGCAACACTATCCGTACCGTCTGCGGCCATTAAATGTTGATTAAATTGTCCTGTAACAGGGTCTCGACCACCTTCTACAATACCCAAATTTAAATTAAAACTACTTAAAGTAATTCTTGAAAAACCCCAGTTTCTGTTGATACCTACGCTTCCTTTAAAATTATTCTGACCATAGCCCGAATTAAAAACATAGCCATCATTTTTATTTTTATAGGCATGCGCATCAGTATGTGTATACCGTGCATCGAATGTAATACCGTTGAGGTTGCCTTCAATATTTGCTGAGCCTCCATATAAACCATTGTTTGTTTGAAAATTACTTTGGATATTACCTTTTATTTTTCCTTCCGGAACTGTAGGGGCTGCAAGCATATTAATTACGCCAGCCATCGCATCTGACCCATAACTTAAACTTGCAGGACCACGTAAAATTTCTATTTTATTAATTGAATAAGGGTCTGCTTCAATTCCAAATTCATCGCCAAACTGTTGCCCCTCCTGACGAATACCATCATTTACCACAACAACACGATTATAACCCAGTCCGCGTATAACCGGTTTTGAAATTGCAGGCCCCTGGGTTATTTGCGAAACACCCGGGCTATATTTTAATGCATCAATTATATTATTGAAACCTGTTTCCTGTAAAAAATTTGGAGTAATGATATTTATGGGAGCAGGGGTGGTATGCTGGTCTGTTGCAACTGCAACGCCTGTAACTATAACTTCCGGCGATTCAATACTGGAAGCCTCCAAATTAAAATTACTGATTGATTTACCTTTAATCTTTACCTCTTTTATTTGCGAGGCAAATCCTATAAAACTAACCTCTGCCAAATAAATACCGTTCGGTATATTTTTTATAAGATATGTCCCATCTTCATTGGTAATGGTTCCTGTTTTTAAATCAGCTATGTAAACAGATGCTCCCTTAAGTGTTTGATTTTTTCCTGTGATTGTGCCACTTAAAGAAATTTGGGCAAGGCTTATTATATTAATAGTGCAAAAACCAAAAGTTAACAAGATATTTTTTAAGGATATTGCAGTTTTCTTGCAGCGGGAATTGGTTTTTTCAGACATCCTGGTTTGTAATTTTCTACTAATGAAAATTGGAAGTTAATTTAAAAAATTTAATAAATACCATTAAGTTAAGCGGAAATGGTGAAGGTGCTAACCTTGGTGCTCAGTCAAAGCAAATATCTCCATCAACCAATAATAACTTTCTTAACTTAACAAAACTGAAATACAAATATTCATTTATTGAAACCTTATAAACCTTATAATCCTTGAAATAATTGGGGTAAGGGTATTTAATTTATATAGCTTTATTTCATTTTAAAACTACCAATAATATTAAAAATCAGCTTTTTAAAAGATAAGCTGTTAAATTTTTTTTAGACTTTAGGTAAACTAAAACCATGCTTGAAGCAGGGAATATTTGCATAAAAAAAGGCTAACCCTGAGATTAGCCTTTACAATTATATAAAAATTATTTATGCATCCTTACCATGACAGTTTTTAAACTTTTTACCACTACCACAAGGGCAGGCATCGTTTCTGCCAATTTTAGGTTCGGCTCTTATTGGCTCCTGTTTAATTGCCGGTGATGGTTCGTTGTAATCATTTTCGTTCGAAATATATTCAGGTCCGCCATTACCAGTAGTTGCACCTGCAAATTCTTCTTTGCGTTGGCGCATTTTACTCATGTCTGTTTTTTGTTCGCGACCTTCTTTTATTTTTCCGGCATTGTTATCTTCTACCGGTATTGCACAATGGCAAAGGAAACCAACAATTTCCTTGTTAACCTGGTCATCCATTTGTTTAAAAGCACTAAAAGCTTCAATTTTATAAATTACCAGCGGATCTTTTTGTTCGTATCCTGCTGTTTGTACACTATGGCGTAAATCATCCATCGCCCTTAAATGTTCTTTCCATGAATCATCTATTAAAGCAAGGGTAATGCTGCGTTCCAGGGCATTTGGTAATTCTGCACCCTCGCTTGCCAAAGTTTTTTCCATATTAGCCAGGGCCTGAATAGATTTGCGGCCATCTGTAAACGGAACTGCTACATTTTCAATATGCATGCCTTGTTCTTTCCGGATATTTTTTATTATCGGAAAAGTTTGTGCGGCCACATCAACTACTTTACGGTTGTAATTAGTCTTAGCTTCATCATATAATTTTTCAGCTATCCCCTGTACATTTCCTTTTTCTAATTCTTCCTTTGTAATATTTGTATCAATACCAAAATTTACAATAGCCGCTAATTTAAAACCATCATAATCTGCGCTCTCTCTAAAAGAATTGATTAGTCCGTCGGCAACAGAATAAAATGCATTGTCCAAATCCAAAGCAAGCCTTTCTCCAAACAACGCATGGTTACGTTTGCTGTAAACAACATTACGCTGTTTGTTCATTACATCATCATATTCCAATAACCTTTTACGAATACCAAAATTATTTTCTTCTACTTTTTTCTGTGCCCTTTCAATAGATTTAGAGATCATACTGTGTTGTATAACTTCTCCTTCTTTATAGCCCATCCTATCCATCAGCGAAGCAATTCGCTCACTGCCAAACATCCGCATCAGATCATCTTCCAAACTAGCAAAAAATTGGGTACTGCCCGGATCTCCCTGCCTGCCGGAGCGACCTCTAAGTTGTCTGTCTACCCTGCGGCTTTCATGCCTTTCGGTACCCACAATGGCCAAACCACCCGCAGCTTTAACACCGGGTCCAAGTTTAATATCAGTACCCCTGCCCGCCATATTGGTAGCAATGGTTACTGCACCTGCAAGACCGGCTTCTGCAACAACCTGCGCTTCTTTAGCATGTTGTTTTGCATTCAATACATTGTGCGGAATATTTTTTTGTTTCAGCATCCTGCTCAACAATTCACTTATCTCAACCGAGGTAGTTCCAACAAGCGAAGGTCTGCCTGCAAGCCGTAAACGCTCAATCTCATCAATAACTGCTTTATATTTTTCGCGCTTTGTTTTGTAAACAAGGTCCTGTTCATCTTTACGGATAGCAATTAAATTTGTTGGAATGGTTACCACATCTAATTTATAAATATCCCAAAGCTCGGCTGCTTCTGTTTCTGCCGTACCCGTCATGCCACATAATTTGTGGTACATTCTAAAATAATTTTGTAAAGTAACGGTAGCGTAGGTTTGTGTGGAAGCTTCTATCTTAACATTTTCTTTAGCCTCAATTGCCTGGTGTAAACCATCAGAGTAACGGCGGCCATCCATAATACGGCCCGTTTGCTCATCAACAATTTTAATTTTTCCTTCATCGATGATGTATTCCACATCAATTTCGAATAAAGTATATGCTTTTAATAACTGGTTAACCGAGTGAATACGTTCTGCTTTTACAGAATAATCACGCATTAAAGCGTCTTTAGTTACTACTTTTTCCTCTAAAGGCAAATCAGATTTCTCTAACTCAGCAACTTCTGTACCTACATCAGGCAAAATAAAGAACTGAGGATCTTCACCTGATTGCGTAATTAACTCGATACCTTTCTCTGTTAACTCAACCTGGTTATTTTTTTCGTCGATATAGAAGAACAATTCAGAATCTACCTTTGGCATATTCTTAGATTGATCTGCCATATAGTAGTTCTCTGTTTTCAACAACAAACCACGAACGCCACTTTCACTTAAGAATTTAATTAAAGCTTTGTTTTTTGGTAAACCACGATAAGCACGTAATAATGCTAAACCACCTTCGCCTTCTTCGGTTCCAGAGTTACCTGCATTTATTAATTTTTTCGCTTCATTTAAAGCTTGTGTAACGTATGCTTTCTGTGCATTAACCAAACGTTCGATGCGTGGTTTCAACTCATAAAATTCGTGTTGATCGCCATGAGGAATCGGACCTGAAATAATTAAAGGTGTACGGGCATCATCAATTAATACTGAATCGACCTCATCAACCATTGCAAAATGAGGCTTGCGTTGCACCAATTGGTCTGGTGTTTGCGACATATTGTCACGCAGGTAATCAAAACCGAACTCATTATTTGTTCCGTA
>JACMQU010000108.1 GCA_014376805.1 Bacteroidia bacterium
ATACATCTGAACACTTAATTTATTATCTGGAAACAGCAAGACCAATTACCGATGAAGTTGAATTATATTTAACGGATCAAACCGGGAAAACAGTAAAGCAGAAAAGTGGTGATAAAATTCCTTTTTTAAACAGAGTTCTTGATCATCGGAAAACGATTTTCAAGTTAAATTTAAACGCCGGAGATAAGGTTAACGCTTATATGTCGTTAAAGAGTGATGGAGAGGTAATCAGCTTACCACTTGTACTGCGTTCGTCAGAGAATTTATTAAGAACTACTTATTTTGAGCAGTTGATTTTTGGTGTATTCTATGGTATTTTAATTTTGGCTTTCATTACCTATTTGTTTTTCTTTATTGCCTTAGGTGATTGGGTGTTTTTTTATTATGGATGCTATGTAATTTTTATTGCCTTAATGCAGTTTTCTCTTGATGGTTATTTTTATCAGTATTTTGCTTCGTCTGGAGGTTGGTTTTCGCAAAGAGCGGTAATTATTTTTGCTGCTATTTCCAGAATTTTTCTTGGTAAATATGGCGAAGTGTTTTTAAATATTAAAAAGTACATTGAAAAGATTTTTTATGCTTTTAGAATGGTTTATGGGTTATTAGGATTATTACTTTTATCCTTACTTTTTACACCTTCTTTTTTAAAATTCACTTACCCTTTAGCAAACATATTTGGACTTGCCATACTGGCTTTAATTGTATTGTCGCTGGTATATTTTAATATAAAGAAATTACCAGGTGATAAATTTTTTGGGATTGGTATCTTCTTTCTTTTTTTAGGCTTTTTAAAGATTAAATATTTAGTGTTTAACAGTGTTTATAGTTGCTCCAGAAAATTCTACCGAAGTGCTATCACCGGCATATAAAAGCATCGTCCGGATCAGACATTTGCCTAATCTTAACTGCGACCAATCATTGATGAGAGCCTTTACATACTGTACCCTTAAGATTTTTGATCCGACAGCCTTATTAGTTACAGATAACGTAGATACTGATGAATCGCTCAGCGTAATATGGAGTGTGTCGAATTCAGTTAAGGCACTTTCCAGGTTTAATTCGGATTTACCTTTTAGGTTAATAGATATTTTTTTTTGTTTAAACCGGCCTAATAATATTTGGGTATTGTTACCATTTACAGTTAATAAATTAGGTGAAAAAATACGAATTAATTGCGATAAACTTTTATCTTCTTTTTTAATTGAATAGGTGAGGTTGGCAGGAAACTGCAAGTAAAGTGTATCGTTTTGTACTTTAACTTTTATACTATCTTTTTTTAAATCCAACCATCTTTTATTTATACGCACTGAACAGTTTTCATCTGGCTCATAAATAATCTGAGTTAAGTTACCACCTTCCATAATAATATGTTTAAATGGTTGTTCAGAAATTTTTCCAAACATCCAGTAGCTATCATTTTTATCCATTTCATTGTATTCTTTATTAAGTGCAAGATTTGAGGCTATTAAACCCCCAACCAGCAACAATGAGATTCCGGCGAGTATTATATTACTTAGTTTCATCTTTAGGGTTATTAAAGTTATCAGTTAAAAATTGGGTGTAATATATTTTTAGATCATCAATATTTATTTTAAGAAGAAACATATTGCGAAAGAATTGCGGCATTTCATTTTTAAAAAACTGTTCTCTTCTGAAAGCTAAAATTCTGGATTCTGAATCCTGTTCAATAAAATAACCTATGCCTCTTTTATTAATTATAATGTTAAGTTGTTGCAGATAATCATATGCACGTTGAATTGTGTTTGGATTCACCTCCATAACAATAGCAAGGTCGCGTATACTTATTATTTTGTCGCCAGTTTTCCATTTTTTTAAAAGGATCTGTTCACAAATATATTCGGTTATCTGAATGTAAATAGCCTGCTTTTCTCTGAATTCCATTTGTTGATTTTTAAAATTCTTTTTCTCTTAACTTAACAAAAGCTAACACATATAAAAGTGCGGGAAATATGTATTGAAACATAATGAGAACAATGCCTGAAGCTTGCGGAGGTAAATCGATACGACCTTTCTGATTAGCCAGTTCAATACTAACGCCGCTAAAAGGAAAAGCTGCCTCTAGCGAATCAAAAAATATACCTGCAATTAAATAATTTAAACTATAAAAGCCGAAGAAAACAGCTACACAGATTAAGGCTACTTTTATAACACTTATTTTATTAAAGTAAAGTGAACCTGCAAGCATTGCCCCTGTTACGTTAAAGAAAAATATAAAAAAGATTTTTGCTTCTAATCCGGTATATTCAAGTATCCTGGCTTTATCATATAATTCTTTATAATCTGCTTTATTTGGATCAAGCCCATGATGGTAAATTTGGATCATTGTAAGGTCCATTATGCGGAAGAAAAGTAAATACAAGGGAAGGTAAAGAACACAGATAATAATTACTGCTGTTAGCCATTTTTCAAATGCTGACACTGGCAATGTTAAGAATGAAATGCCATTGGCTGTATTTGAAAAATTGCCCATAACCGCTGCTGCCAGAAAGAAACCACCAAGTACCAGACCAATAAAGAAGGAAATTATATTTGCACTCTGATAGTTGGAGATAGACCTAAAGCAGGTATAGATAATTAATGAAAGTGCAAATACCAGAAATGATAATCCGAACATCTGTATTGGTTTTTCAAAAATTGTTTTTCTTAGAAGCTGTAGAAAACGTTTTAAATTAAATATCTCGTTCATATTAGTATAATTAATGTTTAAAAATTGCTTTAACTAAAACGGGCTGTTGTGTTATTGTATTAAACAGATGTTCCAGATTTACTTTGGTATCCTCATCATTCGTATTTTCTGTTACAACTGTATATCCATTAAGTGATTCTTCAGAATAAAGAACCGGGTTTCGCTCATCCATTTTATGAATTGTTTTAAAACATAGTTTCTTGCTGATTTCCGCCATTGAATTGTTTAATATTAACTCTCCGTTATCAACTACAATTACATGGTCAATTAAAGTTTCAAGATCTTTAACCTGATGTGTAGAAATAATAATAATCCTTTCCTCACTTAATACAGAAGCTATCAATTTGCGAAACCAACTTTTTGAAGGAATATCCAATCCATTTGTGGGTTCATCCAATACCAATAGTTTTGTATTGCATGCAAGTGCAAAAGCTATAATAAATTTTTTTTGCTGACCCAAAGAAAGATCAGAAAGCTTTCCATGGTCTTTAATTTCAAGATCACGGAGATAAGCATAAAATAAATTTCTGTTGAACTCAGGATAAAATGGCGCAAATAAATTAAGATAGCCTATTACTGTTAAGGGTGAAACTTCTACTTCTTCAGGAATAAAATAAATGTTTTCTAAAAAGGAGGGCTCACGTTTTTGTGGAATAAAACCGTTTACCGTAATACTGCCTGAAGACGGAAAAAGTAAACCACTCATGTTCTTTAATAATGTGGATTTACCTGCACCGTTTTTCCCTAAGATTCCATATATTTTTCCCTTGCTTAACGTTAAATCAAGATTTTTATATAACAATTTCTTAGCATGGTAACCAAAAGAAAGTTTGTTGATGATGATCATAGTGTATTAGTTAAATAGTACACTACAAACTTAAATGTTATTTGGAATATTATAATGAAACTATAATTTTTTTTGCATTTACTAAATTAACTTACTTACAATCAATTATTTAAAATTTTGAATGCGAAAAATGTTAATCAATGTTTATAATTTATCGGAGTATACAATTATTAGTAAAGGTAGTTTAAGAGAAATTTAGAATTTGAGAAGTTTGAATATATTAGCAAATAAATCTATGTTTAAAAATTTTCTTTTCATTTTCGGTTTGATCCAACTCATACCTTCATTGCTGTTTTCTCAAACAAAAATAGTTAAAGAACAATTAAAAAATCCCGCTAAATATGGTGTTAAAGTAGCTTCAGGTTTTAATCATAAAATTGTATTTGAATATACCCCTTCGGCAGGTAAGCATGCACTTTTTTTAAAGAATGGGTTAAGAAGTTCTACCTTCATTAATCGCGGAGATTGGCTCAAAATTAAAGACAGTGTATTTCCATATCAGGTTGATATTGTGTATTCGCGTTACCCCCTTAAGAATGGCGAATATCATGAATTTTATAAGTTGCTTTTTAACAGGTTGATCAGTTTATTTGCTTTAGACCCATCTCTGAATGATAATGAGTTAACCTGGTTTACTATTCAGCAATCGCATTGTGAAAATGATGATCAGGTAAACAGTTTGTTTCATGGTATAGTAATCTGGTATCGTACGCCAAAAGAAGAATTGGTTTTACATTTGCCTGATTCGGAGATGAATGATAAGGATGCCAAAAATGAAAATAAGAAAATAATTGAAAAGGAAAAGGAGCAGGGAGATTATGGAGATTTGGTTGAGAATATTGAGGCCATAAAAAATTCTGATGCCATTACGGATTCATTAAAAGATGTTTTGAAAAGTAAACCTGTAAGCGAGCAAAATAAAATCTTAAAAGAGCATTTCGGAAAAGTTATTCAAACAAAGTCGCTAATAAAATTAAACGAGAGAACGCCTGAAGAAATGAGTCTGTATAAGCGTCAGGTTGATTTGTTTTTAAAGAACAATCCTTTTGGAGACAGTGTTGTTTGGAAAGTATTTGACAGACATCCTGAATGGGTTGATGTAGCAGTAGTTACAGACTGGACAGGGAGTATGTATGGATACGGTGCACAGGTTATTCACTGGCATTTGCAAAATTATAAAAAGTCGCCTATTCGTTTTCTTACACTTTTTAATGATGGTGACGGGAAAATGTCACATCAAAAAAAAATTGGTGAAACAGGTGGAATTTACTCAGCAGAATCGTCGGATATACCACAAATAATTAATCTGTTTAATCTGGTTAAAATAAAGGGTGGTGGTGGAGACAGGCCCGAAAATGATATAGAGGCAATTCTTGAAACGCAAAAGCGTTTTCCCAATGCATCAGAACTTATTTTAATTGCTGATAATTATGCCTGTATAAGAGATATCGAACTTGCCACACAAATTAAAAAGCCGTTACGCGTTGTTATTTGTGGGTATCAAAATGGTTTTGGGTTCAACCCGCATTTAGTTTACCTGGCAAGAATAACCAACGGAGGTTTGTACACTTTAGAAGATGATATAGAAAACCTGAAAGTAGAAACAAGTTTAAAGGGAGAAATTAAATCGATAAAAGACAAACGCATTGGGCTAAGCATGCTCAACTGCCAAAATATTTACACCTATGATGTAAAAGTGAAAAAAGAAGATATTCCGGTTTTTACAAATCTTGACATAGCCTTAAAGCAACCATTGAAAGTTGAAAAATTAAATCTTAAGGATCAAACATTTACTAAAGTACCATTAACTATTTTAAAGCTGGAAAATTTGTTTTATTTAAACCTGAGCAATAATGCGCTCACACAACTGCCGGGTTCTATAAAGAAACTTGATCATTTAACGGAGTTGGATATTTCATTGAACCAGATTAAAAAATTGCCTAAGCAATTAATGGAAAACAAATTCCTGGAATATTTGAATATGAGCAATAATCTGATAGAAATTATCAGTCCGTTTTTTGACCACTTTTTTTATATGAAAGTGCTCGATGTTTCGAATAATAAAGTAAGAGATTTAAACGGGTTGAACCAATTAAAAAATGTGATTACTTTGAACCTTGCTGCAAATGAAATTGAAATAATACCTAATAATATATCACAGTTAAAAAAGCTTAAAATACTTGATTTGTCTGCTAACCAGATTAAATTGTTGCCTAAGGCGTTTATCGGGTTAACTAAATTAGAGGAGCTTAACTTGGAGAATAATGAATTAACAGTACTTCCTAAATATTTATACCGGTTGCGAAAGCTTAAATCGCTTAACCTTTCCGGAAATCCTGTTTTAGAAGAGGAGCTTGAGAGGATAAGGCGGGAGTTGCCGGATGTGCAGCTTATATTTTAATAAAGAAGCCACCCAAAGGTGGCTTCTTTATTAAAATATTTATCATTTGATGGTGAGGCTTATTTTCAGCATCTTCATCACATCAATTGGCTTTGGTAACATGTTCCTTTGCACATTTTTCACCGCATTGCTTCATGCATTCTTCCGTAGATTTACATCCATGATTACAAGTTGCCATGCAGTCACTATTTTTTATGTTATGACCTTTAAGCACATTCAGGCAATTTTGTTTTTGAGCAGGGGTACATTTCATACTATCGCAATAGGCTTCACATTGTGTTTGTGACATACTCATATACTTGTCCATATCACAATTACCCATATCCATTTTATCACCATCGCAGCATTCCATTTTCTGTCCATGCATTAATAACATGGCACGATCGGCTTTCATTCCACCTTCTACATGTATGTGTGGTGCAATAATTAAAGAAACGATTGACATAAGCTTAATAAGAATGTTCATAGAAGGGCCGGAAGTATCTTTAAAAGGGTCGCCAACGGTATCTCCGGTAACTGAAGCTTTATGCGGTTCAGATTTTTTGTAGAACATTTCGCCGTTAATTAAAACACCTTTTTCAAAAGATTTTTTTGCATTATCCCAGGCACCACCGGCATTTGATTGAAACATTCCCATTAAAACACCACTTACGGTAACCCCGGCTAATAAACCTCCTAAAACCTCTGGGCCAAAAGCAAAGCCAACAATAAGCGGAGTAATTAAAGCAATAGCTCCGGGAAGCATCATTTCTCTGATAGATGCTTTTGTAGAAATGGCCACACATTTTTCATATTCTGGTTTCGCTTTGTATTCCATAATTCCTGGAATCTCTCTAAATTGTCTGCGAACTTCATTTACCATATCCATTGCTGCCCTGCCAACTGCTGCAATAGCCAGTGAAGAGAATATAAATGGGATCATTCCTCCCACAAATAAGCCAGCTAAAACATTAGCTTTATAAATATCTATTGAATCAATGCCTGCAATACCAACAAATGCTGCAAATAATGCCAGTGATGTTAACGCAGCAGAAGCAATTGCAAATCCTTTTCCGGTTGCCGCTGTAGTATTACCAACTGCGTCTAAATTGTCTGTACGTCCACGCACTTCTTCCGGTAACTGGCTCATTTCGGCAATACCACCGGCATTATCAGCAATTGGCCCGAATGCATCAATAGCTAATTGCATGGCAGTTGTAGCCATCATTCCGGCTGCTGCAATAGCTACTCCATACAAACCTGCAAATTCATAAGATCCGTAAATACCTGCTGCCAAAACCAGTGTAGGAGCAACTGTAGATTCCATACCAACAGACAGTCCACCAATAATATTAGTAGCATGGCCCGTTCCGGATTGTTTAACAATTGATAGTACAGGACGTTTACCCATTGCTGTGTAATATTCCGTAATAATACTCATTAAAGTTCCCACTACTAGTCCAAGTAAAATAGAATAATATACCTGCATATTAGTAAATTCTTCACCCCTGATAGAAAGATTATCCGGAAGCATCCACATTACCAAAAAATAAGAAACAATACCTGTAATAACAATAGAACTATAATTACCCATGTTTAAGGCAGCCTGCACATTTCCTTTTTCATCTTTAATTTTTACAAACAACATTCCGATGATAGAAAAAATAATTCCTAAACCGGCAATCAGCATCGGCAGTAAAATAGGCGAAAGACCCCCAAAATTATCTCCAGAGGCATCAACTTCCTGGCCTAAAACCATGGTAGCTAAAATGGTTGCAACGTATGATCCGAATAAATCGGCACCCATACCAGCCACATCGCCCACGTTATCGCCCACATTATCTGCAATGGTAGCAGGGTTACGCACATCATCTTCAGGAATACCTGCCTCAACTTTGCCTACTAAATCTGCACCAACATCGGCAGCTTTGGTATAAATTTCTCCTCCAACACGTGCAAATAAAGCAATTGATTCTGCACCAAGTGAAAATCCTGCCAAAACTTCGATGGCTTTTCTCATTTCCATTCCGGTGGCTAATGCGCCTTCAGGCACAAAATATTTATATAAAACAATAAATAATCCGCCCAAACCCATTACAGCTAAACCTGCAACACCTAAACCCATTACCGATCCACCGGTAAAAGAAACTTTAAGTGCCTGAGCCAGACTTGTACGCGCCGCTTGTGTAGTGCGCACATTTGCTTTAGTAGCAACACTCATACCTATATAACCGGCTGTGGCAGAAAATACTGCGCCAATAATAAACGAAATTGCAATAATCGGACTGCTATGTATTGGATGTTCTGGTGTTCCTTTTGCCATACCACTCCAGGCTAAGAGTATAGAAGCTATAACAACAAAATAAGAAAGCACTTTCCATTCTGCTTTAAGAAAGGCCATAGCACCATCGGCAATGTAGCCGGCCAGTTCCTGCATTTTTGCATCTCCGGCATCTTGTTTAATAACCCATGCTCTTTTAACGGCCATTACCAAAAGGCCAACTACGCCCAGCGCAGGAATCAGGTAGATCAAGTTCGTCATAATTTTTTCCTATAAATAGTATTTTCTCTTAAAGCCTGCAAAAATAGGGTTTGCCATCAAATTATTGTAATAGATTTATAATTTGTACTAGAGGCTAATTATCAGTTTGTTAAAACTACTTACGTACTTGCTTTGGATATAAACAGGTAAATGAAAGCAGTTAAAACAGCGTTGATTATGTTAATATTCAATGTACATTGCATAAATGCGCAGGTGAGTTTAAACCCCATTGGTGCCGATGCCTGGGGCTCCGGCGGGCAGTCTGTAGCGCAGGTATCGGTGTTTGGCGTTCAAAACAACCCGGCAGCGATGGTTTACCTGAAGAAAATAATTGCCGGACTGTACCAGGAAATTAAATATAAACAAGTTCCTCTATCGGTATCTGCCATAGCATTAGTATTGCCCGGTAAATATGCGCATTTTGGTTTGGGGCTGGTTCAACAGGGAACAGCAACATTTAACCAGCAAAAAGTTAGTGCAGGAATAGCAAAAGGCTTGAACGAGCAACTTGCCATGGGTATTAATTTTGTTTTTTTAGGAACTCATATGGAAGAGCAAACATATAAATCCAATTTTATAGCAGAATTTGGCTTATTTATTAAGACAACCTCAAAACTTCAGCTGGCCTGTTTTATATCTAATCCAACACAGGTAAAATACAGGTTTGTTTTGGTTGAACCTATCCCATCGTTTGTGCGGGCAGGTTTTGTTTACCGGTTTTCTTCACAGTTTAAACTTTCAGGCGAAATTGAACACCGTACCGGCTTTAAGAATGCTCCTAAACTGGGTATAGAATATGCGCCAGTACCAATATTTACGCTTTATGCCGGTTGGAGTAATAATCCGGTACACATCACTTTTGGAATGGCCTTACAATATAAAAATGCCAGGATTAGTCTTGCTGCTAGCAGGCACGAGATTTTGGGTATTACGCCCCATTTTTCAGTAGTATTTGAACCCGGTAAAAGTGTTAAAAAATGAAGTGGTTTATGCTTTTATCCGTATGCTGTATGCTGAGTTCAGCCAAGGCTCAGTTGGTGTTAAACCCGCAACAAAAATTAATGATAACGAATATTATGGAAAGCTTTACAGAGAATAGTGAAGGGGGAATTGATTACAGTGATTTGCAAACCCAACTTGAATATATGATGATTCATAAACTGAACCTGAATAAGGCCACCTACATGGATTTAACACAACTTGTTTTCCTGGGTTCAACAAAAATAAATGCAATTATTAGGCATAGGATAAAATACGGACCTTTATTAAACATTTATGAATTGCAGGCGGTAGAAGATTTAGATGAACAAAGTATTGCGTTGCTTGTAAATTTTGTAACTGTTACTGAAACAGAAATGAGTGATCATGAAAAGCTTTTTGACATGATTAAAAAAGGCAAACATGAATTGATCCTTTTGCAGGAGCAGGAATTGCAGCAACGCAAAGGTTACCGCGTAACGGATGAAACTGCGAATCGTTACCTGGGCAATGCGTACCGGCAGGTTGCCAGGTATAGGTTTGCGTACAATAAACGCTTGGTATTTGGCTATTCGGCAGAGAAAGACATGGGTGAGCTTTATGGGAAAACGCCGCTAAATTTTTTTGATTTTAATAGCTTTCACCTTTTATACCGCGGCAAGGGCGTGATTAAAAATATTGCCATTGGCGATTTTCAAGCCAATATGGGTAAAGGGCTAACGTTTGGCAGCGGCATGGCTACCAGAAAATCGGCAATGGTTTTAAATGGCGGGAGTTTTTATGAAACCTTCAGACCCTACCGCTCGGTTAATGAGAGCGGGTTTTTGAGAGGTGCGGCAGTAGTATTAGAACATAAGCATGCTCAGTTAAGCATGTTTGCATCGGTCACAAAAATTAGTGCCACCCTAAATTATGATTCTTTGCTTGATGCCGGTACAATTTCTGCGATATCCCTAACAGGCCTGCACCGCACCCCCACTGAAATTGCCAAACGAAACAATAGCAGGCAATATATTGCCGGGTTAAATTTGGCTTATATACAAAACAGTTACAAAGCGGGGCTTATTTATGTGGTTTCCAAGTTTGACGCTGATAAAGGAGCGAACACAAAGCCTTATGCGTTATTTGAAAAGCCCGAAAAGCTTTTACAAAACACTGGCGTTTACGGGCAGGCACTCATAAAAAATGTGATGGTTTACGGAGAGTTATCAGCCAGTTCAAATAAAGCACTGGCGGGTTTTGTAGAAGCCTTGATTCCCTTGCACACTACTGCAGATTTTTTAATTTTGTACCGAAACTATTCTCCTTCATACCTAACCGTTTTTGCCAATGCCTTTAGCGAATACGGCAATTGCCGGAATGAACAAGGAATTTATATGGCGCTGGCTCTAAAGCCTCTAAACTTTTTGCAGATAAATATGTATGCCGATATTTTTAATTCGCCCTGGTTGAGATACCTTGTAAACGCGCCATCGGCAGGGCAGGAGTATCTCGTAAATATTCAATATAATCTTTCTAAAACACTGCAATTTGAAGGCAGGTATAAGTATGAACAAAAGCCTCGAAATGTAACTGAGGGTAACAGCAAAACCGATTACCCTTTAAACAGGCAAAGGCAATTAATACGATTGCAGTTGCTTTACCAGATTAATAAAAACCTTACTTTTAAAACGCGCTTTGAACAGGTTTTTTTTGATAAACCTTTTGCAGCAACACAAAGTGGAACGCTGTTTTTTGAGGATGTGCATGTTAAAACTTTGCGTTCAAAATTAAGCATTACAATGCGCATGGCTTGGTTTGACATTTACAGTTTTGATGCCCGGGTTTATGCAACCGAAAATGATGTGCTTTATAACTATGCAATACCCCAATACCAAAACCAGGGATGGAGAATGTACATTTTATTGAATTATAAACTTACTAAAAAACTTGATGTTTACTTTAAATATGCCCAAACAACCTATTCCAATACAAATACCATCGGTTCAAGTTTAGAAACCATAAACGGCAATACTTTGCAGGAGGTTAAGGTACAGTTAAGGGTGTTGTTGTAATGATAATGTTAATTAAAAACTATTACCTTACATTAATTTTGTTAGCTTAATTAAAGGCAATGTTTTAAAAACAGGCTTTCTATCATTTATAGTTTGATAAAGCTTCTCAATAAATTGATTTTTTCATATTTATGCAATGGTAACCCTTAAGGTTTTTTTTTAATCGCTGTCACTAAGGTTTATTGATTTTAAAATATGATTTTTCATAAAAGGTGTATGAATTATTAAATATTCTTTTGACTGAAGATTCAGGGTTAATTTAAGCTATAAATTGAAATCATACTAAAAACGCACTTGTAAGTCTCATTTCCTCATCGTATTAAAATTACTATTTGCCATTAACTTGTAGATATCATATTTTTGCTATTATCAGAATTAAGTAAAAAATGGATTTATTTGAAAAATTGCAGAAAAGAGTCGGTCCATTAGCACAATATGCGGATGAATCATATGGTTATTATATGTTTCCTAAACTTGAAGGAGAAATTGGCCCGTATATGACTTTTAGAGGTAAGGAAATGTTAAACTGGAGTTTAAATAATTACCTGGGCCTTGCCAATCACCCTGAAGTTCGTAAGGCAGATACAGAAGCCACTGCCAAATTTGGTTTGGCATATCCTATGGGTGCTCGTATGATGAGTGGAAACACCGTTATGCATGAACAGTTAGATAGAGAATTAGCGGCTTTTGAAAGTAAAGAAGATGCAGTTTTATTGAACTATGGCTACCAGGGTATGGTAAGTGCAATAGATGCATTAGTTGACAGACATGATGTAATTATTTATGATGGCGAAAGCCATGCCTGCATAGTTGATGGAGTGAGGTTACACATGGGTAAACGATTTGTTTTTGAACACAATAATATGAGTAGCCTGGAGAAACAACTGGAACGGGCAACTCGTTTAACTGATAAATCGGATGGCGCTATTCTGGTAATTACAGAAGGTGTTTTTGGAATGACAGGCGCACAAGGCCGGCTTGCAGATATAGTTGCACTAAAGGCAAAGTATAAGTTTAGATTATTTGTTGATGATGCGCATGGTTTTGGTACCTTAGGTAAAACCGGTGCAGGTACAGGCGAAGAGCAGAATTGCCAGCATGAAATTGATATATATTTTGGAACTTTTGCTAAATCAATGGCACTCATTGGAGGCTTTATAGCAGGAAATAAAGATTTAATTAAATTCTTACGGTATAATTTAAGGTCGCAGATTTATGCCAAATCAGTTCCTATGCCAATTGTAGCAGGGGCACTAAAACGCCTTGACCTGATTCGTAAAAATCCACAGTTTAAAGCTAATTTGTGGACTATTGTAACGGCCTTGCAAAAAGGGTTACGAGAACATGGATTTGATTTGGGTCGCACCAACAGTTGCGTTACGCCGGTTATCATGCATGGAAGTATTCCTGAATCAACTGCTGTAGTAAATGATCTGAGAGAAAATTACAATATTTTTTGTTCGGTTGTTGTTTATCCGGTAATCCCTAAAGGAATGATCCTGTTGCGTTTAATTCCTACCGCGGTGCATACGTTAGAGCAGGTAAGTCAAACAATTTCAGCATTTAAGGAGATCAGAGAAAAATTAAATAAAGGTTTATATACAGCAATAAAAGTAGTATCAATGGCAGAATAAAAACCTTTAAGAAAATTATAGCAATCCGGAATTGTTATTTAATCGTATATTCTGGCATAGTATTAGTCTTCTTTACCTATGTTTGATGCAATAAATTTAAAAATTAAAAAAATGAATATGAACAATAACATGAAAGTACTTTTAATTGCAATGGTTGCCCTCATTGCAACTTCATTTAAAACCTCAGACGAAATTAAATGGATGGATTTTAACAAAGGGTACGAATTAGCCAAAAAGAAAAACAAAATTATGCTTGTTGATGTGTATACAGATTGGTGCGGATGGTGCAAAAGAATGGACAAAGATGCCTATGCCAAACCAAACATTGCAGATTTAACAAATAAAGATTTTGTTGCTATTAAATTTAACCCTGAAATTAAAGGTATATCTTATTCATTTGAAGGTAAAACATATACCGGCGAACAATTGGCAGGGGTAATCAGTAATTATCAGATTTCGGGCTATCCTACCACTATCTTTATTTATCCTAAAACAAAAAAATCAGAAGTAATAGTAGGCTACAAAAATGCGGAACAAATGGCTGGTGTTTTAGAAGATATGAAAACTAAATTTTACGGTAAAAAGTAATATTTTAAATACTTATAAAAAAACCTTTATCGCTTTAGTGGTAAAGGTTTTTTTATGAAGTGTATTCTGCTAACAGGAATTATTTAAACCCATGTTGAGATCATTTCTTTTTATAATTCTATTAGCTGTAACAGCTGTTAAGAGGTTGCCTTAAAATAAAAGTACGTTAAATTACAATCTCGTTTTAGGGAAGATTTCCTTCTTAATGTTAGCCTTACTTTTGGCTGAAAGCGATGTTTAAAATATGAGATTTCCTTTCTTGATTTCATTTACACACACAAGTTAATCTATATCAATTTGTGCCTAATGCAATCGTTTCTTAAAATCATATAATTTTCGCTTTTAATAAATGCGGCCAATTATAATTAAAGTTAGAATCTCAATTTTAATGTAACGTTTTTTCTTGTTGTTTTAATTATTGTTTTTCTTGTTGTTTTGAACCAAAAGCCTTTATACTTATAAATGTAAAAAGCAGTTTAATTTAACACGCTTTAAATTTCTTCCATTAGAAATTGTGTTCATTTTTATGCTATACTTGATAATGTTACCTTGTCTTATTTTTTTTTAGTAGTATTTTTTCTTATCCTGGGCACAAGTAAATTTCTACTGTAATTACAGATTTTTTGAAAATTGGGATTGTGATTGCTTTCCCAAACCCGGGATGTATTTTAATAGCATCATTCCAAATCATATTGTTTAATTTTACGATACAAAGTTCTTTCAGATATACCCAACTCTTGAGCGGCCTTTTTGCGTTTGCCATGATGTCTTTTTAGAGACTTCGTGATCAGTTCAATTTCTTTGTGTTCAAGACTTAACGACTCTGGTTCGCTTTGTGCTTCTGTAATGTCTATAATCTGGTTATTACCCGGCATAGGTGCATTATTATTAAGGGGTACAATGTTTGGTTGCACCATATTATTCTGATCCCTGTCATGTGTAGTAAAATGATGTGAAAACTGATTATCAGATTTAGGATTAGCTACCTGTTTATTGCCTTGCATCATATCAAAAACAATCGACTTAAGGTCACTCAGATCTTTACGCAGGTCATAAAGTACCTTATAAAAAATATCACGTTCGCTAAATTGCTGTTCAGGTGGATTATTACCCATCAGCATAGGTAATGCAGATCGCTCTGGTGGAAGTACCCTCGAAAGCTCTACTGCATTAACTATTTTGTCTTCATCCAGAACCGATAACTGTTCTGCAATATTTTTTAACTGACGGATATTACCGGGCCATCTGTAATTCTGCAAAAGATTTAAAGCATCAGGCTCCAGTACTACCGGTTTAGAATGGTATTTCTCGGCAAAATCTGCACTAAATTTTCTGAATAATAGATTAATATCTTCCTTACGTTCGCGTAAGGGTGGAACCTTAATTGGAACTGTAGATAAGCGGTAATAAAGATCTTCTCTGAACCTTCCATTGGCAGCAAGTTCCAACAGGTCTTTGTTGGAGGCAGCAATAACTCTTACATCAGTTTTCTGTACTTTACTGGAGCCTACTTTAATAAATTCACCACTCTCTAAAATTCTTAATAACCTTGCTTGGGTTTCAAGTGGCAGTTCTCCTATTTCATCTAAAAAAATAGTACCACCACTAACAGTCTCAAAATAGCCTTTACGTAAATCATGTGCACCGGTAAATGATCCTTTTTCATGTCCGAATAATTCACTGTCTATGGTGCCTTCCGGTATGGCGCCGCAGTTAACGGCTATAAATGGTCCATGTTTTCGATTGCTTAAGGCATGTATAATTTTAGAAAAAGCTTCCTTACCCACACCGCTTTCACCATTTATTAAAACAGTAATATCTGTGGGCGAAACTTTTACTGCTGTTTCCAAAGCAATATTTAATAATTGCGAATTACCAATTATTTCAAATCGTTGTTTTATTTCCTGAATATGCATCATTAGTATAATTTTCTTTGTATTAATATAGGAAGCCCCAGCAACCCATTTCTTATTTCGTATTCTACACCATTAAAAAGTGTGGCTACCGGCAAAAACTTTTTATCAAACTGATCAAACGTTCTTGCTTTTGGATAATCTATTAAAAACGCATCACTATAATTAAATGTTGTTGATAAACCTCCCGTTGACCAACTGGTTTCAAATCGATAAAAACTTGCAATTTTATGCCTCGTAATTTTAGAAGTGAAGGCATAGCCATACAAACTATTGATAAAAATATAGGCTGTAATAGTACAAGGAGCAACCCCTATCAGGCAGTTTGTCATAAATAATATGCTGTTATTAAATAGTCCTGCTTTGTGTAGGTTCGAATAAAAAATAAGTGATATAATAAGTGCTATTGCTACTATCGTAAAAATTAATTGGAAGGGAGTTACTAAAACTTTATCTATCAGAAAATAAAGTATAACAGGGCATATAGCAAAACCAAAAAAAGGTAAATTATAACTCCAGTGCCATGTTTTATATTTGTAATTTTTTGGTATAAAAAATGGCAGTAATTCCTTTACATTATTTTTATTAAACCGGGCTCTTTCATATTTATAATCTTCCGTTATGTTTAGTGGATCCTGATTCATTAACAGGCAAAAATGTGCATATGATGTTGGCAAATCTTTCTTAAAAATTTCTGGTCTCTCAAAAAACATTTCAGTGCATTTTGCAAATACAATGGCTAAATCATCATTAGAATCCATCGTCGCATCAGCTTTGTTTATATTGCTCTTAAGTGCGGTTTCTCTTTTTATAATTTCAAACCAGTTGTCCAGATAACTTCCAAATGAAAGATCAAATTTTTTGCCATTTAATACTGTTCTTACCAAAGCCAGTGCATACTGCATAAAGCTCACATTTGTTCCGTCTTTGGCTCTTAAATGATCTAGCGCAAAATCTTTCCATGACAATGAAATGATCTTATCATTATAAGTTGAACCTTTAACTGTTTGCCCTGTTGCTTCATCAAAAAAAGAATCAGGATATAAATAAATATACTCGTAACCATATAGCCAGAATTGCTTTAGGCCAAATGTAAGTTGAACCAGGTTTGATAATATCAGTATTTTAATCTGTTCATTGATCTTAAGACCTTCTTTACCCAATATTATTGCATTTTGATATACAGATTTAACTCTGCTGATAAAACGCAACTTACCCTCTTTACTAAGGTTTCTGTAGTATAAATGATAATCATACAGAAATGGATCCCATGTATTAAAAAATAAATCAGGCTTCATGTTTTCACAATCAGTTTTAAATCGTTTTATTAAAACATTACCTGTTCAACTACTTTTCCAATCAAACTTGTTTGCGTTGATTTTTCGATCAATACTTTTACATATTCGCCTTTTTGGTAATGTTCTTTCGGAAAAATTACCACAATATTCTGGTCATTCCTACCTTTAAAATCAGCCATCGATTTTTTTGAAAATCCTTCAATCAAAACAGTGTGTACTTCTCCTATTTTTTTCTTATTGTTATTAAAACTATTTTCACTTTGTATCGTAATAATTTCATTTAGTCTTCTTAGTTTAACATCTGCGGGTACATCATCTTTATACCTGCGTGCGGCTAGTGTACCGGGTCTTTCGCTGTACTGGTACATGTAGGCAAAGTTAAAATTAGCATACCTGAACATTTCAAGTGTATCGTTATGCTCCTCTTCTGTTTCACTGCAAAAGCCTGTAATAACATCACTTGAAATACCACAATCCGGAAGCACTTCTTTTATTTTATCTAGGCGTTTTTTAAACCATTCACTGTTGTATGTACGGTTCATTAATTCTAGTATTCTACTATTGCCAGATTGTAAGGGATAATGAATATAGTTGCAGATATTATCGTATTTTTTAATTGTATATAAAACTTCATCTGTAATATCTTTTGGATGTGAACTGCTAAATCGGATACGAAGATCAGGAGCAATCAAGGCTACTTTTTCGAGCAGTTGTGCAAAGGTTGTTACTAGGTTACCCGCTGAGTCGGTTTCGTTATAAGAATCAACATTCTGACCTAATAATGTTACTTCTTTATAACCTTGTTTATGTAATTCGGTGGCCTCATTAACTATAGATGCTGCATCTCTGCTTCTTTCTCTTCCGCGTGTATAAGGAACCACACAAAATGAACACATATTATCACAACCTCTCATGATGCTGATAAATGCGGTTATGCCATTACTGCTCAAACGCACAGGTGTTATTTCTGCATAGGTTTCTTCTCTTGATAAAAGTACATTCACCGCTTTTTGTCCTTCTTCTACACGGGCTATCAACTTCGGTATATCTCGGTATGCATCCGGGCCAACTACAATATCAATTACCTGTTCTTTCTCCAATAGCTGCGTTTTTAAACGTTCTGCCATACATCCCAGCACGCCAACTATCAATCCCGGGTTAGTTTTTTTATGGTGTTTTATTTCTCGTAAACGCCCCCATACATGTGCTTCGGCATTATCACGTATAGAACAAGTATTAACAAAAACAACATCTGCTGCTTTTATATCCTGGGTAGTTTTAAAACCTTTATCCTGCATAATAGCGGCCACTACTTCGCTGTCTGCAAAATTCATCGCACACCCATACGTTTCTATATATAAGTTTCTGGTTATTTTTATTAGTGGTTCCTGTGCTATTACACCTTTCATATTCTATCTTATTCTTTTTGGAAATGCTGCAAAGATAAGCTAATTAATGACAGAGTGGCAGAATATTTATAGCTTTTATAAGAATCCATTTTGCACAGCAAGCTAACGGTGTTTGTTAAGCCATATATAATATTTTAAGGCACTTTCATTTTTCTTATGTTTCTTTAATTAAAGGAGCTCTTAAAATTACCTGCAACCACTCTCTTTCAGTATAGATACTAACCCCGGTTTTTTATCACTCAAATCCTGAGTCGTTTAGAATGCTCAATTTAAAACAATAAAAACTTTTTTAATTCCCGCTATTTTTAAACATGCTCGTATTTTATTTAATATGTGTAAAAAACTCTTCATTTAGTTTCTTAATATTAACCAGGTTACGGGCAAAAATATTATTGATCTGGTAAGCAGTAAAATACATTTTCATCTGATCCGGCCATCCCTTTTTTATCGGATCAAGAAACAAAGTTAAAGTTAACCTGCACTTGTTTTCATTTATAATTTCATAGAGCTGTTCGGTAAGTAAATTTTCTGTTGATAAGGAAAAATTAACCATATTAAAAATGTTTAACCTGCGCCTTTTAAACATATCTGTAATTATTATTGTCTCATCCCATGTAGGCCCGGTACCTGCTGCATTTGTGAAACATCTTCTTGTGCAACCCGCAGTTCCATCGGCATATTCATTCATATTTAACGGTGTAATATGATCAACGTAAACAGACCATTTAGTAGCATTTGCAGAGTTTCCCATATATAAGAAAACCTGTTCTACAGGCGCATTAATTTCAATTGTTTGCTTCACTGCCCTGTACGAAAGTTCTTTGTGGGAATGATATGGACTAAAGGATATAATAATTATAGTTAATCCTACTACGGCAAACAATAAAATGACACCTGTATTTCTTATTTTAAAAGTACTTTTTATCATTAAAATTTTATGGATATAAATGTATAATTAATAAGTTTTCAAGAACTTATTTTGTATATATCTTAAAGGAGAGTCGATTATTTTATCCTACTATTCGGATCAAATATAAACAGCAATTGATGAAATAGGGATTTATCTGTTAAATTTGAGCCTTTAGCTATCCATATTATTTTAATTTGAACAGAAAAATGAAAATACTTATTACGGGCAGTAATGGCCTTTTAGGCCAGAAATTAATTGATCTTTACAAATCAAAAACCGATATAACCCTTATTTCTACTGCACGCGGTGCCGATCGTTATCCCGATAAAACTGGTTACACTTATGAAAGTCTTGATATAACAAATGCAGCTGAAGTGAGAAGTGTGATTGAAAAACACCAGCCGGATGCATTAATTAACACTGCCGCAATGACTAACGTAGATGCATGTGAAACCGACAAAACTGGCTGTGATCAATTAAATGTAACGGCAATAAAATACCTGGTAACTGAATGCAATAAATACAATATTCACCTGATTCATTTATCTACCGATTTTATTTTTGATGGAACACATGGCCCGTTAGGCGAAGATGAGCACCCGCGGCCTTTGAGTTATTATGGTGAATCGAAACTACTTGCCGAAAAAACCTTGTTAGAGCATAGCAATAATTGGTCGATTGTACGTACTGTGCTGGTTTATGGTGTTGTTAGTGATATGAGCCGAAGCAATATTGTGCTTTGGGCAAAAGGTTCTTTAGAATCTGGTAAAACCATTCATGTGGTGTCTGATCAGTTTCGCACACCTACTTTAGCTGAAGATCTGGCCATGGGATGTGCCTTGATAGCCTATAAAAAAGCAAACGGAATTTATAATATAAGTGGCAAAGATTTTATGAGTGTATTTGATTTGGTTTACCGGGTTGCTGATTATTGGAAACTCGATAAATCATTACTGAAAATATCTGGTAGTGAAGGGATCAAACAACCGGCTAAACGTCCGGCAATTACTGGTTTTAGGCTTAATAAGGCAATTACAGATTTGGGTTATAACCCGCACAGTTTTGAAGAAGGCTTAGCGTTATTGGATCAACAATTAACAAAGTAAATATGCTATTAATTATATTAGAAAAAGCACAGGACAGTAGTTTCACTTTTTGGTTTATAACAGAAGCCGTTGGAGCAGCGGTTGTGTTTGCACTTTTGTATATTTTCCTGATAAAAAACCCGAAAATTAATCGCCCCCCCAAGCGCAATGAAGAAGAGGATTGAGCATTTTGCAAAAACATACTTTTACTTTAATAAGAACGAGAAACTTGGAATTTACCTGTTGCTCGGCTTAATTGTTTTAACTCTTTGTGTTAAATGGAGTCTAACGTTTTTATTTCCACCAAAATTGTTTCCTTTAAGTATGCAAACCTTAATGGAATTAGACACTCTAGCGGCGAAAACTACTCATCAGAATAAATTTGTTTATCATACTTTTGATACTGTTTATAAACAGCGGCAATTTAAAAAGAAATTTCCAAATCCAGGTTTTGTAAAATACAGGCATGATACTGTTTATCCGGTCCATAAAAAGAAACTGGAAATAATTGTTGAACTCAATAATGCAGACAGTGTTTCATTGGTAAACCTTTACCGGATTGGACCTATATTGGCTTCTAAAATAATAAGCTACAGAAATAAATTGGGCGGTTTTATAAATCTTAACCAGCTTACTGAAATAAGAGGATTTGATGCTGATATCTTATACGATTTGCAGGGAAAAATTTTAATTGACGAAACCCGGTCAAAAAAATATAACTTAAATACTGTTAGTCTGGAAGAACTTAAGCAGCATCCCTATTTTAAAAACAACTTATCTCAGGCCATTGTAAATTACCGCACCCAACATGGTAAATATCACTCTTTTTCAGATTTAAGGAAAATAAAACTTGTAAACGATTCAATTTTAGAGAGAATAAGGCCATATACTTTAATTGAATAATAATCTCTATTTGTAAAAGAAGGTATCTTATTTCGGCATTATTTTTTTATTATTGTAGAAATTAAAAAAAATAACTTATGTTAAATTTCGATCAAACCGAAAACCAGATAATGATAGCGCAAATGGTGCGCGATTTTGCCGAAAAACACATTCGTCCGAATATTATGATATGGGATGAAGCACAGACTTTTCCGTTAGAAATGTTTAGAGAAATGGGTAAACTTGGTCTATTGGGGGTTTTAGTGCCGGAAGAATATGGTGGTGCCGGATTTGGATATTTTGAGTATGTAACGGCCATTGTTGAATTGTCTAAAGTTTGCGGTTCAGTTGGTTTAAGTATGGCTGCCCATAACAGTTTATGTACCGGGCATATTATGTATTTTGGAAATGAAGATCAGAAGAAAAAATGGTTACCCAAACTGGCATCAGGCGAAAGCATTGGTGCTTGGGGTTTAACTGAGGCAAATACAGGCAGTGATGCCTTACGCATGCAATGTGTTGCCAAAGAAGATGGCGATTCGTGGATTTTAAACGGTACCAAGAATTGGATAACCCATGGTATAACCGGCGAAATAGTGGTAGTGCTTGCAAGAACAGGGGAGTTGTTGGATAGCAAAGGTATTACCGCTTTTGTGGTTGAAAGAGGCACTGCGGGATTTAAAGGTGGTAAAAAAGAAAACAAACTGGGAATGCGTGCCAGCGAAACTGCCGAACTGGTTTTTGAAGATTGCAGAATTCCTAAAGCAAATGTATTAGGCGAAGTTGGTGATGGTTTTAAACAGGCTATGAAAATTTTGGATGGAGGAAGAATTTCTATTGCCTCGCTTTCTTTAGGGATTGCGAAAGGTGCTTATGAAGCTGCTTTAAAATACTCTAAGGAGCGGCATCAGTTTGGTCAGCCTATTTGTAATTTTCAAGGAATAGCTTTTAAACTTGCTGATATGGCTACCCGCATTGAAGCATCAGAATTATTAATTCTGCAGGCTGCCGATCTTAAAAATAGAAATAAAAGTGTTAATAAAGAAGGTGCAATGGCAAAGTATTATGCCAGTGAAGTTGCAGTATATGCCGCTACTGAGTCTGTTCAGATTTTTGGTGGATATGGTTATACCAAAGATTTTCCAGTAGAAAAATTTTACCGCGATTCTAAATTATGTACCATTGGCGAAGGTACCAGCGAAATTCAAAAACTGGTGATCTCCAGAGCTGTGTTAAAAGATTAGTAATTGGCGGTTGGAGCTAAGCCTCCAGCTCTTAAAGTGGGATGTGTTGAAAATAAAGGTTTGTCATTTTTCTTCGGTTCACAGCATAACAGATACCCGTGTATTTTACCGTGAATGCAGGAGTCTGGCAAAAGTGTATGATGTTACGCTGATAGGAATTGGAGATTTTACAGGCTTAAAAGACGGGGTATATATTAAAGGAATTGTAAAGCCTGCCAATAAATTTATCCGTTATTTTTATACCATCTTTAAAACGTTTTCCGAGGCTGTAAAAACAGATGCCGCCTTATATCATATTCACGATGCTGAGATGATTCCATTTGGTATTATACTTTCGCTGGCAGGTAAAAAAGTAATCTATGATATTCATGAAAATACTTCGGCAGACATATTATTAAAACCCTGGATTCCTATTTGGTTAAGGAAGTTTTTATCCGGTTCTTACAATGCATTGTTAAAGTTGGGTTCAAACTTTATGCATTTTATTATAGTTATTGCCGACCCGCTTTTTCTAAAAGATTTTTATGTAAAAAATAAGCAGTGTACTATTATTCAAAATTTTGCCAACACAGAGGATCTTTATAAATTTGTGGTAAACAAAAGGAGTAATCTTAGCGGAAACCATTTGTTTTATATTGGTATGATAAAAGATATGTATTATGATATTAATACATTGTTTGAAGCTATGTACCAGTTAAAGCTACGTGGACTATTGGTTCATCTCCATTGTATTGGTTATTTTGGTGAAGCAACAAATGCTCAGCTATGTACTTATCCGCATTGGGATGAAATTAAAGAGCAAGTTATTTTTTACGGCTTCATGAAAATGGAAAATGCTTTCGAAATTTCTAAGCTATGCAAGATAGGTATTTGCCTTAAAAACCAGCCCGAGAGCATGCTTGTGTCACATGAGCGTAAGTTGTTTGAATACATGGCCATTGGTTTGCCTTCGGTTTTTTGTGATTCACATATTTATTCGGCCTTAAACCAAAAGTGTATGATTGGTATTGCAGTTGATTTAACCAACCCTGTAGCTATTGCAGGTGCTATTGAAAAATTGCTTGGATCAGAAAATCTGCTAGATAAACTTACGGAGGCTAATTTGTTTTGGGCGCAAACAACCTATAACTGGAAAGCGGAAGAAACCACCCTTCTTTTATTATACAAAAACCTTCTTAACAATCCCCTTTAATTGCGCTAAAGTTATAGTTGTAAATTTTGTTACCCTGCTCAGGTTTAGTAAATTTTGTAAATTTACTAAACCCGTTTTGTTATAAAAATATTTTAACTGATATGGAATGTAATGTACTGAAATTAGTTCCGGCTTCTATTTACTTTTGTTAAAAACATCATAAAGTTTGATCGCAAGAAAATCGATTGCCGGATTTAAATAACGGCACGAAGTAATTATGATAATAACCTTCAATTGTTTGGGCAGGTGTTTTTTTGGTTCAGAATTATTTAATATTGCAAAGCAATGCACAAAACACTTTTAGTGGTTACAGGACCTACCGCAGTTGGCAAAACCGCCTTATCTATTTCCCTGGCCCAACATTATCAAACCGAAATAATCTCTACCGATGCAAGGCAATTTTACAAGGAAATGAATATTGGCACGGCTAAACCTTCTGCCGCCGAAATGGGTTCAATAAAACACCACTTTATAAACAACCAAACAATTCATCATCTATACTCTGCCGGGGAGTTTGAAAAGGAAGCACTTGGTAGCCTTCATCATTTATTTAAGTTACACGATCTGGTTATTGCTGTTGGAGGTTCGGGCCTATATTTAAAAGCATTGTGCGAAGGGCTTGATGATATGCCTGATGCAGATCTTGTATTACGAGAAGAACTAAAAGCACTGTTTAAAAATGAAGGCATTAAACCTTTACAGGAACAGTTAAAAGAACTGGATCCGGTTAAATGGTTAACAATAGACTGGCAAAATCCTCAGAGACTGATGCGGGCAATTGAAATAGCAAAACAGAAAAAGGTGCCGGTTCAGCCTAAAAAATTAAGACATTTTAAAATAATTAAAGCGGGTTTGCAAATGGAAAGAACCGCACTTTATTCGGGAATAAACAGCAGGGTAGATAAGATGATGCACGACGGGCTGTTGCAAGAAGCTGAAACTTTATTCGTGCATAGAGAATTAAATGCCCTTCAAACGGTAGGTTACACGGAATTGTTTAAATACTTAGAGGGAAAAATAACACTTGAAGCAGCAGTTGGGTTAATTAAACAACATACCCGCAATTTCGCAAAACGACAAATTACATGGCTCAGTAAAGACAAGGAAATATCTTGGTTTGATCCCATAAAAACTGATCTGATTTTAGAATGGATAACGGCTGAAAGTTTGAAACATTAGAAGATATTTTTTTTTGTTACCTTTGCGGTGCCAAAATTATTTTTACAATGGATACAATCGAACTTTTTAGTCAACCGGAAACATGGCTTTCACTGGTAACCCTTACCATTATGGAGATTGTTTTAGGTATTGATAATGTTATTTTTATTTCTTTGGTTACTTCTAAACTGGCATTAAAAGATCAGGGAAAGGCAAGGAGACTCGGAATATTTTTTGCCCTTTTTATCCGGGTTATCTTACTAGGTTTTATTAGTTATATAGTAAATGAATTAAAGGATCCGATATTTAGTATTTTAGAACATAAAGTAAGTTGGAGAGATCTGATTCTTTTATCAGGAGGATTATTTTTATTGTATAAAAGTACGCTCGAAATTATTGATTTGCTGGAAGAGAGTGAACATAATCAAAGCACTAAAGGAATACCAACCTTTTGGCGTGTTGTATTTCAGGTTATCATAATTGATATTGTTTTTTCTTTCGATTCTATCATCACAGCAGTGGGTCTGGCCCAATACCTTTCAGTAATGATTATGGCAGTTGTTATCTCTATGATTATTATGTTATTCTTTTCAGGAGTTATAGCTAGATTTATTAATAAACATCCAAGTATTAAATTATTGGCTCTTGCATTTTTACTTGTAATCGGATTAATGCTTTTAATTGAAGGATGGGATAATTCAATTACTGAAAAATATAATCTAAAAGGCTTTGTTTATTTTGGTATGGCATTCTCTGTAATGGTAGAAGTTCTTAATATGAAGATGCGTAAAAAGAAAGCCAAAGTGGTAGAACTAAAAGACCTTTATAAATAAATATTATTTGCCAAAAGTAACATTCAGTGATTGGGGCTTAATTGATTATAAACTAGCCTGGGATCAACAGGAAAAATTGTTTAAAAACCTGGTTGATCACAAATTTTTGCAAAGAGATTTAGCTCTGGTAAATCAGGTTAATAAACTGAACCAACTTATTTTTTGCGAACATCCGCACGTGTACACCCTGGGTAAAAGTGGGTCGGTTAAAAACCTGTTAATAGATGTACATGAATTGCAAAAGGCAAGTGCTTCCTTTTATCCGATTAATAGAGGAGGCGATATTACTTACCATGGTCCGGGTCAACTTGTGGGCTATCCTATTTTTGATCTCGAACAGTTTTTTACTGACATACATAAATATCTAAGATTTCTGGAAGAAGCTATAATTATAACATTAGCTGCTTATGGTATTACTGGCCAAAGATATGAAGGTTTTACCGGAGTATGGATTGATGCGGGCAAATCAGAAGCCAGAAAAATCTGCGCTTTGGGTGTGCGTTGCAGTCGTTGGATAACTATGCATGGATTTGCTTTAAACGTGAACACAGATCTTCTTTATTTTAAAAATATTATTCCATGTGGCATTGATGATAAAGAGGTAACGAGTATGAAAAGAGAACTTGGCTATGCAGTAAATATGCAAGAAGTGAAAGATCTTCTCAGAAAAAATATTGCTCTGCAATTTAAGTATGATGAAGTGAATTGATTTAAAATAGCAGGGCTAAGTAAAGGTTGCAAAAGCATGCCTTAAAATGGCTTAAATATTTACCGGTATAAAGTTTTTTTAAAAGTTTGTTTTAAAAATTCTAACAGCAATACTTAACAATACAATACCAAAAAATTTGCGAAGTAGTGAAAGGCCTGAAGCACCAAGTTTACGTTCTATATAATTTGATGAACGTAATACAAGATAAACGAAAAGCAGGTTAAGTAAAATGCCCGCTAATATATTTGGAATAGAATAAACGGCACGCATGGAAATAATGGTGGTAAGAGTGCCCGAACCGGCAATAATAGGGAAGGCGATAGGTATTATACTGCCGGTTTTTGCTGCCGGATCATTCTTTAATAATTCAATCCCGAGGATCATTTCTAGTCCTATTATAAAAATTACGATGGAACCTGCAACAGCGAAAGATGGCAAGTCTACCCCAAAAAGAGCCAAAAACTGTTTGCCAATCAACAAAAAGACCACCATTAAAGCACCGGCTGCCAGGGTGGCTTTTCCACTATCTAAATGGTTTTGCCTGTTTTTTATACTAATTATAACAGGTAAAGCGCCAATAATGTCTATAATAGCAAAAAGCGTTAAAGTAATGGTAGTAATGTCCTGTATTGAAAGCATATGGCAAAGATAGCTTTGCTCTTAATAAAATTATCAATAATTTGCAGCAGTGAAATTATTAAAAACAGTATTGGTAAATTTTTTGCTGATAGCAATAGTGCTTTACCTGATGGTATGGCTGGCAGCTTCATTATTAAGTGGCTATACAAGGCATGGGCAGTCTTTAACATTACCCAATTTAAAAGGATTGAAAATTGATGATGCCGAATCTATACTCCGGCAAAAACATTTGCGATATATCATAACGGATACTGTGTTTTTTGAAAATATGCCTAAATTAGCTGTAGTAGAGCAAAACCCTATTCCTAATTCTAAAGTTAAAGAAGGGCGGATCATCTATTTAAGTATTAATTCTGATGCCATTGCTACTGTAAAAATGCCGAACCTGATTAATAGTTCGTTACGGTATGCCGAAACTGTACTTGCCGGAATGGGACTTGTTGTGGGCACCGTAACACCTAAACCTGATATTGCACAGAATGCTGTCCTTGATCAATTGTGGCGCGGTCAGAGTATTCAGCCAAATACAAAAATTCCAAGAGGCGCTTCTATTGATCTCGTTGTGGGGGATGGAAGCGGAGGCTCATTGGTACCAATGCCCGATTTAAAAGGTCTAACTTTGTTAGATGCAACAAATGTACTGCAATCATCGTTACTACAACTCGGTCGTGTAATTTATGAAGGACCTGTAAATGACAGTTCAAGCGCAACTATAAAAAGACAAAACCCTCCTTATAGAGAAAATGCCTCCCTAAAAGGTGGTGAAATGATTGATGTAATACTTTCTGTACCGTAATGAGAAAAATAATAAAGTATCTTTTTTGCCTGTTTTTAAGCTTTTGCTTCTGCAAAATATTTGCCCAGGAGGTAAAAACTTCATTGCTTAAAAATGTTCAGTTAACTGATTGTAATTCGCCTAAAAATACAAATGAGTCTTTAAAAAAAGCGGGCTCCAATTTCCCTTTTATAGATTACTTTATTTATGATGGCATTCCAAAAATTAATTCGTGGATTAATTCCGGAACTGAAATATTAAGCAGACGGGTTGTTTTTAATGCCATAAATTCTTCACTTGCACTTTATACAGATCCGCTTCTGCCGGTTGATGTATTAACTTCTAAAGTTATTGATCTTACAGGCTTATCTCTGCCGGTTTTTATTTCATTTACCATTAATAGTGGTGTAACATTTACGCCCGGCGATTCTATTATTTTTGAAGGTAGAGATAATTTTGGCACCTGGCAGCCTCTGTGGAGAAGTGAAGGTTCCCTTTTAGTTAACCAAGAGGTTATTTTTACATTAAATCAACAGTTTATTTCAACAGGATTTGAAATGAGATGGAAAGCATTTACGTCAACGTTAACATTTAACAATAATCAGATTTTTTTGCTTAGTAAAGTTGTGTTAAGCCAAACACTTCCTTTTCCATGGTATGAAAATATAAAACAAGTTGTTGTAAAGGATTCCACCACTTTGCCATACTTTTTTTCTTCTCCCGATGTAAAGGCATTTGATAGTTCTTTTCAAAATTCCCCATGGGGTAATTCCCTTAAACTTGATGGTTTTGATGCTTTGAACCAGGCTTATATTAATGGTTCTGCTTCTTATGGAGGAGCCGATACACTTTATCTGAATCCTTTTAACGTGCTCCAGTTCGCAGCCGGCGATTCTATTATTTTTTCATTTGCGGTTAGGGGAATAAATGGTTTACAACCTTCAGATTCTTTACTGGTTGAATTTAAAAATAACTTAGGTAAATGGATTCGAACATTTTCATTTGCAGGAGCAAATTCCTCAGATTTTAAATATCATTTATTTAACATTAACCGGGGTAGAAACAGGCATGCCAATTTGCAGGTTCGTTTTGTTTTTATAACTACTTATGCTGCTTCTAATAAGGCCGCCTGGCTAATAAGTGGTTTTCGTATAAACCGCAAAATTGAAATGCCTTTCCTCGATGATTTTTCAGTTTCAATAAAACAGGTTGATCCCTTAAAATGGGCTGATAAAAATGTGTATGTAAACAATGATTTTCCTGTTAACCACCCCAGTATTAATGTAGCTACTTTTGATGGTTTAGATGAAAGGGGAAACGCATATTCTCCATTTGCCTTAAAAGGAACAGGCGATGTTCTTACCTCGCATTCATTTAACCTTCAGAATCTAAATAAAAGTGATTCTCTGATTCTTAGTTTTTATTATCAATATGAACCTCAGGGAACAACCGGCCAGGTCTTTCCTGATGATTCACTTCTGCTTGAATTGAGGGCTTCCCGTTATGATAAAGATTATTATAAAACAGTTTGGATGATGAACGCAAAAGATAGTTTTAATGGCACTTTTCAAAGATATGATTATATTCTCCTCGATTCCCAGTTTTTTCATGATGATTTTCAGTTCAGGTTTAAAATTCATGGCAGTTTAAGTGGCAACCTTAGCCAGTGGCACCTCGATTATGTACGCTTTAATAAAGGCCGCAAAGTTAATGATGCCTACTATGATGTGGCTTTAACAAATACCCCTGCAATTATGCTTGGTAAATATAGAAGCATGCCATGGAAACAATATATAGCCAACTCTTCTCTTTACACAAATGGAAGCGATTCTATACGAATTGCCAATCATGATGCAAGTGCTCACTTATTAAATTACTTCCGAAATGTAATTAAACCGGAAGGAGACACCTTAAGCAGGTTTGTAAATGTGCTGGGAAACCTGCCTTCGCAAAGCGATATAACTTTAAACGTTGGGCAGGCTTTTACATTTAGCACTGCCTTAAGTAACGACAGTTTAGTTTTTGCCAATAAATACAGGGTTACGCTTGGTGCTGTAGCTACTGATAACATTACAACAAATGATACTTTTACGGTGCCTGTTGTTTTTAGTAACTATTATGCCTATGATGATGGTACTGCAGAAGGTGGTTATGGTATCCAGTTTAAAACAAATTCTGCGGTATCCTTGCGGTACACGCTGGATGTGCCTGACTCATTATATGGGTTATATATATTTTTTAATCAATCGGAAAAAAATGTTAGTACCCAAAGATTTAATATAAAAGTTTGGGAGAAAATTTCACCCCTGTTTCAGCCGGCTTCAAGTGATAAAGTAATTTATAGTCAGGAAGTAACAAAGCCTGTCTATACCAATACTATCAATGGTTTTGCAGCTTTTAGATTTCCTCAGCCAATTGCTGTTAGAGATAGTTTTTATGTAGGCTGGGATCAGGTAAATGCATTTGTGTTAAATGTAGGATTAGATAAAAATTATCCGTTTGGTGTTAATAATAATATGGCTTATAAAATAGATGGACGTTGGTATCCTAGCGAGATTCCCGGAGCCTTAATGATACGTCCGGTAATTGGGAAATTTATTGATCTTCCTTCCAGCCTTGTTAATAGCGAAAAAAACATTGTGGGAAATGTTGTTATATACCCTAACCCTGCAAAAAATGAGTTTGTAATTGATCATGAAATGGCTTCATTTTATGATATTTCTTTATATGATCTGACAGGCAGAAAGATAGAGGATTTAGCCAATAATTCAGGGAGGGTAAATCTTCCGGTTGTTCCAGATGGTTTATATATACTGGTGTTACAACATAAAATAAATAAAAGCCACATTGTAAAAAAATTAATGATTAACCAGAATTAATAATATATTCACGTTTAAAATATATTTCTATGATTGATATAACGGTACAAGAATTAAAAGAGAGACTTGATAAAGGTGAAAAACTGAACTTAATTGATGTGCGTGAACACCATGAATATGAAGAATATAATATTGGTGCTACGCTTATTCCTTTGGGTGATCTCCCTTCCGGATTATCAGAACTGGGTCACCTTAAAAACGAAGAAATTGTTGTTCATTGCAGAAGCGGAGCCCGCAGTGGGAATGCCAAAATGTATATGGAAAGTGAAGGTTTTACTAAAGTTCGCAACCTCATTGGTGGCATGCTTGCCTGGAAAGCAGAAATAGAATTATAGCTGTATTCTCCCGCACATTTTATATTAATAAAATATCAATTGAACAGGCAGCGTTTAGTAGTTTTAATAATGCTTTGTGGCGTTGGGTTTCTTTCTGTTTATTGTACTGATAAAAAGGAACCGGTTAATGTTTACCTCAATCATAATGATACGGTAAAGTATGTGGGCAAAGAGCAATGCAAGGCATGTCACGGTCAGATTTATAACACGTTTATTGAAACCGGCATGGGGCGTTCGTTTGAACCCGCTTCCAGAAAAAAGTCTTCTGCCGAGTTTGGAACACATAAACCCGTTTATGATTCAGTAAACAATTTTTACTATTATCCTTTCTGGAAAAACGATTCCATGTATATAGAAGAGTTTCGTTTAAAAGGTAATGACACCATTTATAAACGCATTCAAAAAGTAGATTATATTATCGGTTCAGGACAGCATACTAACTCTCATCTTACAAACACTAATGGATTTTTATATCAGTTACCTTTAACCTGGTATGCTCAACAACGTAAGTGGGATCTCCCTCCTGGTTTTGAAAACGGCAGAAATGTGCGCTTTAACAGAGCTATTGGTTTTGAATGTATGAGTTGCCATAATGCTATGCCTGAAATAGCTGAAGGTTCTGTAAATAAATTTACCAATATTCCGGATGGAATAGATTGTGAACGCTGCCATGGCCCGGGCGAATTACATTTAAAAGAAAAACTTGCAGGCCATATAATTGATACCTCCACGCAAATTGATTATACCATTGTGAACCCGCGTAAATTACCTTGGCAAAAGCAGATTGATCTTTGCCAACGATGCCATTTGCAGGGTAACGCAGTTTTAAAAGAAGGTAAGAAATTTAAAGATTTTAAACCGGGTATGAACTTAAGTGATGTTGTTGATGTGTATATGCCCAAATACAATGGTCGCGATGATGAATTTATTATGGCATCGCATGCACAGCGTCTGCAACAAAGCAAATGTTTTATCGAATCTAATAAATATACCAAAAAAAAAGAAGGATCAAACTTTGAAACAATGAACCTCACGTGTGTTACCTGTCATAACCCACACGTTAGCGTAAAGGTTACAGGTAATAAAATATTTAACAATGCATGTATAAAATGCCACCAGGGTATAGATGATTGTAAAGAATCTAAAGCAATATTAATAAAGGCAAATAATAATTGTATTAGCTGCCATATGCCCCGTAGTGGTTCTATAGATATTCCACATGTAACGGTGCATGATCATAAAATTAAAAAACCGGTTGATTTAAAAAAGATAGAAGCCATTAAAACTTTTGCTGGCATCTATTGTGTAAACAATACAAAAAATGATGCTGAAAGTAAAGCTGCTGCATACTTAAATTATTATGAAAAATTTGAAGGCGAAGCGGTGTCTGTAGTCTCTGCATTGGTTTATATCAACCAAATAAAAAAAGGCAGTAATTTTAATGTACTTAAAATACATTATTTGTACCTCAAAAACAATTATGAAGCAATAATTAAATTAGCCGGTGAAATTGATCTGAAAACGCAGAACGATCCTTGGTTATGTTACAGAATAGGGCAGGCTTACCAGAATCTGAATATGTTTGATGAAGCTGATATAGCCTATAAATATGCCATTCAACTGGCCCCGGATAATTTAGATTTCTGTAATAAAAGAAGTACTGTTTATATACAGCAACATAAGTTTGCTGAAGCCATAAATTTATTGGAAAGCAATTTAAAAAAACAGCCCGAACAGGAAGTTGCATGGGTAAACTTAGGTTTCGCATACCTCAATCTTCAAAATAAAAACAAAGCAATGAAGTGTTATAACCGGGCCCTATCTCTAAACCCTGATTTTGGACAGGCCTTAATGAACCGTGCGGCATTATTTAACCTGCTCGGTCAAAAACAAAAGGCTGTTATTGATTTGAAACATATCTTATTATTTGAACCGGATAACACGGTGGTTAAAAAATTGTTACAGGCTTTAGCCGGGCCGGCTCTATAAAACTGTTGTACTTAATCAGAAAGTTATTTTGCATTATTCATTTAAAATTAGAAATTCGTTTCCAACAAATTATACATGTACAATAGGATAGTCAATCATTATCAGGATTCGAAAAGAAATTTTAAATTGTTTTCCGCCATCATTGGTTTACTATTAATAGTGGCTGCTTATAAAATATATTCAGATGTTTTTAGTCCAAATGTTGCTGCTAAATATGAAAGTGATAAAGCATATATTTTTGTACATTCCAAAAAAGATTTCAATCAGTTTTTAAGTGGAATAGAAAAGGAATATCTGTTAAAAAATGGAGATTCATTCAGGCGTTTGGCTAAGTTAATAAACCTTAATAATAAGTTAAAACCCGGCCGATATGAATTGAAAGCCGGCATGAGTAACTGGGATATAATTAAGATCCTGATTAAAGGTCAGCAACAACCCTTAGATATAACCTTTAAATATGCAGAAAGAAAAGTGGAAATAGCGCGTTTTTTTGCCACTCATCTGGAAGCAGACAGCACAAGTTTAAATACCTTATTAAGTGATTCATTGTATGCATTAAATCTGGGTTTCGATACCAATACGATAGCATGTGTTTTTATTCCAAACACCTATAATTTTTATTGGAACACAGGTAGCATTGGTGTATTTGAACGCATGTTTAAGGAATATAAAAAGTTTTGGAATGCAAGCAGGTTAACTCTCGCCTTGCAATGCAGGTTAACTCCTGTTCAGGTAAGTGTGCTGGCTTCAATTGTACAGAAAGAAAGTAATAAGGGTGATGAGATGCCGCTTATTGCCGGAGTTTACCTTAACCGCTTACGCATTAACATGTCTCTGCAGGCTGATCCCACGATAGTGTATGCGTTAAATGATAAAAATATAAGACGTGTTACACGAGTTCATACTGCTTATAACTCACCTTACAATACCTATTTGAATGTAGGTTTACCTCCGGGCCCAATATGCACACCGTCTATCCAGGCAATTGATGCCGTTTTAAATTATAAGCGTCATCAATATATATATTTTTGTGCTAAAGAAGATTTTAGCGGGTATCATGTATTTTCAGAAACATTAGAGCAGCATAATCAGAATGCCAGAAGGTATCAGCGAGCTTTGAACGCAAATGGGATCAGATAAAAATTATGCAGCAATTATTTATTAGGATATTTTAATTACGATGATAGGTGTTTTGCCTTCATTTAAAGCACGGAATGCAAGCTTCTAATTTCTTCTACCCATATATACCTGCGCATAATATAATAACGTAGCCACAGAAGCAATGGCTGCAACAACATAGGTAGCAGCGGCCCATTTCAATGCATCTTTCGTAACTGCATATTCTTCCTTTTTAACAATGCCCTTTGTATTAAGCCATGCCAAAGCTCTGCTACTGGCATCAAATTCTACAGGTAAAGTTACAATGGAAAAAAAAGTAGTAAGGGCAAATAATACAATACCAATTAATAACAATTGTGGAAAGATATTAATTAATAAAACACCACCCAAAAGTATCCATTGAACATATTGAGAAGCAACACTTACAAGTGGTATTACACTTGATCTGAACTGAAGCCAGAAATAGGATTTAGAATGTTGAACAGCATGTCCGCATTCATGCGCTGCAATGGCCGCCGACATTAAGCTATGCCCATGATATACATCATAACTTAGGTTAACAGTTTTTTTATCGGGGTTGTAATGATCCGTTAGCGAACCTTCGGTATTTATAACTTGCACATCATAAATGCCATTATCTCTTAACATCATTTCCGCTATTTCTGAACCCGTTAAAGTTTTACTTAAACTAATTTGAGAATACTCTTTTACTTTTGATTTAAATCGCCAGCATACATAAAAACTTAGCAATAATGGAATGATAATGTATATAATCATGTTTGATTTGTATTTTGAAAAACGATGTGTTTACAAACTACGTACCAATCGAAAAATAATAACAATTATGGCAAAAAGAAAAAGTAATATGCTGATTTTGTTTATACCGTGCATCATTTTTAAGTTAAAAGATGACGGAGTGTCAGCGGGCTGTTTGCGCCAGAATAATAGGTAAGATAAAAATTTCTTAATCATTGTTATACAAAATTACAATAATTAAAATTTCTATCTGATTTTATTTTCATATTTCGGGCTGATATTAAATAATTTTTAGTCTTGTCTAAAATTTTTTTATATTTGTAATATGTATTCTTATACCGAAGAAAATTACCTGAAAGCTATTTATAAATTGCAAGAGAAGAATAATGATGCAATAAATACAAATTCTATAGCCCGTGTAATGTCAACTACAGCGGCCTCTGTTACTGATATGATTAAAAAGCTTTCGGACAAAAAGTTGCTCGAATATCAGAAATACAAAGGGGTTCAACTAACCGAATCCGGTAAAAAAACAGCAATTGAAACCGTAAGAAAGCACAGGCTCTGGGAAACATTTTTACATAATAAACTTAATTTTTTGTGGGATGAAGTTCATGATATAGCTGAACAATTGGAGCATATTCAATCGCAAACATTAATAGATAAGCTCGATGAGTATCTGGGTTTTCCTACACACGATCCGCATGGAGATCCAATACCGGAAAGAAATGGTATAATTAAAACCTCTAATTATGTTTTACTCAGTGATATGACACTAGAAAAGGAGGGTATTATTAGCGGAGTGGTAAATCACAGCAGTTTATTTTTACAGCATCTTCAAAAAATTGAATTAACACTGGGTAGGCTTGTAAAAGTTATTGAAATAAATGCATTCGATCTTTCTTTATCTATTCAGTTAGATAAGGATCAGAAAATACAAATAAGCAATGAAGTAGCCAGAAATATTTTAATGAAAACAAAATAACAGAATGGCAGAACTTACCGATAAATCCTTAAGTGAAGTGCATGGCTCGGTAGATATGACTAAACCAAGGAGCAGGTTCAAAACATTTTTTGCCTTTATTGGTCCTGCATACCTGGTAAGTGTTGGCTATATGGATCCGGGTAACTGGGCCACAGATATTGCAGGTGGAAGTCAGTTTGGTTACAGCCTTTTATGGGTGTTATTGTTGAGTAATTTAGTTGCGCTGCTGTTACAGAGTCTGGCTGCACGACTGGGAATAGTGAAGGGATGGGATCTGGCACAAGCCAGTAGGCAGCAATATCCGCAGTGGGTTAATGGTTCGTTATATTTTTTGGCCGAAATAGCTATTGCGGCAACAGATCTGGCTGAAATTATTGGTATGGCTATAGGCTTAAATCTCTTGTTTAAATTACCCTTACTCTATGGTGTACTTATCACCGTTTTTGATACCTTTTTGTTGCTGTTTTTAATCAATAAAGGGATCAGAAAAATTGAACTCTTTATTGTAGGATTAGTAAGTATAATTGCTATTTCTTTTTTAACAGAGATGTTTATTGTTAATCCTGATATGGGAGAAGTGGCTCATGGTTTTATTCCCGGATCTTTAAACGGGGATTCATTATATATTGCCATTGGAATAATAGGGGCAACTGTAATGCCACATAACCTTTACCTGCATTCTTCTTTGGTTCAGACAAGGCGTATACAAAGAAATGACGAAGGCATCAAGAAGGCGATAAAATTTAATTTTTTTGATTCGGTTATCGCTTTAAATGCAGCATTTTTTGTAAATGCAGCCATCCTCATACTTGCTGCTGCAGCCTTTCATTCAAATGGATTAAATAAGGTGGCAAGTATAGCTGATGCACATCACCTGCTTTCTGGTATTTTTGGAACACTGGCACCTACATTATTTGCTATTGCATTAATTGCAGCAGGGCAAAGTTCAACCATTACTGGAACACTTGCCGGACAGATTGTGATGGAAGGCTATTTGAATTTGCGCATCAGCCCCTTGTTAAGAAGAATAATTACCCGAATTATTGCGGTTGTTCCGGCCGTTTTAACAATAATGTATTTTGGTGATGATCAGTTAGGGGCTTTGTTGATCCTAAGCCAGGTTATACTCAGCTTACAATTAGGTTTTGCCATTATACCTCTTATTCATTTTACAAATAATAAAGTGATAATGGGCAGGTTTGCCAATAGTAAAACTGTTGAAACCCTTGCCTGGCTAGCTGCTGTTATTATTGTTGGTTTAAATGTTAAACTTGTTTATGAGGAAGTAAGTTCATTTTTTGATAGTAAATATTCCGAAAATTTGTTTTTAAAAGGATTGATTTTTATGGGTATCCCGTACACAACTTTTTTGCTTTTTTATGTACTCTTAGCTCCCTGGATTAGTAAGTTAAAGGACAAGCGTATAGTTCCTCATTCGCCATTGAAACGTTTAGACCTGAGAGCTGGCAAAAAATTCAGGAAGATTGCTGTTACAGTTGATTTCAGTATGTACGATGAGGCAACTATTCAACATGCGGTAAGTTTGGGAGGCAAAAGTGCCAATTATTTTATAATTCATATTGTTGAATCGGCAGCAGCCAGACAACACGGAGCAGAGGTAATGGATATAGAAACTTTGCAGGATATTAAATTTATTCAGTCTTATGTTGCCGATTTAAATGCTGCTGGTTTTGCTGCCCATTATTTACTTGGATATGGTAACAGGGCAGAAAGCATTGCAAAAATTATAATGGAGAATAATGCAGAACTACTGGTAATGGGAGCACACGGGCATGCTGGTATTAAAGATATTGTTTTTGGTTCAACGGTAGATGCGGTGAGGCACCTCGTAAAAATTCCGATTATGGTTGTGAGATAAGTTGTTTAAATTTGTATAGGATCAAACCGAAAATAAAATGAAACAGGTTTATAAAGCAGGAGATATAAAAACCTATGATGTAATTGTAAAACCAGCTGATACAGCAGCATTTGATAGCGGAACAGTTCATCCTGTATATGCAACTTTTGCATTAGGCAGAGATGCAGAATGGTGTTGCCGTTTATTTGCACTGGATATGAAAGAAAATGATGAAGAAGGCATTGGTACATCTTTGCATATAGAACATCTGATGCCGGCTTTAGTTGGTTCAGCAATACATTTTACGGCAACTTTAATAAGTTTAAACGGGAACGAAATTATTTGTAGTTATGAGGCCAGAAACGGGGAAAGATTAATTGCAAAAGGAACACAGTGTCAAAAAATATTAAAAAAAGAAAGCATCGAGAAAATATTTAAACGTTTATCGTAAAAGTGTTTGATACCTTTGAAAAAAAACAGAATTAAAATTCTAATCAGATCGTTCAATGAATAGTTATGGCAGGGAGAAAAGAAATAAATATTTTAAATAAAAAGGCAGGATTCGATTTCCATATCCTTCAAAAGTTTACTGCCGGCTTGCAATTAACCGGCACCGAAGTTAAATCAATACGCAGTAACAATGCTTCAATTGGCGAAGCTTTTTGTTATTTTATTGGCGAAGAATTGTTTATTAAATCAATGAATATAGGCACCTGGAAACAGGGAAGTTATAATAACCACGAACCTTTCAGAATTAGAAAACTGTTGTTAAAAAAGAAAGAACTATTTAAATTAAGAGTTAAAGCAGCTGAAAAAGGATTTGCCATAATTCCTTTAAAATTATTTGAATCGGAAAGAGGATTTTTAAAACTGGAAATTGCTATTGGACAGGGCAAAAAATCTTTTGATAAAAGAGAAACTATTAAAGAGCGCGATGTAGAAAGAAACCTCAGAAGGGTAGAGCAATAAAAAAACCCTTTGCTTACCGGTACAGTAAGCAAAGGGTTTTTTTATTGCTGATTTTTTTTAGAATTTGAAACCAAATCGAACTCCACCAACACTAGTTCCGAAAATATAAGTATCGCTTGATTTAGGCATTTTAGTTGTAACTTCAGTTGCACCAGAACTTACTTTCTTTTTCTCTGTGCCTTCAGCAGTTGAAATGGCATTAAATAATCCCAGTCCAAACTCTGCACCAAGGTAAACAGAATTTGTAAAGTAATAATCTGCACCCATAAATAATCCCAGTCTTATGCCAATAGAAGAACCACCTGTTGAGCTATAACTTGCACCGGTCTTAACAGTGGCTGAAGTTGGAGATGCATTATCAGAGTTCGTAACCTCTGTAGTTGCAGAACCTGCCATCATAAAGCCTAATTCTCCTCCGCAGTAAGGTGAAAGTTTGTCTGTTCCTTCAAAGTGCATTTCATAACCTGGTGTTAGCATAATTCCGAAACCACTTTTTACGGTTACATCAGAAGTGGTAGTTCCTGTAGGATCCATAAATGCCGTCTTTGTAGTTTGAGAACCCATACCCAGTCTTAATCTGATAGCAGATTTGTCTGATAAAAAATAACGAAAACGAAGCTCTGCCGGAATATTGGCAAATTTAGGGTTTGCGTTCATTGGAAGGCCATAACTAATAGGTGCTGTACCCACCTGTAGTAGTAAATTAATCTCGGCAGTTTTATCTCCTGCGGCTGGTTTTTGAGCGAAAGCAATTGAACCTGCAAATGCGAATGCTGCTAATAACAATGTTTTTTTCATAAAAAAAATGTTGGTTTGGTAAGGCAAATATATATTGTGTTTATCTTTATAAATCAAGGTTAACTACAACTCTCCATATTTTAACAATCTTAAAGTAACTATTTTTAACATGTAACTAATTAATAATCAATGTTTATAGTATATTTGTGCACTTTTCCTTGGTGGATAATTTTATTTTTTCTACCAAGCCTGATTGCCAATTAATGGAACAAATCTGAACTGATCTAATGAAATGTCTTCAATATTTCCATCAGCTTTTTTTATTAGTGTATGCATAGTTTGAACCAAATTATTGCCAACCGGTATAATCAAAATTCCACCCACTTTTAATTGTTGCAGCAGCGCTTCTGGCACTCTTGGTGCTCCTGCTGTAACAATTATCTTATCGTATGGTCCGTTAGCCGCATATCCTATAGAGCCATCACCTGCTATAAAGTTAGCCTTATATTCTAGTTGTGTGAGCAACTTTTTTGTTTTCTGGTAAAGTTTCTCCTGACGCTCAATAGTAGTTAACACTGCACCCATTTGTATGAGCACTGCAGCCTGGTATCCAGACCCTGTTCCAATCTCCAGTACACGGTCATTGGTTTCAATATGTAATAACTGTGTTTGATAGGCAACTGTATAAGGTTGTGAAATGGTTTGGCCTTCACCAATTGGAAAAGCTTTATCCTGGTATGCATGGAACCTGAAATCTTTATGAATGAACAAGTGTCTCGGAACCTGCAAAATGGCATTAAGAACACCAGTATCAATAATTCCTTTTTGTTTTAATTCTTCCACTAACAGTCTTCTGGCCCCTTTATCTTTATACGTATCTTTTTCGATCATACTGTTTGCAAGATTAACTGAAATTACAAGATTAAGTCTAATTTGTTAAGCGGGAAACTAATATATGAACGAATTAACAGAGCATGCAGCTAATTTTCCTGATAAATATAAAAGTAAAGTAGCTCATTCATCAAGCCTTTGCTCCCGTTAAATCAGTAAGTGTATATTTTTTACGATAAGCGATTAGTGAAATGTTTAAATCTATTCTTTCAATGTCGCACTTACTTAGTCCGGAGAAAATACTTTTGTCCTGTTTAATTACAAAAACACCCCATGATAAATATTGGTATAGTAGGAGCCAGCGAAACCAGTAAGAGGCATATTGAAAAGCTTCTTGAACTGAAAGAATTCAGGTTGGTGGGCTTTTATGATCATGATTGTGCCAGTGCGGGTTTAATAGAAAAACAATATAATCTTCAGCGATTTGATTCTTATACAGATTTGCTCCAAAAAGCAGATGCCATAGATATACAAACACCTGTAGGCACACATTATCAGTTTGCCTCTAGTGCTATCAGAAATTTACGCCATGTTTTTGTAAAGCAGGTATTAAGCGAAAACCTGGAAGAAGCAAAAGAACTGAATCAGCTTGCAGATGAAGCCAATATACATTTATACGTTTCCCATCACGAAAAATTTCACCCCAATTATCAATTGTTAAAACGATTGCTGGATAACCCTTTTTATATTGAAAGCGCTCGTTTTGAACCTAATTTAATTAATTACAGTCCGGAAAACCTTGTTTTTGATCTGCTGGTGAATGAGCTGGAACTTATTTTAAATATTGTTAAAGCTAACGTAAAAAGAATCAGGGCTACAGGAGCCTGTTTACATCATTCACATGTTGATTTTATAAATGCCAGAATAGAATTTGATAACGGATGTATTCTCAACATGGTTTGTGGTAATTTTGAATCGGAACAAAAAAATAAAATACGCTTTTTTCAAAAAAACCGTACTTATAGTTTTAACCTCGACACCTTCAAAATTTCAATGCTCAACTCCTCAAAACCCGAAAATAGCGAGCATGAATTAAATACGGCTAAATATATAAATGTGCCCGACATGATTAAACGGGAACTACTGTTTTTTGCAAATTCAATCTCCAATCACTCATTAAACCTCCGTACACATTATGATAATTTTCAGACGCTTGAGGTGGCACATGAAATAATTGATAAACTTAATATCAACAAAAGATAATACCTTTGCGCTCTATACGTTTGTAAAAGCCAATGCGCAAATCTTATCCTCTTTTCTTTATTCTGGCCTGTTGCATTTTGTCTAGTTTAAACTCCTGTAAAACACATGAGGTAACTATTCCTTCTTATCTTTATATTAAACCTGTTAGTATGGTTATTACTAAGCCTGCGCAAGGGCAGCCTGCCATTATGGTTAATGATGTTTGGATTTTTGATAATGGGCTGGTAAGAGGAGATTTTGCCACTGGTACTACAATTCCTATTCAAAGATCAGGTAAAACTACTATTGTTGCCTCAGCAGGTATTAAATATTCGGGTAATGGAGAGCAGCGAACAATCTATCAAATGTTTAATCCATATTCTAAAGATATAGATTTGAAACCTAATCAGGTTGATACCCTTGAACCAATCTTCAGCTATGTTGATAATGCGCAGTTCCCTCTGGTAGAAGATTTTGACGGGAATGGGTTTGCTTTTGAATACAGACCAGATACAAAGCAGAACGGAGATACCATTTTAAAGGATAATGGATCGGAAGCCTGGAGTCCAGGTAAGTTTTCGGGTAAAGTTCAGCTAAAAAGCGGGGTTGCCAATTCTTACCTCGAAATCTGGTCGAAAGTATTTAATAATTTTCCGCGGGCACACCCCTTTTACTTAGAAATTGATTATAAATGTAATATTCCATTTGTGGTTGGATTTTATGAAACTTCAGGCTCCGGTACCATACACACGCCGGTTTATGTTCTAAAAGAAAAAAGTGAATGGAATAAACTTTATTTCGACCTTGCTTCAGAAATTAATTCGAAACCGCCGGGTACGCAGTTTAGATTTTTTATTGGTTTCAGCAATTCTAATGGAACCGCAAATCCTTATGTGTGGCTTGATAACATAAAACTTATCTACCTTGATTAACAAGAGAAAATTCCATACTACTGTTTTTGCTGTTTTAGATGCACTGGCAGCAGCAATTGGCTGGGGCCTTTTTTTCGCTTATCGTAAATACATCATAGAATCTGATAAGTATGGTTATAAAATTCCACTCGACTTGGATAATAATTTTTACCTGGCTTTATGTCTGGTACCGCTTTACTGGGTTTTTCTTTATTATCTTTCAGGGCATTATAAAGATAGCTGGAGAAAATCACGCATCAACGAAATTTCTAAAACATTTTCGGCAACCGTAACAGGTGTAATTTTATTGTTTTTTGTCTTGTTGCTCGATGATGAAGTGAGTTCCTATCAATCTTATTATAAAAGTATTTTAGCCCTCTTTATACTTAACTTTGGCATTACAACTTTTGTTCGGCTATTTGTAGCAGGTTATGTTAAATCTAAATTGAGGAAAGGAGAGATTGGATTCAGAACTATCGTTGTTGGAAATAATCAGAAATCATTTCAGTTGGTAAAAGAATTGCTTGATCCAACCCTAACCCAAGGCTTTATTATCAAAGGTTTTGTAAGCGTTAATGGCGATGCAAAAGATCATATTTTAAGAGACCTTATTCCATATCTGGGAAATTACGAGCTATTACCTCAGCTTATTACACAATTTGATGTGGAGGAAGTTATTATTGGAATTGAAAGTTCAAAACACCTCGATATTAACAAAGTTACAAATGTGCTTGAAGACCAGAAAGTAAGTCTTAAAATAGTGCCTGATATTTACGATATGATGAGCGGGCAGGTAAAGATGAACAATGTTATAGGCACTGCTCTTATAGAAATCAATCATGACAGCATGCCTCAATGGCAAAAACTGATTAAGAGATTTTTGGATATTTTTGTATCGCTACTGGTTCTGATTGCTTTTTTACCGCTGTTTCTGATTTTGAGCCTGGCTGTTAAACTAAGTTCAAAAGGATCCATATTCTACAAACAAATCAGAATAGGTTTTAAGGGTAAGCCTTTTCACATCTTTAAATTCAGAACTATGTACATAGATTCTGAGCATGACGGGCCTCAGTTATCAAAAGCAAACGACCACAGAATTACACCCATCGGTAAATGGCTTAGAAAGTACCGGCTCGATGAAATTCCACAATTTGTGAATGTGTTAACAGGCGAAATGAGTTTGGTTGGTCCTCGACCTGAAAGAAAATTTTTTATTGATCAAATAGTGCCAATTGCACCTCATTATAAACATTTACATAGAGTAAAGCCTGGTATTACCAGTTGGGGGCAGGTTAAATATGGTTATGCAGAAAACGTGGAGCAAATGGTTGAAAGATTAAAATTTGATATCATTTACATTGAAAACAGATCAATCTCAATTGATCTAAGGATACTGATTTACACTATTTTAACTGTAATTCAAGGCAAAGGAAGATAAATTTCACCCAATATTACAAGGTACAATTTGTATTTAAAATAGAATTTGTTAACTTTGCGGTCCTTAAAATTTATAAATAATGTTTGCAATAGTTGAAATTGCTGGCCAACAATTTAAAGTTGAAAAAGACCAAACTCTTTATGTGCATAGATTGCAGCAAGAGGAAGGCGCCAGTATTGAACTTGACAGTGTGTTGTTAGTAAACAACAACGGAAGTGTAAAAGTAGGGCTGCCTGCTATCGCCGGAGCCAAAATTGGTGCTACCATTTTAACCCACCTAAAAGGTGATAAAGTGATTGTGTTCAAGAAAAAGCGGAGAAAAGGATATAGAAAGAAAAACGGTCACCGTCAGTCTTTTACAAAAATTAAAATTGATTCTATTAACGCTTAATTTCAGGAGAGAAGAAAAATGGCACACAAAAAAGGGGTCGGTAGTTCAAAGAATGGCCGTGAATCACATAGTAAACGTTTAGGTGTTAAAATATTCGGTGGTCAATATTGTATAGCAGGTAATATTATCGTTCGTCAGCGTGGTACAAAACACCATCCTGGTGTAAATGTAGGTATTGGTAAAGATCATACTTTATTTGCTCTAGTGGATGGAAAAGTAGTTTTTAGAAAAAAAGGTAATGATCGTTCTTTTGTATCTATTGCACCACTTGTAGCAAAAATCAACGAAGGAATAGAGGCACCCGTTGCTTCTAATAAGCCTGCTGCTTCGCATATTCCTGAACCAACATCCACACCTGTAAAACCAGAAATTGTTGAAGTAACCGAAACTGCTGAAAAAACTGAAACTGCTGAAGTGGCAGAAGCATAATTTTATTTATCAGAAAGTTAAACTTATTTATTGCGAATTGTTTTGAGCCTTAAAGCCTAAAATAGTTCGCAATATTTTTGGGGGATTAGCTCATTTGGCTAGAGCGCTTGCATGGCATGCAAGAGGTGATCGGTTCGAATCCGATATTCTCCACA
>JACMQU010000109.1 GCA_014376805.1 Bacteroidia bacterium
CGTTCATGGTTTCGCCTTGTGCGCTCATCTCATCAACCTTACCTAAAATACGATTAACTTCGGCCGGGCGTAAAGGGATAGCATTACCTTGCTTATCGCCTAAGAAACCAATTACACTGTTCACATTTTTTATGATGTGCTCCAGCTCGCCGTCAAGTGAGGCTTCCATCAATACATAACCCGGGAAGTAATTGCGTTCTTTGGCAATTTTCTTTCCATCGCGCATTTGGTAATACTTTTCAGTAGGGATAAGCACCTGGGGTACCAAGTGTGTTATTCCTAACCTGCTTACTTCAGCGTCTATATATTGTTTTACCTTTTTTTCTTTACCACTGATGGCCCTAACTACGTACCACTTTAATTGATCACTCATCTATTATATATAATTAGGTTAGTGAAGTATAAAACTGATTAAGCAAATAGCCAATGATCTGGTCCATACCAAAAATGACCATAGCAATAATAATTGCAGCTATCAACACCAATACGGCGCTGTTTTGCAATTCTGTCCAGGTTGGCCAGGTTACTTTCTCGGTCAACTCGATGTATGATTCTTTAATATATTCAGCTACGCCTGCCATTTTATTAATTGCTTATGCACGGGAACAAGGATTCGAACCCTGATCAAAGGTTTTGGAGACCTCTATTCTACCGTTGAACTATTCCCGTGTATACTATCTCCAAAAATGGAGAAATTTATTGTATTTACTTATTGTGAATAAAGTACCGAGACAAAAGTCCCGGTACTTTACACAAAAATTAACCGTTTTGCTACCCGTTTAAGGGTAAGAAATTATTTTAAAATTTCAGTTACCTGGCCGGCACCTACTGTTCTGCCACCTTCACGGATAGCGAAACGTAAGCCTTTTTCCATTGCGATTGCGTTGATCAACTTTACAGTGATGGTAACGTTATCGCCAGGCATAACCATTTCTACACCTTCTGCCAGGCTGATTTCGCCTGTAACGTCTGTTGTGCGGAAATAGAACTGAGGACGGTATTTGTTGAAGAAAGGCGTGTGACGGCCACCTTCAGCTTTTGATAATACGTAAACTTCTGCTTTGAAATCTGTGTGTGGTTTTACTGAACCTGGTTTGCAAATAACCATACCACGACGGATATCAGTTTTTTCAATACCACGTAATAATAAACCTACGTTGTCACCAGCTTCGCCACGGTCAAGGATCTTGCGGAACATCTCAACACCTGTTACGGTTGATTTCAAGTTCTCAGCACCCATGCCTAATATATCTACTTGCTCACCTGAGTTAATAATACCACGCTCAATACGACCAGTTGCAACAGTACCACGACCAGTGATCGAGAATACGTCTTCAACAGGCATCAAGAAAGGAAGCTCAGTTAAACGAGGAGGAATTGGGATGTAGCTATCAACAGCGTCCATCAATTCCATTATTTTTCCAACCCATTTCGGATCAGCATTTAAGCCACCCAAAGCAGACCCTTGGATAACAGGGATATCATCACCAGGGAAATCATAGAATGATAATAGCTCACGGATTTCCATTTCTACTAATTCTAATAATTCCGGATCATCAACCATATCCACTTTATTCATGAATACAACCAATGAAGGTACACCTACCTGACGAGCCAAAAGGATGTGCTCGCGAGTTTGAGGCATTGGGCCGTCTGTTGCAGCAACCACGATGATTGCACCGTCCATTTGAGCAGCACCTGTAACCATGTTTTTCACATAATCCGCGTGACCTGGACAGTCAACGTGAGCGTAGTGACGGTTAGCAGTTGAATACTCAACGTGCGCTGTGTTAATTGTAATACCACGTTCTTTTTCTTCAGGAGCTGAGTCAATTGATTCAAATGAACGTGCTTCTGATAAACCTGCATCAGATAACACTTTAGTGATAGCTGCGGTAAGGGTTGTTTTGCCGTGGTCAACGTGACCGATTGTACCGATGTTTAAGTGCGGTTTACTGCGGTCAAACTTTTCTTTTGCCATGATTTATTATTATTTGTAGGTTAATTTATATTCTTATTTAATGTATTCTTTTACTACGTTGAGCCAACAATGGGATTTGAACCCATGACCTCTTCCTTACCAAGGAAGTGCTCTACCCCTGAGCTACGTCGGCTTGTTTGTTAGCTCATTTGTTGTATTAACTAATGAGCCTCCAAGAGCGGAAGAAGAGGTTCGAACTCTCGACCTATAGCTTGGAAGGCTATCGCTCTACCAACTGAGCTACTTCCGCTTTAAACAAGTTTGCAGTTCACAGTTTTCAGTTAGCAGTTAAAAACTGCCAGCTGCTACTGTAAACTGCTTACTCCCTTTTGTGGGGGGAGAAGGATTCGAACCTTCGTAGCCGAAGCAACGGATTTACAGTCCGTCCCATTTGACCGCTCTGGTATCCCCCCATTTGTTGATTTCGGATTTATAATGTTTAAAGTTGAAGCTAAACATCACTCTTCCGAAATTAACAGAGCCTCCTATCGGGATCGAACCAATGACCTACTGATTACAAGTCAGTCGCTCTACCAGCTGAGCTAAGGAGGCTTATATACCTAATAGTGCTACTGATCAAAACAGATCGTTCAATACCTAACCGCAAAAATCGGCGGCTATTTATAAGGTTATAATATTTTTTATTTTAAAGAACCATTCCCTTTTGTTGAAGAAGTGCGTTACATACCTCTCCGAAAGGGATTGCAAATTTACAAATAAATAACGCTGTACAAAATTTTTTATCAAAAAAATCTTAATGAGTTTTTAGGGCTGATTTTTGAGCGTTTTTTATGGCTGATTTACAGCGAGAAAGGCTTTCAACAATTAGAAGATTAACACAAATTTAAAGTTCCTTTTTAAGAATTCATTTACGTACTGGAGTTGAATTTCACGTCCTTTAAATTGCTTTACTTCTTTTTACATTTTTTTTAAAGCGCTTGTAAAGTGTTCTTTCTGATTTACTCAAAACCTTTGTCTCCATATTGAACGAATCTATTAATTCATCATAAAATTCAGCAAAATTAGCTCAAAAAAAATCGACAGCCTTTTGAGCCGTCGATTTCATCAAATATAATAATGGATTTTAATATTAAAATTCCTCTTCGGTTGAGGCCAGTACAGCCTTTTTAACTTCTTGAGCAGCAATCTCTTTCCGCTTTTTATGCTTCCCAATTTGTTTGCGCAAGCTCTCAATAGCCAGGTCTGTGGCTTCTTCAAAAGTTTTACATTGTTCCTTCGCAAAAATTTGGTTGCCTGGTAACTGCAGCTTAATCTCGGCTATCTTATTTGCTTCGTTTTCTACATTCTCCAGCTTTAAATAAACTTCGCCATTTATAATGTTATCATAAAAAGTCTCCAGCTTGTCTGCTTTCTTCTGTATAAATTCTAATAATCCTTTGTCTGCAGTAAAATGAATTGATTGCACTGTAATTTTCATGGTTCCTCCTTTTTATGCCTTTGGATGGGCGAGTTTGTAAATTGATTTTAATCTTTCAACAGAGTTATGC
>JACMQU010000110.1 GCA_014376805.1 Bacteroidia bacterium
AATTTAACAATTGGTGCCAGCACAGCTGCCAGTATTCTTGGTACACTTACTATCGGGGCCGGAACCATATACCATACAATTAATTCTTCTGCAATATCAACTGTTGGGAGCACAGGAGTAATTAATAATACCGGTACTTTATCCGGAAACACTTCCGGTTTGTTATTTAATGCTTTATCAAACTATAACCACACTCAAAATGGTGGAGTTATTCCTACTGCAACATGGGCTTTAACCAGTAATATGAATGTAACCGGAGTAATCACCACAGTGCCAACAGCATCTTCATTTGCCCAGTCATTTGGAAACTTTAACTGGAGTAATACAGGTCAGACTTCTACTACAAGTATGGCGGGAAATTTAGCTACAGTTAATGGTAATTTTATAATTACAAGCACCGGATCAAGTGAATTTAGATTTAGTGGAAGTAGCACCACCAACTTAACGGTAGGAGGGACATTTACTATTGCACAAGCAGGTAAAATTAATTGTATTACTAGCAGTGGAGGTAGCGCAATAGTTACTATAAATGGCAATTCAAGTATAGACGGAACTTTAAATTTTGCTGCTAATGCAACTACCACAAATACTTTTAACCTGAATGGCGATTTAGCAATTGGAAGTACAGGAGTTATCTCTAATACTTCAGGAGGAGCAGCATCTATTAATTTTTTAAAGACAGGTGCTCAAAATTTCACCATAACAAGTGGTGCAGTTTTAGCTGCTACAACAAAAGTATCATGGAGCATTGCCAATACCAGTAATGTAACATTAACCGGTAATTTCACCACTTCAAGTGTAGCTGGTCAAACCTTTACTTTAGTTACTGCAGGTTCTGCGGGCACCTTAACAATTGCAGCAGGATCTTCATTTACTCATGCCAATACTACTGCCTCAAGTTGTAACTTTAATGGTAAAAGTGTAACACTTAAATCAAGTATAATTGGAACGGCATCACTTGGAACTTTTTCATCTGCGCCTGCAAATGCCACAAATATAACGGCAGAGCGTTACTTAGCAGGTGGTGCAAGCCACAGACGTACGCGTTTACTGGCATCTCCGGTTACAAATGGTACGGCATTACAATGGAGAAACAATGGAACGAATGCAATAGGTTTAGGTATTCAGATTACAGGTAATGGTGGTGTTATTAATAATTTTGATGTTTCAGGTAATAGCAGCAATCCGTCATCAGCATGGACTTATACTACATCTGCAGTTATAAGTACAACTGGCAGCAATGGTGCCGATTGGGTTGGATTTACAGATGGCAATATGACTTTAACTAATGGAACAGGTTACCGGGTGCTGGTTCGTGGCGACAGATTAAATGACCTGACAACAACCAACTCTGCAACAACCAATACTACTATCTTTGTTACCGGATCTTATCCAACTTCAACCGTAACTATTTCAACAATCAGAGATGCTGGTTTTAGCAATGGATGGAATCTTATTGGAAATCCTTACCCTAGTGCTATAAGTTGGAATGCACTTACAAAAGGGGCAGACTTATCCGGCTCTTATCAGATTTTTGATCCTTCCAGTAATGCCTATGTATCCTGGAACGGAACAACAGGTTCTGCAACAGATCTAATTGCTTCAGGTCAGGGATTTTTTGTTCTTAGAACTAGTGGTATAAGCGGTTCAGCCGGAGATGTAACAATTAATGAAGCCAACAAATCGACAGCTCAGGGAGGTGCATTTTTTGGAAAAAAAGAAATCACCGATTTGTTAAAATTTACGATGAAGTATGATAGTTTTAATTATGATGACAGTTATATACATTTCAGAGCAGATGCTTTTGTAGGACCAGATAATTTTGATGCGCTGAAATTTAATAACCCAACCATTAATTCATGCACTTATGATGGCTTTGGAAACAAATACAATATTAATAGTTTACCATCATTGCTGACTGATGAAAAAATTATTCCAATAAGTGTGTTCAACTCTGCAAATGCTACTTACTTTTTTGAATTCAGTAACCTGGAAACATTTAGTAACACCGATGTATATCTAATAGATACCTGGCTTAAAGTGACTCAAAAAGTGAGCAATGATTTTAAATATAATTTCACTTTATCTACAGCAGTTGAATCAAGAGGTGATGGACGTTTTCAATTGATGTTCAAAAAAACATCAACTGGATTGAATGCTGTAAATGTATCTGAAAAAAACAATTTATACCTGTTTCCAAATCCGGCTAAAGAAGCAATTAATATAGGAATGCATTATCAGATTGGGGATAAATATAATTTCGAAATTCATGACCAGTTAGGGCAGCAAATACGCACTGGAGTTATTAATTTTACTGGCACTTTTATACCGTCTATCGCGATTGATGAATTAAACAACGGGGTTTATTTTATAACCATCAGCAATAATAAAACCTTACAGAAAATAAAATTTATCAAATAAAATTATATCAAAAATATTTCTTTTTTAAATATCAATCAAAAAATAAAATACATGAAAAATACAATAAAGCTTATATTTTTTTCAATGCTTGCCCTTTGTTTAAGCACAACAATTTATGCACAACCCGGACTTGATGATGATGGGGTAAGCGATGCCCCTTTAGATGGAGGAATTTCTCTTTTAGCTAGTGCAGGACTTGCATTTGGAATTAAAAAATTGTATGATCAGAAATCAGGTAAATCAAAAGATAAACCGGAAGTTGAATGAACAATTTTTCTGTTCATTTTATCTTTTTTAAATTGTTTTTTGAACCGAAGTGTTTTACACATTTTAGAGTGATCAGGAAATTCAGAGATCTATGTTTTTTCTGTTAATCTCATGAATTCCTGAACATAAAAAACCAATAGGCAAATTTATTTACGTCTGATATTTAATTATTAAAAGTATAGATATGCAACCGATCACACTTAAAAGGTGGAGAAAGTTTTCCAGCAGTTTATTAATTGATGGATTTGTGTTAATTGCCAATATTATATTGTTATTGATACTTTATCGATCCATCAGATCTATTATTTCTTTTGGCGATCATTTAAATAAAAACATTGGAAATTTATTACATGAAAAATCTTATTTAAGAAACGCTGCAATTAAAGCGTTAAAGAATGGAAGAATAATTGTGCAGGATTATGATTTATCTGTAGATAGCATTATGCTACAGGACGATTTAAATTTGACGATGCTCTTAACAATTTTCTGTGCTATATTGCTTCCTGTTCTTTTTGCTGTTATTTATTGTTATATACTTCATTTAAGTCATTTTGCAAAGCAGCGTTCAATAGTTTTAACCATAGGTTTTTTGTCTGCAGCGTTGTCTTTATTTTATTATGAATTCAATAAATTTCTTTCTGATCAGGAACCTTATACTTTCTTTCTTACCACTGTCGCATCTTTAATTATATACTTGTTTCTTTATGTTTTCATTATAAATACACCCAAAGAGTCCGGAGGATATTATGAGTCGGAAAGGCATGATGAATCTACCATTATTGAACTGGTGGTTTAGGCAGTGTTAATAATATCTAAATCAATTCTACTTTGATACCAGTAATTAAGAATATACTAATAAACTAAAGTATGAATACAGGAGTAATTATATTTATAGTTCTGATTCCATAATAATTTTTTATAGTAATTTTTAAAAAGTATCTTTAACGGACAACGCCACTATATATTTAAATCCTGTTAATTTCAGCATTTTTAATAGTGGATTTTTTTAAAAATATTTCATTTTTACCTTCATTGATCCCTTCCTATGCATCTACTCTAATGCTATAATTTTGAAACATTTAACCAGTAATGGTTTACTTATGGTAGAACCGGTACAAAATTATGCTTTAAAAAAAAGATGATAGGGAACGCTAACAAATAAACGTTAGAAAATAAAGCAGGTAGGTTTTTTTTCTACCTTTAAAAAAAATGATCCATTGTTAGCCTTGGCATACCCTTAAGTTATTTAAAAGTAAACTTAGATATTGACTTTCACTTACGTTAAAATGAGTTTTGCTTTACTAAAACGTATTAAAATGAATCCTTAAAACTGTTCTTTTCTAATTAAGCGTTTTACATGCTGTCCTTCTTTGAACACAATTATTCAATAACAATATACTAACCTTCAAAACTTGTACAGTAAAACTTACTTTTGTGCATAAACTTTAACTTGATTCTAAAGATGAAAAAAAATAAATTGATTATTATTCTACTGCTTTTTATTTATGCTTCTACTTATTGCAAAGCGCAAAATATTTTTAACGTAATTGTTTTAGACAAAGATGAAAAAGAGCCGCTTTCGGGAGTGAATGTTTCTATAATTGGAGTAGCGAATAGGGCAATTACGGATAAATCTGGCAAAGCAATATTAACGCAAATTGCGAATGGAAAACAAGTTATTGAATTTAAATATCCGGGATTTATCACCAGAGTTGATACTTTCTTTTTTCCGTTAATAAGTGAAAAAATTATTACTGTTTATTTGGAAGAAGAAAATGAAGACCTTGAAGAAATTGTTGTTTCAAGCACACGCAGCAGTCGACTAATTTCAGATATCCCAACTCGTATTGAAACAATAGCCGCTGAAGAGTTAGAAGAAAAAGGAGCTGATCAGCCAGGCAATATTAAAATGATACTTACTGAAAGTACAGGGATACAAACTCAACAAACTTCTGCCACTTCTGCCAATGCCAGCATAAGAATTCAAGGTCTTGACGGAAAGTATACGCAACTTTTAAAAGATGGCTTTCCACTTTATGCGGGATTTGCCGGAGGTTTAAGTATTCTGCAAATTCCACCACTTGATTTAAAAAGAGTAGAAGTAATAAAAGGCTCTGCATCTACATTATATGGTGGTGGTGCTATTGCAGGCCTGATTAATCTTATTACGAAAGATCCTGCTGAGAAAAGAGAGCTTACTTTTATGACAAATGTTACCAGTGCAAAAGGACTGGACCTAAGCGGATATTACAATCAAAAATTCAAAAAAATAGGAATTACTTTTTTTGTAGCCAGAAATACTCAGCAAGCATATGACCCTAATAAAGATAACCTTTCAGATATTCCTCAATACGATAGATATACTTTTAATCCGCGTTTTTTTTATTATTTTAGTCCTACAGCAACCTTAAGTTTAGGCTTTAATTCTACTGTTGAAAATCGTTTAGGAGGAGATATGCAGGTTATTCAAAACAAAACAGATTCCGCACATACTTATTTTGAGAAGAACATAACTAACCGCTATTCTACTCAATTAAAATTTGTAAAAAACTTTAAAAACAAATCAGTTATTACCGTAAAGAATAGTATTACCCATTTCTCCCGAAACATTGCTTGGAGAAATTATAATTTTGGTGGCCAGCAAATAGCAGGATATACAGAACTAACTTATCTGTTACCTAAAGAGAAAACAGAATGGGTGAGTGGACTTAATGTGTGGACAGACCAGTTTAAAGAAACACCCAACGTTTCATTAGTTCAAAGAGATTACACCCAATTTACCGTTGGTGCTTTTGTTCAGAACCATTGGAACCTTACGGAAATGTTTATAGCAGAAACAGGCTTAAGGTTAGATTATGTGAATCAGGTTGCGCCACTGCAGACCAACAAAAACAGTTTTCATTTATTGCCAAGACTTTCCTTACTCTATAAATTAACGGGTAATTTTACGATTCGTCTCGGAGGAGGTATGGGGTATAAAGCACCAACTATTTTTTCTGAATCGGCAGAAGCTACAGGATTCGTAAATATCAAACCCATCAATATTCAACGCAGTAATTCGGAAACTTCTATAGGTGGAAATTTTGATATTAATTACCGCATTTTGCTATTTGAAGACATTTCTTTCACGATAAATGAAATGTTATTTTATACCCGGTTAAACAATCCTCTGATATTAAATTATATCCCTGTAATTAATGCAAATGAATTTGCCAATGCCAATGGAAATTTGACAACACAGGGCAGTGAAACTAATTTAAAATTTAAATATGAGCATATTGGAATATACGTTGGTTACACTTTTATTGATGCACAAAGACATTATGATAGGGTAAGTATTATAAATCCATTAACTGCAAAACACAGAGTAAATTTTATGCTTATGTATGAAGTTGAAAATAAAATACGGATTGGTTTTGAGGCATTTTATATTTCATCGCAGGTTTTAAACAATGGCCTTCATACACGCGATTACTGGATGATGGGCATTTCAGCAGAAAAGAAATTTAAACACTTCACCCTGTTTATAAATGCAGAGAATTTTTTAGATACCCGACAATCAAAGTACCAACCAATGTATGTTGGTTCTATTCAAAATCCACAGTTTTCAGAAATCTGGGCACCAACTGATGGATTTGTTTTTAATGGTGGGTTCAAAATAATTTTGTAATAATGAGTTGTTAACACAATTTTATAACGCATAATTTTTTGTTACTTATAATTACCTCCTTAGCTTTCACACAAATTTTTTAAACTAACAAACTATTTTGAGAGGAATTCTGATTATTATAATTTAACAAATTTTAGGTTAATATGCCTAAAAATTTTCTGATGAATAAAACCTAAATTATCTGCGCAATATTAAAAAATTAATAACCGAAATAGAGGCATACAGTAATGATGCATCCCAGCAGCTGGTAATGGGTAAAATCTCAAAACTGTGTGGGAATTTGGCTTAACATTTAATAGGAAACTTAAATCATTTTTTAGGTTCAACCTTTGGTAAAACAGACTTTGTACGTGATAGGGATGCAGAGTTCAGTACCAAAAAACTTACAAAATTGCAACTTGTGCAATTGTTAGTTGAAGCCAACTTACAAGTAACAAACACTTTTTTTAACCTTAACGAAAGTGATATGCAAAACAATTACCCTTTTGATTTTGCGGGTAAACATTCCACAGAATTTTACCTGATATTTTTTATCTCTCATTTTGAATACCATTTGGGTCAGATAAATTACTATAGAAGAATAAGTGAAAATTAATTTACGTTTATTTTACTATACCGGTTCTTGAGGTTTGTGAATTAACAGAAAAGCATCCTAAAGCTCCGTTGCTGATATTGGAAACAGGATTAGCCGGTGGAGCAGATAAAAACTGATCAAAGTCTTCTCCATTTACCGGCAGACTCTTGTAGAAATTGTATGTGGCTTTATCTATGCTTCTTAAATATACTGTTACCATACTATTATAAAAAAGACTTTTTTTAAATGTAATTGAAATTTCTTTACCATCGGTAAGTTTATCATCCAGTACATATCTATCTTTGTAATGCGGGAAGGTTTCAACTATGTAGTAATTAGCCTTGTTAGGAGGATCTTTAAATTTACATCCATACTTATAATAATTAGGTTTATCATATTGAAAAAATATGGTATCAATAGGCACCGTAACAGGTAATGTTGAAAAGGAACTGTACCTGCTTCCATCTTTTGTAATAATATTTAAGAAATAAGTTCGGTCAACTATTTTTTTAATTGTAACTGTTGAATAATATCCATTACTAAATTCTCTTAGCGTATCTATTTGGCCCATATTATCCGAAATAATAACCATGGCACCTGTTTCGTTTATTTGTTTATTTTCATAATAATTAACTGATCTGCTAAGCGAAGCAAAGTTGTAACTGGCATCTACCACTAATTTCGGATTTGTAGTGTTCAGGTCAATGTGAACAATTTTTTCACATGAACATAAAACAATAAGTGAAATTAAAAGCATCTCTTTGTATGTTGATTTCATGCTTTCTCAGAATTTAAAATTATAAGTTATGGCCGGAACCACGCTAAACAATGATAACTGTACAGCCTGATTTTGATAGGGTGCATTCAAATCTTTTTGAAACGTAATAGAGTAAGCATTCTCTCTGGCATAAACATTATAGACAGAAAAATTCCAGCTTGATTCATATTTTGGTTTGGGTTTACCCTTCCATGTTAAGCCTAAATCCATGCGATGATAAGCAGGCATTCTATAACCATTGCGTTCGGTGTACAGGTTATATACATTGCCATTAAAATAATAAGTACCGGATGGAAAAGTAACAGCAAAACCGGTTTGATATACCCATACAGCTGATACGGTTAATCGCTTTGAAATTTGATATATAGTTACGATGGATATTGAATTGATAATATCCTGCCGGGCCGGATAAACGTTGCCAAAATTGATATTATCGAACTGCCGCAGGGTGCGGGAAAGTGTATAGCCGATCCAACCGGTGAAATTACCTTGTTTTTTCTTTACCAGCATTTCTATACCATATGCCCAACCGCGGCCAAAATATAACTGTGATTCAACAGCTTTGTTCAATCTCAGATCGGCACCGTCTTTATAATCAATCTGGTTTTGCATGTTTTTATAATAAGCTTCCGCAGAGGTTTCATACATATTGTTTTTGAAGTTTTTATAATAACCAAGTGATATCTGATCGCTAATTTGTGGCTTAACTAGTTTACCTGAAGGAATCCACAAATCAATGGGTGTAGAAGCTGTTGTGTTGGTCAATAATTGTAAGTATTGATTTATGTGATGATAAGCAGCCTTAACGGAACTTGATTCATTTAATAAATATACCACAGAAATTCTGGGTTCAATGCCTGCATAAGTGTTATAGATTTTATACTTTGAATAAATAGAAGAGTCGTTAATATTGCCAGTTTCATCAAAAGAAAATACTGTAGATGGCCCCAGGTTATTAAAAACAGAAAATCTAATCCCATAGTTTATAGTTACCCTGCTGTTAAATTTATAATTATCACTAACATAAAGTCCGCTTTCACTGGCATATTTTTTTTCAATAGTCTGATCCAATATTTTTATGCTGTTAATATCTGAAGTATTTAAACTCACCTCACCCGGAGTAAATGTATGAAGCGTACTTTGTAATCCGAATTTAAAAGAGTGTTTAGCACTAAAGTAATATTGAAAATCTTCTTTTAAAGAGAAGTCCCGGATGCCGGTAGTAATAGCAAACTGAGCATTGCCGGTGCCTAGTATGAAATTGCTTTTATAATTGTTGTAAAGGAGAGAACTGTTAAAAAACAGTTTACTATTAAATATATGATTCCACCTAAAAGTGGCAGTTTTATTACTCCAATAGGTTTCAATTCTTCTGTTCTTATTATTATCAAACACAAAATTGTCTTTGCCAAAATAGCCCGAAAAAAATATCCGGTCTTTTATTCCAATTTGGTAACTCACTTTCAAATTCAAATCGTAGAAATACATAATCGTATTTTTTATCTGAGGCGGACCAAAAGCCCTTGCATACATATCGGCATAAGACCTCCTGGCGGAAATAATAAAGGAGCTTTTATTTTTTACAACAGGCCCTACCAGAGTGAGGCGTGAGGCAATTAAACCGATACCACCCGTTGTTTTAAATTGTTTATTATTACCATCATTCATTTTAATATCAAAGGCCGAAGAAATTCTTCCGCCATATTCAGCAGGGATTCCACTTTTGTAAATGGTAATACCTTTAATAGCATCAGAATTAAATACAGAAAAAAAACCAAGCACATGGGAAGGGTTATAAATAGTGGCTTCATCCAGAAGAATCAGGTTTTGATCGGCACTTCCTCCTCTTACATAAAAGCCACTATTTCCTTCGCTTATTCCTTTAATACCAGGTAATAACTGAATGGTTTTGAGGAGGTCTTTCTCTCCAAAAAAAACAGGAATTACACTTATCTCTTTGATAGATATTTTTTCAATACCCATTTGTGAGGAACTTACATTTTTGTTTGCTGCTTCGCCTATAATCACGGCCTCCTTCATTTGATTGATTTTTTCTGTAAGAGTGAGATTTAATTGTATATTCCTGTTTAACTCAATTAATGTATCAATATCATTATAACCCGTGAAACGATAAAATAAACGGTACAAATCTGGTTTTAATGAAAGCGAATAAAATCCGTAAGCATTAGAAACCACACCTGTATGCGGCATTTGTTTTACAGAAACTGTAACTCCTATCATAGCTTCACCGCTTTTCTCCTCATGCAGAGTGCCACTAACGGTAAAGTGAGTTTGAGAAAAGGCAGTGTGGTAAAAAAAAATACTAATGAAGAAGTAAAATAACTTCATGTGGTAACGGATTGATTATAAAACAAACCTATCAATTGTTTCAATATTTTTAAATAAAAAATAATTGAGATAGCGTTCAACTTACTAAGTATTTTATTTTTAAAGTATAAAATGAAACACCACCGGGTATCTGCTTATACTATTCCAGTTGTAATTTCACAAATTGATCTGCTCCTTTATTTTTCGTAAAAAGTATCAGTTCGTTTTTACCACTTATAGTTAGAAAGTCATCATCGGCTGAGCCTTCCTGAAGGATATTTTTTTCGTAGTCGGAGGATATAAATAAAAAATTATTTTTGATTTTACCGTTTATCGAATTTAAAGAAGAGCAAATAAATTGCGGAGTGCCTGAATCATGTAAATTTTTGAGTAAACTCAGATCAAAATTCTCTTTAGAATATAAATCAAAATTCTTTGGTTCCTCGTTGTGAAAAATATATAGTTGTTGTTCTGTGGCAATGGCATTATATTGTTTATAATGGTGAAGGATTTTTGCATTAAATGAATTTCGGTATGGTATATGGCTAACCCATTCATACAAGCCATTATTATTAAATTTCACCACAAGTATATCTCTGTAATGGTATTTAATGGTATTGGTGGTGGCGGGAGAAGGAACTGTAGGATGTAATTTGGAAAATTTGGGTGAACCGGCCTGCTGATGATTCGGATCCTCTTCAAGAACAGGTGCTTCCGCATATTCTTTGGTGTATTGCTGTGCCACAAGATAAATATCATTGCCTGTATTGAGCATATAATCTAATGCATATTCATATTTTGGAGCATTATCAATATTAGGGTCTATCCGTAACAAAACGGGTTCCTCTAAAAACTTTACCGTTTTAGCTATAAATTTATCATTTTTTTTGTTCAGAATATAACAAAAATACCCTGTGTTTGACCTGCTGCCTTCAATATTTTTAAGCATGCCCCCTATGATAAGTTCATTGTTTGCAGTCCTTGAAAATTTAACCGAACTAATCAGGTAGTTTCCATCAAATTCCAGTTGCAACATCTTTTCAGAAATTAATTGCCCTGATAAAATATATAACTGATAAGTATAAAAAAGGCCCTCACTTTTATCTGCATTTCTGAATAGAAAATAAAAGTGATAATTTTTATCCATATCCGGTCCTGCTTTGTCACTTATATCTTCCATACCAATTAAAGTTTCTTCCAGGTTCCTTTCACGGGATCCTTTTCCCGGGCGTTCACTTTTCATTGTTTTCTCCCATACTTTTGAAAGTGCCGGTTTAAGTTCAAAAAGATATAATTCAGAAATATAATCATTGGCTTCTGAGGGTTCATAAGAAGCTTTGATAAAAATCCTATTCAGGGCTGCGTTAAATGAAATGGTATAAATGATATATACATTTTTAATGGTAATCAGGTTTGCGTGTGTTTCTATTATATTGCCCTGTGCAGAAACAGACTGATAATATAAATTTGTTAGTTCAGTATTGTCGTTATAGTGACTCTTAAAAATATATACATTACCCAAAGCATATTGGATAGAAATAACCTGGTCATTTATTCCTTCAGGGTAAATTATTTTTTTTGAAAAAACAGGAGTTAAACTGTTTTTATTATACTTTTCGAGATAAAATGCCCCGCCCGTAGCATTGCTCATTCTATAAGCATAAAAAGAAGAATCATCTCCTCGCACCATCCGGTTCATCTTTTTATCATCTTTATTTTCGATCATAGGGCCAATGCTGGTTTTCACCTGAGCCATTATAAAAAAAGGGTAAATGCATAACAGCAGAAATATCGTTTTAACTTTCATAGATCAGTTCACTTGTTTACCCTGCAAGTACCGACATTATTGTTATTAAAAAAACAGGTATGTAAATATTATAAAATTTATTAATCTTTATAACGCTTAACAGCGTCATAACTTCCCTAGAAATTTACCTTTTAGTTGGGATTAATTATCGGCTAGGTGCTATTTATAACGGGCAAATTAATTCGTTTTGTGCATAACATTAAATTCATTTTTCTTTGGGTATGCATTGCAATAAAGCAAAATGAACCACCTGATTAGTTAATAAACATTTTAACTAAAAAACGATCCGGAATATTTAAATTTGCCGGGTTAATATGAATAAAAAATCTAAATATCTGGTACTGGCATTTTATTTTTATACTCCTGTTTGTGATGCTGAAGAGTTTGTAATTCAGCATTTAAACTATTGTAAAATGCTGGGTATTACCGGAAGAGTATATATAGCCAGAGAGGGTATCAATGGCACCATTTGCGGTACTCCGCAACAATGTTATATTTATATGGATGATCTCAGATCGGATGCTCGTTTTGAAACCATCAGCTTTAAAATTAGTGAATTCGATCATTCCACTTTTAACAGGATGCATGTGCGCTTAAAAAAAGAAATCGTATTTTCTGGCCTGGAGCATGTTAACCCGATAAGGCGTACCGGCATACATTTGCATGGAAAAGAATTCCAGGCAATGAAGGATAATAAGGATGTGGTGGTAATAGATGTGCGGTCGAATTATGAAACCCGCATGGGCAAGTTTAAAAATGCAGTTACACTGAATATGGAAACCTTTAGGGAATTTCCTTCAAAATTAGCTGAACTTGAACAATACCGTGATAAAAAAGTTATTACTTACTGCACCGGTGGTATTAAGTGCGAAAAGGCGTCGGCTTATTTACTGGAACAAGGTTTTAAAGAGGTGTTTCAATTATATGATGGCATAATTGGCTATGCAAAAGAAACCGGCGGAAAAGATTTTGATGGCGTGTTATATGTATTTGATGGCAGGGTTACGTTACCTGTTAATGAAATTAACCCTGTGGTTATTTCAATATGTATAAAATGTAATAATCCCACTCCGCGTAGTTTAAATTGCGCCAATGTAGAATGCAATGAACAGTTTACCATGTGCGAATCCTGTGCTACTGAAATGCAAGGCTGCTGCTCTGAGGCTTGTTTGCTGGCTCCGGGCAAGAGGGTTTATAATGGAACCGGCTTCTATGCGCGACTTTGAGGAAGAAGGTGGGAAGGTTAGAAGGTAAAAAAGTTAGCAGGTAAGAAGGTGAGAGGGGAAGAGTGGAAAAGAGGTATGACTTCGTAATCTGTATTTGGTATTTCAATGAAAAAAACAGCAAATAAAAATATCACCACACTTGAAGAAATCCTGAACAAAAAATATGGCAAGACAGAAACTCCTAAACGTGAAAAATGGGAACAAGAATTTGAATCATTCCGACTTGGAGTATTGTTAGAAGAGGTTAGAATTAAACTTGGCATGATACAAGCTCAATTGGCGGAAAAATGCGGGACCAACAAATCATATATATCACGCATTGAGAATGACGCTTCCGACATCAGGCTTTCGACCTTGATGAAAATTATTCATCAAGGGCTTGGGGGACACCTTAAGCTTACTCTTACGCTATAGCTGACAAGGGAGGCACAAGGTATAACAAAGGCTTACCATTAAGTAGCGGCATTGCTTTTCGCTGGGCTATTTTGTGTATGTTTATAATGAGGTTATACGTGGGTACCTAGGTGACATCCGCCACCTTCTGGTAGCCTCACCCGATTGATAATTTGAATATTTTTAGTCAATTGATTATAAAAACTTCGAACTGAAAGGAAAATTAGTTTAATAGACTTTGTTTTTCAGTAATAAAATCTTATATATAGGATTTAAGATATGTTGATTCTTTGCTGAAGTGGGCTGAATGTTTTTGGTTTGCAATTCAGAACAGAAGCTATGGAAATAATCAGGTATCACAGTCAATTAAAAGTTTATCAAAAATCTGTTGCTGTTTCAATGGAAATATTCCGACTTACAAAAAATTTTCCCAAAGAAGAAACGTATTCCTTATCAGATCAAATCAGGCAATCGTCCCGTTCAGTATCTGCCAGTATCGCAGAAGCCTTTAAACGACGCATATATTTAAAATCATTTTGTTCGAAACTAAATGAAAGTGAAGCCGAAGCAGCCGAAACTCAAAGCTGGCTTCACTATGCACTTGCCTGCCAATATTTAAAAGATGATGAACATAAAAAAATGGATGAAACATATTCTGAAATTATCTCCATGCTCGTAAAAATGCAACAATACCCTCAAAAGTGGTCAATCCAAAAACCTTAAACCGTCGCTAAAGCTATGGCTTATGAAGTCACACCTTCCTCCCCCCAAACTTCTCCCCAATTTATGCACACAACTTCAAGCATCGCCGGTAAAGGGTTAAATTGCGGCAATGGCTAAGAAAGCAGACGGCAGCGAAACCCCATTGATGAAACAATACCTGGATATTAAAACAAAATATCCCGGTGCTATTTTGCTTTTCAGGGTTGGCGATTTTTACGAAATGTTTGGAGAAGATGCCATCAAAGCCTCACAAATTCTGGGCATTGTTTTAACCAGGCGCGCTAATGGTTCTGCTACGTACATTGAACTAGCGGGGTTCCCCCATCACTCGCTGGATAATTACCTGCCCAAACTGGTTCGCGCCGGGCAACGCGTGGCTATTTGCGATCAGCTTGAAGACCCAAAACTCACAAAAAAAATTGTGAAGCGCGGGGTTACCGAACTCATAACCCCGGGTGTAAGCTATAATGATAAAATACTTGATCACCGCAGCAATAATTATCTGGCAGCGGTTTATCTTGAAACTGAAAAAGGTGGTGTGGCTTTTCTGGATATTTCTACCGGAGAGTTTATGGCAACTGAAGGCCCAATCCCTTATATCGACAAATTACTGCAAAGCTTTAAGCCGTCTGAAACACTGGTTTCGAAAAAACAACTGAACGTCTTTAAACAGCATTTCGGCGATAAATTTTATACTTATACTTTAGATGAATGGGTGTTTCAGCATAATTACGCTTATGATAAATTACTGCAGCATTTTAATACACAAACTTTAAAAGGATTTGGCATTCAGAATATGCTTATGGCAGTTACTGCTGCAGGTGTATGCATGCATTACCTGAGTGAAACGCATCACGATCAGGTTGGACATATTCAATCAATCTCCAGAATTAATGAAGAAAAATATGTATGGCTTGACCGCTTTACTATACGCAATTTAGAGTTGTTACAATCGGGCAATGAAAACGGTGTTTCGCTGATACAAGTTATAGATTGCACTGTTACACCTATGGGTGCCCGACTGCTTAAACGATGGCTGGTAATGCCTTTAAAAGACCTGGTGCTTATAAATGAACGTTTAACAATAGTGGAAGAAGCCAAACGATCGGATATACTACGAAAAAGTATGATTGATGTGCTTAAGCAGGTTGGCGATTTGGAACGATTAATTTCAAAACTGGCTATGAGAAGAATTGGCCCGCGCGAAATGCAACAGTTAAACCGTTCATTAAAAACTATTGAACACATTAAATTATTGCTCAAGCAATCACCCAACGATCAATTGCATAAACTCTCAGATCAACTCAACCCCTGCACGTGGGTTACAGAAAAACTCGATAAGGAACTTATGCCCGATCCTCCTATAACAGCAAATAGAGGTAACGTGATTAAAGAAGGCGTAGATGCCCATTTAGATGAACTCAGAAAGATTGCATTTGGTGGTAAAGGATATTTGCTCGAACTGCAAAAAAAAGAGCAGGAACGCACTGGTATTCCGAGTTTAAAAATAGCGTTTAATAATGTATTTGGATATTACCTTGAAGTAACACACTTGCATAAAGATAAAGTGCCGGCAGACTGGATGCGAAAACAAACGCTCACCAATGCTGAACGCTATATTACCGAAGAACTAAAACAATACGAAGAACAGATTCTTGGTGCCGAAGAAAAAATATCGGTGATTGAAGAAAGATTGTACACTGAACTTGTAACCGCTTTGGTTGATTACGTAATTCCGATACAAGCCAATGCCCAAATTATAGCACGGATAGATTGCCTTTACTCCTTTGCACAATTAGCCGAGAATAATCATTATTGTAAACCGGAGTTAAATGAAGGTAATGAATTAATTATTAAAGATGCCCGGCACCCGGTTATCGAAAAGCAATTGCCTTTGGGTGAACCCTATATAGCCAATGATATTTACCTTGACCGCGACACGCAGCAAATGATCATTTTAACAGGCCCTAATATGTCTGGTAAATCTGCTGTTTTAAGACAAACAGCCTTATGCGTTTTAATGGCACAGATAGGAAGTTTTGTTCCTGCCTCTTATGCAAAACTGGCAATTGTTGATAAAATTTTTACAAGAGTAGGCGCCAGTGATAATTTGTCGTCGGGCGAAAGTACTTTTATGGTGGAAATGACCGAAACGGCCAGTATTCTCAATAACTTATCGCCTAACAGCCTTATACTTCTGGATGAAATTGGAAGAGGTACTTCAACCTATGATGGCATCTCTCTTGCATGGGCCATTAGTGAGTATTTAAACAAGCATCCCTATAAACCCAAAACCCTATTTGCCACGCATTACCATGAGCTAAACGAACTGGAACAACCTGGCAATGGGATCAGGAATTACCATGTAAATGTAAAAGAACAGGATAAAAAAGTAATTTTTTTACGCAAACTTAAAGAGGGTGGGAGCGAGCATAGTTTCGGTATTCATGTGGCACGTATGGCTGGTATTCCTAAAACAGTTTTATTGCGTTCAGACGAACTACTAAAAGAACTTGAAAAGAACCGCGAGAACATGTCGGCAAAAGATGGTGGCAAGGTTAAAGTGAGCCCTATTCAACTTAGTATGTTTCAAATGGATGATCCTTTAATGCAAACCATCCGGGCGCAACTGGAACACTTGGATCTGAATACACTTTCGCCAATAGAAGCTTTACTTAAGCTAAATGAAATTAAGCTTTTGTTAAAAGGGTAACTTGCAGTTAACAATCAGTATGAAGGATTATATAATATTAAAAATAAAAATAAAATTAAAATGAACTATCAATTAGCTGATGAGGCTGTACGGGAAATAAAATCGGGTAACAGGGTTTTTGTTCATGGGAGTGCAGCTACCCCAATTCACCTCTTAAAAGCAATGTTTAAAAGAAGCAATGAATTAGAAAATGTTGAATTAGTATGTATCACAACTTTAGGGGAAGGGGTTTTTAAAGAGGCGGGTTCTAAGAAAAATTTCTTTATAAATTCCCTTTTCGTTTCAGATAATGTAAGAGAAATTGTTAACAGTGAAGGAGGCGATTATATCCCGGTTTTTCTAAGTGAAATTAATCAGTTATTTGAAAAAGGAATTTTGCCATTGGATGTTGCTCTGATTCATGTTTCTCCTCCCGATAAACATGGTTTTTGCTCGCTGGGTACCTCTGTAGATATAACCCGTTCTGCAGTAAAACATTCCAGATATGTGATAGCCCAGGTTAATGCGCGCATGCCGCGTACCCATGGCGATGGTATTATACATGTGAGCGAAATTAATGTGCTGGTTGAGGTGGATGAGGCCTTGCCCGAAGTTAACTATCATGATGGCATTGATGAAACTGCACTTACCATAGGTAAATATTGTGCTGAACTTATTGAAGATCGCTCAGCTCTGCAAATGGGAATAGGCACCATACCGGATGCTGTGCTTACCTGTTTATCTGATCATAAAGACTTGGGTATCCATACAGAAATGTTTTCTGATGGAATTATTCCTTTGGTTTTGAAAGGTGTGATCACTAACAAATACAAAAAGAAACACCGGGAGAAAATAGTAACAGGCTTTGCTATTGGTACAAAAAAATTATATGATTTTATTGATGATAATCCATTGGTTGCTTTCCTTGAAATTGATTATGTTAATAATACTTCTGTTATAGCTGCAAATCCAAAAGCTGTTGCCATCAATTCAGCTATTGAAATAGACCTCACCGGACAAGTTTGTGCCGATTCTATAGGAACATATCAATATTCTGGTGTTGGCGGGCAAATGGATTTCATGAGAGGTGCTGCCTTATCAGACGGTGGAAAACCTATTATTGCGTTAACATCAATAACAAAAAAAGGAGCTTCTAAAATTGTTCCTTTCCTTAAGAATGGTGCAGGCGTAGTAACCACCAGAGCACATGTGCATTATGTGGTTACCGAATATGGAGTAGCCTATTTATTTGGTAAAAATATGAGGCAGCGTGCCATAGCATTGATGAACATTGCACATCCTATGCACAGAGAATGGTTAGAAAAAGCTATTCTGTTAAGGTTTGGAAATTATAAATAACAATAAAAAATATTTAGTCTGTAACCTTTTTACTATGAAAATCAGCAACTAAAGTATTACACTCAAAAAAAATGAAAAAACGTTTGCATACAACACTTCAGTTCTTATATTTGCAATCCCGAAAGGGTAATGCCACAATGGTTAGAGTGGGTTGAAGAGAAACCTCCTTCGCTAAAGCTACAGTGGTCAAAGTGCGAGAGTAGCTCAGTTGGTAGAGCGCAACCTTGCCAAGGTTGAGGTCGCGGGTTCGAGTCTCGTCTCTTGCTCCAATGGAAGAAGTTATTTGTTAATGTTATTGGATATTGATAATCTGTAACCAATAGCCCTAAATAAATAACTTCTTTTTTTTGAATGCTTATTGAATTTATTACCACTAAACCGGTTCAATCTTCAAATGCATTTTTGTTTTTTATGAATGGATCATTTTCTCTGGTGATGATCCCGATAACTATCGGGATGTTAAACAAGAGTTTTGAGAAATATTCCTATTAAGTGATAAATTTTTCTGCTCGGGTGGTGGAACTGGTAGACACGCAGGACTTAAAATCCTGTATCCTTTAAAGATGTGCGGGTTCAAGTCCCGCCCCGAGTACCATGGCCTTGTAATATTATAATTTACAAGGCCTTTTTGCTGCTATTCCCACTTTATGGTAAATCTATTCCTTCATTTGATCAGTCGTTTGACCAGTTCGCTGCAGATTTAAAAAAGGAAGCAGAGACGGTTATGAATACAACAAGATAATATTTATTTACTCCGGAAAACTTATATTGTAATTTAAATATAAGGCAAAAAATAAAGTGGAATTTAACTTTTTTAGTAAAATAACATTCATTTTAATGAATGTTATTATGCATATTCTTCGATTTTTTTGTATATTGCAAGTAGTTTGAAAAAAATAGTAGCCATATCACTCGCATTTCTGATTACGATATCTTCAGTAGGGTTCTGCTTATCCATTAATTATTGTCCTTATAAGAAAAAAGCAAGTGTTTCTCTTAATAACGATAAACCTTGTTGCTGTAGTAAAAAATCAGTTAAAAATGATTGCTGTAACAAAACAAAGGTTATACTTAAAAAGTTAAAAGATAATTACAATCCTTCAGTTCCCTTAAAATTGTCTTTGGTTCAAACCGCTATTGTAAAAAGATATTACAATTCATTTTTAATACAGCCGATCCTTTTAAAAGTGAAGATTTTTTCTGATAAATCTCCGCCTTTCAAACTTGTAGAATTAAATATTCTCTACCAGAATATTCTCATTTAAACTTTCATAATTTATCATGGCTTCCATTTTATGGGAGCTATTTGTCGTTATTTTCCGACAAATTATACAATTTATTTTCTGTCTGATTTTTTTGTGCGATCGCACTTCTCTTTTGCAAAAGGAGGGTATCGTTACATCAATCAAAATATAAAAACAACCCAAGTATGAAAAATTTAATAATTTTATTGTTATCTGTATTAGTATTTAATACCATGTTACCGGCTCAGGAAAAAACCAGAAAAAGCGAAACTTTTAAAGTTTATGGTAATTGCGAAATGTGCCAGGAAACAATTGAAACCGCTTTAAAAAAGAAAGATGGTGTACTGGCTAAAAGCTGGGATACCCAAACAAAAATGCTGACAGTTTCTTATGAGCCATCTAAAATAACGCTGACTGAAATAAAGCAGAAAATTGCTGATGTGGGTTATGATACGGATGAAATAAAAGCTAAGGCAGAAACATATAATAAATTGCATAAATGCTGTCAGTATAAAAGGTCGGAAAAATGATTATTATTATTTAGTGACCCCGCTTTTTACGTTAACCATTAAGCAATTTTGAAACCGTTAGGTTCTCACAAAAAATGATTAGTCTACAATTCCTTAATTAGTAATTTATTTATGGTAAAATACCTTATATCGTTTTCGCTTCATAACAGGTGGATAGTACTTTTGGTTTGCCTCTGTATGTTTTTATGGGGTTTATATGCGGTAAAGAAAAATCCGATTGATGCGATACCGGATTTATCCGAAAACCAGGTAATTGTTTTTACGGAATGGGTGGGGCGTAGTCCTCAGTTAATTGAAGATCAGGTTACCTATCCTTTAGTATCTAATTTGCAGAATATACCGAATATAAAAAATGTGAGAGGCACCTCCATGTTTGGGATGAGCTTTGTGTATATTGTGTTTGAAGATAATGTTGACATATACTGGGCACGAACAAGGGTTCTGGAGAAACTTAGCTATGCACAACGATTATTACCTGAAGGAATAACGCCTGCACTTGGGCCTGACGGGACTGGTGTAGGTCATGTATTTTGGTACACACTTCATGCACCTGGTTATGATTTGGGAGAGTTAAGGGCATTACAGGATTGGTACATAAAATATGGTTTACAAACGGTAAAAGGTGTAAGTGAGGTTGCTTCTTTTGGCGGCATGCAAAAACAATATCAGATAAATATTGATCCGCATAAACTTACTTATTATAATGTATCGCTTACCGATGTGTTAAAATCTGTTAAAAGTAATAACAATGATGTAAGCGGCAGAAAATTTGAAATGAATGATATGGGCTATATCGTAAGAGGTTTGGGATATATAAAAAAGATAGAAGACGTTGAAAATATTCCGGTAGGAAAAGATGGAACCACACCTATCAGAATTAAAGATGTGGCCTCGGTACAAATGGGAGGTGATCTTAGGCTTGGAATTTTTGATGAAAACGGGGAAGGTGAGGTAGTAGGTGGTATAGTGGTGATGCGGTATAAAGAAAATGCAGATGAGGTAATACGCCGCGTAAAAAGTAAACTGGCAGCTATTGAAAAAGGATTACCTGAAGGTGTTCAATTTAAAATTGCCTATGACCGCAGCGAATTAATAGAAGCCGCTATAAGTTCTGTTAAGAGAACATTAATTGAAGAAATAATAGTGGTGTCTCTTATCGTTATCCTTTTCTTGTTTCACTGGAGAAGTGCATTCATCATTATCATCCAGATTCCTGTTTCTATTGCCGCAAGTTTTATTCTTTTAAATGCATTTGGAATCTCCTCAAACATTATGTCTATTACGGGTATTGCCCTGGCTATTGGGGTAGTGGTTGATGATGGAATTATTATGGTTGAAAACGCTTATCGACATATTGCCGATGCGCAACAAAAAAATGAATTATAATGAAAGAAGATACAGAAAATAAGAATCAAAAACGCCTGAATATAATTGAGAAATCTTGTCAGCAGATAGGTAAAGGAGCGTTCTATTCTACTATCATTATTATGGCTTCTTTCTTACCGGTTTTTTTACTTACCGGACAGGAAGGTAAACTTTTTTCACCCCTTGCTTACACCAAAACATTTATCATGTTAATTGATGCCTTTGTTGCTGTAACACTGGTGCCTGTATTGATTTCGTTTTTCTTAAAAGGAAACTGTAAACCTGAAAGTAAAAACCCGGTAAACAATTTTTTATTGAAATTATATTCTCCGTTACTGAGGTGGTGTTTGCGTTGGAGAAAGACAACAATCGGGATCAATTTTATGGCATTATGCATTAGTATTCCAATGGTATTAAGTTTGGGTACAGAGTTTATGCCCCCATTGGATGAGGGCAGTATCTTATTTATGCCCGTTACGTTACCTGATGTATCTAATGCCGAAGTTAAAAGAATATTGCAGGTACAGGATAAATTAATTAAGTCTTTACCTGAAGTAGTAAATGTTTTAGGTAAAGCAGGTAGAGCTAATACGGCAACAGATAATTCTCCCGTGAGTATGATTGAAACAATAATTTTGTTAAAGCCAAAAAGCGAATGGAGACCGGGAATTAAAAAGGAAGATATTGTTTCGGAACTGAATGCGAAAATTCAAATTCCGGGTACTGTAAATGGCTGGACTCAACCCATAATTAACCGGATTAATATGCTTTCTACCGGTATAAGAACAGATGTAGGTGTGAAAATATTTGGCGATAACCTGGATACTATTAACAGGCTTGCACAACTCATTAATCAGGAACTTACCGGTTTAAATGGTGTAAAAGATTTGTATGCTGAACCTATAACAGGAGGGAAATACCTCGACATCAGAATTAAGAAAGAAGAGATAGGAAGGTATGGTTTAAACGTGGATGATGTAAATATGGTTATTGAATCGGCATTGGGAGGAATGAACCTGACAACTACAATTGAAGGAAGGAAAAGATTTAGTGTTAATGCAAGATTTGGACAAGATTTTAGAAATTCGATAAGTGACATTAAACGTACCCCTATACAAACTACAGATTATGGTCCTATACCACTTTCATCGGTAGCCGAAATACATATAGTAGAAGGGCCTCCTATGATACAATCAGAAAATTCTTTGTTGAGAGGCACTGTTTTATTTAATGTAAGAGGCAGGGATTTAGGAAGTACAGTTATGGAAGCGCAACAAAAAATAAATGAAACCATAGCAAAACTGCCAAGAGGATATTTTATAGAATGGAGCGGACAATGGGAAAACCAGATTAGGGCAACCAATACCCTTAAAATGATCATTCCTGTTGTTTTACTAATTATATTCATTGTTCTGTATTTGGTTTATAAGTCTTTTAGAGAAGCTTTTTTTAGCCTGGTTACCGTACCTTTTGCATTAATTGGAGGTGTTTTTATGATTTACTTTTATCAGGTAAATTTATCGGTGGCAGTGGCTGTAGGTTTTATTGCACTTTTTGGCATTGCTGTTCAAACAGGAATATTTATGGTTATTTATTTACAGGAGGCCATGCATGAATTGGTGAAACTAAAGGGTAATTCGAGAGAAACAATTTCTGATGAAGATTTAAGGGAATATGTATACAGAGGAGCGGCACAACGTTTACGCCCTAAAATTATGACTGTATGCGTGGCACTATTCGGATTAGTGCCAATTTTATGGTCTCATGGAGTGGGCAGCGATGTAATGATACCAATTGTACTGCCGATGATTGGAGGTGTGCTTACCTCTTCTATTCATGTGTTGTTAACTACGCCGGTGGTTTTTGAAATGACTAAGCGTTTTGAATTAAATAAATTTGGTAAAATGGATATGGTTGAATCAACTATCGGGCATTGATTATGAAAAAAACGAATTTGTTACTGTGGGTGGTTTGTATTTCTTTTTTTACTTTAAGGGCTCAGCCTTTAACGCTGGATTCAATTATATTCATCATTGAAAAAAATAACCCCGAAATAAAAAAATTCACTTATAAAATAAATGGACTGGATGCTAATGTGAAAGGTGCAGGAAACTGGGATGCACCTTTGGTGGGAGCAGGCCTGTGGATGGTACCTTATGCGCTTACGGGCAACGGATCTTATATGCTTTCCATACAGCAAATGATTCCAAATCCGCAAAAGATTAAAGCAAGGCAAAACTATTTATCAGGTATCGGATCGGTTCAAACCGAAAACAAAAACTATTTAAAAAACCAATTAATTGCAGAAGCCAAATCATTGTATTATGAATGGATGGTATTGAAAAAAAAACAGATAATTATTGGTGAAAACGAAGAGATTATTAGCTTAATAATAAAAGAAGTGGAACTTAAATATGCCTACGAACAAGGTAAACTTAACAACGTCTATAAAGCAAAAGCCAATTTATACCAGTTAAAAAACGCACAATTAAACTTGCAAAATGATATCCGGCAAAAAGCAATTTCGTTAAATGCTTTAATGTACAGGAATAAAGATTTTGTATTTGATATAGACACACTATATGTAATTAAAAACTACACTGAAAATATGCTGGATAATTCAATATTATTAACTGTAAGAAGCGATATTAAAGCAATTGATAAATCTATTCAATTAATAAAGTTGAACCAAAATGTACAGATTAAAAAAAAGAAGCCTGATTTCGGAATCCGGTATGATAACATGTTCGCTATAGGGAACCAAATGAATCAGTTTAATGTTATGGGCATGTTTACAATACCCATTGTGCCCTGGGCCAACAGAGAATATAAAGCGAATATAATAGCAGGCAATTTTGAGATACAGGCATTTGAAGAAGAAAAGAAGGCAATTGCTAATGAGGCAGCAAAAAAAATTCAGTCGGTTATAGCTCAGTTAAAAAATAAAAAGCTACAGCTCGTTCTGTATGAAAAAAATATTCTTCCTGCTTTACAAAATAATTATAAACTAACACTATTGGCTTATAAACAAAATACGGAAGACTTGTTTATAGTTCTTGATGCATTGCAAACATTTAAAATGGGGCAATTAGAATATTTGAACCAATTGCAGGACTTGTTAATACTACAAACTGATTATGAAAAAGAACTTGAGATATTGTAAACTTAAAAGATTTGTAATGTGGCAACTTACTATTCCCGTTTTATTACTTTACTTAGTTATTGGTTCATGCAATACTAACACTAAACAGAATACAGAAAAAGTGAGTGTGGATAGCTCTACCTTATATTACTGCCCTATGCATCCGGAGATAGTAAAACTATCACCCGGTATCTGTCCTAAGCCTGTGTGTAAGGGAATGGAACTTATAAAAAAAGTAAATGATAAGGGCATGGCAGAAGTGTTAAATCCGGTTAATTCTAATGTACTCTCCTCTATAAAAACGGTTCATCCTAAAGAAATGGAACTGGCAACGGATATAAACAGTCAGGGCTATATTGATTTTGATAACCGTACCAAACATAATGTAGCTTCAAAATATAATGGAAGGATAGAAAAACTATATATAAAAAATAATTTCCAACTTGTAAAAAAGGGAGACAGACTTTTTGATATTTATAGTCCCGAACTAATAACCCTTCAGCAAAATCTCATTTACCTGCTTTCGGGCAATGGTTCAGAAGAACTTATTAACGGCACTAAACTTAAGCTAAAATTATTGGGCTTTACAGATGGGCAAACGGATGCGCTTGTTAAAACTAAAAAAGTATTGCAGGTTGTTCCCGTATTTAGTAAATACAATGGCCATGTGCATGAAGCACCTGATACACGCCAAACAAATATGAGCATGCAAAGCAGGCAACAAACTGCTGAACTTTCTGTTAAAGAAGGCATGTACGTGGAAAAGGGTAAAGGAATCTTTAATATTTTTGATCCCAGTGATTTGGTGGTTATTTTAAAAATAAATGCAACTGATGTAGCTGAAATATGGGTGGGACAGGAAGTAAAATATACCGTTAATGAGGTTTCTGATAGTGTTTTGAGGGGAAAAATTAATTTTATTGAACCTTTCTATCAACAGGGTGGCAAAACCTTACTGGTAAGAGTTAATATGAACAACCATGAACAACACCATAAAGCAGGAAGTTTGGTTAAGGCAATAATAAAAGGTAAAAAAACGGAAGGCCTTTGGATACCAGAAAATGCTGTATTGAATCTGGGTATTAACAAAATGGTATGGCTTAAGAAGGGTGGAGGATTTGTATCGCATAAAATAGAGATAGGGGTTACTTCAAATGATTGGATAGAAGTATATGATGGCTTAACAAAAAGAGATGAAATTGCAGCTGAAGCACATTATTTAAATGACAGTGAAAGTATAATTAAAATGGATAGTGACAAGTAATAACCAACCGATGAAACAGGAAAAGGAACAACAACAAAAAACATTTACTATTTTCATTGCTAAACTGCCTAAAAGGATAACATTTCTTCTGATGGTTGTAGCTATGTTTTTTTTATTTTACTCCTGCAGAAAGCCTAAAGAAAAAATTGCAGAAAACGAATATTATATATGTTCCATGGATCCGCAGGTAATGGAAAAACAACCAGGTAATTGTCCTATTTGTCAGATGACATTAACTAAAGCAATTATTAATAGAAATCAGATGGAGGTAATTAAACTAAGTAACGAACAAATACAATTAGCCGGTATAAAAACAGCTACAGTAAGGTTTTCGGAAATTGGGGAAGAGCATGTACTATCCGGTATTTTTTCACTTAATCAAAATAACACAGAACAAATAAGTTCAAGGATTAATGGCCGTATAGAAAAATTATATCATAAAATTATTGGTGAAGAAATTAAAAAGGGCAGCCCTGTTTATGATATGTATAGCCGTGAATTATTTTTGGCACAAGATGAATATTTAATTGCATGGAACCGCTTTGAAAAAATTGAAAATCAATATACAGAAGGCAGTGAAATAGTACTTTCCGCTAAAAATAAGTTATTACTATGGGGTATGACGGAAGGCCAGATAAAAGTACTGGAGCATACCGGTATAGCGCAAGTTACACTGCCGGTATTTAGTAAAGTTTCGGGTATTATAACTAATATACCTTTAAAGGAAGGTGATTATATTAGCGAAGGAAGCCGAATTTATGCGCTGGCCGGTTTAAAGACCCTATGGGTGGAGGCCCAGTTATTCTCAAGTGAACTTAATTATTTACAGGAAGGTAAAAAAGTAGAAATTATACCGCATACCTATCCACAACAACATATTGAGGGTACAATTATATTTACCAACCCCGAATTACAAGAGCAAAGTAAAATTAACCTGGTGCGAATTGAAGTGGATAACAAAGATCTTATTTATAAACCGGGTGCGCAGGTTTATGTGATCCTGAAATCTGATTTAAAAAAAGCAATTGCCGTTCCTGTAGATGCTGTAATCGCAAATGAAAACTATTCCATCGTTTGGGTTCAGAATAGCAATGAAACTTTTAGTGCAAAGACCGTAAAAACCGGAATGCAAAATAACAATGAGGTTGAGATTATTTCAGGTCTTAAAGTAGGTGAACAGGTAGTGATAAGCGGGTCTTATTTATTAAACAGTGAATTTATTTTTAAACGGGGTATGAAGCCAATGGCACAGACAAAAATGTAAATGGCTAAACAAAATAAAACTATTCAAATAAAAAATATGTGTTGCCGCCGGTGTATTCTAATGGTAACAGATATTTTAGAAAAACGCAGTTTACATGTACAATCTGTGAGGCTGGGTAAGGCCGTGTTTACCGGCAATATCGACTATAAACTACTAGATAATGATTTAAAGTTAATTGGCTTTGAACGCATTATTGATCCTGAAATTATTTTAACAGAAACTATCAGAAACACCTTGTTTGAATTTATTAATAATATAGAGGAGCATACCGAAAACAATTCTAATCTGATTAAATTAGTTGAACACAAAACGAAAATTACATTCAGGCAGGCTAACCTTGTTTTTATAAAGCACAGAAATACCACTATTGAAAAATATTTTATTTTACTGAAAATTGAAAAAGTAAAAGCACTTATTGAAGAGGGGCAACTAAATTTTAATGAAATTGCTGAAAAGTTGGAATATAAAGCATATCAGCACCTCGCTGCACAATTTAAAAAAAACACAAGTAAAACAATGAGTAGCTTTAAAAAATCTAATCATAAAAACAGGAAGCCTTTTGATGAAATTTAAACTGCATTTGAATGGATAATTTAATTATACTATTTAGGTGATAATTTGTACGCAAATTGTATAAAAATATAATTAAAATTGTAAAGGACTTAATAAACAGATCAATTATGAAAAAACTTTGTACCCTATTTTTATCCGGAATTATACTGGTTTTATTTCCTTTTCTTTCTATTGGTCAATCAGTAGCAACAGATTTTACAGCTAACGATTGCGGAGGAACATCACATCATTTATTCTCTGAATTAGATGCAGGTAAAGTGGTAGTTATTTCTTTTGTAATGCCTTGCGGTTCATGCATAGGGCCATCGCAGTCTGCGCTTGCTACTGTGCAGAATTTTGCCTCTTCCCATCCTGGTAAAGTTGTATTTTATCTGGCCGATGATGTAGCAAATACCTCTTGCAGTAGTTTATCTGCCTGGGCTACTAATAATGGGATGGGAAGTATTCCTGCTTTCTCTAGCGGATCCGTTACAGAAACGCCCTATGGTAGTGGTGGCATGCCTAAAATAGTAGTTCTTGGTGGTACAAATCATTCGGTATATTTTACTCAGAATGGAGGTGTAAATTCGATTAATTTAACCAATGCCATAAATTCTGCATTAACTGCAACCGGAATTTCTGAAGTAAAAAAAGTGGATCTGCAGGTTAAAATTTTTCCAAATCCAGCAATTGATAAACTTTCTGTAAATTATATTTTAACTCAAACTTCAGAAGTTAATTTTGAAATATATAACATGTTAGGTTCAAAAGTAAAAACCTTTGGTGAAGGAAAACATACGTTTGGAAAACAGGAATCTCAACTAGATTTTGGTGCTTTAACCAATGGTATTTATTTCTTGAAAATTGAAGCAGGAAGTGCATCCCAAATCATAAAATTTACTATTGCACAGTAATGCAAGGTTACGTTAAGTACCTGTTTTTATGTCTGTTTTTCTTTTTAATCTCTCCGCATTGGGTTTTATCGCAAGGCTGCTGTTCAGGTGGAAGTGGTAATCCTATTGCAGGTGGTGTTTCACAAGGTGTACTGCTAGATAAACAACTTGAGTTGAGCGCAAATTATCAATATTTTATTTCGAAAAAGTTTTATGCTGGTGATAAAGATACAATCGCTTTACTCAACAATTTAAGCAACAATTATTTATACTTTCGGGTGGCATATGGCCTTTCTCAAAAACTTACTATGTCTGTAGAAGGAGGCTATTTTATTAATAAATCAGAAACCGGACTGAATCCTGATAATATTGACAATACGAAAAAATCTGGAGGTATAGCTGACCTTATTTTGTTTCCCCGATATACTGTTTACAACAAAACAAATGAAACTAAGCGTACAGAAATAACTTTAGGAATGGGTTTAAAAATTCCTTTGGGTAAATACAATGACTCAACACTGGTATTTGTTCATCCGGTTACCGGCCTCAGATCTTATACTACTTCACCACCTACCATTCAACCTACAAATGGATCAAACGATTTTATTTTTTACGGTTTTGTGTTCAGAGAATATAAGCGTTTAAAATTCCGGATTTTTGCGAATGGATTATATGTAAGAAAAGGCTGGAATCCTTTAGGTGAAAAGTTTGGGAATTATGCGAGTGTTGGGTTATTTGCCGGTAAAACTTTTTTTAAAAAATTAAGTATTACGCTTCAGTTAAAAGGTGAATGGGTAGACAGAATGCAGGCTGCTCCCGGATTAGATATTCTGGCTTTGTATAATATTGATTTGAATTCTACAGGAAGTAAAAAAATATCATTTGTTCCTCAACTAAGTTACACTTATAAATCATTCACCCTTTTCGCCCTTAGCGATGTTCCGATTTATCAGTATTTAAATGGGGTGCAAATTGGGTTCCAGCATCAACTCACCGCTGGATTATCTTATCGCTTTTTTCCTGTAAAAAGTATTTTTAAAGTCTCTCCTTTAGAAAAGTTTCCAAATTAATTTTCTCCTTATATTTTAAATAAGCTGCAAAATTTTTAATGCATTTTTAATTATTTATTTGTTTAGAATGATTCTAAACAGTAGTTTCGCCTCCGATAAAAGAATTTATAAAAATGAAAAGGAAATTATTCTTAACCGTCATCAGCCAGTTTTTATTAATATACTGTTATGCACAAACAGACAGTTTAAAAACATTAAAAGAAGTTTCTATAACGGGATATAAAACCGTTAATGGAGTTGGACATTTTTCTGAAGTAAAAGATGGAATTATTTATGCAGGAAAGAAAAACGAAGTAATTTTGGTGGATAGTTTAGATGCCAATAAGGCAATTAACAATACCCGTCAAATACTTGGACGCATTCCGGGTTTAAACATAGTTGAAACAGAGAGTGGGGGATTTACTTCAAACGGAATTGCAACAAGAGGTTTAAATCCGTCGCAGAGTATAGAGATGAATACACGCCAGAATGGTTATAATATAAGCGGAGATGTATTTAGTTATAACGAAGCATATTATTTGCCTGCAATGGAAGCTGTAAGCAGAATAGAGATGGTTAGAGGGGCTGCCTCTTTACAATTTGGACCACAGTTTGGTGGTTTGGTAAATTATGTAATAAAAGATGCCCCCGTTAATAAACCATTTGAATTTAATACCTCTCAAACTATAGGAAGTTTTGGTATGTTTAATTCATTTAATTCTGTTGGTGGCAATTATAAAAAAATAAGTTACTATGGGTTTTTGCAATATCGTAACATGAACGGTTATAGGGCAAATAGCCAGCAATGGCAACTATCAGGTTTTGGAAAGCTGCGGTATAATCATTCTGAAAAACTAAATTTGGGCATCGAATATTCTCTGTTACGAAACAAATTACAAATGCCTGGTGGGTTAACGGACAGTTTATTTAATGCCAGTCCTAAAACATCTACAAGAACAAGAAACTGGATCATCAGCCCTTGGAATATTGTAAATTTATTTGTTAATTATCATCCTTCAGCAAATACAACGTTAACTTTTAAAACCACCTATTTATTTAGCAGGCGTTCATTGGTTTGGAGAAATGAAGATGGGGGAGCAGGGGCAGTGGATGAGTTGGATCCGTTAACGCAGGCATATTCGCCCAGAGAAGTGGGCAATGAATCTATGAAAAGTTCTGCAACTGAAGTTAGATTTTCTAAAAACTATAAACTTTTCCATAATACTTCCACTTTAGCCGGAGGTATTAGATACAGTTATGCCTGGTTTAAAAGACAGGGGGGCGGAGAAGGCAGCACTAACAGCGATTTTGACCTCTCTATTAAGGGAGAATGGGGATATAATCTCGATTTTACGACTACCAATATTGCGCCGTTTATAGAAAATATATTTAGAATAGGAAAAAGACTCAGTATTACTCCAGGCCTTAGATTTGAATATATAAGAACCACTGCTAACGGATATAAAATTGTTGATGGAATTAAGCTAATGTCTGATGAAACCAGATCAAGAAGTCTTCCTCTTTTTGGCACAGGTGTAGAATTTAAACTCACCTCTTCCACTAATTTTTATGCCAATTTTACCCAGGCATACAGACCAATTGACTATAGCCAGTTGCAGCCATTTGGCATCACTTCCAGAATTGACCCTGATTTAAAAGATGCACACGGATATAACGCAGACCTTGGTTACAGGGGTACAGTAAATAATTATTTAAACTTCGACATTGGAGGGTTTTTGATGGAATATAATAATAGAATTGGCATTATACTTAAAACAGATCCTGCAACAGGTAATGATTATTCACTCCGTACCAATGTGGCAAACAGCACCCACCAGGGAATTGAAAGTTATATAGAATTTAATCTTTTAAAATATCTTCATTCAAATTCTACTTCCGGCTTAAGTCTTTTTAATTCATTTGCTTACATAGACGCACGTTATACAAGTGGAGAATTCAAAGGGAAAAGAGTGGAGGCGGCAGCTCAGACCATAAACCGCACAGGTATTATTTTTAGTAGTCGTTATTTCTCAAGTACCTTTCAGGTTAGCTCAATTGGCGATGCGTATGGAGATGCTTCAAATATAAAAATAAGTAATGATCCTGTTGCAGGTTATATACCGGCTTATACGATTTTTGACTTTAGTATGAGCTATAAATTTAAGAATTACGCCTTGAAAGCGGGATCTAATAATTTAACAGATAAGGCATATTTTACCAGAAGAACAGATGAATATCCAGGCCCCGGAATTATCCCTTCTATTGGTAGAAGTTTTTATCTTGGTTTGAGCGCAAAATTTTAACAGAATTATCATAACTCTTTTTGCTGTGCGCACTGTTTGAACACAATTGTTTTTTGAAAAAATTAAGAGATAGTATTTTTTCTATCAGGTTTTAATATCTTTGCCGCCAATGAAAACATTGGCTATCATTTTCTCTATATACATAACGCTGCTTGCTGCTATGCCTTGCTGTATATTTGATAATTGTCCCGATGACCAGTCAGTTAATTCACAGTCGGATAAACTTAACCATGAAAGTGGTGATGAAGATGGTTGTGGCACTTGTTCACCATTTTTTAATTGTAGTACCTGTAATGTTTCATTTATAAATACCCAGGTAAACATCTTTAATTTTGTTAGTTTTATTATAAGCGATAAAATTCAATGCAATTATGTTTTTATAAGCACAGGAACTTGTATTACTTCCATCTGGCAACCGCCTAAATTAGTTTGATCAGCTTAATTTTATTTGTCGGGTTATAATTCACCTGGCCCGTTTTTACTTTTTTTTATTAATAAAAATCAAACAATTATGCTTGATGCAATTATCCGTTTTTCCATCCGGAACAAACTGATTATAGGAATATTTACGCTTGCCTTAATAGCGTGGGGAAGCTATTCTGTGACACAACTTCCTATTGATGCAGTGCCCGACATTACCAATAACCAGGTTCAGATAATTACCATAGCACCTTCACAAGCAGCTCAGGATATAGAAAGGTTAGTAACATTTCCTATTGAGCAAGCTGTGGCAACCATTTATGGAATATATGAAGTGCGATCATTTTCACGTTTTGGATTAAGTACCGTTACCGTTGTATTTAAAGATCATATTGATCCATATTGGGCAAGACAACAAATTGCGGAAAGGTTAAATAATGCCAGAGACCTGATACCTGCCGGGATCGGAATTCCAATACTTGCACCCTTGAGTTCTGGTTTAGGCGAAATCTATCAATATACTATTCATGAAAAAAAAGGATCTGATAAAAAATATTCCGCATTAGATTTACGTACTATACAAGACTGGATTGTTCGCAGACAATTACTGGGTGTAGAAGGTATAGCGGATGTAAGCAGTTTTGGCGGTAAGCTTAAACAATATGAAATATCTTTAAACCCTGATAAACTGAAGGGAATGAATATTACCATTAATGAAATATTTACTGCCCTGAAAAAGAATAACCAGAATACCGGGGGAGCCTACATTGATAAAAAACCTAATGCTTATTACATACGTTCTGAAGGATTAATTGAAACATTAGATGACATAGAAAATATAGTAGTTAAGAACATGCAAAACGGAATACCTGTGCTAATAAGAGATGTTGCACATGTTCAATTAGGCAATGCCATAAGATACGGAGCCATGACCTATAATGCGGATGGTGAAGTGGTAGGTGGTATTGTTATGATGCTAAAAGGAGCAAATTCATCAAAGGTAATTGGCAATGTAAAAGAGCGTATAAAACAAATTGAAAAAACATTACCGGAAGGTTTAGCCATTGAACCATTTATAGATCGTACCAAACTTGTAAATAGCGCAATTAATACCGTAACAAAAAATCTGGCAGAAGGGGCATTGATTGTAATATTTATACTGGTGATTTTTTTAGGGAATTTTCGTGCAGGGATTATTGTGGCATCGGTAATTCCACTCGCTATGTTGTTTGCTGTTTCATTAATGAACGTATTTGGTGTATCTGGTAATTTAATGAGTTTGGGAGCACTCGACTTTGGATTGATTATAGATGGTGCTGTGATTATAGTAGAAGCAACTATGCATCATTTAGGATTAAGGGGTATTAACAGAAAACTTACCCAACCTGAAATGGATGATGAAGTTTTTGAATCAGCCAGCAAGATCCGAAACTCAGCAGCTTTTGGAGAGATTATTATATTAATAGTTTATCTGCCAATACTTGCCCTGGTAGGTATTGAAGGGAAAATGTTTAAACCCATGGCGCAAACAGTTTCATTTGCAATAATAGGAGCGTTTATACTTTCTCTTACTTATGTACCTATGATTAGTGCTTTGTTTTTAAATAAAAACATCAGCAGTAAAAAAACCTTTTCTGATAAAATGATGGAAAAAATTTATGCGTGGTATAAGCCGCTTATATCCTATTCGCTTAATAAATCAAAGTTGATAATTGGAATGGCCGTTATCATTTTTGTTTTTTCGTTATTTCTTTTTAATCGTTTAGGTGCAGAGTTTATACCATCGCTTGATGAAGGAGATTTTGCAGTTGAAACACGCGTACTAACGGGCAGTAGTTTAAGTGAAACAATAGAAGCGGCATCAAAAGCGGCAAAAATTTTATTAAAGGAATTTCCGGATGAAGTTAAAGAAGTGGTAGGAAAAATCGGATCATCTGAAATTCCCAGTGATCCAATGCCTATAGAAGCATGTGATTTGATGGTAATGTTAAAGCCTAAAGAGGAATGGAAGAAAGCAAATAGTGGTAATGAACTGGCAAATAAAATGGGAGAAGCTTTAGTGGACATTCCAGGGGTAACATTTAGCTTTCAGCAACCAATTCAAATGCGTTTTAATGAGTTGATGAGTGGTGCAAGACAAGATGTGGTGATAAAAGTATATGGCGAAGATCTGGATATGCTTACTTCTTATGGTGAAAAAATAGGTAAAATTTTACCTGCTATTGAAGGGGCGGTTGACATATACGTTGAGAAAGTGACAGGACTGCCACAGATCATTATTAAATATAAAAGGGATCAGATTGCAAAATTTGGAATGAACATAGAAGATATTAATCAAACTATTAATGCAGCATTTGCCGGCCAAAGTGCGGGCTTAGTGTACGAAAAAGAAAAAAGGTTTGATCTGGTAGTGCGTTTGGATTTAAACAGCAGACAAGGAATTGAAGATGTAAGGCAACTTTATGTTAACACCCCTGCAGGACTTCAAATACCTTTGCAGCAGGTTGCAGATGTATCTTTTGTGATAGGTCCTAATCAGATTCAAAGAGATGATGCGAAACGCAGAATAATTATTGGATTTAACATAAGAGGGCGCGATGTGGAAAGTATTGTAAATGAATTAAAAGATAAGATTGATACTAAAATAAAATTTGCTCCGGGTTATTATGTTACTTATGGCGGCACTTTTAAAAATCTTGAAGAAGCCCGTTCACGTCTAATAATTGCAGTTCCTGTATCTTTATTATTAATTCTGATATTGTTGTATTTCACATTTGGTTCTATCATACAAAGTTTGTTAATTTTTACTGCCATACCGCTTTCTGCTATTGGGGGAATATTGGGCTTATGGGTGCGTGATATGCCTTTTAGCATTTCGGCCGGTGTGGGGTTTATTGCACTGTTTGGTGTTGCCGTATTAAATGGCATAGTGCTGATTGGTGAGTTTAACAGGTTGAAAAAAAATGGTATTACAGACCTCCAAGAAATTATTTTAAAAGGAACACAAATAAGGCTGCGGCCGGTAATTATGACAGCCTGTGTTGCCTCATTAGGATTTCTTCCTATGGCGTTGTCGCACGGTGCCGGAGCTGAAGTACAAAAGCCTCTGGCAACAGTTGTTATAGGCGGGTTAATAACTGCCACTTTATTAACACTTATTGTATTGCCTTGTTTATATTTATTAATTGGCAAACGTAAAAATCTAACATCAAAAATACCTTTAACAGTAATATTATTTTTGGTTTGTTTAGTGTTTAAAACCAAAAATGTTGCAGCTCAAAACATTCCTGTAAGTTTAGAAAGTGCCATCTCTATTGCTATAGAAAACAACAAAGGTTTGAAAGCAGTTTATAAGGAAAAAATGATATTTGAGTATCAAAAAAAAATGGCCACCGAATTGCCTAAAACGGATGTAAGCTTATTGTATGGTCAATACAATGGTTTTTATAAACAGGACAATAATTTTGCCGTAACCCAGATTATCCCGTTTCCTACAGTATTCATTGCAAAATCGGCACTAGGAAATGAACGCATTAAAAGCGCAGAATATAAAATTGCATTTACACAAAATGAACTAATATACAGGGTAAAAAATGTATATTATAATTTAATTTATCTTCAACTATTAGAAGGCATGTTGCTACAGCAGGATAGTGTTTACAAAGATTTTTCAAGGGCTGCAAGTTTAAAATACAAAGTTGGTGAATCTACCTTATTAGAAAAAATGGCTGCTGAAAGTCGTATGCAGGAAATTGCAAACAGAATATTGAATAATGCTGCTGAGATCAAACAAAAACAAACGGAGTTTCAGTTCCTGCTTAACACAGATCGTAACTATATTATTGGTGAGTTTGTTAAAAATGAATTGTTGTTAAGCAGTAAAACCGATTCAAATCAAATTCAGTTAAATCCTTATTTAAATTTTCTTAAACAGCAGGTGGCCATTGCTGAAAAGGAAAAATCGGTTGCTGTGAATTCATCTTTACCGGATTTTAAAATTGGATATTTTAATCAGAGTCTTTATGGTGTTCCGCTTAGTGATGTAAACATGCAATTTGCAGGAGCATCAAATAGATTTCAGGGCTTACATGTGGGTGTAATTTTTCCACTTTGGTTCGCACCGGATGTGGCAAAAGCCAAATCGTTTAAAGCCCAGGCTCTTACTGCTGAGCTCAATTTTCAATATCAGGAAATGAATATTCAAAATCAATTTAAACAAATTGTTCTGAATTATATTAAGTCTAGAAATAGCCTGAATTATTACAATAACACAGCCTTACCAAATGTGAACCTGATAAGCAGGCAATCTCAAATTGCCTATGCAAAAGGAGAATTAAGTTATACAGAATATTTATTGAGCCAGCAACAGGTAATAAGCATTCGTGAAAACTATCTGCAAACCTTAAATGAATATAACCAGGCTATCATTAACATCGAATTTTATACAGGTAATTATAACAAATAAGATAATGAATTTTATTAAAAGAAACATTCAGATTAGTTTTATATTTATGGCATTTTCAATTGCACTGGCATGTGGCAATAAGCAGGAGCAGGCTAAACAAACTGAAGTTAAAGAAACAGGTAATGGAAACCTTGTTGAATTTACACAGCCGCAATTTGAAACATCGGAAATTGAAACAGGGGAGGTAGAACTGCGAAATATAAGCGGTACTATACAGGCTAATGGTATGTTAGATGTGCCACCTCAAAGTAAAGTAACCATTGCTGCTCCTATGGGTGGTTTTGTAAAAGAAACTCAGTTGCTTCAGGGCACCCATGTGGAAAAAGGACAGGTAGTTGCAATTATGCAAAATACAGAATATATACAGATGCAGCAGGATTATCTGGATTACAGCAGCCAACTTGAATATTTAAAGGGAGAATATAACAGACAACTCGAATTAGCAAAAGAAAACATCAATGCACAGAAAGCATTGCAGCAAAGTAAAGCAGCCTATTTAAGTATTCTGGCAAAGACAAAAGGCATAACTGCTAAGTTAAAAATGTTAAACATGGATGTTTCCGGAATTGAAAAAGGAGAGCTTAAACAAACCATTAGTTTACGTTCACCTATAACCGGATTTGTAACAAAGGTGAATGTAAATATTGGTGCTTATGTAAATCCAACAGATGCTATGTTTGAAATAGTTAATACAGAACACCTGCATGCTGAACTCACCGTTTTTGAAAAAGATGTACCAAAATTAAAAATTGGGCAAAAGGTTTTATTTACTTTAGCAAATGAAAATAAACCACGCAAAGCTGCCATCTATTTAATAGGCAGAGAGATTAATAAAGACCGTTCCGTTCAGATTCATTGTCATCTCAATGATGAAGATTCGGAACTCATTCCGGGAACATATTTGCGTGCATTTGTGGAAACAGATAATAACAAGGTAACGGCACTGCCTTTAGAAGCGATTATTAATTTTGAAGGAAAGGATTATATTTTCATTGTAAAAGAAATTGAGCCAATTAATACACAGGCAGATAAAGATGCTGGATTAGAAAAAACGAAGGATACATCCATAAGCGTTCATACATTTGAATTAATTGAAGTAGAAAAGGGAAATGAAGAATTGGGTTATGCTGAAATTCATTTGCCAAAAACGTTTAACCTGAAATCTAAAGTTGTGATAAAAGGTGCCTACAATATATTGGCTAAGATGAAAAATAGTGAAGAAGAAGAATAATATGTTTCTTTTATGCAGTTATTATATTCCTTGTTACTTAAATTTTAACAGCTAAATATAAATGATTAACAACGATCCTAACCATATACATCAATATGATGCAAATGGAAAAATGATCTGCTGCTCCCTTGAAGAGAAAGTTTATTTAAAAGCGAATGCAGATAATTTGATTCATTCAAACAACAGGCATGCGGATGAATCTGATCATTTGCATGTTCATTCATCTGATGAAGATACCCGGAAAGTATATATCCCGGCAACAATCAGTTTCATCTTTTTAAGCGCGGGTTTATTATTTGATTATTTTATAAAACCGGTTTTTTTTCAGGCTTACTTTAGGATTGCCTGGTATGTATTTGCTTATTTACCGGTTGGAATTCCTGTAATGAAGGATGCCATAAAATCTATTGCAGCAGGTGCCTTGTTCTCCGAATTTTTCTTGATGTCTATTGCTACCCTGGGTGCTTTTTTTATCGGTGAATATGCAGAAGGAGTAACAGTTATGTTATTTTATGCTGTGGGTGAATTGTTTCAGACGGCTGCTGTTAACCGCGCTAAAAAAAGTATAAAAGCCTTGTTGGATATGCGTCCCGATACTGTTAATATTTTAAGAAACGGATCTATACAAACAGTTTCTCCTGCTCAGGTTCAAATTGGTGAAACCCTTCAAGTGATGCCCGGAGAAAAGGTAGCGCTTGATGGCGAATTGATTTCTGCCTCTGCCTCTTTTAATACTGCAGCCCTCACTGGCGAAAGCAAACCGGATACAAAAAATAAAGGTGAAATGGTGCTGGCTGGAATGATAAACTTAAATTCTGTTTCAGATATTATAGTCACTACTTTATTTAAGGATAGCAAATTGTCGAAAATATTAGAAATGGTGCAGGAGGCAACTTCGCGTAAATCGCAAACTCAATTGTTTATTACAAAATTTGCCAGAATATATACACCCATTGTTGTGCTGTTGGCACTTTGTATTTGTTTACTACCCTATTTTTTTGTGTCTGATTATGTTTTCAGTAATTGGCTATACCGCTCCTTAGTATTCCTGGTTATATCTTGTCCTTGTGCCTTGGTAATTTCTATTCCATTAGGATATTTTGGTGGAATTGGATTGGCATCCCGAAACGGAATTTTATTTAAAGGCTCTAATTACTTAGATATAATGACTAAAATTGATACTGTTGTTATGGATAAAACAGGCACCCTTACCAAAGGAGTATTTAAGGTTCAAGACGCTGTTAGTGCTGGTATTGAGCAAAATGAATTACTTAAACTAACTGCTGCTTTAGAAAGCAAATCAACTCACCCGATCGCAAAGGCAATATCTCTGCACGTTGGTGATGCATTTAAAAATGTAAGTGTAAGTAATGTTGAAGAAATTTCTGGTTATGGCTTAAAAGGAACTATTGATGGTAAAGAAGTATTGGCCGGCAATTTAAAATTGTTTAAAAAATATAACATCGATTACAACAAAATAATTGAAAACATAACAGAAACCATTGTAGTAGTTGCAGTGAACAACAAATATGCAGGTTATATTACTATTGCAGATGAAATAAAAGAAGATGCTTCTCAAACAATTAAAGACTTGCATAGTATTCATATTAAAACAGTGATATTATCTGGCGATAAACAAAGTGTAGTTGATAAAATTGCAAAAAAATTAGGTATTGATACTGCTTATGGCGATTTATTACCTGAACATAAAGTTGAAAAAGTACAGGCCTTAAAAAATGAAAATAGAACCATTGCCTTTGTTGGAGATGGTGTTAATGATGCGCCTGTTGTTGCACTGGCAGATGCCGGAATTGCCATGGGTGGTTTAGGTAGTGATGCCACCATAGAAACGGCTGATATTGTTATTCAGAACGACCAGCCTTCAAAAATTGTAACAGCTATTAAAATTGGCATACTTACCCGAAAAATTGTCTGGCAAAATATTGCCCTGGCTCTCTCTGTTAAAGTTATGGTTTTGATATTAGGTGCAATTGGCACTGCTACATTATGGGAAGCAGTTTTTGCAGATGTAGGGGTGGCTTTACTTGCTATTTTAAATGCGGTAAGAATACAACGTGTAAAATTTTAACTGTTAAAAATCAATAAGTAATGTTTAAAACAATAATCGTTATTTACAAAATTAATGATACTATAAAAAATGTAAATTGACACGCTTTAACCGATATAAAATGATTGTCTAATATCATTCAAAAGTTTAAAATATTTGAAAACTGAAAGCTCCACATTTCATGTAGATTTTTTTTTACAGATACAATTTATAACATAAGTTAAATAGTACTTAATTATTTACTTATTTATATGCGCATACTAGAATAATAGCCCCAATAAATCATCCTTTCATCATTCTAAGTAATCTTTACTCAAGAACAAAAATATAATTGATTTTTTTATTGGTTTTGGTAATTCGAGAAATACATTTAGATTTGTTTAAAAATATTTTTAATAATATCTAAATTTATGTTTCCAATACGAACTTCTATAGTAGTTTTTTCAGCATTTATATTCATAAGTGCATGTATAAAACTGGAACCTTCTGCACCAGATAGCAATAATGTGTTAGATGGTCCCTTAGCTGAACTTAATCACGAGCAAATGATTCAGCACATGCATGGAGATGCTGCATTTAATGATGCTATTTTTACATCTGAAAATGGTCTGGGCCCTGTATTTGTAGCAAACACCTGTGCAAGTTGCCATGCAGGAGATGGAAAAGGCCACCAGTTTACCTCCTTAACGCGTTTTGGACAATCAGACAGCACAGGAAATTTATTTATTGGTAAAGGTGGGCCACAATTACAAAACAGAGCCATTCCGGGATTTCTCCCAGAACAACTTCCCTTTGGGGTACCTTTCACAAAATTAGTGGCTCCTGCTGTTACGGGTTTAGGTTTCATTGATGCGGTAACGGATGCGGATATTATTGCCATGGCTGATCCAACAGATGCAGATGGAGACGGAATATCAGGTGTATTAAGTGTTGCTATTTTACCTTCATATGTAATTCCCCGAAACATGGCTATTCCACAAAATGGTTATTTCATTTGTAGGTTTGGCAAAAAAGCCGGTGCTTATGATTTGGTTTTACAAACGGCAAAAGCTTATAATCAGGATATGGGAATAATTTCGGGTTATGAGCCGGTTGATCCACATAGTAATTTGGCCGGAGATCCGGAAATAACAGCACAAACTATTCAGGATAATGTATTTTATCAAAAGACTTTAAAAGCCCCACTTGCCCGAAATCAAAATAATTCTGATGTAATTTCAGGTAAGCAAATTTTCATAAATATCGGTTGTGTAACTTGTCATAAAAAAGAGTTAAAAACAGGCCATTCAACAATAAGTTCATTATCCGAAAAATTATTCTTTCCTTACACAGATTTACTGCTGCATGACATGGGTTCAGATCTGGATGATGGTTATACAGAAGGTTCAGCCAAATCAAGTGAATGGAGAACACCTGCACTATGGGGACTGGGATTAAGCAAAAACTCCCAGGGTGGAAATTATTTTTTAATGCATGATGGCAGGGCAACTACTATTGAACAAGCTGTTTTATTACATGGCGGAGAGGGGAGCAAAAGCCGCTCACAATACAATGCTTTAACCGAAACTGAAAGGAAAAAACTCCTTATATTTTTAGAAAACTTATAATGAACCGGAGCACATTTATAAAGCAAGGGTGTATTTCATGCCTGGGGATAAGTCTCGGAATGTCACTCTTTAATTCCTGTAAATCCATACATTATGTAAATGGTAAGATGTCAGAAAATAACCTGAGTATCCCGATAACCGAATTTTCTGAACCTAATAAAAAAGGTAACGATACTTACAGAAAATATATTTTAGTTAAACATGAATCTCTTCAATATCCAATTTGTGTTTATCGCATTTCCGGCAATGATTATAAAGCATTATGGCTACGTTGTTCGCATCAGGGTGCAGAATTGCAAGTGTCGGGTGATACTTTAGTTTGTCTGGCTCATGGATCAGAATTTGATAATTCAGGTAAAGTAACCAATGGACCTGCTGATAAAGACCTGCGAACTTTTATAACGTATCTTAAAAACGAACATTTAAACATAGTTTTAAAATGAAAAAATATTTATTTCTTATCTTATTGCAACTGGTTATACTCACCTCATTTGCGCAGGTTGATACTTCTTTATTCAAAACGATCGCAAAAGATACTTCCTATAAAAACAACCTGATGAATATGGATGCTGTCTATAGCAGACCTTTTTTGAATTATTCAAAATCTCCGGTTTCAATTGGTGGTTATCTCGAAGCAAATTATCAGCACTTAGGTACAAACGGAATTAGTGAAGGACATCAGTTTCAGATGCGCAGAATGACCCTATTTATTGCATCATCCATAAAAAACAGAATTAAGTTTTTGTCTGAAATAGAATTTGAAGATGGAACTAAAGAAATAAACATTGAGTTTGCCGCTGTTGATTTTACTTTCAATCCTATGATAAATATAAGAGGCGGTATCCTGATGAATCCTATCGGGGCATTTAACCAGAATCATGATGGGCCTAAGTGGGAGTTTATAGACAGGCCTATATCAGCAACACAAATGCTTCCCGCTACCTGGAGTAATGTAGGTTTCGGATTATATGGTAAAAAATATTCAGGTAACTGGATTTATGCTTATGAAGTTTATTTAACCAATGGATTTGATGATCGGATCATAGCAAATAATGCAAACCGAACCAACCTGGCAGCAACTAAAGCAAATAAAAACCGTTTTGAAGAGAGCCCCAACGGAGAACCGCTCTACACCGGAAAGTTTGCCATACGCAATAGAAAAATCGGGGAATTAGGTCTTTCTTATATGGGAGGCATCTATAACAAATTTCAGATAGATGGGTTCAACATTGATAAAAAGCGAAGTGTACATACATTTGCCATCGACTTTAATACAACATTACCGGTACTAAACACGAAGTTAATTGCAGAATGGGCTATGGTGGTAGTAGATGTTCCACCAACCTATTCACAGCAATTTGGAGATAAACAATATGGTGGCTTTTTAGATGTTGTTCAACCGGTTTTTAAAAAGCAAATGCAGGGTTTTCATAATGCTGTATTAAACCTTGCCTGCCGGTTTGAATTTGTGGATTGGAATGTGGCTACATTTAGAGAAACCGGAGGGAATATTGCTGATCATATTTGGGCGGTTGTTCCTGCTGTTTCATTCAGACCTTCGCAACAAACTGTAATACGAATTAACTATCGCTATCAGCAACAAACGGATTTGTTAGGTAATATACCATTGCGAACCGGTGGATTTCAGATTGGATTCTCTACTTATTTTTAATGAAGTTCAATATTTAATCATGACCAATACAAATTAATTTTACCATAAATTATTCTCACTGAAAAAACGGGGGAAGAATAATTCTCAAAAACAATCAATTTGGATAATTCAAAAAAGAACCTTAGCTTGCACAGTATTGAAAAAAATTGTAGCCATATTATTACTTTTTAGCTTTTTTCTGGCAAATTCAGGAATGGCGGTTTCAATGCACTGGTGTGGCGGTAAAATAACACATATCAGTTTTTTTTCCAACGATTCACACCTTTGTTCCTGCAAAAAAAAGGAAAAGGACATGAAACCCGGCTGTTGTAAAGACAAAACAGCTTTCTTTAAATTAAAAAGTGAAATAAATTCTCCAAATAATCACTCCTTTAAAGCATCAGTTTTTCAGATTATTTATATTCATTTTAACCAAAAAGAAACAGCGTATCTTTCTCTATATAAATTTACGAATACATTCTTCTATTATCCTCCCCCATTTAAACCTAAAGTTCCTACTTATATTACCAACGGAGTTTTTATCATTTAATATTTCTGAAGTAATCTTAACCGTCATATCTGAACGGTTATTGAAGTTTTGGCATATCTGTGAGTCAGATTTGCGGCCAATTCAATTATACTTTTATAAAACTCAACAAAAATTATTTAAAAATTTAAAATATGAAAAAATCAATTTTACTTTCACTTGTTTTGACGTTCGTTATTACGATTTCCAAAGCTCAGACTACTGCCATGAATTTCAATAAGAAAGATTGCAGTGGCACCATGCACAATCTTTTTACGGATTTAGATGCAGGTAATGCAGTTATCCTTCATTTTTTTATGCCTAATTGCGGAAGTTGTCCTCCTCCGGCTCAAAAAATTCAGGCAATGGCAAATAATATTTTGAAATCACATCCCGGAAAAATAAAAGCTTATGCTATACCGTTCAACAATTCCACTACTTGTTCTTATGCATCAACTTGGGTTTCTTCTAATGGGCTTTCTTTATATACAGCATTAGATAGTGGTTCTGCTCAAGTAGCTCATTATGGCGGTTTTGGTATGCCTACAGTAGTTGTTTTAGGTGGTATAGATCATAAAGTGTTGTTTTCAACGCTGAGTTTTTCAACCAGCGATACTACCACTATGAGGAATTCAATATTAAATATGCTGAATGGTACTGCCGGAATTGATACTAAAATTATCAATGATATTCCTGCAATTAGTGTATTTCCAAATCCGGCAATAGATAACATGCAGATTGAACTTAATTTAAGCCAGACATCAAATATTAAAATTGAAGTTATAAACATGCTTGGAGAAATTGTAAGTGCTGTTTATAATGGTAAAGCCGGTGAAGGTGTTTTAAGAAAAGAGGTTTCAACAACTGATTTTAGTAATGGGATTTATTTTGTAAGGGTAATTTCAAATAATAATTTACAGAATTACAAATTCACAGTTACGCATTAATGTTTAAGGGTATCCAGGTAAAATTAAAAACAGGACTGGCAGTGGTTTTAACCACTGCCACTGTCTTCACTTTTGCTCAAAGCTATAATATTACGCCCAACGATACTTTCATGGATCTGACGCCATTTAATAAACTCAGCCATTTTACCATACAACAAAATAACCTTACTAACGGAAAACTCCTTTTTAACTGGCAGCAGTTAGTTTTAAATATTCCATCCGGCTGGACAGCTAATTTATGCGACAATGGGCATTGCTATGCCGACTTTCCAGTAAAAGGGAAAATGGATACTGTTTTTAAAAGTGAATATGGAATGATGTCTCTAGGGATTGATCCCGGTATGGTATCCGGAACCGCACTTATCCGCTATGCAATCTGGGAGCAAAGTACACCTGAAAATATGGATACCTTAACCTGGATTATTTCTTCAAACAGTGCAACCGGATTTACCGAAACAGAGCCTGATAAATCGTTGCTGATTTTTGTTGATGTAAGCGGAGATAACATTCATTTGTTAACATCATTGAATAAAGGTTTTTATTGCTCAATTTCTGATATTTCAGGTAAACAGGTTTATTCTGAAAATTTCATTTTTTCTACAGCAAATATTTCTTCAGAAAATTTCCCAAATGGTTTTTATAATATTCTGATTATGGATTCCAATAAGAATATCAAAACTAAAAAAATAATGATTCAACACTAATTTACCATGAGATTAACTGCCTTCTTCATTTTAGTCTATCAATCCCTGGTTTCACAGGCACAAAATCCTCTTTATATCCCGCCCGCTTTAACGGGTCCGGTATTTAATTTAAATATTCAGAGTGGGAGTAAAATGTTTTATGGTACAAATGCAACCCCTACTTATGGCGTTAATGGATCGTGGATGGCACCTACCCTGATAGTTAACAAAGGAGACAGTATTACCCTGCATGTTAAAAACGGACTGTCTGTAAAAACAACGATGCACTGGCATGGCTTGCATGTTGCTGCAAAAAATGACGGAGGTCCACATCAGATAATATTACCCTTAGGAACCTGGAGTCCCTCATTTAAGATAAGAAATAATGCAGCTACCTTCTGGTATCACCCTCATGGTGCCGGACAAACTGATCCACAGGTATCAAAGGGCCTGGCAGGTTTTATAATTGTTAGAGACAGCACTGAGGCCTCCCTTAATTTGCCACGTACTTATGGATTAGATGATATACCTTTAAATGTGCAGAGCAAGGCATTTGATGAATTAAAACAAATAGCTATTTCAACGGATATGGACACGGCACTTTTTGTAAACGGTACTTTGCATCCATTGCTTAATGTACCACAACAAGTGGTTCGTTTTCGCTTATTAAATGGCAGCAGTTTACGTTCATATAATCTGGGTTTTTCTAATGGGCAGATCTTTTATCAGATTGCAACTGACGGAGGTTTACTGGATACGCCTGTTACACTTTCCCGTTTACGCCTTTCTCCCGGAGAAAGAGCAGAGATCCTTGTTAATTTTTCAGGTTTAATAGGGCAAACAATTAATTTAAAGAGCTATTCATCTGAGTTGGCAAAGGGTATTTATGGTGCCGACAGTATTGGAAAAGGCATAGATATTATTGATGCGTATAATGATAATTTTCTGAATGGTTCTGATTTTAACCTGCTACAGATAAATATTGGTGCAACATCAGTTAATCCGGTTATAACAGTGCCCCTTAGCTTAGTACCCTTTAAACACTTTAATATTACTTCAGCTACACGTTACCGTAAAATTGAATTTGATACCATTCGTTTGCTGCCTGCTGATGTACCAAATCTGGCAGATGGACCTTTTGGCATGAACCATAAAAGTTTTGATATGGAAACTATTAATGAGATAGTTCATTTGAATACAACGGAAATCTGGACACTTGTAAACCATACGCTGGTGGCTCACCCTTTTCACATACACGATGTACAATTTGAAGTAATTGAAAAAAACGGAAAGCCAATATCTATAAGCGATAAGGGCTGGAAAGATGTTGTTTTGATAATGCCTAACGACAGTGTAAAATTTATCAGCAGGTTTGAAACTTTTTCTGACCCAATGGTGCCTTATATGTATCATTGTCATTTGCTACACCATGAAGATGATGGTATGATGGCAAGTTTTTTAGTAATTGATACTTCTGCTTCAACCGGAATTATAAATGTAGAGCAAGTGCACTATCTGCTATATCCTAATCCGGCAATCAATAACCTTACATTTCAATTTAAAGATGCCATTCATTTTGCTGAGGTAAACATAATTAATGTATTAGGGGAAATTATTCTAAAGCAAACTATATCCAATTCCAATTCACTGATACTTGATGTTTCAACAATTAAAGAGGGTATGTATTTTATTCAGGTTATAGAAAGAGGAAATACCGAAAATAATCGTTTCTCCATACAAAAATTTATTAAACAATAAAACAACGACATGAAAAAAGCAACTCTAATCATAGCCGGTTTACTTTTTAATTTTATTGTCATCAATGCACAAACAAACCTTGTTTGGAAGATGGGGATGAATATTTCTACGGGTGCTTATGGGAATATGCATCCACGAATAGTGCTTGATGGTAAAGGCAATCCGTTGGTGATTTGGGGCAGGATGTCTGATGCCTCAGTTATGTTTTCGCGATGGACAGGTACTGCTTTTACAACGCCTGTAAAATTAAATCCTTCTTGGCTTTCCATTGCAACAGCCACCTGGATGGGGCCTGATATTGCATCCAAAGGAGATACCGTTTATGTAGTTGTAAAACGCATACCGGAAGCTTCTGATACCAACCATATTTATCTGATACGTTCGTTTAATGGAGGCATTTCATTCTTTGCTCCGGTTCGTATCGATTTAATCGCCGACAGTATTTCTCGTTTTCCTGCTGTTACAGTAGATGCCACAGGAAATCCTATGGTGGCATTTATGAAATTTAATTCATCATTTCTCGATTCGAGGTGGGTAGTAACTAAATCTATAGATTATGGAATCTCCTTTTCTCCGGATATAAAAGCAAGTGGCTGGAGTGGTGCCAAAGCAGAAGTATGTGATTGCTGCCCTGGCGCAATTATCTCTGATGGGAATGTAACATCAATGCTTTACCGGGATAACCTGAGTAATAAACGGGACATCTGGACAGGTATTTCAACAAATAACAATGTATCATTCAGTGATGGTTTTGCAACAGATAATAGCAACTGGATGTTAATGTCATGCCCTTCCAGCGGGCCTGATGGAGTTATTATTGGTGATACCTTGTACACTGTATTTTTAAGTGGAGCAGGAGGTAAGAACAAAAACTATATCAGCAAATCATCTGTAAGTGAAAACAAATTAAAATCAATATCTCCACTAACAGGAAGTATAACCGGACTTACCCAGCAGAATTTTCCGCGAATTGCAAGTGATGGCATTGCTGCGGCAATTGTATGGAAACAAACTGTTAATGGAAATGATCAATTGCCGCTTCTGTTCACAAATAATATAGCTAAAGGTTTTACTGTTTATGATACTGTTGATTTAAACGATATTACAAATGCCGATGTGGCTGTAAATAAGGGAAATATATTTGTTGTATGGGAAGATGATAATTCAGGAACTGTAAAGTTTCGACAAGGAACATACAAATATGTTACTACCGGAATACCGGCACAGGTAACCGATCCCGTTACCTCAATAAATGTTTTTCCTAACCCGGTAAATGATGTATTGAATATAGTATCACCATCGGGTGAAAATTATGTGTTGAACATTTATAATTCTCTGGGTGAAAAAATGTTTACTATGGAATCATCCATAAATCTCCTGGTGCCTACTTCCACATTTCCTTCAGGCATTTATTTCATTGAATGGCGGACGGACAAACTTATTCACAATCAAAAAATTATTAAACCGTGAAAAGTATTTTTTTATCTTTTGGTTTACTACTCTTCATGCGCTTTATACAAATAAATCCGGTTAAAATGAAAAAGCTAATTTACTTAATAATATTATCCTTGTTCACTGTAGTGATTTCCAAAGCACAAAATCCATTAATCATTCCGGATACGCTAACTGGTGTTACTATAAATCTTGTACTTAAAGATAGTTCAAAACAATTTTATACTTCTCGTAATACCAATACCATTGGATATAATGGTGGATATTTGGGTCCTACCATTATTTTAAATAAAGGGCAATATGTAACAATGAATGTTCACAACCAGCTTGCAGATACAACCACAACATACTGGCATGGATTGCATGTTGCTTCTCAAAATGATGGAAGTCCTCACAATGCTATTATGCCCGGTAATACCTGGTCGCCGGGTTTTACTGTGCTCGATAATGCAGCAACTTATTGGTATCATCCGCATCTGCATATGAAAACTTTTGAACAGGTTTTAAAAGGAGCAGCAGGGCTTATCATTATTCGCGACAGTATTGAATCTGCTTTACCTTTACCCCGCAAATACGGAGTTGATGATGTTCCTCTGATTTTCCAGTTTAAAACAATTAATCCGCTTACTAAACAAATTATGTTATCAGATTCGATGGATAATGTAGTTATGACAAATGGGGTGGTAAATCCATACTTAAATAGTCCTGCTCAAGTGGTACGCTACAGAATATTAAATGCATCCAGTGCGCGGGTATTCCGTTTCGGTTTTAACGACAATCGTATATTTTATCAGATTGCTTCTGATGATGGTTTGTTAAATGCTCCTGTGCCTCTAACACGTCTTACCTTAGGAATAGGAGAAAGAGCTGAGATCCTGGTTAATTTAACGGATGACTTTGGTAAGACTTTGTTTATAAAAACATTTGGGAATGAATTACCCTCAGGATTTACCGGAGGCCCTGGGGGAATGATGGGTGGTGTTACTGGTCCCCTGGATAATATAAATTTTAATATTCTGCAGATAAATGTTACATCAGCTACAACTAATGCTGTTACTGCCATTCCATCCGTATTAACTTCAAACAATATTTGGTTAAAAACGGGTGTACCGATAAGGAATTTTACACTTCAGGCAGTACCCGTGATGAGCACTAACTTTTTTATCAATTCTACGCCCTTTAAGGAGAACGTAAACAATTTTTCGGTTCAAAAAAATAACGTAGAGATCTGGAAAATTCAGAACATGACATCTATAGCGCACCCGTTTCATATTCATGGAAACCATTTTTACATAATTTCAAAAAGTGGAAGTACTGTTCCGATTAATGAACAAGGTAGAAAAGATGTAGTTTTAATAGCACCTATGCAAACAGTTGAACTTATAACAAAATATGAAACATTTAATGATTCCATGATGCCTTACATGTATCACTGTCATATTTTAAAGCACGAAGATATGGGAATGATGGGACAGTTTATTGTTAATAATTCAGTAACAGGAATCAATGACATGGCTACTAAAACTCCTGAAATATATGTTTATCCCAACCCAACAAATGACTTCTTTTTTATTCAGAATAAAAACACGAACACGGTAATTCAACAGGTGAGCATAAGTGATGTTTTAGGCAGAAATTTATTACATCTTACTAATATAGACTTTTCTAAAATTGATATTTCAAACTTACCAACAGGGCAATATTTTATTCAAATACTAACCAATAAGACAATTACAACCCTAAAAATTTTAAAACAAAATTGAAGGAAAATTAAAATATTTTCCATAAAAGAAGTAAGAACTTATATCCATGCTATCTATCATAAAATTTACATCATTAAAATAATTGAAGTATGAAAAAATTGTTTTTCGGCTGTTTAATTCTCCTGGAATTATGCGTTAAATCTGCTTATTCTCAGCAAACTATTGATTCTTATGTACGAGACTCCATCAACAATGTATTTACTGTGGTGGCCAGTTCATCTAATGCGCTAAACTCACCGGTTGATCTTGATTTTTATCCTAATCAAACGACAAGACCTTTTGAACTTTGGATCTTAAATCAGGGTACTTCAGCTACTGGTGGTTCAACGGTAATTGTTTCTAATGCCAATCAAAGTACACGTACCTCAACATATGTAAAAGATGGTAATGCCTGGCATTTTATGTCGATGGCAAGTGCGATAGCTTTTGGAGATAGTCTTTGGGCAACAAGTGCTGATGTATTAGATGCCAATCATTCTTCAGGCCGTTATTCAGGTCCAACATTATGGCCTGGCAACCTTGATGTTTATGGTGTTGTTGGTAATCCAAGTAATGCAACCTTTAATGGCAGCCATTTAGATATGATCCATCAAAGTCCATACAGCAAGGGTATAGCTTTTGAAAAAAATCTGGTTTACTGGGTCTTGGATGGTTATGAAAGAAATATAAAAAGATATGATTATATTAAAACCCATGAACCTGGTGGTGAAGATCATAGTGCAGGAAGTGTTCAGGTATATCCGGAATTTACTTTTAACAAGCATGCCACCTTACCAAGTCATATTGTAATTGATGCTAACAAAAAGTATTTATACGGATGTGATCCTGTTGGTAAAAGAGTATTTAGAATTGATATCACTACAGGAATTGTAAATGGCCCGGGAACTAAAGTTAACAATGAACCTTTAGCAAGTTATAATACCTGCTCGGGATTGGTTTTTAAAGATGTTGTTACTACCGGTTTAATAAGTCCTGTTGGAATTGATATTTATGGTGACAGGTTAATTGTAACTGATAATGCTACAGATGAAATAATAATTTATGACATTTATAATTTCAATGAAATAGGACGGATCAAACTCAGATATGCAGTAAATCCAGATCCTATGGGCATTAAGGTAGGCCCTGATGGTAAAATTTATTTTGCTGATAAATTAAATAAAAAAGTATATCAGATTGATAATTCTAAAGTTTTCGCACTAGATGCTAAGGAAGTATTGAGTTCAAAAGAAATTGCAATGGTTTATCCTAATCCTGCAACCAATGAAATTTTTGTTCAATTAAACAATTCACCCGATCAATCTGCATCCTATACAGTTATAAATGTAATGGGTGAAGTTGTATGGCAACAAAATATCACTGGCGTATCTACCCGAATAGATATATCAACTTTTAAAAGTGGTATATATTTTTTAAAGCTAAATTCAACTAATAAATCTTTCATCCAAAAAATAATAAAACAATAAAAAAGGCTTTAGATTTTGGCTCATTATGATATAAAGAGTTGCTAAAGCTTAAAAAATTATGAAATACTTAATTCTATTAATTGTTGTATTGTGTACTGTCACTAAATCATACTCGCAGATAAGTTTTCCAAAAGGAAACACCGTTAATCTGAATACAAATGTTGATTTTTTGTATGAAGAAACACGGATATTTTTTCACACTGGAAATTATAAAGCTAATGATTACAATTGGGAAAAGTTAAGTGATTCACTTGACAGCAGATGGTTGATTGGCTCCTGTTTTAACGGAGATTGCAGAAATGATTTGGTTCAAAGCGGTTCTTTTATTAAAGATTATGGCATAAACGATACTACCTGTTTTATAGCTTTTCATATAGAAACGCATGGTTTTGATGGGAACTCAATTATAAAGTATCATATTTATAACAAAAATAACACGGCGGATTCTTCCAATATGATTTTTAATGTACAATATAGAAATACTACCGGGCTTAATGATGAAACCCGATTGCAAACAAAGCAAATTGTAATTGTAAATCCTGTTAAAAAGGACCTTATAATATTAAATAAAATTTCTAAAATAGAAAATGTTGAAATTCATAATCTGCCCGGAGAATTAATATATACAGGTGATCCGATAAGGGATAATAATGAAAAAATAATCTTCCATTTGCCTGATGGGATAGAGGGGATGTATTTGTTAAATTTAACTGTTAATGGTGTTCAAAAATGTTGGAAAATTATCATCAGTCCTTAAGTATAATTTAAACAATAAAGGATAAAGTAATCAAAATAAAATTAGTAAAAAAATGAAAAATTTAATCATTACAATTGCAGCAATAGCCATAATAGCTGCCTGCAACAATTCAACTTCTTCTCATCAGAAAGCCGGTACTGAAATGAAATCAGACAGCATTAAAAATGCAGCGGTATATCAATGTCCGATGGATTGTGAGAAGGGTAAGACTTATGAAAAAGCTGGTAAGTGTGTGGTATGTGGAATGGAATTGGAAGAAATAAAATAACAACCGTAGCAATTTTATATTTTCTAAAATAGTAGAAGTAGGAAAGATTTATTGTTAAAAAATTTTGCGATGCTTATTCAAAAATTACATATATATTGATATTTTGAAACTCTACATTAAGAATATGGTTTGTAACCGCTGCATTATGATGGTTAAGCAGGTGTTAAATAAACTAAGTTTGCCTTATAGCCTTGTACAATTAGGAGATATAGATTTAACAACGGATGTATCGGTAGATCAACTTAAAAACTTAAATTCAGAACTAAAATTACTGGGTTTTTTAATTATTGATGACCGTAAGACACGCATCATAGAAAAGGTGAAAAATATAATTATAAAAATGGTGCACACGGATGTTGATCTTCCAAAACAAAATCTTTCTGATTATTTGTCTGATCAATTGCACTTCGAATATAATTACCTGAGCAGTATATTTTCTGAAGTAGAAAATATCACCATTGAAAAATTTACGATCAACCAGAAAATTGAAAAAGTTAAAGAATTGCTGGTATATGATGAGTTAGATTTAAATGAAATTGCAGCTCAAACCGGCTATAGTAGTGCAGCACATCTGAGTAATCAGTTTAAGAAAACTACGGGACTTACGCCTTCGCATTTTAAAAAAATAAAGGAAAATAAACGCAAATCACTGGATGCTGTTTAATCATACTAATTATATACTTTTTAAATTAAACTTTATGTGAATAATGTAACTAATTAGAATAATTTTGTAACAAAAACGGATGAGTTGTTATTAATATTTGTCGGCTAAAATTTAAACATAAAATCAGCTAACCTATATATTATGAAAAAAACAGAAAAAAAAACCCTTAAGAAAAATCTTTTTACCGCTATTAAGAAAGTGCTGAGTTCGAATAAAGCAGAGCTAACAGAAAAAACTGAAAAAGCAGTTAAAAAATCGATTAAAAAAATTGTTAAAAAAACGAATATCATAGATAACAATGATGCTGTAAAAGATAAGAAAGTAAGTGCATCAAATTCTTCAAAAAATAAATCAACAGCGGTATCTGCACCTATAATAGATAAAAAGAAAAAAGGCAAATAAATTAGCGTACCGGATGGTGTAAATTTATTTATAAGGTACTAAAAAATATTATTCATCTCAGCATATAAATGGCGGTTCAAAAGGATTGAACCGCCTTTTTTATTACAAGTAATGAAATTCTTTTACTTCTGAATATTTTTAATTATTTTAAATTGCTTGTTATAAATTTTCTTTACTTTTTTGATCGACCAACAATTATATTTTATCTTAGATCAGGAAATTTTATACAAAGCTGCCAGAATTTTTTTGCATCGGCTTTTTAGTCCGGGTGTACCGTATGGGAGCAGGTCTTCCAGTATCGGGATCAGTTCATTTTTTAGATCCGGTTCTTTTAAACAAATATGGTAAAGAACCATCATGCTAAATGCTTTTACTGCAATGGTTTCATTTTTATCTGTTAAAAACTCAAAACATTTATCAGTAACAATGCCCATTAATTTATTGGGAATATTAAAATTCTGAAGTAGTCTCATTACATTGCGTTTAACCGCTACGTGTAATGGCTTATCCAATAATTTACAGATAAAAGCCAATTGGGGTTGAACCAACCAGGGTTGAAGTTCTGCCACATAGCTAAGTGGCCATGCCGCCCTTTGTATAAGCTTTGTATTACCCAGAGCGAACACATTTAATAACTCCTTAAACCGCTCAGGATCGTCACCAATATAGGCTACTATAGCAAGTGTGTTTTTTTTTGAATGTTCCTTAGCTAAAGTATCTAGTATATACATGAGGCTAAAATAGAAATATTTTTTTTTGAAGAGATTTATTTTTTTTGCATTTCTTTAATACGAAGCAAAGTAAGAATGTAAACCGGTTTTGATATTTCATGCTTTCAAAGATCTAAACTTTTCACAATCATTTATAAATCACAAATTCTATTATTTTTGCGCATGGTTAAATTTCCTGAAGTTAATATTTCGCATTTTCTTTTACGTAACTTCCTTCTGATTTTATTGTTAGGTTTTATTTTTGCAAGTAATGCAATGGCACAAACACGTTTTACCATTAGTGGTTATGTAAAAGACTCTGCAAACGGAGAAACCTTAACGGGTGCTGTGGTGCTTGTTAAAGAGGGTAAAGGTGGGGCAGCAACTAATGCTTATGGCTTTTATTCGCTAACGCTGGCAGAGGGCAGTTATCAGCTTATATATTCTTATATTGGCTTTCAAACCAAATTGGTTCAGCTAAACCTGTATAAAAATACCACGCTCAACCTGGCTTTAGCCGGTGAAGGTATTAAAGTAAAAGAGGTAGTGATAACCGCAGAACGGGAAGATAAAAATGTTAGAAGTACAGAGATGGGTCGTATTGAAATTAGCGGTGAAAAAATAAAATCTTTGCCGGTAATATTTGGTGAACCGGATGTGTTAAAAGCGATTACTTTATTGCCGGGTATTAAAAGCGGAGGAGAGGCAAGTACCGGCTTTTATGTAAGGGGTGGCGGACCAGACCAGAACCTGATTTTAATGGATGAAGCGGTTGTTTATAACCCATCCCATTTATTCGGATTCTTATCGGTTTTCAATTCTGATGCAGTTAAAAATGTTGATATCATTAAAGGGGGGATGCCCGCAAATTATGGCGGTCGGTTATCTTCCATCCTCCATGTAAACATGCGTGAAGGCAATAACCAAAATTTTAATTATAGTGGTGGAATAGGTTTAATTTCATCCCGTTTAACGGCTGAAGGGCCCATACAAAAAGGAAAGAGCAGCTTCCTGATCTCGGGCAGAAGAACCTATATTGATATTTTGGCAAAGCCCTTTTTGCCAGACAGGATCAAAGGAAATAGTTATTATTTTTATGATCTGAACCTGAAAGCTAATTTTATTTTAAGTGATAAAGACCGATTGTTTATATCAGCATATTTTGGCAGGGATATTTTTGATTACCAGAGTGTACTAAACAGTAAGGTTAAGTTTAATTTTGGTTGGGGAAACAGCACTGCCACTTTACGCTGGAACCATGTGTTTAATTCAAAGTTATTTTGCAATACCAGTGTAATTTTTAATCGGTATGATTTATATAATGACGCAACTTTTGGAAGTGGTGGAATTAGTGTGAGAAGTAGTTTGCAGGACTGGAATATGAAAAGTGATTTCAGTTGGTTTGCCAATGATAACCACCTGGTAAAATTCGGTCTCAATTATACCTTTCATACTTTTCAGCCGGGTATTTTATCGGGCACTATAGGTTCAATAAATTTAGACGAAACCATAAACAAACAATATGCACATGAGTTTGCGGTGTACTTGATGGATGAATGGAAAATATCGCACAGATGGTCTGTTAATTATGGAGTAAGGGCTGTTGCATTTAATCTCGTGGGCCCATACCAGCAAGAGGTTTACGATAATGATACCAAGCTCCCTACCGGGCAACACACTCGTTTTAAAAGTGGAGAGTCCATTGCTTTTTATCCCCGGCTTGAACCCAGGTTCAGTGCTAATTACCTCCTTAATTCCAGTTCATCTGTAAAAGCATCTTATACACAAACCTATCAGTTTTTACACCTGGCAACAACCAGTGGTGCCCAGTTCCCTATTGATTTATGGGTGCCCAGCTCCAGGTTAATTAAACCGCAATTAGCCTATCAGTATGCATTGGGTTACTTTAGAAATTTTAAACAAAACAGGTATGAAACATCGGCAGAAATCTATTATAAACCAATGTATAATCAGATTGAATTTAAGCCGGGTGCTCAATTATTTTTTAATCAGAACCTGGAACATGAAATGGTTTTTGGAAATGGATTAAGTTATGGTATGGAATTATTTATCCGTAAAAAAACAGGAAGGCTTACAGGCTGGATAGGTTATACCTGGAGCCGCTCAACACGGCAGTTTGATGCCTTAAATAATGGTGAGCCATATTATTACAGATACGACAGAACCCATGATATGTCATTATTGTTGTCTTATACCATCAATAAAAAATGGTCAGCTAATTTTGTTTTTGTATATGGCACAGGGAATGCTACCACCTTGCCCGATTCGCGCTATGCATACCGTTTCGGATATGATGCTAAAGAAAATCAACCTAAATTTACGTTCATAGATAAATATAGTAAAGTAAACTCATTCCGGCTTCCGGCTTACCATAGGGCAGATATTTCTGTTACGTATATCCGCAAAAAAACAGACAAATGGGAGAGTAGCTGGAATTTTTCAATTTATAACATTTATAATAGGGCCAATCCATATTTTATTTATTTTAATCCGGATTTGGTTAACAAAACCGTTAATGCCTATATGGTTTATTTATTTCCGATTGTACCTTCCATTATGTGGAACTTTAAATTTTAAATATGCGTATTAACATGTTTTTTATATCAGCATTATTTATGTGGGCTTTAGGCAGTTCATGTGAAAAGCAAATTGATATAAAGGTACCTGCCTCAATAGAAGAAATAGTGGTAGAGGCATCTATAAATCAAAGATTTGGAAGCCTCAATTACGTGGTGATCACCAAAACAATTGATTATTTTAAACCAGACCTGAGTTTAAATGCAGTAAGCGGTGCCACGGTATATATAACAGAAGGTAATGTTGCGGGTACCGATACTTTTTATGATGTAGCAAACCGGAGGCAATTCATAGATCTGGCAGATACCCTATTGCCCGGTATATATATTAATCCATCATTTATGGGAAAAGCAGGTAAGCCATACTTATTAGAAATAGCGTTAAAAGACGGACGTAAAGTAAATGGTAAAACTTTTATTCCGGTTCCGGTTGTTTTTGATAGCATACATACCTGGTTTGAAAAAAATAATAAAGATACCAATGCCTATTTTTATCTGCAATGGAAAGATGGTCCGGAGCAAAATAATTATAGGATGGCATTATGGAAAAATGTGGATTCAAATTTAACGGGTTGGGGTATCGCCAATCGTTTTTATACCTTCGATGATGAGTTTATTAATAACACAGAACGACCGTTTCAGTCTATTAATCCTTATCGGTATGGAGATACGCTTAACATCTATCTTTCGCAAATAGGTCGCAAAGAATTTATCTTCTGGAACTCCTTTAGAAACGCTGCAAATAATGGAGGGCCCTTTGCTACACCCGTTTCTGTAACTTCTAATATCAATGGTGCTATAGGATCGTTTACCGGATATGGCATTGCTTATAAGCAGTTAATTTTAAGGTGAGGGAAAATTGTTACAAGTACTAATAATCTGGCCTGATATTAAAAGTGAAAAAGTAAATTATAAAGCTGTTCATACATTTTTAATAATATGATGTTTTATGCTGCTTCACATTTACAAAAAAACACAACAAAGCAACCAAGATCCGGTAAACCTAAGGTAATTCATTCATTTAACTTACTATCTTAAAGTTAAACGCACCATTTTTTGTTGAACCAAATATCCGCAACCAAATTGGTAGTAACATTTCAGTACCCCTTGCTGTGGTAATATCACCCAGGTCCATGATGTTTTTTTCAAGCCATCCAAAACTTTTCAGCAGTACTTTTACTTCACTTTTAGCAGCCTCATCATTGCCACTCATAAACACATTATGATCGGCATTATTGATCATAGCAGGGTTAACCATTATTCCGCACCACATAGTATTTAACGTCTTCACGACCTTAATCTGAGGAAAATTTTTCTGTATTTCTTCACCCAGAGAATTATCGTTACAGATGGACAGGGCAGGTGGCATACCCATAGAAAAATCGAGCGCATTGGTAACATCAATCAATATTTTATTCTTCAGATTTTGTTCTCCCGCACTTTTTAAAATGTTCACAGCTTCCATACCCAGGGTGCAATTAAAAATTATTTCACCAAGTGCTGCCGCCCCCGCAAATGTTCCTGCCAAGGCATGTGTGTTATTATGTTTATCAACAAAAGCCGTTGCTTTTTCATTGGCACTTGTTCGCGAACCCATCATAACTTCATGTCCAAGTTCTATTAACTTTGAACCAATTGTATTGCCTACTGTGCCTGTTCCTAATACTGCTATTTTCATGTTGGTATTAATTATATTTTATTGAACAAATGTATAAAAAAGCGAATAGTATAAAGTTAAGATTAGTCTATTTGTACTTTGTGAGTGAACCATTTAAATATAAATTCATATAAATCTATATGCTGATTAATGCAAGCTATTCATCCATACCGCAACAAAGGCAGCAACTTCTTCCCAGTTGTGCTGACAACAGATGTAATGTGTGCGGTCTTTAAATTGCATAAAATCCCTTCTGCTGTTTTTATCTTTATAGGCCTTGTAATTTTTCTTATTTAGAGAAGATGGAATGATTTGATCTTTTTCACCGGCAATAAACAACAATGGAGCATGTGGCAAATTAAAATCAACTTTACCTTCAGCACCTGTTGAACTGCGCGGTATATTGCGGCTTTCTGGCACTACATATTTATCATATTCCAATTTGGTTTCATCAAGTGTCATGGTATTACAAAATGCATGGTGAAACCATTTAACCGATGGCAAACAAACCGTGTTACCTTTTAACGGGTTAATGGTAGGCAGATTTGCTTTTATAAAACTCCATTTAAAACTTGTAATGCCTTGCGGTGGTGCCGAGTTTATGCAAATACCCGCCACACCTTTGTTAATTGCTATTAGTTGCTGAACCAACAATGCACCCATTGAATGGCCAATAAGGATAGGATTTTTTTTAGGAAGCTGATCAATGTACGCGCTTAAACCATCCAGTACATTTAACAGGCTTAGATCGCCTAAAGCGGCATGAGGCTTCTTTCTCAGGTCTGCAGGCTCACCCTTATGATATGGGTATGGTGGTACATAACAGGTATATCCCCTTGCTTCAAAATAACGTTTCCAGGGCTCCCAGCTTTTGGGGTTCATAAATAATCCATGTATAAAAACAAGGGTCTTTGAGTTGATGGGCTGCATGGGTTTAATAATAATTTTTGATAATATTGTTATGAACCGAAAATTAAACGCGGGGATGTGTTTGTATATATTGCTTCAACAACCCCATTGTTTTCTGACGAATCTTTTGCTTCATAAACTCAGACCAGCCAAAGAGATAACCTTTCCATCCGAAAGCTTGTTGCGACCATTTCCATAAATCAAAATTATCTGTATGTTTAATAATTTTGCCCTCTTTAAATTCAAACTGTGCATCAATTTTATTCAGTACTTTTCTTCCGGTTTGTTTAAAGTTATATTCAGCTTCCCATTGCGCTGAACCTGATTTATCATCAGCCTTCACATCAGAAAAGCTGACCTTTATTTCACCCTTGCTTCTTTCAACCAGCAGGTGCCACATGTATTTTGCATCGTTGCCATTTAATACACCAAAAGCCGGATCTTCAAAACGGATATTCTCATGATAACAATTTACCATGCCTTCCGCATCGCCCTTTGAAAAGGATTGATAAAATTTAGTGATCAATTCGCTATTGTTCATTCTTTGTTTTTATTAACGAATGTAAACATTCGTATTAAACAAGTGCTTATGAAATTTCATTAATTAAAAGTAGATTTAATACATAGGTATATAGAAATAGGAATGATAAAAGAAATAAAAAGGGACTGATGCTAAATCTAATTGCTCTTTTATCCTGCATGCTTAACAAAAATTATAGAAGAGAAGAAGATCTAACAGATTACTGCACCCTTATCACTTCACCTCATTTGCCGCGGCAGGCAATATATTACCTCGCAAAGCATTCAGCGCTTCGGCCTTTTCTTTCATTCTGTTTACCGCCTTAATAACCATAAATAACACAAATGCTATTATAAGAAAGTTAAGTAATGCCTGTATAAAATTTCCGTATTTTAATTCTGCTTCACCAAACTTAAAAGATAGCTTGGAGAAATTATAACCACCTGTTAAAATGCCTACAATAGGCATAATAATATCAGCTACCAGTGAGTCTACAATCTTACTGAACGATGCGCCAATTACCACACCCACTGCAAGATCTATCACACTGCCTTTCATGGCAAATTCCCTGAATTCGGATGCTAAGCTCATAATTAAATTTTGTTTATAAAATCAATATTAAACTAAAATAGTTAACCACAAAAATTAAAAACACCGCAGTACACCTACCTGCCATCTAAATTTAAAGTTATCGCCCTTTTCAGCGTAAGGGGCATTGCTCAGGTATAAAGGCATATCAAAACGTATAATCAGTGGTTTAGGTTCATCCAGTATGCCCCAGCGTTTTAGGGTAAATGCAAAACCTGCGCCGGCACTTGCTAACAAAGGTGTTTTTAAATTTGTAATTGTGCTTACGGCTTTACCATCAAAGGCTACTGGTTTGTTGGCTTGCAATATTCCTGCATCCATAAAAAGATAACTGTCAATATGAAAATACTTCGCTAATCTACCACCCCGAATGGCAAAAAGTTTATCATAATCTAATTCCAAATTTACAGCGGCACCCGAATTTCCTTTAAATAAATAATACTGATCATTATTTAAGCTTACCGGTACCAGGTAACCCGCGTAACCCCTTAAATTAAGTCCGCCGCCTGTTTGTTGATGGTTAGGTGTAATACCGTATGCAAACCATTCTGCAGGCAATACTCCCGCCGCACGTGTGTATTTGTTTTCTATCATGGTCTCGGGGTTTGCACCTGCTAAATACAATTGCGATTCGGGTGCTGCATTGCTTCCTGTCATATATTGTGCAAACAGGCGCGATCTTAATTCAAACTTCCATACGTTATTATGTTGAATCACTTCTGCAAAAGCAGAAGCATAATCAAAGTTCGAAAACAGCGCACTTGTTTTTAAGCCTACCAAGAGTTTTCCCGATCCATTTAAAGCTGTATAACTGTGTTCTATTTCCATATTAATGGTATTGTTCCATTGATCATAAGAAGAAATATTCGGATAAAAATCTGCTCCGGGAATAGAGATTAACTGGTATGCCGGCAAATAATACAATTGCACCCTGCGCATGCTTTTTGCATAGATACGGTAAATGGTATTTTGATGTGTTTTTTCAATGCCAATCCGGTTCAAAAAGATACCATCTAATAAACGCGATTGCAGGTTTATATCCGTAAATTTTGCAAAGCGGTGCTTATATAATGTGTTATAATGAATAGGGTAAACTGCTTGACTTTGCTTATAAGTTTCGGTATTATAATTGGTTAGCACACCGGTATTATACCATACAGTAATATTAAATACCTGTTTTTGGTTCATGTAATTTCCATTCACATGCAAGCCGGCTTTTATTCCATCATAATTATTATACCAAACATCAGGGCGCCACTTTAAAATATAATGTCTGCGATCAATCGGGTTAACAATGTTGTGATCAAAAGTAAACAGCACAGGGCACTTTAAACTGTTGTTTAACTGGTTAATATCTGCCAACCGGTAAGTTGGGTCAATCACTATATTTTTTATGTCTTTATTAAAAGCAATCTGAGTGGTATAGGTTGGGTTCAACATGCCCCAGCCTTTCCATAAGGGTAATACAATTGTACCCGTGTTTTTGGCAAAATAAGTGTTGGGTATACTATAAGATTGTGTTGAACCATCTTTGGCAATCACATCAAAATCAACAGGCATTTGCATGCTCCCTTTGCGGTAAAAACTAAGCTCAACCGTATCTTTGTTAATGCGTTTAACTTTGCCTAATCCATAATCAATTCGTTTGGTTGTTTCCAGCCATTCATCAAAGAACCAGTTTAAATCAACATGCGTATATTGAATGATGCTGCTTCTGAAATCTTCAAAATAGGGATGGCACATTTTCCATTGATTAAAGTAATGTTGCATGGCTTTTAAAAACAATTCATCTCCCAAAACATATTGTAAATTATATAACATGGTAGCCGTTTTATAATATACATGTCCATACCCGCCACCATGATTTAATGCACCGTTAAAATCATCGCTGTGCGTGTTTAACTGTATGTCGTTCTGGTTAATGGCGTCTCTCAGGTAGCCGGTCATTACGGTTTGATCCAACAACGGCATCGGACGGTAATACTTACTGATATAAGAAGTTTTTTTCAGCATATTTTTTGGTTCAGCCGTAAGTCTGCTCATGCTCCAATGGGTAAGAAACTGTGTGAAGCCTTCATCTAAACTGGCACGATAGGTTTCATTATTTCCAACCATACCAAAGAACCAGTTATGTCCAACCTCATGCGCAAACAAGCCATAATAGCCCGGACTTCTACCGCCATCAAGGGTAAGCATCGGATACTCCATACCATCGCGTGCATCGGCACACACCATTTTTGGGTAAGCATACGCACCAATGTCATTACTGTACAGGGCAATTATTTTGGAAGTGAACAATGCAGCATCCTGCCATCCACTGGCATGTGGCTCCTGCACCACAGCAATGCAACGAACCTTTTTGTTCGGGTTGGCCGGAAGGTCTAATACAACTTCACTATAACGATAAGTAGGATCACAGGTCCATGCAAAATCGTGGGTGTTTACAGCGCGGTATTTCCATGTTTTATAAGTGCCATTGGGTTCAATGATTACGCTTGCTTTTTCATCCCAGGGTTTTTTTTCAAAGTTTTTTAAATCAAGTTTTGCCCTCAGGTCAGCAGGCAGTACCTCTTGTTCATTTTGCAGTTCGCCTGTTGCCTCCATCAGGTAGTTGTTTGGAAGGGTAAGAGAAACATCAAACTGGCCAAAATCTCCGTAAAATTCTTTACCCAGGTGCTGATCTGTTTCCCAGCCAAATTTATGATCGTACACACAAATGCGGGGATACCAGTGCACCACATCATATTGCTTGTTACCGGCGGCATCTTTAAATAGTTTCATTCTTCTTCTCTGGTTACCGCCGTCGTCAAAATATGTTTTAAACTGTATGGTAATTTCGCATGATGAATTAGGAAGGAGTGGGGTAATTAAATTCACCTTCATGATAGAATAATCAATTTCAAAAACCTTTTTACCACCAATGCTACTTACGCCCTGCATGGAAGGTAAATTTATACCATTTATATTTTTGATCTCTATGTTTAATATCTCAGTGCCTTTGCCATCGGCCTCATATTTGCCAAATTTTTGTTTAAAATGATTAACCTTATTTAAGCTTTCCAGATAGCTTCCTTTAATAAATGCATTCTGGTATAAATGAAAGTAAACATACTTTAAGGTATCGGGAGAATTGTTGTAATATGTAAGTGTTTCGTTCCCATCAATGATGTCTGTTTTATCATCCAGTTTTGCTTTAATTATATAGTGTACATCTTGTTGCCAGTAAGCCGTATTGGGTTTGCGGTTCTTCCAGTAATAAGGGTTTTCGGTGCTGCGGTAGTCAAACGACTGTGCCTGTAACAATAGGTTCAGACCCATAAAAAGCAATACAAGTATTTTATTCATATAAGGCCGAAAATAGTTTGGTTAAGGGAGATAAAAAAATTAATGGATACAATTTCTCCTATTTAAATGAGCTATTAAATTATAATAACGATAGCGAACAGCAAACCTTATTTTTAAATGGGGGATACAATGGGCCCGGATAAATTTTGGTTTCATCCGCTAAGTGACATCTTTCATAAAAGTAAATTATTCATGAAGGGAAAATTTATACTGGCTATAAAACACAAATCATAAACCATTTAACGGTTAACAACTTAGGTTTAATTTTTACATAATTTACGTATATTTGAAAGGTAATATCAACTTTTAATGAGAAAAATTTTAAATGTTTGTTCCTTATTAGCATTGTTAATTGTTGCTTTACCCTTCGTATTTACTACAGTTAAACCAATGCTTGAAGGTACGTTGAGTGAGGCTTATACAGAAGCATTAGAACAAAAAACACCTTTGCAAGATCGCATTGATCTGGCATGGCAACAGGAGTTTGAACGTACGCAGGATCCTGCATTAGGAATAGTGCCAAGGGAAAGATTAAAGCTGGCATCTATACACCAACGCAACTTATTTTCAGCTGTAAGTTTAGGTAAAGCTGCTATTGCAGGCATAACCTGGCAGGAAAGAGGCCCAAATAATTGTGGTGGAAGAACACGTGCTCTGCTGGTAGATATGAGCGATGCTACAAAAAAAACAATTTGGGCCGGCGGGGCAGGTGGAGGGTTATGGAAAACAACAAATATATCTTTATTAAACCCAACCTGGACCCCTGTTAATGATTTTTTTCAGAACCTGGCCATCACTTCTATTTCACAAGCACCTGCAAACTCACAGGTAATGTATTTTTGTACCGGAGAGGGTAGTGGTAATATGGACGCTATAAGAGGCCTGGGTGTTTGGAAAAGTGCCAATAATGGCATAACCTGGACGCAACTACTATCAACCAATAACGCTTCATTTTATTACTGCCAGAAAGTATTTACTTTAAGCAATGGAGATACGGTATTTGTTGCCACAAAAAGTGGCTTATTCCGTTCGGTAAATGCCGGCAATACTTTCACCAAAGTTTTAGGTACCGGCATTTCTTCCACTACTGGCAATATATGCTATGATATAGAAATGATGAACAATGGAACTTTATATACAACTATGTCGGGAGGTATTTCGGGTTCAATACATAAATCTTATAATACTGGTGCTACCTGGTCTGCTCCATTAACAGTGCCGGGTTATGTTAACATGAACCAGATGGAAATTGCAGTTGCCGGTAATGATAGCAATGTAATTTATGCATTGGTAGAATATAACAGTAAGATTTCTGCCATCATCAAATCAACAAATGCCGGAGTAAGTTGGGATACAATTGCTTCACATCCTATTGATGCAGATGGCGGAGTATCTGTAGCAGGTATTAATTATAAAGACTTTAGCAGAGGACAGGCATGGTATGATTTAAGCCTTGCAGTTGACCCCAATAACGTAAATGTTTGTGTTGTTGGCGGGGTAGATCTTTTTAAAACAGGCAATGGCGGAAATACCTGGACACAACTCTCTCACTGGTATGGTGGCTTTGGATACCAGGAAGTGCACGCAGATCAGCATTTGGCATATTTTGAACCGGGAAGTTCACTGGTTTGTTACTTTACAAATGATGGAGGTATATACAGAAGTACAAATATGAACGGTTCATCTCCTGCGATTATAACCAAAGGAAATAATTATAATACCACTCAATTCTATGCGTGCGACATTCATCCTTTAGCCGGTGCCAATCAGTTTGTGGCAGGTGCCCAGGATAACGGTTCACACAGTTTTAACACAGCTGGTATAAATGCCACAACACAGGTTACCGGCGGCGATGGAGCCTTTTGTCATATAGATCAGGATCAGCCAAATTTTTGGTTTACCTCTTATGTATATACCTCTTATTATCGCTCCTCAAATAGCGGTGGGTCTTTTAGTAATGTGTTAAATGTAAGTGGTAATGTTGGTTCATTTATTAGTCCTACAGATTATGATGATGCAGCTAACAAAATGTATATGTGTGGCAATAATGGAACTTATCAGCGATGGGATAATCCCCAAACTGGAAATTCGGTTAGCACAGAAACAGTAGGTGTATTTAACAGCGGTAAAATTACCCATGTAAAAGTATCACCAAATAATACCAACAGGGTGTATTTTGGAACTAACGGAGGCCGGGTTATAAGAGTTGACAATGCAAATTCATCTTCACATATTGATTCATTTTTAAATAATGGTAAGGGAATGCCTACAGGCAGTGTGTCTTGTATAGAGGTAGAAACCGGCAATGATGATCACCTGCTTACTACTTATTCTAATTATGGCGTTACCAGTATTTGGGAAAGCAAAAATGGTGGTTTTACCTGGACAGGTGTGGAGGGAAATTTGCCTGATATGCCTGTGCGATGGGCACTGTTTAACCCTAATAAAAGCTGGCAGGTTATGATAGCAACAGAGTTAGGCATTTGGACCACCGATAGTTTAAGAGGATTTGCTACCGACTGGCAGCCCAGTAATAATGGCTTTGCCAATGTGCGTACAGATATGTTAAAGATGCGTGCATCAGATAAGCAGGTAGTTGCTGCAACACATGGCCGGGGTTTATTTACCAGCAATATTTTTTCTCCGCCATTTGCTGATTTTTCTGCAAATAGAACCTTGGTTTATATCAGCCAGCCTATTAATTTTATAAGTACTTCCAATGGTGCCAGCAGTTATAACTGGAATTTTGGTGATGGTAGTTTTAGTAGTGCTCAGAACCCTGTTAAACAATATTTGATAGCAGGTTTTTATAATGTTACCCTTACCATAAATGGTGGAGCTTACACAAAAACTATTAACAGTTTTATTCATGTTTTACCTTATCGTGCAGTACCCTATACCCTGGCAGCCGGAGGTAATTTTGAAACCAACCCGGATGATTTTGGGGGTGAAGTTATTAGCGGTACAGGGTTTGTACGAGGCAGTTCAACCACTACAGGTAAAAGTGGAACGGCAAGTGGATCATTTGCCTGGGTAACTGGTATTACCGGCAATTACGCTGATAATAGTGAAGTTAGATTGTACTCACCAAGTTTTAATTGTACAGCTTCCGGTGCCTATACTTTACGTTTTAAAGTAAAGAACAGATTTGAGATATCTTATGATGGTTATATTGTTGAATATAGTATTAACGCTGGTAATACCTGGACAAAGTTAGGTTCAAGCGTATTAAGCAGTTGGTATGATTTTGCAAACACTGTTGGTGTAACAGCATTTCCGGTTACCGAACCATTCTTTAATGCAACACGATCTACCTATACACAAATGCAATATGTATTCTCTTCACTGGCGGGTAACAGTAAAGTATGTTTTCGTGTTGTGTTTAAGTCTGACAATGGCACCGTTGATGTGGGCATGGCCATTGATGATTTTGAGATAATTGGTCCGACTAATGCGGCCTTACCTGCTACCTTATTAAATTTTATGGCACAACGTATAGGAGTTGACCAGGTGCAATTGTACTGGACAACTGCATCCGAACAAAATAACAAAGGCTTTGAAATAGAACGCAGCGATGATGGGATAAACTTTAATGTGCTGTCTTTTAAAGCCGGTAAAGTTAATTCGAACACTACGCAACAATATGTTTTTACAGATACTAACGCAGAGCAGGATCATTTATATTACCGGTTAAAGCAAATGGATTTGAATGGTGCTTATGAATATTCACAAATTATAACAGTAGGTTCACACCAAATTGATAAAAGGCTTGTAAATGTTATGCAGGTAAGCGGTTTAAAAAGCCTTTTTATTGAAACACAACTAACACAATTAACAGCACGTTTGTTGAACCAATCTGGACAACAATTGCAGCAGTTTTTGTTGAACCGGGGCAAACATATTTATGCATTTGAAAACATAGCAGCAGGAATTTATTTACTGGAGATTAGCGATGAAAAAGGAAATAAACAGGTTGAGAAAATTTTGTTGATGGAATAATTATTCCAGGCCTTTAATGGATATGATTTCTATGTTAAATTCCAACAAATATTTATGAATTTTCTGGCCTTACAGAAATTCTTTTATTTTTTTTTACGTATGGTGTGCCTCTTTTAATTACTGCAAAAATGCGATGAATTAATTACCCGAAAATTCACGTGTATTTTAGCGGGTGGATACGTTACAATTTTAAAAGTTATTTTTGAATGATACTTTTAAACTGTTTTGTTTTTGGGGGAGCTTACAATTATACTTTTGCTTTGAACTAAAAATGGGGTAAGGACAGTAGGTTTTGAGAATGCCATTGCAGACAGTAAAATTATTCCGGCTACGATTATCACTATTTTCATTTTTTTTACTGTTTTGGTTATCTGATAAGTAAGGTATAACAATGGCATATAACTCATTTATATCAACCCAAAACCAACGCCAACAAAAAAAATTAATGGATTGGGGCATGTGTAGGCTAATATTTAAAACTTAAACATAATAAATTAATCTAAAAATTATGCACACCGGAAGAAAATGAATTTTTTTCATGGTGTTTCCAAAAACAGCCCAAGGATTTTGGAAAAGTTCCTAAGGATTTTGTAAAACCCGCTTAAGGGTTTAGGAAACCGGCCTAAGGATTTGGAAAAGTTCCCTAAGTGTTTTAGAAAACATCCTAAGGGTTTAGGAAATGTACTTAATGGTTAAGAAAAGCAACTAAAAGGTTTGTAAAAGTTCCTTAAGTGTTTTAAATTACATCTTAAAGGTTTAGGAAAGGTGCCTAAGGGTTTAGGAAACCCGCCTAAGGGTTTAGGAAAGGTGCCTAAGGGTTTAGAAAACGTACTTAAGGTTTTCGGAAAGAAGCTTAAAGGTTTGGAAAAGCAGCCTAAGGGTTCCGCAAAGCAGCCTAAGGATTTGGAATAGGTGCCTAAAGGATTTGTAAACATGCCTAAGGGTTTCGGAATGCTGCTTAAAGGTTTGGAAAGGTTCCTAAGGGTTTCGGAAAGCAGCCCTAAGGAATTGGAATAGGTGCTTGAAGGTTTCCAAACAAGTCTCTTAAATTTCCAAACATTCACCTGCAAAATGCCTTCATACCAGTCATGTTTTTGGCTCAGCCTAATAAAAAAAAAGCTCCACCGAAATATTTCGATGGAGCCCTTTTTAAAGTGATAAATTATTACCCGGCAAAGTTGAATTTTACCAGTTGCTTGTATTGGTTGCTGTTTTCGCCAAATACATGCTTTACATGCAGTTTTACGCCGTCAACTACTTTTAATAAGGCGTCAGGACCTTTCTGCAACATTTCATCACGAGAATTGCGCTGCTCGTTTAAGGTTTGTTCATTGCCTCTTACGGTAGTGTTAAGCGAATCTAATTTATCTTTATAAGCCGTTAAACTTTCAACCGACAAATCAGGCTCGGCTGGATTGTAAGCTTCATTTAGCTCAATTAGATTAATAAGCTCAGTAAAATAAGTCACTTTGTTCTCAAAAGTTTTTTGCTCCCTGGCCTTTGTTTTTTTGTCGTCATTGCTTCCCGGAAGAGGCGGCGGAGTGGGTGTGATACTTTTCAGCGTTTTTGTAGCCGGTTTAATTTTGCTGATTAATCTTTTTACGTCGGCAATAAGTTCTGCAGGTGCTTCGTCATTTTCCATCGAATTTTTAAGATAAGTAAGCAACTTATCAAGCCTTTTAAAAGATTCTACTCTTAAATTTACATTGTAGGTGTAAGCGGCATCAGCCTTGTTAAAGGTGTCGAGGAGGGTTTGGGCTTTATCGCCTAAACTCGTCATTCCGGTCACCGTATAACTGGCACGGGAGGGAGAAAAAGTTGGTCCATAGGTGGCACACAGGCCATAAAAGTCTTTGAGGTACGCTACGTTTTTAGAGTAACCTGTTTCGGTATTTTTTTTTATAAGTAGCCCTTGTTTAATAGGCTAAACAAAACTTATAATAATTTTTGACAAAGTCAAGTTTAATTTGCAGTATTTTTAATTTTTATTGCTGTATTTAGAAGTTAAATAGAGATACGGACTGTTTGTGCCCTGTTAAAAGGTTAAAATATGGGTTGTTTGACTCGGGCAATGTATTACTTACATAAGTGGGTTCAAAACATCAGCTTAAAGCGTTTTTAAGTGATCCATAATTTGTTAAATGTTAAATTTTAGCTTCTAAATATTGGAGCGTTTCTTAGATGTGGTTCAGATATTATAAATTTATTCTTCCTTGAATTCGTAAAACATAATTTGTATCATCATAGAAAGCATCCATTCTTCTCTGTTGAGTTGATTTGAATTTGGGATGTTGTTTATTTGAAATATAGGCAAGCTTCTTTTTAAAATTGTGAGCCATAATGATATTTTCAAATGATTCAATTGAGGATTTTAATTGAGGAATTGCATCTTCAACCCAGGCATTTCCTTGTGCATCCCTATCTTTCAATTCCACAAAAATTATGGTAGTGTTGTAGGTTAACATTCCGTCACATCTTTGCTTCAAATTGCCATTAGCGTTCAATATTTCAATACAATTGTCGATAGCAGTAAAAGTAATTTCTTGCTTATCTTCATTTTCTACTACTGCAATCCAATTATCTCCATTCGTTTCGTCAATGTAAGCAGGGTTATTGGCAGGTAGTGGGTCATCACAAAGTCCAAAGGACTTTCTACTGGATTTTGTTTGGCAATTTGCTACATCAAAATTCAAACTCATATTCCCTGCTGTATTTCTAATAGTTGAGCAAATAATTCGTTTGAATCTTCCAAATAGTCATTCAATTTATTTTCATCAGAGGGCAGGCCCTTGTAATCAGGTAATTTCTTTATAGGACCTTCACGTTCGTCTAATTCGTATATAACTAATTCATTGGCCTTTACTGTTGATAATTGGAACAATTTGGTTTGTTAGCGAAAATTCAGGGTCGCCTGGTTTATATTTTTTCTCCTTCAATTCTTTATAAACACTTTCGGCTTTTACAGTAAGCGTTAAGTAGTTAATGATATAGGGGCTATGTTTAGAGCGGTATGGCTGCGCTATGACTATAAATGTAGTAAATGAGGATATGATATTTTATAAGTGCATAGAAATCCGGAATGAAGATATAAAGAGCCTTCTGTCTGTGAGAAGCTCTGTGGTGTTAAAGTTTGTAGTGTGCTACCAAATGCGTTGGCTACTTCTTTAATTTTTTCGTGTCTTTAAGGAGTTTTTTGTCCTCCGCTTTAACTTTCCGTTCTATTTTTTTCAAGTCTTCCTCTGCCGGTAAATTTTCGGGTTTAATTCCGCTTTTCAATAATAGTCCTCTTACGTCTGTGTTGTTTTTAACGTGTTCTTTTGTTATATCTGTTTCTGATGTTAGGTCGCTTTTGCGAATATTTACGTTTGTCAATTCGTTTGCAAAGTCTTTAGCTTTAATTGTGATGGTCGACAAAAAGTCAGCAAGTGGTCGATTGTCTGGCACACCCAACTTTGCTTTCATATCTGAAGTTGTCTTGCCGCCAAATAATGCTTGGTCGCCTTTACTTCTAATGCGTCCAAAACCTACATTGTCAATGCCTTTTTGAAAAATAAGTCCCGAAAGTTCTTTTTCTGATAATGTTAGTTTTTCTCTAGCTTGTAATCGTTCCCACTCTTTGAGGCGTTGCTCTAAAAGTTCTTGTTTTCTTGTCTGTACCGCAAAGTAATTCATTGCAAAAGCAATTTCATCTTTCTTTGGGTCGCCATTTTGTGCAATTAAATAACAAGCATATCTTGTCAAAATTATATCGTCAATTTCTCTCTTTGCACCCGAACCAACATCAACCATTTTGCTGACTTCAGCAAAATGGTCTAAAACTTCTTGTTTAGCATTGGTACAAGCTGTTTTAGCTTTGTCAATTACCAACAAAAAATTCCTCCATTGAGCATAGCCTAATAGTATTTGTAAGTCTCTTGCAAACCAAAACTCAACATCTTCATTTTGGTTTACAGCTAACTCAAAGCTGCTATGAAGTTTTGATATAATTTCCTTTTTCATTCTGTCTAATAAAGAGTCAAAGATAAATAAAATGAGGTGTTTAAACTTTGCTCAACTTTGAAACTTAGCGAAATATGGGTCTCAGGCAATATCAAGGTTAAAGAGAGATTGCAAAAATTGATCTTTCCTGAAGGAATCGTGTATGATCGTAAAAATGAAGCATTTCGAACTTCAAAGATTAATTCTATTTCTTGAAATTAATCATCCAGGTAAGGCTAACGGTTATAAAGAAAAAGGACTCACCCCTTTTTAAGTGGTGAGTCCTTTGAAGTGCGCAAGAGGAGACAATTCTCGAACTCTTTGTTTCTGATATTCAGTTATTATCTTCAACCTAAGATTGATTCAACTCAAGATACTGGTCATTAACTTCCAGATAGCATTTTTCTGAAAGCATATAGTCAGAAATTTTTTGAAGGTTGTTTGTGAAGATCGCTATTAACTTCTCATTACTAATATTTCCAAGTGTAATTCGGATTAGGTGTTTACAACTGCCGCGTAAAAAGTGCGAATTCTTAAAATCTTCATCTTTGGTAATGAGCACAAGCCCATTTTTGTCGGCATAACCGGCAATGAAAGAATCTTTGCTAAACCATTTATCTGGTAACTCATTAACATGAAACGCATCGATATTATGTTGCTTGAAAAATCTTACGATCTTATAAGAAATAGGAACATCACATAAACTTTCATCAGGCAAATTCTTTGATTGATTTACCCGATGTAAGTAATTTAGCATATTGAAGAGCGGCAAGTATATCTTCTTTAACCAACTCAGGGTGTTCGTTAGTTATGTCTATGATGCTCATTTCAGAACCAAGCATGTCCATAATAACTTCTACCGGCCAACGCATACCACGGATGCACGCCTTGCCGCGGCAGATTTCGGGATCTATCGTAATTCGTTGTAAATAATTTGAATTCATCTATCAAAAACAACAAAATCAATTTGATTTTATTATACCGACCAAAATGTTGATTGGCCCCCCAACTGAAGTGTTTGCGGAAAGAAATGGAAAGGGAAAGAGTCTCTTTCTATTTCCATTTCCATTTCTTCTGCTCGTGCGCAAGAGGAGACTCGAACTCCTAAGGGTTGCCCCACTGGCTTCTGAGACCAGCACGTATACCAATTCCGCCACTTGCGCTTTTTAAGGAAATGCGAAAATATATATTTCTTTGTAATAATAAAAAAATTCTGCGCTTCCTTGCTGATTCATAAATAATGTTAAAATGATCAGTTACTTAGCCATGTTTTCAAAACGGATCCTGACTTTTTAAAAATAAATTATTATTTTGCTGCATGAAGAAAATTGTTGCTGTATTAAGGATCTCGCTTTTAATTTGTTTATTTTCAGGTTGCGATACGTTGCAGAAAATTGCTAAAGATGCCAACCTGCCTGATCTTTTAAAGAACACGCCACTTACCAATGAAGAGGTAATCAGGGGGCTTAGAACAGCACTTTCTGTGGGCACGGATACTTCTGTGAATATACTGGGTAAAACCAATGGTTATTTTAGTGATGCATTGGTAAGGCTTGCCCTGCCACCCGAAGCTCAAAATCTTGTAAATAATTTATCTAAAATTCCGGGTGGAAGCAAATTACTCAGTGATGCCATCTTAGCCATTAACCGCGCAGCCGAAGATGCAGCACCTCAGGCAAAACAGATTTTTGTAAATGCCATTACAGGAATGAGTATTGCAGATGGTTTTCAGATTTTAAAAGGTAGCAATACTGCTGCCACAGAATACCTTAAAACTAAAACTATACAAGAATTGATGAATGCTTTTACCCCGCGAATTAAAACATCTTTAAGTAAACCATTAGTTTTAGGAGTGTCGGCAGAAACAGCCTACACTCAGTTAATAGATGGATATAATAAAGCTTCACTTAATGGGGTATTATTTGAACCCATTAAACAAAACTCGTTAAGTGCTTACACTACCCAAAAAGCATTGGATGGTTTGTTTATAAAAGTGGCTGATGAAGAAAGAAAAATCAGACAAGACCCTATGCACAGGATCAGTGAAATTTTGAGGAGAGTGTTTGGATCTTAGTTAGATTTACTATGTGACAAATTAAATTGTACACACTTATAGGATTGGGTTCAACCCGGGTAAAAAAAACAACAATGCTTCTGAAACTGATAGGATTATTGCTCTAAAATGAATCTGTTTAGATTATTTAAACCTGATAAAAAGTTGTTATAGCCAGGATGTAAGAATTTTTTTTTAACCCGGATTAAGGTTTAAAATTTATCGTGTTTGTAGGATTTAATATGGTTAGCTAACTTGTTTGGATTGACTATTCATTTTAGCTTGCGGTGGTTGAAACCAAATAAATGCGAAAACAGTTTTACAGGTATTTTTGGATAGGATTTGCTGGCTTTATAGCACCCTTATTAAGCAATGGCTGGGGATTTTATGCACATCAGCAGATAAATAAATTAAGTGTATTTTGTTTGCCGCCAGAATTATTCGGTTTTTATAAATTGCATATTGATTTTATTTCGCAACATGCAGTTGATCCGGATAAGCGTCGTTATCAGGTAAAAGAGGAAGCAGTTAAGCACTATATAGATATTGATTATTATGAGCAGGTATTGCCGTTAGATACTATTCCGCAGCGGTTTATGAAGGCGGTTGAGAAGTTTAGTAAAGATACCTTATTTACCTACGGCATTGTGCCCTGGAACATAACATGGGTGCTTAAAGACTTAACGGAAGCATTTAAAAATAAGGATGAAAAAAGGATCTTAAAACTCTCTGCAGAAATTGGCCATTATATTGGAGATGCTCATGTTCCATTACATACCACCTCTAATTATAACGGACAAACAACGCAGCAGCATGGCATTCATGGGTTTTTAGAGAGCAGGTTGCCCGAATTGTTTGCAGGTGATTATAACTTTTTTATGGGCAAAGCTGTTTATATTGATGACCCTTTGAGAGCTGCATGGCAGGCAGTAGAAGGAAGTTTTGCCTGCCTTGATTCTGTTTTTGGTTTTGAAAAACAATTGCAGGGAAGTTTTAAAGAAAATCAGCGTTATAGTTTTGAACCAAAGGGCAGAAATCTGATAAAAGTTTATTCAGCCGCTTATGCAAAAGCATATCATCAAAAGCTTAACGGAATGATAGAAAGGCGTATGCAACTAGCCGTTATCTGTGTAGCCTCCTTTTGGTACACTGCATGGATTAATGCCGGTCAGCCTGATTTGAGTAAATTAATAAATTCGGAAAAATTAATTCTCGAATCAGATGCAGATACCTTACTGTCTATCAACCAAAAAATGATTGGCCGGGAGGAGTAAAGCGTATTTTAATTCCTTATTAAAGAAAAAATCAACGTACTTGTGCATAACTTGTTTTTGCTACTAAGAGCAGGCACTTTATTTTTGTTTGCATTAGCACAAAGAAAGAGGATAAATAAAATAGCCGTTTTATTTAAATTAGAATCAATATTTATGCTATTTAGCAATGCATTAAAAAACAAATTAATATACCAATGAAATTTATAGTTAATAGTAGTGTACTCTTAAGACATTTATCATTTATAGATGGTGTGGTGGTTGCAAAACCTATAATCCCAATATTAAATAATTTTTTATTTGATATTAATGAAGGTGTGCTAACCATACATTCTACGGATCTTGAAACAACTATGAACACCACCATCAAAGTGGATGCTAAAGAAAATGTCTCTATTGCCATTCCGTCAAAGAACACAATGGATCTGTTAAAATCTATGCCGGATCAACCCTTGGCATTTACTATTAATATTGAAAAAGGTTTTGTAGAAATTAAATATGAAGCAGGCCGTTTTAAATTAACGGCACAACGTGGTGATGAGTTTCCAAAAACTCCGGAAATTGAAGGAGCAAATACTTTTGAAATTGCTGCGAAGGTTTTGCAAAAGGCCATTAGCAAATCGGTTTTTGCCACCAGCGGCGATGAATTACGTTTAAACCTTACAGGTGTTTATCTTCAGTTGTTTAAAAACAATGTTACCTTTGTAGCTACTGATGCCAACCGTTTAGTACGTTTTACCCGCAATGATGTAAAACCGGGTACGGAAGATTCTTTAATCATTCCTAAGAAAGCACTTAATCTTTTAAAGTCTTCTTTGCCAAACGATGATACTGTTGTTAAAGTAAATTTCAATCGCCAGAATGCATTTTTTCAGTTTGGAGATGTAAACCTGATCTGCCGTTTGATTGATGAAAAATATCCTGATTACCGGGCAGTAATTCCTACAGAAAATCCAAATAAATTAACAATTGACCGTGCCGAATTTTTAATGGCCGTTAAACGTGTTTCCATTACTTCAAATAAAACTACTCACCAGATTAGATTGAAACTGGCCGGGAGTGAGTTAACAGTAAGTGCAGAAGATATTGATTTCGAAAATGAATCGCAGGAAAAGTTAACCTGTTCTTATCAGGGTGAAGATATGGAGATAGGCTTTAACTCAAAATATTTAATGGAAATGCTGAGCACCATGGATGCCACTCAGGTAGTTCTTGAACTTTCGCAACCTAACAGAGCAGGTGTAATTGTGCCGGCTGAGCAAGATCCTGATGAAGATATTCTGATGCTGATTATGCCAATGATGCTGAATAATTATTAATATTATATTGTTTCAGTTCAGGTTTGTTGTACTCGTATAAATTTTAATATAGTTAATTACCTGTAAAACCCGGTTGGATCATAACTGGATAAATGTTTAATTATTTATTTTATAAATACCAGGTTGGCCGGGGTACTATATTAGTAGCATAGGATTTAAAAGTTTTCCTGCAGGGTGGTTTTATACATGCTGTTAATAAGCCCGTATATTTAAGCCGCATATTCTACGGTAGTAATTTTTTTTATTCTAACAATACGCTAAAATTAAGTTCCCGTAATCTTAATTCTATGCAAACGATCATTAAACTTTCTGATGACCTTACCAAATTCTTCCGGATGATAACCTGAGGTTTTAATACGGCGAAAATAATTGAGCGGATCGCCACCAATGTAAATACCCATATTATTAGAAACTGTATTATAAGGTTTATCGAGCTGTATAAATTTTCCATCATAAATGTATAAACCATAATCAGGTTTTCTGGTATAATCAGATACATCTTCACAGAATGAACCTAACATATAATTGCTTGTATCAAAAGATACTTCAGGTATAGGAGTTAAATTCTGATCAATAAAAACGTTGTTAAAATTACGTCTGCTCACTTTGTCTGCTTCGGTATCCATAAAATATAAAACTTTACAGAAAGTAAAATACTTGGCAAATTGGGCCATGATATTTTTATTGGTTTGAAGTTGCAGGCTTCTAACGAAATCCGCATCTTCACTACGCTTCTCAACAATCAATTGATGTATCAGTCTTTCATTAGGCGATTCGAGCATAATCAGCATGGTGCCCTGACTTCTTTTGTTTAGCTCGGCAACAATATTTTTCTCATTGCTAATAAGTTTATCTCTTATCTTTATAGCACTTAGCCTGATCCCAAATTCAAGGTATGATGGTCTTCCGTTAATAATTAAAGCGGTGGTATTATTAGTTAGGCTATAGGAATATTTGAGTTCTAAACTTGCCACTTCTCCTAATGAAACTCCAATACCAAGCAAGCCCGAAATGTCGAACCGGCCTATGGAATTCTGATTAATGGGGTCAAAAGAAGAAGTAGTATATCCACCATTATTATCGGGTTTTTCTGTAGCATTATTAATCATTACAGAAGGTCTTAAACCAAGGATTATTCTAAGGTCGTTTGACATTCGATCGGGGATATAATTAAGATAGCCGGAGAAGTCGATATAATTACCGGTATAAAGTTTATCGAGTTGCTGATCACGAAAACCTATTACACTGTAAGCAGGCTCCAGGGTATAGTCAAAGCTGTTGAAAAGGCTGTTAGAATGGTATGCGTTAAAGGGCCGTTGATAATACATGCCAAAGCTTCCAAAGCCCCTGCCTATATAGTTATCAAATGTTCCACCCAGGGTAGGGTAGTTAAGGTTGAGAATAATACCATAATTAGGCTCATATGATTGTGCCTGGATAAAACCCGGAATAATGTACACTAAGAGAAGGGCAAATTTCCTGAACATATTATGTTTTTAAGATAAAGTCAATATTTCTTTTCAATCCGTTGTATTTGGTTCTTTTTACGGGTGATCCATCAAAGAGTTTATCAAAAACCTCCGATGTTAATTCTTTCCATTCCTGTTTTTTCATCTTTGTTAATTCATCAGCGGGTGCAAATAATGGCTCCCGGTGTGGCTTCGAAAAACGGTTCCAGGGGCAAACATCCATACAAACATCGCATCCAAATATCCAATTATCAAATTTTCCTTTCATATGCTGTGGTATAGCCTCTTTTAATTCTATGGTAAAGTAACTGATGCACCGGCTACCATCAACCTGGTAAGGAGCAACAATGGCATCGGTTGGGCAGGCATCCAGGCAGGCCGTACAGGTGCCACAATGGTCTGTTGCCGCACTGTCATATTCCAGGTCGAGATCAATAATTAATTCACTTAAAAAATAAAAACTACCGCTGCCTTTATTGATGATATTGGCGTTTTTGCCCATCCATCCCAATCCGCTTTTTACTGCCCATGCCTTTTCCAAAACAGGTGCAGAGTCAACAAAAACCCGTCCGCTTACCTCCCCAATAGTTTCATTTATAAACAATAAAAGTTCTTTCAGTTTTTCTTTGATCACCACATGATAATCTACCCCGTAAGCATATTTGGATATTTTTAATTCATCCGGTTCAAATATCTCTGAGGGATTATAATAATTATACAATAAACTCACAACTGATTTTGCACCCTCCACTAATTTTGTAGGATCAAGCCGTTTATCGAAATAATTCTCCATGTATTGCATCTTTCCATGCCGGTTTTGGTTCAACCATGCTTCCAGTTTTGGAGCTTCTTCTTCTAGAAACTGTGCCTTGGACATGCCACAAAAAGAAAACCCCAAACGGAGGGCTTCCTGTTTAATTAGTTGTGTATAGTGTTGTTTGGGCAACATGCGGTAAAAGTAAAATAAAAAAAGGGAGAATGCACTAACCGCAATAGGTTAAGTATCTTTTTGAACCTACATGAAAGCAACTTTAGCTAAAGTTAAACTGACATAAGTTCATAAATAAATCTTATGAAAAAACTATTGTTCCTTATTATGTTCCCTTTAACATGGGTAAATGCTCAGTTTATTGTTGATCCACTATCTCCATTTTTGAATCCCTGTAAATTAAATCAAAAAATCGATTCTAATTTATATCCAGCCCAAAATTTCTTTGTTGATTATTATACTATCAGATCACTTACAAATGACTGGATGATAAACTGTTCATATAAAATTGAATTCAATAATTATTTATTTACAAAAAAAATTCGGTTTATCGTGTAACATCAGCAAACCAGATCGATAAATATATAACAGAATATCTCTTTGATGGCAATCAAATAGCAACTACAAAATATTCCCAAGAGAGCTTATAAATCTACAGTTGTAAAAATCAAAAATATTGATTCCTTTTATTATGAAAACGGCAGGTTAAAAATTAAAGATTATTGGTATGCTACTATAGATACACTCAGCTATAAACGTAGTTCGGCCTCCATTTACAAGTATGATTTATTGAACCAATATACAGGCTTGGCCGCGGGCAATGTAGATACTTCTGATAATGTAGTTTATAGTGGTTACTATTTTGTAAGTGGCTTAAACGCTGATCTGACACCCCGGCAGGTTTAGGGTTACAGCATTGGATATAAGAATAAAGTAAGAGATTCTGCGATAACAGAAATGACTAATTATTTTTATGATTTATATGGAAGAGTTAAGTATAAATTATATTTTAGAAATCCCTTTCGTACGGGTCTTTTTTTAACAGATAGCATCTTATATTTTTACTCCGGTAAAAGAATTTATCCCGATTCGATAGTAGGTTTTGATGTTTTGAACACGATTAAATTATCCGCTAAAACTATTTATGAATATAGTAGTTACGGGCGGTTGTTATTATCTACTTCATATAATGGCTATAATAATAAAGCTGTTTTGCCAACAGCAAAATACGTGTATTCTACTGTTAATACGGGGTTAGAACTTGCTCCTGAAAGCCTTGTCGCACTTACAGTTTATCCAAGCCCGGTTTCAGTTAAACTGATCTTAAACACGAAAGAAAACAACTTAATTGAATATAAAATTTTCGACCTGCAGGGTAAGCAGGTCGCAGAAGACTGCATGATAGATAAGGAGATTAATATACAAAATTTGCAACAGGGAATTTATATAGTATGGGTTCACTATGAATCCGGGTCAAACCAAAAAATTAAATTTGTTAAAGAGTGAAGAAATAATTTAAAAGCTTCCAGGTATGTATTCATTTATACCTTTAGTGAAATAAAAAACAGGAATGAATTAACATTTAAAGTTTGTAACAAAGTGTTTTTTATACCTATTGTAAAGTAAGAAAAATACAGGTAATTAAAAAACATTTAGTAAATATGATTATGGATAGCTGCTGTTATATTTGAGAAAATTAGCACTTTTGTAATACTTGTAATCTGCTCCTAAACGGAGAAGATTTGATTACCTTACTTCCACCGGTAAACCTTCATTTTTCCAGTGAGAATAACCGCCATCAAGATCAATAACATGGGTAAATCCTTTCTTCTTCATTAATTCACAAGCCTCTGCACTGCGGCCCCCCGAACCACAATAGACATAATATATTTTGGCTCTGTCTAATTTATCAATCTCTGCTTCAAAAGCATCCTGAAAAATATCAAGGGAGATGGCATTTTTGAGCATTCCTTTTTTTTGTTCAGATCCTGTTCTAACATCTATAATAACGCCAGGCTCTGTTAATATTTTTTTATTAAATTCTATAGGGCTTAATAACAGGTAAGTAGTTTGAATAATATCAGCCTCATTTTCCTTGATCGACTTTTGAGAACAAGCACCAAAGGAAAGCAAGGGAAAAGCAATTATTATAATTAATTTTGGATTCATGATAAAATCATTTTTTTTAACTGGTCAAACTTAATAATTTGTGCCAATAAATGAAAGTTACTTTTTTAGGCAGCGGCACCTCACAAGGTATTCCTATTATAGCCTGCGATTGCGAAGTTTGTACTTCTGCTGATCTCAGGGATAAGAGATTGCGCTCCAGTATTATGGTTCAATATAACGATAAAACAATTGTAGTTGATACAGGGCCTGATTTCAGGGAACAGATGTTAAGGGAAAAAGTAAAAACCCTGGATGCCGTTTTGTACACCCATGCACACCGCGATCACCTGGCGGGCCTGGATGATATAAGGGGTTTTAATTATAAAATGAAAAGAGCTATAGATTTATATTGTGAGAAAAGAGTGGAGACAGCCATAAGAAGTGAATTTTATTATGCTTTTGAAGAACCTAAGTATCCGGGGGTGCCAGATCTTAACCTGCATACAATTACCGATGCTCCTTTTGAATTATTTAATCTCCTTATAGAACCTATTCAGGTGTATCATCATAAACTGCCGGTATTGGGTTTTAAGTTCGATAAATTTGTATATATAACTGATGCCAATAGTATAAAACATAGAGAAATGGAAATGATAAAAGGCTGTGAGGTATTGGTATTAAATGCACTGCGCAAAGAACCCCATATCTCCCATTTTACACTTGAAGAGGCTGTAAAGTTGGTTGAAATTATTAAACCCGGGCAGGCATATTTTACACATATCAGTCATCAGATGGGCACACACAAAGCAGTGGAAACAGAGTTGCCGCAAAACATTCATCTGGCATATGATGGTTTAGTGATTGAGTTATAATGTTATCATTTCACCAACATGTTAGGTTAATGCCTGCGCTCGCAACTAAACTTAACTTACTGCTTAAAGATTTTGTATTAGAAGATGCATTTGCCCAAACTAAAGATGAGGCAACGCTTGTGTTCAGCAAGAATAACGAGCAATTAACTATTAAATTAAATACCTCTGCCAAATCAGGGTTGCTTTTTTTTTATGAGCATAAGGTAGACCGCAATAATGCTGTTTATCCATTATTTAAACAATTGTTGAACGCAAAAGTGCAACATGTTTTTGCACATCAAAATAACAGATCTTTTGCATTAGAGTTTAGTAATGGCTTACAATTGGTATTTAAACTATACGGGCCATAAAGCAACCTTGTATTGTTCAATGAAAACAAAGTTATAGGTTTGTTTAGGCAAGCGATAGAGAATGACTGGTTGCTTCAGAAGAATGAATTTGATCAACCTAATTATGAACAGGAATCAGAACCTATGCCTGCTCATTATTA